>CAWGWI010000031.1:0-73817 GCA_963826275.1 Terriglobia bacterium | reverse complement strand
TGAAGGTCATAACGGGAGCGCATATGCGGAGCCTTACGTGTACGGGCGTGTCGAATACTGGTCGTGACGCCAGCGGCCGATGGAAGGCATCAGGTGATGTCCTAAATACGAATTCGTTTCGAAGTTGCAGATGGATCGCAGCTGCAATCGTGGTGACGTTTCTTGCATCCGCTGCTGTGGGCCAGGTCGAACAACCTGCACCACCGTCGACGGCGGGGACGACACGAGTCGAGAAGGACCTCTTAGGAGAAAAACACATCCCGGCCGATGCCTACTATGGATGCAGACCGCAGCCGGGCGCTGGAAAACTTCCAGCTCTCCGGCATCTTGATCAACCACTACCCAGGATTTGTTGAAGCATGGGCGATGGTCAAGCTGGCGGCAGCGCAAGCGAACACCGACGTCGGGGCAATGAAGAAGGAACGGCTGGCCGCGATCGAGAAGGCCGCCCAAGCGGTGCTTGCCGGTAAATACCATGATCAATTTCTCGTGGATTGGTATCAGGGTGGCGCCGGAACCTCTACCAATATGAACGCGAACGAGGTGCTCGCGAATGTTGGGCTCGAGCTAACCGGTCACAACAAAGGTGAGTATCAGTTCTTAGAGCCGCATGATGACCTGAACATGTCGCAATCCACCAACGATTCGTATCCAACGGCGATCAAGGTAGCGACCCTGTTGCGAAATGACGTACTGATCGATGAACTGCAGAAGCTCGTGGCCTCCTTCCACGCGAAAGGCAATGCGTACCTCGAGATCGTGAAGATGGGGCGCACTGAAATGCAGGATGCGGTTCCCATGACAGTGGGCCAAGAGTTGCACGCATTCGGTGCGTCGCTGGAAGATGAGATCACGGGGCTGAGGGAAGCGGAGAAATCGCTATATGCGGTGAACATGGGTGCCACCGCCATCGGTACGGGAATCAACGTGCCGAAAGGATATCCGGAAGCGGTTGCGGCTCATCTGGCGAAGATCACCGGCAAGCCCATAGTGCCAGCCTCGGACATGATTGCCGCGACATGGGATCAGCGAGGATTCGTGGTTTATTCCGCTGCACTGAAAAGCCTTGCGATCAAACTTTCAAAGATCTCTGACGACCTGATCTTGTTGACTTCAGGACCACGCGCTGGATTGTCCGAGATCGATCTTCCGGCACTGCAACCGGGCTCCTCGATCATGCCGGGCAAAGTCAACCCTGTCGTCCCCGAAGTCATGAATCTGGTTGCCTTCCGTGTGATGGGCAATGACTATGTGACGACACTTGCCGCCCACTCCGGACAGCTTCAACTCAATGCGTACGAACCGGTAGAAGGGCTATCCATCCTGGAGTCGCAGCAACTGCTCTACAACACCTCAAAGCTGTTCCGGACCCAGTGTGTTGACGGAATCACCGTGAATGAGAAGGTGCTAGCCCACTACATGGAGACGACAGTAGGCATCGTCACAGCGCTGAATCCTATTTTGGGGTACGAGAAGTCCACGGAATTGGCGCAAGAAGCCTACACGAGCGGAAAGGGAATCCTCGAGGTCATTAGAGAAAACAAAGTACTGACTGAAGCGCAGATTAAAGAACTGCTGGACCCTGTCAGACTCACAAATCTAGACAAGAGCAAATACCAGACAACCAACACACCTAATAACAATAATAAGTAGTCATCGCACGAGCGGCTGCGCGCTTCGCGACAGCCTCGGAGAAGAGGGGTTATGAAACGCTTGTACCGGGTCCAATCCTTATTCCTGGTTCTGACTCTCGCCACAGCTTGCCAGTACTCGCTTGCGCAAAACAAACCCAACATTGTGATCCTTGCCACCGGCGGCACGATTGCGGGTGCGGCGGCCACGGGCACGCAATCCGCCTATACCTCAGGAGCTGTGACGATCGACGCGATGGTGAAAGCGGTTCCGGGGATAGAGAAGCTCGCAAACATCAAGGGGGAACAGATCTCGAATGTCGGGTCGCAGGACATGTCGTTCGACATCATGCTGAAACTAGCCAAGCGCATCAATGAATTGCTCCCAACGTCGGGAGTGGATGGCATCGTGATCACGCATGGTACAGACACCATGGAAGAAACGGCATACTTCCTCAACTTGACGGTGAAGAGCGACAAGCCAGTAGTAATGGTCGGGTCGATGAGACCATCGACAGCGGTGAGTGCAGACGGCCCATTGAACCTCTATGACGCCGTAGGCGTTGCAGCCGATCCGAATGCAAGGGGCCGAGGAGTCCTCGTCGTAATGAACGACAATATCCACGCTGCGCACTCGCTTACCAAGACGAGCACAACCGCCCTTCAAACGTTCATGTCACCTCTTCGTGGTTTAGTTGGCGTCAGCGCCTATGGCAAGAACGATTGGTATAACACCCCGCCGTGGACGCACACAACGCAAAGTGAATTTGACATCTCCAACGTGACCGTTCTGCCTCGTGTGGATATTGTTTTCGCGGATGTCGATATGCCACCTGACCTGATCGACGCGAGTGTTAACGCAGGCGCGAAAGGGATCGTGATTGCCGGCGTTGGCAATGGCAACATGCCCAAGGCAGCCATCGAAGCAGCGGCGAGAGCGGCCAAAGAGGGAGTGGTCGTGGTTCGAAGTAGCCGCGTGGCCACAGGGCTGGTCGATCGCAACGTGGAAGTGAACGACGATGAATATGGATTCATTGCTTCGGATGAGTTGAATCCGCAGAAATCAAGGATCCTGCTTTCGCTGACGCTGTTGAGCAACCACCAGCCGGCGCAGGTCCAAGAGCTCTTCAGAACGTATTGATCAAGGAGTGCACTGACGTGTTGCACCGGATCGTGAAGGCTCTTGTGCTACCGGTGGCGATGATCACCTTCGCGGGACTGCAGGCTGGCGCGCAGAGTCAAGATTCCAACCCTGCCGCGGCGAGCGCACAAGCGACGCCTGCCCCCAAACAGGATAGCCAGAAGACGGCGCAAGATCTCCCCCCCCATCACTCGAAAATACGATCGACGCGCGTGAGGACGACGCGCCGCCCACCCGTGACCTCGTCCACTGGAATGAGTACAAAGGTCCATATTTCACAATGCGGTTCGGAGCCGGCTTTCTTGTCGATTATTCTGCCTTCGCTCAAGATGAGGAGAGCAAAGAACAGATCGCAATGCACTCCGACGTGAGGCTTCGCGATTTTCGTTTCATTCTTGGTGGAAAGCTATTTCCCAAGATCGAGCGGTCCATCACTTGGAGCGCGGGAATCATGTATGACGCTCCGAATCACCAGTGGCTGATAAGGCAAACGGGAGTCATGATCGCGGTACCGAAACTCCGGGGAGCCCTTTTCATTGGTCGCAGCAAAGAGGGCTTTTCCCTGAACAAGGTGATGACCGGCTACGACGGCTGGACCATGGAGCGCTCAACGATGAACGATGCGACAATCCCCATTCTCGCGGACGGAATCAAATGGTTGGGCTATTCGCCCAAACATAAGTTTCTCTGGAACGTTGGGTACTTCAATGACGCGCTGTCGAACGGCCAATCTTTTTCCACCTATTCCAGCCAGGTAGTCGGCAGATTCGCTCTACTCCCCATCCATTTAGATCAACAGGACAAGCTTCTTCATCTGGGTGTGAACTTGCGGTGGGGCAAACCGGTGGATGACCAGATTCGGTTCAAGTCGCGTCCGGAATCCTATCCTGCACCTTATTTTATCGACACGGGCTCATTCCAATCCGACTCGACCCGCATGGCAGGATACGAAGCCTATTACCGCACCAAACGCTGGCTTTTGGGGAGTGAATATTGGTGGGTCTTTGTCTCTTCCAAGACTGAGCACGATCCAGTGTTCAATGGCGGGGACTTCGTTGTGAGCTACTTGTTCAACGATGCCACACGTGTTTACAACACGATCGGAGGTTACTTTCGAGACGTCGATCCCAGGCGCACAGTCTTTCAAGGCGGCCCTGGAGCCTGGGAACTCGTGATTCGATACTCGCACAGCGATTTCAACAACAAGAACGTGGCGGGTGGTACCTTCGGCAGAATCACTCCCCAGGTGAACTGGTATCTCTCTGAGAACGTACGTTTGGAGGTGAATTACGGATACGGCCGTCTCGATCGATTCAATCTCAAGGGTAATACGCAGTTTTTTCAAAGCCGTATTCAGCTTCAGTTCTGAGACGCCCCAAGAAGCTGATTTTCTTGCGGCTACGGCAGCGGCCCTAAAGACTGCGGTGAACCACGACACCAACAACCCCGTGCCTCCCAGAAATGTGGCTCTCGGAATTCGTAGCCAGCTTTGTGGTCTGCCAAGGTTGTGACGTACCGTAAGAGTGTGCCCTGTTAATTGGCGTTGGGTTTCGAGCGATGCAGAAGTTACTATGGCGAGCAGCAGTGCTTCTGGCCATTTCCTTATCGGCAGATGCGCAGAGTGCGCAATTCCTGCCCGGGATCGATGCACGTATCAAGTTGAGCTCCAATGTACGATTCGTTCTTCAGGTAAGGGAAACAAGGGAAGACGGTGGACCGACGCAGGCCGAGATTGGTCCTAGCGTGGAGTTTTACTGGAGGTCGCTGAAAAAACTAAAGCAGATCGCCGGGATTCAGTTGGGTGACTCGAAATCCAAGATGATTCTGCTGTCAGCCGGATACCGCTATCTACCCACGCCCGGCTCGCCGCCAACCAATCGTGTATTGTTTGTGGCTGCGCCTCGTCTCCCGTTAAAATTCGGGATTGTGATTTCTGATCGGAACCGGGGAGAACTTAATTTCAGTAACGGTGATCTCACATGGCGCTATCGCAACCTCTTCCAAGTCGAACGAAGGGTCACCATCAGCTCTTATCGTCTTTTGCCATACGCCAGCGTAGAAGTCTACTATGACAGCAACTACGAGAAGTGGAGCAGTACGGTGCTTCGCGGCGGAGCAGTGTTTCCGGTGGGCAAGTATGCTGAGATCGCCGTCTACTATGAGCATCAGAACAACACCGGGATAAAACCCAATCAGCAGATAAATGCTTTGGGATGCATACTCAGTCTGCACTTCTGGGCTAGAAAAACACAGCCATAATCGAAATCTCACCTTCACCGATAGACGTTGGGACGGGGCTTCCCACTCACTATCTAAGGATGAGATTTTGGGCCAAATCGAGATCGTGTTTGGATGACGGGCTATCCGGAAGTTATCGGAACGAATTGTCAGTTTCTTGTTTGCCGACAATCCAGGAGTTGGCCGTTCACTGACTGAACGTCCTCGGCACGCGTAATATTTTGTTTTCGTCAACTGAGGATCAATATCTTGAGTGACCGTTACTCTGGAACAATGCAAAAACTGTGCGACGCGACGATGCTTCTTGCTCGTTATCGCGCCGAGATCGGGCAAGGACCGGGCCGAGTTCGTGTTGCTTGCTAGATGTGCGATCCGATGATTCGGTTGAGCAATTCGGCGAAGGCGTGCCAGGCGGTGGTCATTCCGATGGGGACGGCGAGGGCGACGGACGCGAACATAAACGGCGCGGCCCACATGGTGGAGCGGTGGATGCGGCGGATAGAGATGAGTTCGTAGACGACGAGAAAGAGAAGCAGGATGCCGAGCCCGGTGACCGCTCCAGCGGCGGGCGGCAATCCGATGCGAGCCCAGGGAAAGCGGCCGAAGGCCGCGGCGACCAGACCCATGGTGGCGATCAGGATGAGACGCTTGTGCGCGTCGGGCCTGCGCCGGGCGCGCCAGGACGCGTAGATGACGAAGCTGAAACCGATAATGCCGATCAGCGGGATGGCAGCGGAGACAGCGGGGTCGAGCGGGCCGATTTTCACACCACGATGAAGAGCGTCGATGGCAGCGATCACGCCGAGCACGATCATGATTGGCGGAAGGCAGAAGGCGACCGTTCCGAAGGAACGATGCCATTTGACGCGGCGAGCCGAGATGAGGGTGGCCTGCACAACGAATAGCAACATCCAGAGGGTGAAAACCGCGCCATGGATGTGAAGGATGGGGCTGGGAAGCGGCGCGCGCATCATGCCGGCCCGGAAGTAGGTTGGCGAGAAGCCGATGAAGACGCAGACGCAGAGCAGGATCGCCATGCCGCTGTAGAAGACGCGTTCGACGGTTCGATTGACAGCCCTGAACGTGGGCTTGTGGGCGGATGCAGGCACAAGGATCGAGTCTGTTGCCATGTCCTTCTCCGTTTGCAAGGTTGGATGCTGCGGGGGCGCCGGAGGTGGACTTACCGGAATGTGGAAGATATCACGAATGGGAACGTTTCACGAAAAGTGCCGCGGAACGCGGGATCGGTACTTGCTCGAAGAAGAGACCGGCGAAGGACTTACCGAAGCCGATCAGTTCTCGCAAAGTCGGCATAGCAGAAGCGGCATTCTCCCAAGGAAGCAAGTAGTGCTTATCGGCAGAGAGTGTTCCGGCCAGCATGAACGACGAACCACACAAGGCCAGAGTCTCAAAGGTTTCCGTGCGAATGCCACGGAAGAGATCCCTAATGCGAATGGAGGTGCTCCCGCCTCCGTTATCACCTCGATTGGCCAATTGTCAGTAGTGCTTCGGTTCAACGGCTCGCGCCAGAGCCATTCGTTGACGCGCCACCAAGACGTCCCTAAGATGAAGCGACGCGAAAGCCAGGCTCTCCCGAATGATCGGCCAGACCATCTCCCACTACCGAATCGTTGACAAACTCGGCGGCGGCGGCATGGGAGTCGTGTACAAGGCGGAGGACGCACGACTGGGCCGCTTTGTCGCCCTGAAGTTCCTGCCCGATGAGTTTGCCCGCGATCCCGAGGCGCTGGAACGCTTCCGCCGCGAAGCCCGCGCTGCCTCTTCGCTGAATCACCCCAATATCTGCACCGTTTACGATATCGGCGAAGAGGATAGCCGCGCCTTCATGGTCATGGAGTTCCTCGATGGCGTGACGCTGAAGCACCTGATCGCTGGACGCCCGCTAGAATCTGAGCGGCTTCTTCCCATCGCCATCGACATTGCTGACGCGCTCGACGCCGCTCATGCTGTTGGCGTCGTCCATCGGGATATCAAACCCGCGAACGTCTTCATCACGAAGCGCGGCCACGCCAAGATTCTCGACTTCGGACTAGCGAAGGTTCCCGGAAAAGCAGCGACTGACAGCGACGATGCGGAAACACTGATGGCTGCCTCAGAACCGCAGCATCTGACCAGTCCTGGCGCGATGCTGGGCACGGTTGCGTACATGTCCCCGGAGCAAGTAAAGGCCAAGGATCTGGATGCGCGTACCGATCTGTTCTCTTTTGGGGCGGTGCTATACGAAATGGCCACTGGCAAGCTGCCGTTTGAGGGATCGAGTTCCGGCGAGATTTGTGGAGCAATCCTGTACAAGCAACCGGAACCGCCCTCGCAGGTAAACCCGCAGGTTTCTCTAGGGCTTGAAGCGGTGATCCAAAAAGCGCTGGAGAAGGATCGCGATTTGCGTTACCAGAGCGCAGCGGAGGTGCGCGCCGACCTGCAACGGCTGAAACGCGACACTGAATCCGGCCGCAGCCTCGCAGCAAGTTCGGGAAAGCTGGTGGTCGGGCAAGAAGCACATGCCGCAGCGAGAGGGAAACTCTGGAAGATTGTTGCGCCAGCCACAGTTCTGCTGGTTGTGACGCTCATAGCGGCGGGGCTTTACAATCGCTCTCATCAAACTAGGCCACTCACCGACAAGGACACCATAGTCCTCTCCGATTTCACGAACACCACAGGCGAAAGCGTGTTCGACGGAGCCCTGAAACAGGCGATCTCTATTCAGTTGGAGCAGTCACCGTTTTTGAATGTCCTGTCCGATTCCCGCGTGAACTCGACCTTGAAGTTGATGAATCGTCAGCCTGGCGAGCGTCTGACGAGCGAACTTGCACGGGAAGTGTGTTTGCGCAGCCACAGCAGGGCGCTGGTGGAAGGCTCGATCGGCAGTGTGGGAAGCCACTACCTGATTGGCTTGAAAGCGGTGAACTGTGAGACCGGCGACACCCTGGCCAGCGCGGAGGCGGAAGCCCCAAACCGCGACAACGTACTCAGGCAACTGGGCGAGGCTGGCAACGGGCTGCGCCAGAAGCTGGGCGAATCGCTGATCTCAGTCAAACGTTTCAACAAGCCACTGGATGAGGTGACGACGTCGTCGCTGGAGGCCCTGAAGGCTTATTCAATCGGACGATCCATGCAGGCGCTGAAGGGAGATGCAGAGTCGGTGCCTTACCATCAGCGAGCGATTGCGCTGGACCCAAACTTCGCCCGCGCCTATGCCTCCCTGGGCATGGCGCAGTACAACTTGCGGGAGACCACAGCGGCCAGCGAGAACTTCCGCAAGGCATTCGAATTGCGCGACCGGGTGAGCGCGCGCGAGCGGTTCTACATCGAGGCGGCGTATTACAGTTTCGCAACTGGAGAACTAGAAAAGGCCAACCAGGTGTACAAGCAGTGGGCGCAGGAATACCCAGCCGATGTGGCCCCGCACTCCAACCTGTCGTTGAACTACGCGGTGATGGGCGAGTTCGAAAAGGCGGCTGAGGAATCGCGCGCCGCCATGGAAGTTGCGCCCACCAGGGTCACGGGTTACGCCGACCTGATCAGCGCCTACTTGGCGCTGAATCGGGTGGACGAGGCCAAGGCCATCTACGACCAGGCGATGCAGCACAAGTTCGATAACGAGTACCTGCGCGAAATGCGCTACGACATCGCGTTCCTGCAAAACGACGAAGCGGAGATGCGACGGCAGGTCCAGTCCGCAGCGGACCTTCCCGGCACCGAGGCGCCGTTGATGGCCGCGCAGGCTGACACGGATGCCTACTACGGACGGCTGAAACAGGCGCGGCAAGCGACGCAGCGCGCGGTGGCGGCGGCGAAGCGCGACGGAGCCAACGAAAGCGCAGCCCTGTGGCTGGCCAACGGAGCCTACCGGGAGGCACTGTTCGGCAACACCGCCGAGGCGCGCCAACTGGCGAACGAAGCACTGTCCGTTTCGCCCGGTCGGGACGTTCGCATCGCCGCAGCGCTGACTCTGGCGGAGTTAGGTCAGGCCGCGCAGGCGCAGAAGATCGCCAACCAGTTGAACGCGGAATTGCCGCTGGACACCATCATCCAGAGCTATTGGCTGCCGTCGATTCGGGCGATGCTCGCCTTGCACAGGGGCAATGCCAAGCAAGCTATCGCGTTACTGGACGCCGCCGTTCCGTACGAACTGGGCATCGAAAACGTCAGTGTGATGGTGCCGGTCTATGTCCGCGGCATGATCTATCTGAAAGCCGGGCAGGGAGAAGAGGCTGCCGCGCAGTTCGAAAGGATGCTGGGGCATCGCGGGCTGGGGCAGAATGCTCCCATCGAGGCGTTGGCGCAATTGCAGTTGGCCCGCGCGCAGGCCATGAGCGGAGAGAAACCGGCGGCGCGGCACTCATACCAGGACTTCCTCTCGCTGTGGAAGCAAGCAGACCCCGACCTATCGTTGCTCAAGCTGGCGCACGCAGAGAACGAGAGACTGAAGGACTGATTCCAACATGCGATACACGATCACGCACTAATGATCGTTCATGGATCCGCGGAGCAAGGGTTTCGCGCACTTGCTCTTCGCGCTACTTCTGGCGGTGCTTTTGTTTCAGACACCTCAGCCTCAGACGTCTCCGGTACAAACGTGAGAGTGACTCACACGACGACAGGACTGGAGGCACGCCCACCACTCACCCTACCCGCCAATCCCTGTTCTTTTCTCCCGTGGCAGAAAATGGACTCCGAGCAGCTGGGGGAAGCTGTTTTCAAAATGAGCACTGCCACTTATGAAACAAAACCGGGGTAAGGCGGGGACGAAGAGGCAGTAGTAATTCTTCGTCAGAACTGTTGTTTTGCCATGGATTCAAGAAACACTGTCCCCAGCGCACCCCAAAATCCACTACTGCTGTTGCGCACTCGCTGAGAAAAAGTGCGCAACACATCCCGAAGACCGAAGGTTAAGCGGAGACTGCGCAAGTGTGAGGATCGCGTGTCGTTGCGCACCGCCGAGAAGTAAGGTGCGCAACATATCGACATGCATTGGGCTGAAACAAATTGGTATGCAAGGTGAGGGCCTAGTGCGAATTAAGGCCTATGCGACAGAGCCATGGCGCTGGCTCAGCCGATATCAAGCTGTCGGGACATTCTTGGATACAAGCGCGTTCGTCAGTACCAATCCGAAACTGCTTAGATGGGGCTCGGGCTCGACTTGTAGGAGTTACAAGTTCCGGTTAGCTCGTCATCCGACCAATACCCACGATTGACGTCCGGTCACTGGTCGCCGACGTTGAAATCCCTCGTTATGGTCACGCTGTACGTTGCTGGGGTAATTCAGAGATAGGATAGTTGTCTGCCGCTTGGGGACAACTGATGCAGCATCTTCCATCTTTCGAGCATGAAGTAGTTGCGAAGAAGGGATGCGGGAGATCAGACTAGGTTCCTTGCATGTGGTACCTCCTGAATGGCAATCAGGAAGCGAGCGGCGCGTGGATGGCCCACGCGCCGTTTGTGTTTTCCGGGGCGGCGCGGCGGGAGAGACAACACATGTTCACATCTTCTTTTCACCAACGAATCAAACAACAAGCTCGACTGTTTCTATTTACGAACATCTATCGACCCTGCACGGGAGAGAAAGAACGACAGGAACAGAAACGCTCGGCTGATATCCATACATCAAGGTGCTATCGCAACTGCGATCGGTAAGCAGGTGGTTACGGAGGATAAGAAACAAACACATCTTCTTCTCACTAACTAATCAAACCATCCACAAAGATACCGTTCATTTAACTTCGATACTGCTACTTCAATCATCGACCTGCCGGGCGCCCAAGAAGCATCTGACTCAGCACCGCTGCAAGGGAAACAAACAGAGTACAGAGAGGTCTGCTGGGGACACCATGTCGCATCGCTGACAAAATCCATGGCAAAACCGAAGTCTGAGCTCGGAAACTCTATACTAGCGGGCTGTATTCTGACGGCTCAGAAGCATGTTCTTGTTTCATAACCTATAGTGCGACGTAGTAAAAGCAGCTTCCCCCCGTGCTCCGACCCCTTTTTCTGCCACGCCAGAATGAAGGTACTAAAACGATAGATAACAGCGGGTACGTTGGGGACAACTTCGTCTGCTCTGTGTTGGTTGATCTCCTCGCGCGTGCGCGCGAGGTGCTTGTGCTGCGACAGGACGAAGGGACCTGGTTCTGGAGGAAGTAGCGGAGTGAAGTCAGAGGCCAGGTAGCTGATCGTCTGCTCGGTCATCATGTCCTGGATGGAGACGACATCGCCAGATGTCACGAACTCCACTCCAAGAATGCGTTGATAACTCGCGTACCCAGATTCATTCGAGAACAGCAGGCTGATGTCGAACGGAGGCAGTTGATCGATCTTCGAGTACCACTGATCGAGCGATTGATCGTAGACCACTCCTGCTGCCAGGAAGCTCAGTAGGACATCGGTTGTGAACTTGGTGAGTACCTCGCATACGATTGCTTTGGTATCGATCTTGTTCAGCTCATACTCGCCATTGTTAGTCATTCTCCGGCGGATTCTGCTTTACGCGCCGCCGTTTTGGAGGTATCTCTATGCTGAACACATCATCACAGTCGTCTCGCTGCGGTCAGATCATGTCCTCCCCGGACGATCCCTTCTCCATGGCCTGCCGTTTGCAACGAGAGGAACTGGGCTTAACACAGGAACAAGCAGCGGAGCGGGCCGGCATGTCGCTGGAACAGTGGGACTCGATTGAGCGCGGCGCATGGGTGCCGATGGAAGCTCCCGAGCTGATAGCGATTGCCCGGTCGCTTGATGCCGATGTTGTGAATGTGCTTATGCTGGCAGTGCTTGAGCCGCTGCCGAAAAATCTGTAACTCTGCCGCCGGGGGCCGGTCATCGCCGGCTCCCCGGCATCGACCACAACGCAGTAGCAGACGTCTCATCTCTCAGAACAACGCGAGAGGTGACACCGGCCCCACGGGCCTTGGATACACAATGACTCGCACCACAGGAGTAGATGTTCAGGAGGTTCAACCAGCCAAGACGAAGCGTGCGGCACTCTATATGCGCGTTTCAACCGTCGATCAGAATCCCGACAGCCAGCTTCACGATCTGCGCGGCCTCGCCGCGCAACGCGGCTTCGAGATCGTTCACCAGTACACGGATAGAATCAGCGGCACGAAAGCCAAGCGACCCGGACTGGGTCAGCTCTTAGCTGATGCCCGCCACGGCAAGTTCGATGTTGTTGTGGTCTGGGCGGGCGATCGTATCGCCCGCTCAACTCGTCACTATCTCGAAGTCCTCGATAAGCTCAATCACCTCGGCGTCGAGTTCGTCAGCTTCCGCGAGAACCTCGACACCGGCGGTCCGCTTGGCCGGGCAATCGTAGTCATCATCGGTGCCATCGCCGAGCTGGAGCGCAACCTGATCGTCGAAAGAGTGCGTGCCGGAATGCGCCGAGCTCGACTCGAAGGACGACGGATCGGACGTGCTCCGCTCGAAGTCGATCGCGACGCCATCCTGCGTGATCGTGCTCGTGGTCTGTCCCTGAACGAACTGGCAAAGATGCATCGCTGTTCGAAAGCCAGCATCAGCCGAATCGTTCGCTCACAACCGCAACCTGGCGAAGTCCTGGCGAGCTGAACATGAAACTTCCATTCGCACGAATCGTTAACGCTCATGGATTAGTCACGATTCCAGCCCAGCTACGTCATCAACTGGGCTGGAAACCCGGCACGAGACTCGTCATCACCGTCGTCGGTTCTAGCCTCGTTCTGCAATCGGTGAAGGACTGGAAGAAAGAGCAGCGACAGGCCAAGCCGGCGAAGACGAAACGGAAAGGGAAGAAAAAGTAGCCAGGACCCTAACCTCTTTATAGGGGTTCAAAAGGGGTCTCTCCATACTCCTTGTAAGTACAACAAAACAGGCCGCCCGAAATGGCGGCCTGTCCTGTCTCAAAACCTGTGCCTTCGGAAACGGCTAGCGTGGCGGAAAGGCTATCCTCTCATTTCCGCTGCCGCGGAGCCTTTCCACACTCCGCCACCCCGCGCCAAACCGATATTAGGGAGTTGAAAGGTCAACTGAATTGTATCGCCAGACCCGCACTCATGACCGCATGGATGAACACCCGTCCTTCCGTGTGAAAAGGGGTCGGGAAACGGCCGACTTCGATTTCAAAGGCGGCTGGCCTCGCTTTCACGATCGAGTACTTACCCAAGAAGTAAAGCACTGCTCGTCACAAATAAGCAGAGGTCACCGAGCAACCACAGGCAAACGGGTTGAGGTGTGACTTGACATCGCCAAAACCCGCATCCAGACTGTGAATTCGACCATTGTTTCAACCCCTTTCAGAGCATACCTGCCTCCACTACTGACTTTGAAGGGCAGGTGTAGACACCTGGGATCCCAACTCGAATGCACGACCCTTCTACTGATGCCCAGGTGGGAGATGAAGCCGCGCAGAGGGAGCGGCATCACCTCTCGGGAAAACACATACTCCTTGATCGGTGTTCGTATAGCGCCGAAACGGGAGCGGATGGTGGGATCGGTTTGGCGTATAACGGTCCCACCTTTGATTACATCTCCTCCCGGTCAATCCAACTCAGCGGAGCGTGTCATGAAGACAAAAGAGTTTAAGTTCCCCGAACTGGAGGAGTACTGTATCGCAAACGGTCTCACCCTGAGGGAATACCAAGTTCTTACCTGCACATTCGACGGGCAGATGACGGATGCAGAGATCCGCGCTGCGTTGTTCCTCACCAAACCGGAGCTGGACGAACTTGTGGAGGGATTGAGGGCGAAGTCGCTGATCGGGCGCAGGAAAGGGCGGCTTATAGCCAGTATCGAGGGAAGATCGGCCTACCATCACGTGCCACCTCTGGCCGCTTAGTGCAGCGGCCATGAAGCTCACTCCCAAACGGAAAGCAGCCCTGGCCGACATCCTAAACGACTACATCCTGACAGTCGGCGACGATCCGAGACGCAAAGACAAGATCATGCTGGCGACGATGGTTGCCCAGCAGCTCGAACTTGAGTCCAAGGCAACCACTCTGAAGGTGCCACGCTCGAAACGAATGCCCGTAGAAGACGGGTGCGAATAAGGACGACCCGAACTGCGTAAGTGGAAGAGCAACCAGACCGTAGTTCGGGTTCTCCTTTGTACAATCCTCCCGTGCAGGTCCTCATCAACTTCGCGGAGTATGCCGATCGAGTCACCATCCACTGCCTGGCGGCCGATGCCCGCACTCTCGTCGCCCCGTTCAAACGAGTCTCGAGCCTAGAGACGCTTTATCGCCTCATTGAGTACATCGGTGTGGATCCGAAGCAGTGCCGAGAAGAGATGAACAAATGGGGTCACGGCAGTGTCTGGGCAGAGGTGGAGCCGGAGCACTTCAAATTGCTTGGGATTGAATTAGAACGATCTAGCACAGAGGATTCGTACTAACATGTGCATCCATCACTGGCTGCTGCTCAGGCCAGAGCTACGATCGACACATGACGCACCTATCACTTCTAGTATCTGATCCTTCCAAGATCTACAACAAATTGCACTGCCTGGCTTGTGGTGAAACTCTCGACTCCTGGGCAGAGGTGGACAACCACTATCGCGTTCGACATCCGGGGCTCCTCGAAGGTGCGAAGCGCAACAACGTCTCGATCCTGAATGACTGCTATGACTGATGTTGGCCGTCTATTTCAAGCCTTCGTTGCCCCGGCGATCTTCGTCTCAGCAACTGCCCTGCTGGTACTTTCGATCAACGTGCGATTGATGGGAATCGTAGCTCGGTTGCGTCACTACATTCATTTGAAGTACGAGGCCGAACAAGGCAAACGTATCCATGAGGTTCATGCTTATACCGCGCAGATCGAGTCCATCGAAAGACGCGCGGAACTGATACGCCGTTGCTTTCTTTCGGCGCTGGTTTCGCTAGCAGGATCCGTTGCTGCCTGCACGTTGTTCGGACTAGGGATCTACTTCCCGAAGGCAGCCTATGCTGCAGCGGTCGTCTTTGTTTGTGCCTTGTTGGCGCTGTTCGTTGCCGCGATCTTCTACATGCTCGAAGTGCGCCTGGCATTGAGCTCAGTGCGAGACGAAGCGCGCCATTTGCATGATTTGCGATCGAAGATCTCGTGACGTTCTATGCGGCATGGTCCCGGGGATGCTTGAGCTCCTGGTCGTTGAGTGCATCAGCAAGGGTCCCTAGCCAGGTAGTTATGTGACGCAGCATCTCAGCGTCTTCTTTTATCTGATGGTTCTCAGCGTACCTGATTAAATCCTGATCCGGGTAGCGGTGGCGCAGTGCGTTTACTCCGCTCTGCAGTTCAAGAACCTTGCTGTGGAGCACGCGGATATCGGCAATCATCTTGGTGTGGTCGTCGAGGTGTCTCATAGGCATGACGTGCTATTAGATGTCGAATCTAGGCTCTGGGTCTGGCTTTTCCAGCTAGCGATTGAACAACTCGTGACGTCCTTTGAGTTGCGAGTACTTCCAGTTCTTCACCTTGATCCAGGACTCTCCGTACTTACCTCCCTTCTGCTTCATCAATCTATCCAAAGTAGAGGAGCAGTTTCGATGATCGGTGATGCTGGAACTTGATATCTCTCGGCAACAGCGTTATCACTTCGAGTCCAGATTGTGCGTGGTATAGCGATTCGGTTTGGCGCGGGGTGGCGGAGTGTGGAAAGGCTCCGCGGCAGCGGAAATGAGAGGATAGCCTTTCCGCCACGCTAGCCGTTTCCGAAGGCACAGGTTTTGAAACAGCACAGGCAGCCGAAAACGGCTGCCTGTTTTGTTGTACTTACGAGGCGTCTGGAGAGACCCCTTTTGAACCCCTATAAAGAGGTAGGACCGGCCTACTTCTTCTTGGTTTTCCGCTTCGTCTTCGCCGGCTTGGCCTGCCGCTGCTCTTTCTTCCAGTCCTTCACCGATTGCAGAACGACGCTAGAACCGACGACGGTGATGACGAGTCTCGTGCCGGGTTTCCAGCCCAGTTGATGACGTAGCTGGGCTGGAATCGTGACTAATCCATGAGCGTTAACGATTCGTACGAATGGAAGTTTCATGTTCAGCTCGCCAGGACTTCGCCAGGTTGCGGTTGTGAGCGAACGATTCGGCTGATGCTGGCTTTCGAACAGCGATGCATCTTTGCCAGTTCGTTCAGGGACAGACCACGAGCACGATCACGCAGGATGGCGTCGCGATCGACTTCGAGCGGAGCACGTCCGATCCGTCGTCCTTCGAGTCGAGCTCGGCGCATTCCGGCACGCACTCTTTCGACGATCAGGTTGCGCTCCAGCTCGGCGATGGCACCGATGATGACTACGATTGCCCGGCCAAGCGGACCGCCGGTGTCGAGGTTCTCGCGGAAGCTGACGAACTCGACGCCGAGGTGATTGAGCTCATCGAGGACTTCGAGATAGTGACGAGTTGAGCGGGCGATACGATCGCCCGCCCAGACCACAACAACATCGAACTTGCCGTGGCGGGCATCAGCTAAGAGCTGACCCAGTCCGGGTCGCTTGGCTTTCGTGCCGCTGATTCTATCCGTGTACTGGTGAACGATCTCGAAGCCGCGTTGCGCGGCGAGGCCGCGCAGATCGTGAAGCTGGCTGTCGGGATTCTGATCGACGGTTGAAACGCGCATATAGAGTGCCGCACGCTTCGTCTTGGCTGGTTGAACCTCCTGAACATCTACTCCTGTGGTGCGAGTCATTGTGTATCCAAGGCCCGTGGGGCCGGTGTCACCTCTCGCGTTGTTCTGAGAGATGAGACGTCTGCTACTGCGTTGTGGTCGATGCCGGGGAGCCGGCGATGACCGGCCCCCGGCGGCAGAGTTACAGATTTTTCGGCAGCGGCTCAAGCACTGCCAGCATAAGCACATTCACAACATCGGCATCAAGCGACCGGGCAATCGCTATCAGCTCGGGAGCTTCCATCGGCACCCATGCGCCGCGCTCAATCGAGTCCCACTGTTCCAGCGACATGCCGGCCCGCTCCGCTGCTTGTTCCTGTGTTAAGCCCAGTTCCTCTCGTTGCAAACGGCAGGCCATGGAGAAGGGATCGTCCGGGGAGGACATGATCTGACCGCAGCGAGACGACTGTGATGATGTGTTCAGCATAGAGATACCTCCAAAACGGCGGCGCGTAAAGCAGAATCCGCCGGAGAATGACTAACAATGGCGAGTATGAGCTGAACAAGATCGATACCAAAGCAATCGTATGCGAGGTACTCACCAAGTTCACAACCGATGTCCTACTGAGCTTCCTGGCAGCAGGAGTGGTCTACGATCAATCACTCGATCAGTGGTACTCGAAGATCGATCAACTGCCTCCCTTCGACATCAGCCTGTTGTTCTCGAATGAATCAGGCTATGCGAGCTATCAACGCATTCTTGGAGTGGAGTTCGTGACATCTGGCGATGTCGTCTCCATCCAGGACATGATGACCGAGCAGACGATCAGCTACCTGGCCTCTGACTTCACTCCGCTACTTCCTCCAGAACCAGGTCCCTTCGTCCTGTCGCAGCACAAGCACCTCGCGCGCACGCGCGAGGAGATCAACCAACACAGAGCAGACGAAGTTGTCCCCAACGTACCCGCTGTTATCTATCGTTTTAGTACCTTCATTCTGGCGTGGCAGAAAAAGGGGTCGGAGCACGGGGGGAAGCTGCTTTTACTACGTCGCACTATAGGTTGTGAAACAAGAACGTGCTTCTGAGCCGTCAGAATACAGCCCGCTAGTATAGAGTTTCCGCGCTCAGACTTCGGTTTTGCCATGGATTTTGTCAGCGATGCGACATGGTGTCCCCAGCAGACCTCTCTGTACTCTGTTTGTTTCCCTTGCAGCGGTGCTGAGTCAGATGCTTCTTGGGCGCCCGGCAGGTCGACGATTGAAGTAGCAGTATCGAAGTTAAATGAACGGTATCTTTGTGGATGGTTTGATTAGTTAGTGAGAAGATGTGTTGTTTCTTCTCCGCCCGCCCGCCCTGGAGGGCTCTGGCGGCTCAATCCGTAACCGTGTCCCAAGTTGGTCGCGCCACATAACCTGATGCAACATTTTAATGTCGTATCTCGCATTTTTGGCAGAAGCTTAGTCAGGAGGCGCATATGGCAATCGTCAAACACATCACTCCCGCTTCGGCGTTCAGGGTGGGCCTCGTTATGTACGGATGCTTGGGCCTCATTCTCGGCGTCATTTGCACATTGGCCACCGCTATCGGTGCACCGTTCTTGAGAGGCGTTCACCTGCCATTCGGAGGAGCGTTTATCGGCTACTTCGCGATAATCATCTGCCCGATTGTGTACGGAATCATCGGCAGCATCGGGGCAACGATCGCCGCGCTAATTTACAACTTCGCCGCGGGCTTCATCGGCGGCCTCGAAGTCGACATCTCCTGACCTGTGCTGCATCAGCCGCTATGGTGCACCAATTTCAGGCAATTGACGGCGATGTCATGAAGGCGTACTTTTCTGGCAACATCCCCGGAAAATGTATCGCAACCCACAATAAACAGGTGAGTCTCTCGGACTCAGAAGAAGGGGAAGATGCCATGACGCAAGAACCGGGCAAGAAATCGCCGAAGAAGCCGGAAATTGACCCTCAGACGATTGAACAAGAGATCCGTTGCCGCGCGTACGAGCTCTACGGGCAACGTGGGAGAGAAGAGGGCCATGATCTTGATGACTGGCTGCGAGCCGAAGAGGAGATCGTACAAACGAAAGCCCGTAGCATCGCCGCCTGAGAACCATGGACGCCGAACGCCTAGACGAGATCGAGAAGCGCATTCGGGAAATCAATCGTGACCTGGGGCTCTCGGAACCCACCGAGCTACATTCCGGGAGTTCCGTCTTAGAGCTCGGTCTCCAGGAGATGGAAGAACTCTACGCCGAGCGCGAACGCCTCCTCCAGGAACTCGAGAAAGATTGCTGAGAACCAAGCCTGCCCAAAGCCAGGGCATCACTGAAATCGAGATGCGAACGGGAGTATAAGAAAGGTAGGCCGAGGGTCGCTGACAGGCAACGCTCGACCTCTGCTCAACCAGGCGGGCTTGAGCATGGCGACTCTCGGCATCCGGCATCTCTCCTCCAGGAAGTAGTTGCTGAAAACTAACCCCGCCAACAGGCAGGGCCTACCTGATGCCTCCTCCGATGATCCTGAAATGCAGAGAGCGCTGGGTAGATGCTCGCTTGCGACTGTGATGGATAAGCTAAGGTGTGGTGCACGCCGTGTGGTACTCAGCGGTACAAGAGACGCCATCTCAGACATTTCGCAGAACCGGAGAACCTTGGTTCCACTCGCCACCCCATACTACCCGTTCCCCGCTGAGGTGGGCGGGATCGTCGACTACTTTGCCTGAACAGATTCCAAATACAGCAGTACATTGTCTAAGCACACCCTTCCATAGTCGGTGTCATTCTCGATTTGGCTGAAGATCGGTCCCCACAGCGGCATCTCACGTGTCCCGTGGTTGCTGGCAACGACAAACGAGACGCATAACAAGTACTGCAGGCGTTTTCCGCTTCTCTTTTGGGCGACCCCACTGTTAGTCGGACGCAGAGCGCTTTGGTGGTCTTCCTTCGCGCCCGTTTGACTTTCCCATGCTGACAGATCACGATTTGTGAAAAGGGATAATCTGTTATGGCGCGAACCGCCAACCCAGTGCAGTTGCAGTTTCAGACCATCGATGCATTCAACTCATATATTCGTAAAGCCGAAACAGAGATGGAGCAAACGCTACAAGGAGAAGGGTCTTTTCTTTGGTCTGAGGCCAGCTCGAAAACGGTCGAGCAGACTCGCAAAGGGCAGGTCCCTGCCGAATTCTGGTCTGGCAAGAATCCTGTCGAAGTGCCGCACGGTCTCATTCACGACTGGATCGGCGCGGCACTGATTCCAGGCGCTACTGTGGACGATCTACTTGCCGTTATCCAGAACTACGACAACCATAAGAACATCTACAAGCCTGAGGTGATCGACTCAAGGCTCCTGACCCGGAGCGACAACGATTTCCAAATCTACTTGCGACTCAAAAAGAAGAAGATCATCACAGTCGTGCTGGATACCGACCACGACGTTCATTATTTTTCTCTGGATCGCACACGATCGGGGTGTGGTTCCTACACGACGCGCATTTCTGAGGTAGAAGATGCTGGGACACCGCACGAACGAGTGATGCCATCGGATACGGGATTTGGATTCCTATGGCGTCTTCATTCCTACTGGCGATTTCAGCAGAGCGAAATTGGTGTCTGTGCCGAATGTCGGGCCATTTCGCTGACACGTAACATTCCCAAAGGCCTTGGCTGGATCATAGAACCGATCATCTACCGGCTTCCCAGGGAATCGCTAATCAACACGCTGAAGGCGACAAGGGAGGCGGTGTTATCGCATGTCGTGCAGGCAGGGAACTGAAAGCGAGCGAAGGACACATGTGGAAGCCCCACCCACATTTCCCAAAAAGTGTGATTCGCGGAGCCTTATTCGATCTCAAACCGATACGAATGCTAATAGGTCTTTAAGAACTTCGGTCTAGTGCTACGCCGCCCGAGCGGATTTAACGCGAGCGGGTTTAATCGGGCGTGAAGTGCTGCTCTTCTTCATCGAGGCGGCTTTCTCCGTAGCAGCACGCTCCGCCATCCGCTCAATAAGGCTATCTACAGGCTCTCCGCAGAGCTTCGCT
This sequence comes from Terriglobia bacterium, assembly GCA_963826275.1. Taxonomy (GTDB): domain Bacteria; phylum Acidobacteriota; class Terriglobia; order Terriglobales; family Acidobacteriaceae; genus JAJPJE01. The sequence continues at coordinate 53,188 of CAWGWI010000031.1, read as the reverse complement.
ACTACACTTAAATACTCATAGTTTAGGTAAGCGATGGTATTTGCGAGTTTGTTTTTCTTAGCCATTCATCTATTATCCGCCCTCCTAAAATCCCTTGCACTAAGGGACGCGTAACTATTTCTCTTGGACCGTTTCGGGACTGTATCTTCGGCAGCTCTAAATATCAGACAGGTCCGACCTATTTTCGGCTGGCTGGCTGCCGGGCAATGTCAATTTATCCTTAATCCGGGAACTCTGACGAGAAGATGTCGTGACCGCTTCTCACGAACAGCGCTACGATAGAACGTGTGGCTTGGTTTTGACTTCGGCACGCAAGGCGTGCGCGGTATTGCGATCTCGGAGTCAGGCTCTGTGCTTGGATGGAGAGCGCATCCGCTGACCGGTCGACGAGACGGGCGCAGGCACGAGCAGGAGCCGGAAGAATGGTGGCGATCTTTCGTTTGCGTCAGCCGTGCAGTTCTTGCCGAGGTGCCCGCACAATCAGTCGAGGGAATGGCTGTTGACGGAACATCGGGAAGCTTTTTGCTTATCAACAATTCTGGTGAGGCACTCACTGCTGGACTGATGTACGACGACATGCGTGCCGTCGAAGAAGCGCACCGCATCAATGAAAGCGGTTGGCGCTCGCACGGACCGCGGATCCAGGCATCGTGGGCACTACCGAAACTGGTTTGGCTGCTGCGGGAGCATCATGGGTTGGTGCGCGGCGCGCGCGTCGCTCATCAGGTAGATTTCATCAACCGCCGCCTCGCCGGTTGCGACGTCCCTACAGATTCAAGCACTGCGCTCAAAACAGGCTATGACTTGAAGAGCGAATCGTGGCCACACGAGGCTCTCGCGGAACAGGGTGTGCCGGAAGAGATTCTGCCTGCAGTGGTTCGCCCGGGTACTCAGATTGGTTCAGTGTGCGCGGAAGCCTCGGCCATTTCCGGCATTCCACGAGGAACTCCGATCGTTGCCGGAATGACGGACGGATGCGCTGCGCAGGTTGCCGCGGCAGCATTAGAAGTTGGCAGCTGGAACTCGGTGCTTGGAACGACCTTGGTTCTGAAGGGCGTGAGCAAGGAACCGCTCTTCGATCCTGCTGGCGTCGTCTACTCACATCGATCGCCGGCCGGCAACTGGCTCCCCGGCGCGGCATCCAACACCGGTGCGGGAGCTCTCGCTACGAGGTTTGCCGGACGCGACCTCGAACTCCTAACCCGACGAGTAGCTGAGCGGCGCCGCAAACCGTCGAAGCTCATAGCATATCCACTTGCGGCGAGAGGTGAACGGTTTCCGTTCGATGCCGCAGATGCCGAAGGATTCCTTCTCGGCGAGCCTTCCGATGAACTCGATCTCTTTGCTGCACTGCTTGAGGGGGTCAGTTATATCGAGCGACTGTGCTTTGACCATCTTGAAATGCTTGGTGCCGCGACCGATGGTCAGCTTACTCTCACCGGCGGTGCCGTTCGCAATCGGTACTGGTGCCAACTTCGTGCCGATGTTCTCGGACGGCCCGTTTACCTTCCGGAGAACGGAGAGCCTGCATTTGGAATGGCTGTGCTAGCGGCGTCCGCAGGGAGAAGTATCTCTGACATGGTGAGGCAGATGGTCCGCATTCGCGACGTCATCGAGCCACGGCCACAAGCGGTCGCGCGGTTTCACGAGCCGTATCTGCGGCTTGTGGACGAGTTGGAGCGCCGCGGTTGGCTTCCTGCCTCGGTCGCCGAGTATGCCCGACAGAAGACAACGTTCCCTGATGCAGCCTAATACGGCGGCCTAACGGCCACCACTTTCGGCCGACATTTGCCGCCTGGATCAAGCGTGGGTTGTGATGATGCAGCAAAGAACCCATTTCAGAGAACCGCGAAATTCTGCTAGTCCGATTCGGGCGAGTAGCAAGCCCGGACTCTGCCACCTTGTACCGACACGCGATAAACGCTAAGGTCGGACTAGTTAACCGCGGTCCGAAGTGGGCGAATAAATTTCGTGAACATTACCCAATGAAATTCGGGCGCACGGAAATCGTCGGTAACACTGCGGCGATTTTTGTCTGGAATCTATTGGAGGAGAAGGCATGGCAACGATCGAGACCTCGCACAAGAAGAGCCGCTGGGCTGCTGGCGTTACTCCGTATGCCGAGATGGGGTATTTCAACACGAGCTACGAACCCAAGCCAACGGATGTTTTGTGTGCGTTCCGCCTTGTACCGCAGGAGACGGTGGAACCGATTGAAGCCGCGGCAGCAGTAGCGGGTGAGTCCTCAACCGCGACATGGACCGTCGTCTGGACTGACCGGCTCACGCCGTACGAGAACTACCAGGCAAAGTGTTACCGGGTCGACCCAGTCCTCGGCACTGATCAGTACATCGCTTATATCGCCTACGACCTGGATTTATTTGAGGAAGGCTCGATCGCGAATCTGACATCGTCGATTATTGGAAATGTATTCGGATTCAAAGCTCTGAAATCGTTGCGACTCGAAGACATGCGGATTCCGCCGCATTACGCAAAAACATTTCAAGGTCCGGCGCACGGGATTGTGATGGAGCGCGAGTATCTCAACAAGTTCGGACGGCCGCTGCTGGGCGCAACGGTAAAACCCAAGCTGGGCTTGTCGGCCAAGAACTACGGACGCGTGGTCTACGAGGCACTGCGAGGCGGTCTCGATTTCACGAAGGATGACGAGAACATTAACAGCCAGCCCTTCATGCGGTGGCGCGATCGATATCTGTTTTGCATGGAGGCGGTCAATGGTGCAATGGCAGCGACAGGTGAGATCAAAGGCCACTACCTCAACGTGACCGCTGCAACCATGGAGGAGATGTACGAACGTGCAGACTTCGCGAAAGAGTTGGGCAGCGTCATTGTGATGATTGACCTGACAGTCGGATACACGGCTATTCAGTCTATGGCGAGGTGGGCGCGCCGGAATGGCGTGATTCTGCATTTGCACCGTGCGGGCCACGGCACATATACACGGCAAAAGACGCACGGCGTGAGTTTCCGTGTGATCGCGAAGTGGATGCGCCTCGCTGGGGTCGATCATATCCATGCGGGCACTGTTGTCGGAAAACTTGAAGGCGATCCCAACTCGGTTCGTGGCTACTACAACACACTTCGTTGCAACACAATCGATGCCGACCCTTCGCAGGGATTGTTCTTTGAGCAGGATTGGGCCTCACTTCCGGCCGTGATGCCAGTTGCGTCTGGCGGCATTCACGCTGGACAGATGCATCAATTGCTGCACTATCTCGGAGAAGACGTGGTGCTGCAATTCGGTGGCGGGACAATCGGTCACCCGGATGGCATAGCACAGGGCGCTACGGCAAATCGTGTCGCCACCGAAGTCATGATCCAGGCCCGCAATGAAGGACGTGACTTTCTCTACGAAGGCCCGGAGATCCTGGACAAGGCAGCCCGCTGGTCACCGGAATTGCGCAAGGCACTCGAATTGTGGAGAGACGTCACTTTCGATTTCCAGTCAACAGATGTTCCGGACGCAGTAGGGACGCTCACCATTTAACAGAACCTCGTGGAGAAGAAGATGCGCATTACGCAGGGAACGTTCTCGTATTTACCGGATCTAAGCGACGAGCAGATCGCGGCGCAACTGAACTACTGCGTCCAAAAAGGATGGGCCGTGTCCGTTGAGTACACGGATGATCCTCATCCCCGCAACTCGTATTGGGAGATGTGGAACCTCCCGATGTTCGATGTGACGCATCCGGCGACCGTCATTGCCGCTTTGAATGAGTGCCGGAAGGCATTCCCGCATCACTACATTAAGGTCAACGGCTTTGACAGCAGCAAGGGCCGGCAGACGACAATGCTGAGCTTCATCGTGAATCGGCCGAATGAAGAGCCGGGGTTCAGTCTGGAGCGCTCCGAAGGCCAGGACCGCCGCGTCCATTACGCGATCCGCCCCAAGCGCAAGATGTTAAGCCAGCAGTAGCGGTGTGGAGAGGTCATGGAAACTGGAGACACTGCGAGCGTCAGCAACGTTCAGGAGCTGGAAAGTTTCGTCGACGTCACGGCAGCGCATCGCGATTCGAACCTGGATGAAATATTGAACGACCTGGATCGCGAACTGGTTGGCCTCAAGTCGGTGAAAAGCTACATTCGTCGTCTGGCCTCGTTGCTCCTCGTGACGCAATTGCGCGAGAAGATTGGTCTCTCGACGCAGCGCCCGACTCTCCACATGAGTTTTACCGGGCATCCCGGCACTGGCAAGACGACCGTTGCAAAACGCATGAGCACGATACTGCAGCACCTCGGCTATCTGCGTCGCGGGCATCTGGTTGTAGCCACACGCGACGACCTGGTGGGCCAGTTCGTTGGCCATACTGCCCCGAAAACGAAGGAAACTATAAAGAAAGCCATGGGTGGAGTGCTCTTCATTGATGAAGCGTACTACTTGTATCGCCCGGAGAATGAGCGCGACTACGGCCAGGAAGCCATCGAGATGCTGCTTCAGGTCATGGAAGAGAAGCGCGAAGATCTAGTGGTCATTCTGGCAGGCTACCAGGAACGGATGGCGACGTTCTTTCAGTACAACCCAGGCTTTCGTTCACGAGTTGCGCATCACATCAACTTCCCAGACTACACAAACGAAGAGTTGATCGCGATCGGCGAAGCGATGCTCACAGAGCAGAACTATTCGTTCGATGCCGAATCACGGCAGGCGTTTGCGGAATACCTCGCGCTGAGGATGAATCAACCGCACTTTGCGAATGCACGAAGCGTGCGAAACGCAATTGACCGTATGAAACTGAGGCAAGCAAGCCGCGTTGTGGAACAGGGAGGCTGCATCACCAAAGAGCAACTGATGCGCATTGCCGCCGATGACATCCGCCAGAGTCGCGTCTTCCACGGCGGACTCGAAGCAGACCATGAATGAGGTTTCACCAGGGGACTTGCCGGTCGAATTGGGGCTGAGCGGCGATCTCACTATTGCCACGCGGTAAGGGAGGCTATGATGCAAAAACGACCGATAGTGCTGGGCATCGTTGGGGACAGCGCTGCCGGGAAAACAACCATAACGCAGGGTCTCACTCGCCTCCTCGGGCCAGAGTGCGTCACACACATTTGCGCCGACGACTACCACAAGTACGACCGGACAGAACGTGCACGTCTGAAGATCACACCCTTGCATCCTGACTGCAATTACCTCGATATCCTGGAATTGCACTTGGAACGTGCGCATTACGGCGAACCGATCCTGAAGCCCGTGTACGACCACAGAACAGGTTCGCTCGTTAGGCCTGAGTACGTTCAGCCACGCGAGTTCGTGATCGTTGAAGGATTGCTCGGTTGTCACACGGCCGAGATGCGGGCGTTCTATGACGTCAAGGTGTTTCTCGATCCCCCGGAAGACCTGAGGCGGCGCTGGAAGATCAAGCGCGACAGCACTAAGCGCGGATACACGCCCGAACAGGTGGTGGCCGAACTGGAAGGACGCGAGGCGGATTCCCGGGATTTCATCCGGCCGCAGCGTGAGCACGCCGATATCGTCGTGCGATTTTATCCTGACTGCCTTTCGAAAACTGATGAGACAGACAGTCACCTGAACGTTCACCTCGTCCTGCGCCCAACGATTCCTCATCCTGATTTGAGTTATCTATTCAATCAGGAAACGAAGGATTCGTATGGCATTCGACTCCTGCTTGGTCGAGATGCTGGACGCCCAGTTGATTTCCTGGAGATCGACGGCAACGTTAGCCGTGAGCGCGCAGCAGAGTTGGAGAACGAAATCTGGAAGCACTTGCCTGACCTGCGGCCTCTGAGCGCTGATCAGTTCGGCGAGTACAACGATCGCAGTGAGGTACGGCATAGCGACCCATTGGGGCTTACTCAATTGCTCATCACTTATCATTTGTTGCGCGCATATTCCGGAGATGCTGCACAGCGGTTTGCGCGCCCAGTGGCTGCGCTGAACCGATTGAGATCGGTGCAAGGATACGAACGTGTGGCGGTGGCTCCCACTGTTCATGCTGGGAATAATGTTTCCGACCCACCATGATATTCCGTTCCTGCGATAGTTCGTACCGTCAGCAACGAATGTGTGCGATCCCTTCTAGGTACGTCGTACTGCAGCGTCACACAGACTGCGCTTTTTCCCGCCATACGTCCAGTGTCTGAACTTCAACCACCCTAATTTGTCGCACATAACCGCATGGACATTCCGACTGCATGACGTGAAGAATACTAATGTCTTTCGGTGGTGGATCGGAGGACCGTAGAACAGCGACGCGCCTGCCGCAGATCGGACAGGAGTAGCCCACGCAAGTAACGACGGCGGACATAAATTTATCCCCAGTAACGATGGTGGACGACTCTGCAAGAGATGCAGCAGACTCGCCGTGGACTATGCATGGACTTCGCATTCCCTCCCGCTAGAAAAAGGCCCATCAGTCGCCTGAAGGAAGAAGCTCCTCAAAGTCATCAACCGATAAGTACCCATCAGCGTGATGGCTCATGCCGAGCCGTACTGCTTCCCTCGACTGTTCGAGCGCCACGTCGACGTCAATTCGATGCAACGCGGGAACGTTTCCGGACGTTTGCTGCACATGACTCCGTATCATTTTGCACCGCCGCGCAAATTAGACTTCGAATCTCCTATGTGGGCAACGTTGGCTAGTCCGCGATTGCTACTCGCCCGGAACGGACTACGCGGCGATGTCATCCGCCTACAGGTGGGAAGCCATTCTTTCGACTGCCTCCGCAGGAGCGGAGGACTGTACTGCCGATGGCCGTCTAGGTTGTTTCCGCCCATCACCAACTTCAGGCCGTGAGCGCGGTCTCGAGCTGTTCTTCTGAAATAGCTGTCGGGAATGTACGGTCCGCCGGCCTGATGGCAAGAGAGATTTGTTCAGAGCGAAGTGCAGTCTGCGTATATGTATCCCGCCTTTAGTTGGAGTCGTTGCTCTCCGGGCCACAATGATGATCCGCGCGTGTGGTCCTGATAAACGCCCGCACGGGGTCAAGACAGATGCGCTCGCGATCGGCGACAAGGCGCTCCATAATCAGGCCCCGAAGCCGAACTGCCACCTGCGAGGATCTTGAACGATCTGCTCGCAAGGCTCAACGGCGGGAAGGGCCACGAAGAGAGTCACTCGGTTCCGTCTCGACGGCGATGAGACGTAGAATAAGCGCTCTGCTCAACGAGGATAACTCAGCGAGCAACCAGGCGGGATTACCCTTCACTTGGGAGGCTGGTCCATGCTCCGTCACACTATGCGATTTCACAGATCTGGCGCGTTTCTTGTTACGGCTGTCCTTTTCTTGATTGTGTTTAGTAAAGTGTCGGAAACCCAATCACTCCCCCAACCAGAGCAGCTTGCTTCTGAGCATCTGATTTTGCCCCTCAAGGGAGCGGATCTGTTCCATGAATACTGTGCTGCCTGTCATGGTATCGACGGACGCGGCCATGGGCCAGCGTCCGCCGCGCTGAAGTCCCGGGTACCCGATCTGACCACCATCGCGCGCAGAAACCAGGGCGTGTTTCCTCGCGATCAGATCCGGGATCGGATCGTCGGCCAGGATCGGCCGGCTATCCACGGGACGCGCGAGATGCCGCTGTGGGGACCGATCTTCAGTCAAATCGAAAATGATACAGACTATGGTAGGGTACGCTTAGAGAATGTGCTGCTGTTTCTGGAATCTATTCAGGAAAAGTAGTGGGCCGATCCCGCCATCTCAGACGCAGAACGGGAACAACTATAGGCAGCGAGCGGAAGTCTTCTGCTAGCACACTATTCCAGTCAGTTCTGTCTTGCGAAGAGACGGATGAGCTCCGGTGAACGAACCGAGGCAAGAGGCCTTGGCACCGCTTCCCTGAGGCAACTCAGCTTCGAACCGTCAGCACAGGGCAGGGAGCATGACATACAACGCGGTGCGCTGTCGTCCAAGGCAGATGAGTCGATAATGTCAGTGCACGCGTCGCATGTACGCCCATGACGATCAGATCGGCTCTTTTGCCGCAAGCAACAGTTAGAATCACATCTGTTGGTGGGCCGAACTCCGCCTGGAACTCAACTTCGGAAACAGCATGTCTTGGCACTAATGTCTTAAGCTCCTCCCTTTCCTGCGCCTGCAGTGCCTCGCTCGATACGGCCCCGGCCACCCTGGTGGAATCGATTGCGTGCAAAAAAGTAATTTTCCCATGAAACAGCTGTGCGAGGCAGAACGCATATGGCACCGCATTCAGCGATCCCGCCGAATAGTCAGTCGCCAGAAGGATGTTTCGGAACACATGGCCAGATCTAAACTCTGGAACGTGCGGCGCGATTGTGAGTACTGGACATGCTGCCAGGCGTAATACCTCCTCGGCCACTGATCCCAAGATCAGTTTCGGTATGCCGCTTCGCCCTCGCGTACCTAGCACAACTAAGTCGATCCGATTTTTCTCGACTATTTTAGCGATTACTTCCCAAACCCCACCGCGCTCCACAACGATCGAGTGATCAACGTCTGCAAGCCTTCCCGAATTCTTCATTGCGCGTACCTGAGTTTCGGTTTCTCGACGATGAGGGTCGAACTCACGTATGCGCAGATCGGTTAAGGGTTGCGCCGCTTTCGAAGACAATGCATGCACCAAGAACAACTTCGATTTTGCGGGGGCAGCGATCGCCAGAGCATATCTCATTGCTCGGTCAGAGGCAGGCGAAAAATCAGTTGCGAACAGAATTGATCGGATAGTGCCGGACGCAGTAACTGGGGTGATGATGGGCATGCTCGCCATATGACACCGCCTTGTGATTCAATCGATGGAAGAGTGTTGCCAGATCTGGAAGAGACACACCCGCGCTACGTCCTGACGCGGTAACTCCCAATGGCAGCTACTTTTGACTCCCCATCTCTTTCGCAACGTTAATGTCTACCAGATGGCGTGTCAGTGATTTCCCTCACGATCGGTGGTCCGAAGTTCCGCTTCCAGCATCAAAACACGTCTGCATCAGTTCGCGGCTGAGCACCCAGTTAAGCCTCGCAGCCAGTCACCGCAGTCTTTTCGGGCGGAGAGAAGCCCTAAGCAGGTGCAGGCGCTTCGCCCAGATAGCGGTTGAGTTGCATTCCTGCCAGTCCATGAATACACGGACACCGTAGAGTGCTGCGCGCCACGGGAGGCGAAACCAATCGCTAACCCAGAGCGGAGAAGGGAATGTCGCAGGCATGGTCAGCCATTCTCGGATAAGCTGCTCGCCGAGGATAGAACTCATTGGCATCGCCGTTGCCTCGATGTCTTCCAGGATGCCCGTTAACGTAAAATGCACCTTGGAAAACATGATCAGTGAGCCTGGAAAGCGAATCGATCGCAAAGCGACGGTCTGCAGAAGACGCATGTCTCCAGAGAGTGCGCGCCTCGGGTAAGCTGCACTCCGTCCAAGAACCGGATGACCACATTGCGAATCATCTCGGCCTTCCGCCAGTGCCCGATATTCGTCTGACTAAGCGCTCTGACTTCATCGCAAGTGCCAACGGGATCGCGCAGCGCCACCATCAACAACAGCAGAGCCATATGCCGCCTCTGATCACGGCTCAGGCTTTCGGTGAGCGCCCAATCAACCAACGTCACGTCTCCTGTATGTTTGTCGTAGGGTAAATTGCCGGCGTGGGGATCAGCGTGAAATATCGATTCTGGTTTGGCTGAACACCACGGAATAGAGGTCAGCTCCACCAGGAGTTATTTGCTGACCTTCGCGCCAAGGTTGTAGATTCGGGTATCCTGCATCCATTTTTCGCCAGAAACACGCTATACCATGTGAATACCGATAAGCTCCTGTTAGAACACTCTCGGCAGAACTCGCATTACTTTGCTCGGCCCAGAGCAAAATGGCTGTCGCGAACGGGAATCCCCACTCAGTAACTCAAACTTGTGAGTTAGCATATGCCCCGTAGTGGCTCCTGGAACTCTTAGCAGGGTAAGAAAATAAGGTTCTCGTAACCGAGACATACGCACACCGTACTTCTCTTGACACGCGAGGCGTGGCGCTTCAATCTACGTGTAGAGGTTCGCAGATGACCAGCAGGGAACTGCCAAAGGTAGTGGATGACATATTGGACGAGATGGTGAAAGAGGCAGACGCTAAGTTATCGGAAATTGCAGAACAGCATGGCGTACCAATAACAAGAGTCAGAGATAAGTTTCTCAAGTACTTTAATGATGCTAAAGGCCGAAGTGGTCGTAGGGGGCGAGCGGCATAACACCCACCTTAGCTGCGAGAGAGTTTACCGCAGCTTGGTAAACGGCACGTAGAAACCATGAGATGACTTCCTACTGCTCCCGTTTGCGGCGCCACAATGGCGACAGTGGCTGTGATACACGCAAAGCTTTCGGGCTAGGGATTGTTCGGTTCTGTGCACGGGACGACGAACCTGTCGTCCCTCTTTGTCTCGCGCGCATAACGATTTCCCTCATTCAAATCGTCCGGAATCGAGTTGCTATGCGGTTCCTAGTGCGTTCTCGGCGGTTGAACCTAGGAGTCGAGATCTTTCAATTCCGAAAGTCGGAAACTGGAACCTTCCACCTGCAGCTCGTGCCAAACTTTAACGGCTTCGCTGATCCAGTATTGAGGATCATTCGAGTCTACCCGACGCCACATCGTCGAAGCCCCGAGTGGACGAACAAGCAAAATAGAGTTTCCGTCGTTCACGACTTCGATCCTTACTCTATTGCCGCAGAATGCGCTGAGCATGTCCAGCCAGCCAATCAATTTGGGCATTTTCGTGCTCCGCTGCAGCAGATACAGCCTCAGGGCTAGTCGGCTGCGACTGTTGCCGCCTTTGCGAGTCCCCGACCTTGATACGCCTTCAAGAACAGTTCTTTCAGTTCGCTCACCAGCGGCATGCGGGGATTTGACAGCCATGAAGGATCTTCGAACGCAAGCTTCACCAGATCGGGCATTGCTCGCTCGAATTCTTCCTTCGAAATTCCCATTGCCGCAATCGAGCGGGGCATTCCCAATCGATCGAGCAGTTGCTCTACAGCTTCGACAAGGTTCTGCACCTTCTCCTCGATCGTGTCCCCAGCCAAGCCCAGCAGGTCTGCGATCATCGCGTATTTCTTGTGGGCAACGTATCCCTGCTGGTTCGGCGACGGCATGAATTTAGCAGGTACCGCGGCGTTGTATGCAATCACGTGCGGCAACATCAAAGCGTTGGCGCGGCCATGAGGGACGCCGAAGCGTGCCCCGAACGCGTGCGCAAGCGCATGGTTCAGTCCGACCGAGGCGTTGGAGAAGGCAATCGCAGCAATGCAAGCTGCATTGTGCATCATGTTACGTGCCTCTTCGTCATTGGGGTGTTCGTAAGCAACGGGAAGATATCGGTAAGCGAGTCGAATCGCCTGCATGGCATTTGAATCCGTGTACGGCGAGGCGAAGTTAGATACTCCCGCTTCGAGCGCGTGAGTCAGGCAGTCGACACCCGTATCGGCGGTAAGTCCTTTGGGCATGGACATCACGAACTGCGGATCAACAATAGCAACATCCGGACTCAGGGAGTAGTCGGCCAGTGTCACTTTCCGCCCGCGAGTCTTGTCGAACAGGACCGCAAACGGCGTCACCTCGCTGCCCGTTCCACTGGTTGTTGGAATGGCGATGAGACGGGCGTGGTTCTTCTTCTCCGTGGGGAACTGGACGACTCGTTTGCGAAGATCGAGGAATGGTGCACCTAGCTCATCGAAGTCGGCATCCGGTGATTCGTACTTGAGTTTCATCATCTTGGCCGCGTCGATGACGGACCCGCCGCCGAGCGCAATGATCTGGTCGGCCTTGTAGAAATTGAGCGCCTCCACGCCTTCCATGACGGGCTTGATCTCGGGTTCGGCATCGGGAATGACAACAACGTGGACTCGAGTCTCCGGTGGAATATAGCGCCGGACGATGTCGACGTGCCCGATCTGTTCGAGCGGCGGACTGGTCACAACAATTGTCGAGCGCGACTGGAACTGTTCCAGAATCTGCACTGCGTTCGGATTGAAATAGATCTGGTTTGGAATCCGGAACCACATTTGGGGCGGCGTCCTTCGTGCGAGACGTTTCGTGTTGATGTAGTGGTAGATGTTCACGTTATCCATCGTGCTATTCCCGCCGCCGGTGCCGCAGCCGAATGAAAATGTAGGAACCATGTCGTTGTAGACGCCGCCGAGGGCGCCGATCGATCCCGGGGAATTCACAATGATGCGCCCAGCATTGATAATCTCGCCGAACCTCAGGATGATTTCGTCATTTCGAGAGAAGATGACCGCGGTGTGTCCGAGCCCACCCGCACGGTTCACGTCTGCGCAAACTGCGAGGGCTTCGTCCGCGGACTTTGCACGATACACCGCCAGCACTGGGAACAACTTCTCGGCTGACAGCGGATGCTCTCGTCCAACACCGTGAATGGGCGCGATCAGGAGTTTGGTGCCAGGTTTCACCGAGAGGCCAGCGAAACGCGCGATGTCAACCGCTCTCTGTCCGACAGCCATTGGCTGCATGAAGCCAGTCTTTGGGTCAATCACGGTCCGCGCTAACAGTCCCGCCTCTTCCTCGTTGCAGATGTGCGCACCGAGATCGGCGAACTTCTTTAGCACAGCATCGTAAATCTCATCGTCGATGACCATGGTTTGCTCGGAGGCACAGATCGTACCGTTATCGAAGGTCTTCGACGTAATGATGTCCACCACAGCCATGTTGATGTCAGCTGATTTCTCAAGGTAAACGGGCGTATTTCCTGGACCGACGCCCAGCGCTGGCTTACCCGAACTGTATGCTGCCTTCACCGCGCTCGGGCCACCTGTTGCGTCGATCAGCGAAACATCTTTGTGGTGCATCAGGTAGTCGTTATCGTCGAGGTTGTGATTTTCCAAACACGAGAAGACACCTTCTGGCGCTCCATGCTGAATAGCAGCCTCGTACATAATCTTGACGGACTCGTGACAGCAGTGCCCAGCTCGGGGATGAGGACTGAAGATTACCGCGTTCCGCGTCTTGATGGCCATGATGCACTTGAACAGCACCGTCGAAGTCGGATTCGTAATCGGAATCAGCGAGAAAATCACTCCGATGGGTTCGGCGATTTCGACGAGCCTGCGTTCCGGGAACTCACGTATCACCCCTACGGTTCGTTTGTCTTTTACGTAGTTGTATACAAATTCAGTGGCTCACCATGTTCTTGATGACCTTGTCTTCGAGAACTCCCAGCTTGGTCTCCTCGATTGCCAGGCGGGCGAGATGTTCAGCACTTGTCATTCCGGCCAGAACCATCTGCCGGACGATGTGATCGACGTCTTTCTGAGTGAATCGTCTGAAGACCGCAGCGGCGCTCTTCGCCTGAGTGACTAGTCCTTCCAGATATGCAATCCGCTCTGCAGTGAGTTTGACCGCGTCTTCTGCCATTACTTCGTTTTTCATGCCTGCCCCCGTGGTCTTCCGGGATGCTGTGCAGCAACTCGTATGATGGATCTGTATGAAGGTCCGAGAACCCTATTCGTGATGACATTTAAGCGTCTATCCCAAAATGGAACGTCGCTCTTACTCAACTTCATCTTCATTCTGACCGCCGAGCAGGCGGCCCGATGATCAGTTTCGCGCAGACCGGTGCGTCAACGCAGATTCTCGATTGGCGTGATCGAGCGCGTAGGCTAGTCCTCGCGCTCGGTCTCAAATCGTAAACTCTTCAAAGTCCTTGCATACTGCTGTTACACAACACGCCTTCCCTCACCATGCATGAGCCTTGCATCGTTTGGTTCGGACAGCAGTGATGGGAATCACCTATCGACACTAAATCGAGAGTACATCACTGCTATGGCGCAGCTTACGAAGGGAAAGGGCAGAGGTTCCCAAGCATCTGTGGTGGCCAACTTTGGAAGCTAGTGTTTCAACGTTCATATTTGTCGACTTCAACAGCCATTTCAATCCCAGGGAATAAGCGCGCGCCGCGATTAGCCATCCGTCAATTTATCCTTGATCCGTGAGTCCTGACGAGAAGGTATCTCGCGGCCGTTGCCCACGAATAGCGCTACGATATAGCGTGTGGGTTGGCTTTGACTTTGTGCGCTGCGTTGCTCTCTCGGAATCCGGCTCTGTGCTTGGACGGAGTGCGCATCCCCTGACAAGTCGACGAGACGGGCTCAGACACGAGCAGCGCCCGAAGGATGGTGGCGAGCCTTCGTTAGCGTCAGCCGTGCGGTTCTTGCCGAAGCGCCCTCAATCTCCGTCGAGGCAGTCGCTGTTGACGGAACGTCGGTCACGCGGAAACCGTTCGCATTTTAGAAGTACGGTTAACCAAGTCGATCAATTTCGGTCTGCGACTCAATGTCTCGGAGGTCTATTTGAATGCCGTACATATTTACCAAGGCGTAAACAAAGCGATGGACAAAGTATTTCAAGGGATAGACTAGCGGCAGCCAAAGAGCATCCGTAACTCTATGAAAACACGAGGCGCGTTCGGAGCAGAGTAGTCCCCCGCAACCAAAAGCCCCACGTTTTCAATTATTTCCCGAGTTATCTTCTTGCATCACTTCCGAATTTGAGCAAGTTTGGGCAAAGGATCCGCGAAGGTGCGTTTCCGTGGCTGGAGGCGCTCTCCCTCGAGTCCCAGCTTATGCAAGATCTGCTTTAGCTGGCCGATTCGCGAAGTTATCTCAGTGAAGACGCTGGCCCCGTTGGGCGGGAAAAGTGGCTCGTTGAGGGCTCTAGCTTCCACCAGAAACCGAACGGGCGGTTGGAGGTTCCCCGTAAACGTGCAACGGATGAACTCCTGCAAAGCTGCGCTGTGATGTCGATCCTGCCTGCACAACTCGCCGGTGTCATAAGCGACCCCAGGTACAGGCCCCCAAAAGGGAACGCGCAGCTCTTACACCTGTAGCACGTCGTCCTTCCGCGCGACCATCTCGTAAAGAACGGGGTTCACAAAGAAGCCGAGCAAGAGTCGCGACATAAGTCCAGCGACGATGACGATTGCGAACGGGCGCTGAGTGTCGGATCCGATGCCGTGCGACATCGCGGCAGGTAGCAATCCGAGGCACGCAACGAGCGCGGTCATCATGATTGGCCGAAGCCGCAAAAGCGAGGCTTCGTAGGTTGCTTCGCGGATGCTCTTGCCCTCCAGTCGAAGCTTGTTGATATACGAAACCAGAATGACAGCGGTTTCCACGGAGACGCCCATCAGCGCCAGCAGTCCCAGCACGGACGAGACACTAAATGGAGTGTTGGTGAGTTTGAGGGCGATGAGCGCACCGACCGGTTCCGTTATCAGGACTCCTAAAGCGATTGTGAACGGGAATTTGAAGTTTCCGTATAGTGCGAAAAGAATGAGGAAGATGAGCAACACCGCGAGCGGGCCAATGATTCTCAACTGAGATTCTGCGGCGACTAACTGGCTGTATTCACCACCCCAGCTCATCCAATAACCTTCCGGCAGCTGCACGCCTTTGTTCACCGCGGCTTGTCCTTCATGCACCGCGCGTTCGAGGTCGCGTCCCTCGATGCTGTACTGCACGCCGATGTAGCGCGAATTATCTTCACGATAGATGAACGAGGCTCCGCTGCTCTCCTTGATGTCAGACAGCTCCTTGAGCGGGATCTGTTGACCCTCCGGCGTACCTACGAGCAGGTTGCCGATCTCCTTCGGATCGCTGCGGAACTCAGGCTGCATGCGCACGACAAGGTCGAATAGCTTTTCACCCTGAATGACCTGCGTCGTCGCCGCTCCTCCGACGGCGGCCTGGATAACGTCTTCGACATCGGAAACGTTCACTCCATAGCGCGCAATCTTTTCACGATCAACCTCGATGTTCAGGTTCGGCTGGCCGAGTTCACGCACAACGGTGAGCTCGGTAAATCCCGGAACTGTTTGCAGAGCTTTCTTGATCTGCAACGCTTTGTCTTGGAGTACGACGAGGTCAGGACCGTAGACTTTTACCGCGAGCGAACTCTTCAATCCCGTGAGCGCCTCATCGACAGCGTCTTCGGCGGGTTGGGTGTAATTGAAGATGATCCCGGGAAATGCCTGAAGGCGATGGTCGATGGACTTGATCAGCTCTTCTTTCGTGCGAGCGTCGCCTGACTTCCAGGCTTTGTCATCATAGGGTTTCAGTCCGACATAGAACTCGCAGTTGAAGAAACCCGTGGGATCCGTGCCATCGTCGGGACGCCCAAGTTCGGAACCAACGACAGTGACTTGGGGATACGACATAAGGATGTCGCGGATCTGAGGTGCGATCTTCGAGGCTTCCTCAAAGGAAATGGTGTACGGCATGGTTGCGCGCACCCACAGTGCGCCTTCGTCGAGGTGCGGCATAAACTCGCCGCCGATGAACGGTATCAGGGTGAGCGTGAGCGCAAAAATTATGGTAGCGATCCCCAGCGTGTAGCCCCGATGATTCAGGCACCAGTCGAGCTTGCCGGCGTAGAATCGTTTCACGGCCTCATACGGACGATTGACCTTTTCCTTGACTCCCCCCTTGAACCAGTACGACGCGAGGACCGGAACCAGGGTAAGAGTCAGTATCAATCCACCCAGCAGAGCGAACGACATGGTGTCGGCCATGGGGTGGAACAACTTGCCCGACGGACCGCTCAGGGCGTAGATGGGCAGGTATCCCGCGATGATAACCGCGACAGAATAGAAGATTGGGCGGTCGACATCGCGCGCGGCATGGAGGATGACTTCGTTCAGCTTGTAGTCGGTTCCGGCACGCTCCGCGAGTTCGCGATAGATGTTCTCCATCATCACGACGGTTCCGTCGATGATGATGCCGAAATCGATGGCGCCGATGGAAAGCAGGTTCGCGGAGACATCGTGCGCGTGAAGCACGATGAAGGCAAAGAGCAGCGATAATGGAATCGTCAGCGATACGATTACAGCCGCACGAAAGCTGACCAGGAAGAAAATAAGAACGACAAAGACGAGGATCATCCCGCGGAGGAGGTTTTCCTCTACCGTGCGAGTCGTTAGATTGACGAGTTCGCTGCGGTCATAATAAGGATGTATCTTTACGTCCTTCGGCAACACCTGCTGGTTCAGTTGCTTCGTCTTCTCCTCGACGCCCTTCAGCACGGTCTGCGTTTGTTCGCCACGCCGCATCAGGATGACGCCCTCGACCGCGTCATCGTTCTTCTTGAAGCCGAATTCGCCAAGTCGCGGCGCATGTCCGATGACTACTTTGCCGATGTCGCGAACAAGGATCGGTACACCCTTATTCTCGCCGACGACAATATTCTCGATATCTTTGGTATCGCGAACCAGGCCAAGCCCGCGGACGTAGTAGAACTGCCCGCCTTGTGAGTAGAAGCCGCCTCCGGCGTTGGAGTTGTTGCTCGAAAGCGCCTGCATCACCTGCGGAACAGTCAGGTGATAACTGTAGAGCCGGGCAGGGTCGAGCAGTACCTGGTACTGCATTTCCGTACCGCCGAAACCCGAATCGTCGGCGACGCCGTTCACGGAACGATACGCACGTTCTACGATCCAGTCCTCGATGGTTTTCAGCTCCTGAGGGCTGCGATCGGGACTCTCAATGACATACCGGTAAACCAGCCCGCTCGGACTGGCAAGAGGCGCTAACGTCGGCGTCACGCCCGAGGGAAGCTGGGCGTTACCGAGACGCTGGAAAACAACCTCACGCGCGAAGTAGTTATCGGCGTCATCCTGGAACGTGAGAATGATGTCGGAGAGACCGTAGAGCGTTATCGAACGCATCACCACCAGTTGGGGGACGCCGTTCATCTCAACTTCGAGCGGGATGGTGACGAGGCGCTCCATCTCCTCCGAGGCATGCCCCGGCCACTGAGTGATGATTTCGACCATCGGCGGCGACAGGTCGGGATAGGCATCGACCGGCATCCGCTGGAATGAAATCACTCCCCAGAAACTCATGAACGCCACCAGCATGATCACGAGGAAACGCTGGCGCAGCGACATTTGCACGATGCGGTGAATCATGCCGGTGCGGCGACTGCCTTGGGCGTTGTCGCCGTTGTCGCCGTTATTTCCGTTATTTTGGGTTTCGGTTTCGCTGCTCATTGTTGCAATGAATTCGCAAACTGCAAAAATAGACTGCCATCTCCGACGACTCGTTCTCCGGCGACAACGCCACTGGTCAGTTGCATACCGGTGGTATTGGTGTCGCCGAGAGTTACTGGACGGCGAGAGAACTGATTGTTCTGGTTAACGACGTAAACAAACGGCTGATTTTCGGCATCCCGCATGACAGCGGAAAAGGGCACCAACAGCACGTTCCGGACTAATCCACCTTGCACTTCAGCAACCACGTACATGTCTTTCTTCAGCTTGCCCTGCGGATTCTTTACGTCGATGCGAGCCTGCAGCGTGCGCGTGTCGGGATCGAGCGCCGCGGCAATGTACGAGATATTGCCGTGAAACTCAGTTCCGGGGTACGAATCTGCCGTAATCGTGACCGGATCGCCCAGCTTCACATAAGGCAAATCCTTCTGGTAGATATTTGCCATCACCCACACCGAACTCATGTTGGAGATCGTGAACACCTGGGTGGCACCGGCCTGGATCACCTGCCCCGGAGCAACAAGCCTTTCTACAGCCTGGCCGTCAATTGGCGCGAGCACAGGGATCTCCCCTTTCGCTGGCTTTCCGATCATCGACTCAGGGTTGCTGATTCCCAACACTCGTAAAGGTTCTTCGGCAGCACCCAAATCAGCTGCCGCCTGGGTTCGTGCTGACGCCGCCGCTTCAAAATCGCGAACTGCCATTGCGTGGTGATCCAAAAGATCCTTGGAGCGCGCATAGTTGTTGTCAGCGAGTTCGTAGGCGTCGCGCGCTTTCAGGTAATTGGCGAGCGATTGGGAATAATCCGGGCTGGCAACGTAAAGCAATGGCTGGCCGTGTCGAACCTGCTCGCCCGGCGTGACGGCGATGCGGCTAACCGGTCCGCTCACTTGCGTAAACACCGGAGTTGTGTCGAATCCGTTGAAGGCAACCGTTCCGGTGAGACGAAGCGTGCGGGTCATAGAAGTCGGTTGCAAGGTTACGATCTGGATATGCGAAATCTGGTCTTGCGGGATCGTGAACAACTCGGGTGTGGCGCCTGTCACCGCCGGCGTGAGCGACGGTGCACTGCTGCAAGCGGATAGAAGAGCCAGCGTCACCGCAACGAGAGGCAACGGTATCCGCCGTGCGATTCGATTTTGTGGATGTTTGCTCATGGCAACGTCCTTGTGCCAACCGACTCCTTCAACTGCTCGACTGTTACGAGGTAATTGGCGAGGGCTTGGCGATATGAAAGTTGGGTGGCGCGATAGCTACGTTCTGCGTCCAGGAAGTCCAGCAAACTGGCACCACCGCGCTGGTAGGCGTACTCGCTGATGTCCCTCGAGTCCTGCGCCTGCTTCAGGTACCCAGAGGTGTAAAGCTGAACGATCTCCTGGTTGGTCACGAACGCCTCGTAATTGTTCCTGACATCGGTGAGGACAGCCTCAGAAGCGGCTATGGCAGTCTTTTGCGCCTGTGTCACCGCGAACCCGGTGCGCGCGATTTCACCCTGATTGCGATCGAAGACGGGCAATGGAATTGAGAAAGCAGCACCCAACGAGTTCTGGTCGGAAACGTGGCTATAGGTGACGGTCGCGCTTAGATCTACTTTGCCATTCGCTCTTGCCAGCGCTACCTGGCTCTGTGCAGAGTGGACACCCTCCTCCGCGGCCATCAAATCTGGCCGCGACTTCAGTGCCTTTGCGCTCAAATCGTCCGCGTTCAGTTTCATTGGCTGGTACTTGAATTCACCTTCAATTTCATAGTTCGCGGGAACCGAGTCGAACCCGAGCAACTGGCGAAGGCTGCCGAGCGCCTGTACCTTAGCGATTCTGGCGCCGGACACATCGGTCTGGAATTGCAGGAACTGCAGCTTGATTTTCAGCAGATCGGCTTCACTGATGGCACCAGCCTTGTATTGTTCTTCGCTAAGATTGACGGTCTGCTGAAAGCTGTCGAGGTCCCGGAGCGCGAACTCGAGGGTAGATTCGGCCAGTTGCGCCTGTATGAACTGCTGCGCGACGTTGAAAATGAGCGTCCGCTCAGCATCATCCACCTGGTCGCGCGTAATCGCCGTGGCGTCCTTTGCCGCGTCAATGCGGCGTTGCCGTTTTCTACCGCGCTCGAAAAGATAACTCACTCCCAGATCAAACTCGGAAACAGTGTCAATGACATTGGTGTTCAGGCTTGAAGGGGAGAATACTGGCAGATAGAGACCATCCCAGTTGAGTGCTGGATTAGGACGAAGCGAGGCGGTCAACTCCTGTGCCTTGCTCTGATCGATAGTGGTGCGTGCCGCCAGCAGATTGGGGCTGTGCGCCAAAGCGAGGTCAATAGCCTGGTCGAGCGTGATTCGTTGCGGTCGTGATTGGGCAGACGCCACTCCTGCCAACAACAGCAGCAGCAGCAGCAAACCGGCAAGAGCTGATTTACAAAGCACTTCCGAGCGCAATTTCTCCATATAGTGAACACCCAAAGCGCGTTTCTACCACTCACTTCCCGTGGTGACATCGTGCCAAGATCTAAACCAAAAAAACTGTCAAAGGAAGAATGGCTACAAGGAGGCCGGAGGTGGTCGGATATACAGAGTGAAAACAGTCAGAGATGAGCGTTCGGCCACTGGGCCAGAGAGGGACTGTTCGGAAAGATCCTGGAGAGAGGTCAGCGACAAGAGCGGAGCCGCCAGTAGAGGCGAATGGCTGATCGCGCAAATGGCGCAAAAGGTGTGTCCCGAGACAGCGCCGCTCAACTGTACGGTCCCGTCATCAAACGGACGAAAGTCCTCCGACTGGGAACAGACATGGGTCGCCAGCACGGAGTTCATTAACAGGAGACACAGGACACACGTCCAGCGTACGAGTCCCCACCACCGGCGTTTCTGAAAGCTCTGCACACTATTTGTTTGAACCAGCTTAGACGGTGAGCAGTTCGCGTGTCAAAAGCCGCGAGAAAGATCGGTTTCTTTGGCCTTCTTCGGCGAAAGAGTACAAACCATTGGGAATCGTTTGTGTTGCAAGCACGGCGTAAGATGTCGATGCTGCACCTGGCGAACCTACAGTAAGGTTGCAGGAGCAGCTTGGCTCTGGTGCAATCTTATTCACGATCACTCCGGAAGCGAATGGCACGCGAAATCCGGGTGCGGAATTAATCATGGAATTGCCTGTACACGCGTTTTCTTCGTAAGAGGAGATTCAATTGAAAGCTCTAGTAAAAAGCCGTGCTGGGAGTGGGCTGTGGCTTGAGGATGTACCGGAGCCCGTGGTCGGAATCAACGACGTAAAGGTTCGGGTACTGATGACCGGTATCTGCGGCACCGATCTTCACATCTACGAGTGGGACCAATGGGCGCAGGGGACGATCAAGATTCCTACGGTGATTGGGCACGAATTTGTCGGCGAAATTGTGGAAATCGGGTCGAATGTTTCGGATTTCCGAATCGGGGAACTGGTCAGCGGAGAGGGCCACGTCGTCTGTGGCCGCTGTCGCAACTGCCTGGCGGGGAGGCGGCATTTATGCGCACACACCCAGGGTGTCGGCGTGAACCGCAATGGAGCTTTTGCCGAGTACATCGTGCTTCCAATGGCGAATATCTGGAAGCACAGCCGGACGGTTCCACTTGAGATTGCAGCGATATTCGATCCTTTCGGCAATGCCGTTCATACAGCATTGTCATTTCCTGTCCTAGGGGAGGACGTGCTGATCACCGGAGCTGGTCCGATTGGGATCATGGCCGCGGCCGTGGCCCGCCACGCAGGGGCTCGCTACACGGTGATTACCGATCGCAATCCGTACCGATTGCGTCTGGCGGAAAAACTCGGGGTGACTCGAGCAGTGGATCCATCCGAACGACCACTGAGTGAAGTTCAGAAGGAGCTCGGCATGCTCGAAGGGTTCGACGTGGGCCTGGAGATGTCAGGCAACGCGAGCGCTTTGCGAGACATGCTATCGAATATGAGCCATGGCGGAAAGATTGCCATGTTAGGGATTCCCGCAGGGGAGATGCCGATCGACTGGCATCAGGTCATCTTTAATATGCTGACGATCAAGGGGATCTACGGTCGCGAGATGTACGAGACCTGGTACAAAATGACGGTGATGCTGGAATCCGGCCTCGATATCTCGCCCGTAATCACCCATAGGTTCGGGTATAAGGAATTCGAACGGGGCTTCGAAGCGATGCATTCTGGGGAATGCGGCAAAGTCTTACTCGATTGGCGGAATACAGACTGAAACCAGTGGCATGAAACGAATGCGTCTGGGATCACCACGTGCCGATGCGAAGCACTGCCTCCGTGGTAACGCGAATGCCGTTCTGCGGACGGATCGTTTCGACGCCCGACATCCAGGAGTGCGTGTACTGGACACTCAGTAGACGCCAGGTGAAAGGTCGAGTGATCACGACATCCAGTCCACCGCCTGCGGCAATGCTGGGACCGTTGCTTGAAACCTCGGTCGACCAGTCACTACGTTTCGGATAGTGAGGCAGTGTGCCGCTTCCATCGTTCCATTCGTTGAGGAGCGTTGTCTTCAGCGCGAGATTGTCGACTTCATACGTGACTTTTCGTCCGCCAAACAAGAGTTCGGCGTAAGGTGACCAGCGACGGGAAGCGAGCGGAGTCCATCGCGGACCAGCACCGTAGAACAGGGAATCACCGCTTTCGTTGGAAGCCGGCGTGCCCATGATCAGGCATCCGTTGACCTCCGCTACGATCTGCCAGCCAGGACTGACGCGCGCAGCGCCAGACCCTCCACCGCCGATACAATTCCCGCCGCCCGCGAAATGCTCAAAGGTGGGGAAAGCAGCTAACTCGATTGGGGCTGCTTTAGGATAGGGACCGCCAGAATCGCTGCCATTCGCTGCTGGTGGACGGCGCACAAACTCGAAAGGCTTCCCGCCGCTGCCGTCCTTATACGCCGCGAGCAGCTGCTTCCGTACGAGGTAGCTTTCACCAAAGAGCCCAATTCGGGTGTCGCGGTTCCATGGCCGCTTGAACCCCACCACGTTTGCAAACGATCGTCCAGGATTCAGAAAGCATCTTGCCAAGATGATCAGAGAACGGTTCGTGGTGCGATTTTCCAGCCCCATGATTACGTACCGATCCGCGGCATCCTCGGCGATCATGGTCACGGCGCCAAGTGTGGGAGTGTCAACCAGGGTGATGAAACCCGGGGAAGCGTGCAGCATCACATTTCCGATGGACGCTTCACTGGCAGGACCGATCTTCCACTGTGTATGCCACACTGCGGAAAACGCCATGGATCGGAGCAGACTGATGAAATAGTCGCGGCCGTCTCCCCACTGCACATTCCGGTATTTCGGATCATTTTGACGAAGAATAAAGCCGAAGATGGAACCTTGAATCGGATGGCCAACATAGGGAGCCATAAAGTGGTCACTGTCACTCCAGCCGCGTAGCTCACCTACCGAGCGCAGGTAATCTTTCAACCAAGGACCGTTCAAGGCGTCCCGAGTTCCGGCCTCGGTTCCGAGATTGAACGCGTGCATGATACCTGTAGATAGAAGTGCTTCGTTCATGGCGGGCGTCCAGCGAATCCTATTGTCGCTTTGGTGCCGCTCGTTTTTATGGATGGCTACGTAGTTAGCCGTCCCACCATCAGCCCCGTCGGGGATCGTGGGGGAACTATAGGTAGGTACGTCAGGGTTCTCGGCAAGAGCTAGATAGCTCGCGTGTAACGAACTCCATGATGTGGCTGTTAAATCGAAAGAAGTGCGGGACGAAAATTGAGTTCTTACTCGATCTTCGGCCTCGGTTGACCCTGCCGTAGTGTCGGAAGCTTTTGCAGTTCTTGATTCGGTTTGGCCCACAACACTACCGGAATAAATGCCCAGGATCAGCAACAGACAAAGCAATTTCATATCAATGAGTTCGGCCAGCGATTGAAGATGCCGGCTACGGGAGAGGCAGCCGTTTAACGATGCCTGTTGAGAACGATGCTGTTCGCGTTCTGGTTGCTAGCGAAAGGACTCCTTTTTTACCGGCAATGTGATCGATTTCGGTGCACTAACGAATTCCACGCTGCTGGATCCGCGAAACTTTCGCAGTCTCGATGAATCTGTAGATAGAAATGGGCGATTGGTTAGGCTGCTTTGCAGGCTTTGACCTGCCCGAAACGGGGGGAAGCGGATGAACCTGCTTGGATTGTTACTCACACCGCAAATCGATCTCACGCTATTTGCACTCGTGGTGGCGTCGATCCGAATCTACGGTTTTCGCCGGCAGGCGAATTCTATCTGGCTGCTACTCGCTTCGTTGTTGACGCTGACTCTGGGCTTAGCAGCTGCGTTGAATGCCGCCGCGCAGTTGATATCGACTGCGGTGAATCATTATCTGAGGAACTCCGCCTACGACTTTCAGGTCTACAGCGTGATGTTGATCAGCGGAGCCGCGATATGGCTGGGCTGGAAGCTCATGAACGTATCGACTTGCCTCGCGCGAGGAGACCGGCGCGCGTGGAAGACGTCAGCGCGCTACACGGCTGCCTTGTTGCTGGTGGTGTTGCCGATGGGGCCTTTTCAACCAATGGCATACGCGGCTGTAGCTCTGGGATTCATCAGTTTGGCTGGACTCGAGATGGCACGCTCGGTACTTAGCAAGTCGGAGAGAGCCTGCGAGGAGCGGGTTCCGGCGCGGCGAAACACTCTGACACAAGTGCGCGCATGAATGCCTGGCCGATCAACCTTATCGTCGGCCTGAGGGACAAGGTTAAGTCCGAAAAGAAGCAGTATTCCTCATTAGGCGCGCTACTTGTTCCAGGAAGTCTTCGTCACCGACTCCCGAGGGAAGCTCTTGCAGATTGAGCTTGCTTCGAATCAGCGTCGCCAGCTTTTCGCGAATCACCAGTCGCGCGGAGTAGTCGATGTCGAGACGTCGCGCGAGAAAGCGCTCGATCATTACCAGGTCCTCCGAGCTCAAGCGGGAGACATCATAGCTGGCCTCGCTGGGCTCAACGACCGAAAAATTGTCGAATGTCCCATCCGTTTCCTGCGGCGCCCGTTCGTGCACAACGATGGTGCCTGCGACGAGATCGCCGAGTCGCCGGTTCAGTCGATCGATGAACATAGTAATGACGCCAACCGCGTAAAACGTCGGAAGCGAATCGACCAGCCGTAGTAGATTGCGTCCCAGCGACTCATAAAAAGTGATAGAACGGCCGGAATTCTTCACGACGCGAATCTTCAGCAGCTTCTTTCCCGGCGTTTGCCCCGCCCAGTACATCTCGAAGGACGTGAAGTAGCCCCAGTACGCGCAAAACACAATGATGACGAAAACCGCGGCGGTCCAGGCGGATGAAAGATGCAGGGCCGGTAAGCCGAAAGATGCAGCCACAACCAGGGCGGTGATGATGATGCCTTGCAAGATGTGATCAATGAGCACGGCCAAGGCGCGACTGCCGATGCCCGCTACGCGGAAATCGAGCTCTACCTGTTCCGGAGTATCAATGCTAAACTTCCCAATTTCTTCCACCATGATTTCAAGCACCTGGGTCAAGCGCCGTAAACCGCATTGGGAGCGACTGGACTTCTTGCTCAAAACGAGCGAGAAGCAAGGGTTGAAATCGCTTTCCCGGACAGAATTGCAGGAGTTGACGCTGCTTTACCGGCAGACTGCGGCCGATCTTTCGACCCTGAGAGAGGACGTTAGCGGAAGCCAACTGGCCACGCACGTCAATCAACTCCTCGGGCGCGCTCACAATACCATTTATTTCGGGAAACGCGATAGCGTTTCGGGGGCATACGGGTTCTTTCGTAATCAGTACCCAGTGCTATTCCGGCGTCATTTCAATCTCTTTCTGGCGGCAGTGGCTCTTTTTGGGCTGGGGGCGGCGGCTGGACTGGTGTTGACCGCTTCGAAGCCGGACTTTGCCTTACACGTTGTCGGTCCGCAGATGGTTCAGAAAATTCAGCATCGGGAGATGTGGACGAACTCGATTGTTGCGATCAAGCCGCTCGCTTCAAGCGGAATTACAACCAACAACCTCAGCGTGGCTTTTGCTACGTTCGCATTCGGAATCACCGGTGGGATCGTAACAGCGTACCTGCTGGTGTTTAACGGGCTGTTGTTGGGAGTGATCGGAACAGCATGCTTCAAGTCCGGTCTTAGCCTGGGTCTGTGGAGTTTCGTTGCGCCGCACGGGGTGCTCGAACTGCCTGCGATCTTCATCTCTGGCGCCGCCGGGTTGTTGATCGCGAAGGGCCTGCTTTTTCCTGGAACGCTGCCGCGAAGGCTCTCGCTCCGGCGAAACAGCGCCGAGGCGATTCGATTGCTGCTTGGTGTGATTCCGATGCTGATTGTGGCGGGATTGCTCGAAGGCTTCTTTTCACCATCGAAGCTGCCGGTGCCCCTTAAGTTCGGAGTGGCCGCCGCAATGGCCACTCTGCTGGTTCTTTACTTGAACCTGCCTCCCAAGATCAAATCAGGTTCCGCTCCTTGATTTCCAGATACTTGTTGATGATGAATTCGGAGAGGCCTTCCGGTCCGATCTCCATGGTGTAAGCGCCTTGCTGGCGTAAACGTGAAAGCAACAGCTCGCGACGCAGCATAACCTCGCGCGCGGCGGCGATCTCGAAAAGCTGGCGTTTGTTTTCAGGCTGCTGCTGAGCCTTTTGCGTCATCTGCGGGTGTGCGATCACGGCGAACAACATCACGTGTTGCGGCATGATGCTGGAAGCCCCGGAGATCACCTCCGGAACCACGGCCGTGTCTGCGAGATCGGTGATCCAGATAATGAGCGCGCGGCGGCGTTGCGCGGACAGCAATGTCGCTGCGGCCCGAAGATGATCCGCCTCCGCCGGTTCCGCGTGTACCTGCGCGAGCAGTTCGATCATATGGTGAAGGTGAACGGCTCCGCGTCCGGGTAGCATCTGCTGGCGCGGACGTCGACCGTAGGCGAGCAGGCCAACCTTGTCGCCGCCGTACATTGCGACCTGGGTTACGTTGAGTGCGGCATTGACGGCGTAGTCCAGTTTGCTGATTCGCCCAATCTCGGTTCTCATCAGGCGTCCGCAGTCGATCACGATCCAGATTGGCTGGCTGCGTTCCGCCTGAAATTGACGGACAACAAGCTTTGATCTTCGTGCCGTTGCGGTCCAGGAGATCGCGCGAAAGTCGTCGCCCAACCGGTACTCGCGGAGACTCTCGAACTCGGTGGCTTGCCCGCGCAGGCGAAGCAGGCGGCGTTCGGTTTCCATCAGGCGGTTCTTTAAAAGATAGATGGAATTTTGCAGAGTCTCCTGAAGGTTGGGATACACGCGCACGATTTGCGAAAGATCGGCTTTCGCCCAGCGCTCCGCCAGACCTAATTTCGACTGGTAACGCAGATAGGTCGACCCGAATTGCAGATCACCTCGCTGGCGAGGTTTCACACGGTAGGATGTCGACCAACATTGGCGATCCAGTTGAAAGTGAAGTTCTTCAACTTCGTCCACGGCGGCAGGAGGAGCCGCATCGATTACCTGTGCCGCTCCGACGCCGAGAGCCGGCGTTTGAACTGTAATGGATACCGTCGTTTCCATATCCAGTGACAGCGGTCTTGCCCAGGTGCGAGACACCATAAGAGCCGCAGCTTTTGGAAGATGCGCCAGGTCAACTGCCCAGAAGAAGAGCAGAACGCCGTCCCATGCAAGCATCACGAACGCGAATCGGCGAATGAAGTACGCGGGAACCAGCCACAGGAGACCGATTCCAAGTAAGAAAAAGAAACGCGGGCCGAAAGCAAATCCCAATCGGCCATTGCGTTTTGCAACGGCGGTAACTCCGGCCGGTGCCAGATGGGAAGGACCGTTCAACGCGGTACCTCGACCGCCTTTACCAGGTCGGAAATGACCTGATTTGCCGTGACGCCTTCCAACTCAGCCTCGGGCTTCAGGATGATACGGTGGCGCAGAGTGGGGCCGGCTGCGGCCTTCAGGTCATCCGGGATGAGGTAGTCGCGTTCTTCCATCGACGCAAAAACCTTGGCCACATACAGCAGGTTCAAGGCGGCCCGGGGACTGGCCCCTATGGAGATTGCTGCGAACTCGCGGGTCTTGCGAGCCAGACGAGCCGCATAGTTCAGTAATTCAGGCTCAACCTTGACATTGCGGACTTGTTGCCGCGCCAGATGGAGCAGGTCGGGCGGAATGTGCTCCACCGCCGGCACCTCCATGGTGGTGCCGCACTGGTAGCGGCTCAGGATTTGAATCTCCTCCTGTTCGGAAGGATAAGAGATTTCAATCTTCAGCAGAAAGCGATCCAGTTGCGCCTCCGGCAGCGGATACGTGCCTTCGAAGTCCACCGGATTTTGCGTGGCGAATACGGTGAACCACTCCGGCAAACCGTAGCGCTTGCCATCGATCGTCACCTGTCTCTCCTGCATGCATTCCAGCAGAGCGGCCTGGGTGCGAGGAGGCATGCGATTGATTTCGTCCACGAGCAGTAAGTCGGCGAAGATCGGCCCCTGGTGCAATGAAAACGTATTGGTCTGCAGATTGAGTACGTTTGTGCCGGTGATGTCGGCGGGCATCAGGTCAGACGTGGCCTGCACGCGCTGGAATTGTAGTTGCAGCATCGCCGCGAATGCCTTCACGGCAAGCGTCTTGGCGAGTCCCGGAACTCCCTCGATCAGCGCGTGTCCGCCGGCGAGAAGAGTGACGAGACACTGATCGACGATGGCGGTTTGTCCAACAATTACCTTTCCAATTTCCCGCCGGGTAATGTCGGCGACCTGCGCAACAGGCTGCATCAAGATTTCTCCTTCTTTCTGGGATCGTCTAGTTCCTGCGAGTAGGAATGAAGTTGGCGCACGAGGCGTAGAGCTTCGCTGCTGGTCAGTTTGGAGTTGGACAATGCGACCTCACAAGCGTCCAGAGTTGCGAGCACATCGAGCTTTCTTAGGGTGGATCGTGTGGAGACGTAATCGGCGATGTCGTTGAACGATGCATTCGGCGAGAGCCCGAATCTGCTCATCTTGAGGCGAAAACTTCGAAGTGCTACGTCAATTGTGATTTGGGCGCCGCGTGCCCGCTCGTACAAGAATCCCAGGTTTTCCACAAACTCCAGCGGCGACAGTCGGCTCGGCTCAATGGGAACGAAGACGGGCCCATGGCGGCGCGAATATGTGAAGAGCACAGCCGTGAACACGATCCCGAGTTGCAGGATCGCCCAGGTCACGGGAGTTCCTTTCATATAGCTCCACAACGAAGCAGAAGCGCCATGAAAGTATTCGTCCCACAAAACGATTCGGTTTCCATTGCCAAGTGTGTTGAGCAGGAGCTCCATGTTGCCTGGTTGCCGGATTCCAGCGTTGCTGAGCGGCACGGTATCCGCCCACCAGATCACCTCTCCCGACCCGTAGGGATATTGAACAACCACTGCGGTGTAATCGTTATCGCCGAAAATAGCCTGACCTGGGCGTGAGGCCATGCTGAATCGTTCGCGCATAGAGATCTGGGAAGCGCCCCGGCTGATATCGCTGGGAAAGAGCGCCTGATAGGAACGCCAGGAATTCTTCGCGATTGGCGCCGAGACGATTCGCAACTCCGTGAACAGCACGCTTGCCCAATTGCCGGTGACCAGCACTCGTCCGCCGCTGCTCACGAATTTGCGAATTGCAGCTGCCTCTCGCGGTTTGGCGGCACTCGGCTCCGCGAGCACCAGCACATATTTCTGCGAATCGGTGGGGAGAGTTTCTGGTGCGCCAGACCAGCGTTCTACCTGGATCCCAAGACCCTGTAGCAGCTCGTAGGCGGCCTTGGCCCCTCCTCTGGCGCTGGAGTACGAAGACGGAAATCCCTCATCCTCTTCCTTCGATGGATCCACCAGGGCCGCGATGACTACCAGCAGCAGAAGAAGCCCCGCGAGCACCGCGAATAATTTTTTGTCGCGTTGATCCATAGTCAGCGACACCCCAGAGATTCCAGTTCAGTGAGTGTTTCCTGGTATTCAGTCTGGGTTGCCGAGTGCTGTGCGTACCAGAAGTATTCAAACTTGCGCGTCAGCTTCACGAGAAGGCTGCGACGCTCTCCTTCTTCCGACATGAGACGGACATATTCTCTTGGTGTGCGCGCGCGATCAGCGGGCCAGCATCCTTCGGCTTCGAGATGCGAAATGGCTGCCCAGTATGCGAAGTGAATCGCGCGTCGCCAATCATTTTCGCTTGCCGCCAATCGTGCCTGTTCCAGCCAGTCTGTCCAATGCGTGGCGGAAACAGCCATTCTTCCGGATGCTATGGAGGACCCCGGGTCCACGGTGAGCCAGCGCAGCAGAACTCTCATCAAGAGCGCCAGCACGAACAAAACAATGGCCCAGCCCAGCAATCGCAACAGCGTCAATATTCCGGAGCTGTGCTCTATCGATACGCCCAGGATTCTCAGCAGGAATGCGTAAACGCGATCCTTGAATTGATCCTGCCAGCCCGGTCCAATGGCGTGGCGATACTCCGGTTTGGATAGAATCCGGTTCAGACGATCCCGTTCGCTCGGGAAGGAGCTTTCGTCGTAGCGGCCGGCTTGGTCGCGCATGTTCTTGAGACTGGTCTCCAGCTCTTCGATCTCGTCCTTGCGTTCATCCGGATCCTTCTCTTTCTGGATCTCGTAAAGATCGTTGCGAACTGCCCAGGAGCCGATTTCGAATCGAGAAGCACCGCGCTCTATAGTCCAATGATCAGGGAGGCAGTTGGAGATGAACGAAAAATCCGAATCGGACTCGGCGCTTTTCACCTGACCGGCAATTTCATCCAGTTGACGCTGATATTCAGTGACAGATAGATCGGCGGGGGGCCGCGGACAATCCAGGGCCGCCGCTGGCAAAATCGTGAGAGCGATTTGAAGCAGAACCGCTGCGATAGTCGATCGCATTCGGAATCAGTTCGCCGCCTGGCCCCCGGCGGCAGCAGCTAAGGCCTGCTCGCTGGATTGCATCATGAGTTGGACGTCAAAAGCTTCTTTGCGCACTCTCTGATTGAAGTATGCGATCGTGAAGGCGATCATGCCAAGCGGCCCAACCAGCGTGCTGGCGATCGATCCAGTAATGCCGGCGATGATGCTGAATGTCAGGGATCCGTTTGCATGCTTGCCGAGTACAATGGCGCCAATTGCCCCCACCGGAACCTGAATAGCGAAGACGACAAGGTACGTGATAAACAACACCAGTACCCAGATCATGAACATGCGACCGCGAGCGCCTTCAGTCAGGAACTTGCTCCGATCGCGGCACTCCGCGAATCCCAGATCTTCAATCACGGCCGCGGGAATGGCCAGCGACCAGATAATTGCCAGATAAATGCCGGGAATAATAAGACACAGGAAACCGATTCCCATCAGCAATCCCAGACCGAAAACAATTCCTGTCATCCGTCCGAAACTTCCACGAATGCGGCGATAAGCTCCACCAATGGTCGTCTGGCTTCCCAAATATAAGTCGGAGACCGCGGTCGCGGTTGCGGCCTGCGATACGGCGGTAGCGATCAGCATCACGATCAACCCTGCCAGTGCTGTAAGTACGGTCGCAATCTCGGCAGCGAAGAACGAACCACCACGTATCGCGGAGTAGGTCAGGACCTGCAATATCACTCGTATCAAAAGCGTGCATACGGCAGGCACGGCGGCTATACCAATGAATAGCAGGAAATGCGAGCGGTAGAACTGAAACGTCTGGTCGAGCAGTTCACCCAACGAGAGAGGTCGCAGGACAGGCTGCATACGGGCTCCAGTTAATTGGAAAGAACGGCGCATCATAGCATGTTCAACTCTGAATCCCAGCAACAAAGGTCTAGCCGTTCTGATTCCGGAATTCAACTCTTTATGTCATGGCGAAGCGGGTCGAGGAGGCGTTCTCGAACTCCACGGTTCCTCATCAGCCCACCCCTGCCACGGGGTTTCTGGGCGCAGCCACCTGGATGTTCTTCAGAGCACATACAGTGACTCCATTAAGGTATTTAACGGGCAGCGAGCTCGATCACGGGCCGCGATGTGGGCGAGACATTCAGGATTACTTTTCTGAATAAACCCCAGCTAGGGCAGCGTTTTCGTGCTTCGCAGGTTAATCAATTTACAGTTTGCTCCATGACACAAACTGAATCCGATTACCTGCGCAGAGCATCTTCTCCCTTCAAAGGGATTTCGGAGGATGGGAACTTGAACAGGGTGTGGCAAGTTTGGTTTGGGGTTCTAGTCGGAGCAGTCCTGCTGGTTCATTTGGGCTGCAGTAATACGGAAGCGAAGCAGGCTCCAGCGCCGCAGGCGCTTCCGGTGCAAGTACAGACTGTCGCGTTGGCTCCGGTGGCGAAGTCCGATGAGTATGTCGCAACGGTAAAGTCGCGGCGTTCGGCTACGATTCAGCCGCAGGTGGATGGGTCGCTCACCCGCATCCTTGTCAAGTCGGGCGATCACGTGCGCACCGGACAGGTGCTGATGACCATCGATCCGTTGAAGCAGGAAGCGACCGTCAATCAACAACGCAGCACCGAGGCGCAGAAGAAAGCGACCTACATATATAACCAGACGGAAGTAGAGCGCCAGCGCAAGCTATACGAAGCCGGAGTGACGAGCAAACAGACTTACGACCTGGCGGTGCAGGCGTACGAAAACTCCAAGGCCGACTGGGAAGCTTCGCAGGCAGCGAGTCTGACCCAGCAGCGACAACTCGCGTATTACAACCTGGTGGCGCCGTTTGACGGAATCGTCGGTGACATTCCTGTACACATCGGAGACTACGTCTCGCCCCAAACCGTGCTTACGACGGTTGACGAGAACGCAGACCTGGAAGCCTATATCTATATTCCAACGGAACTCTCCGGCAATATACGCATGGGTTTGCCCGTGCAGATCGTTACCAGTCGCGGCGAACTGATCGAAAATACGAAGATCGACTTCGTCTCGCAGCAGGTTGATAACGCGCTGCAGGGTGTACTGGTGAAAGCCCCGATTCATGGTTCGCTTGATAGGTTCCGCACTTCGCAACTGGTGAAGGCGCGGGTTGTGTGGAGCACGGCTCCCGCGCCGAAGGTGCCTGTTCTCGCGGTGGCGCGAATCGGTGGCCAGTCGTTTGTATATGTGGCGACACAGGATGAACATGGCACGGTCGCCAAACAGAAGGCAGTAGTTCTCGGCGACACTGTTGGGAATGACTATGTCGTTACGAGCGGTCTGAATCCCGGAGACAAGGTGATTGTTTCGGGCATTCAGTTCCTCATCGACGGCGCCCCGGTTCACCCGATCAGCTGACACGTTCGACAATCAGAGTTGTAAAAACGGCCTTGTATTCAGCGGCCGGAGGGATATCGCTTTGGTCGATTTTTTCATTAAGCGTCCGATTTTTGCGACAGTCTGCGCGTTGTTGATCATTCTGGCGGGAGCAGTCTGCATTCCGACGTTGCCGATCTCCCTCTACCCGAATTTGGCGCCGCCGCAGGTCACGGTTACCAGCAACTATGTGGGCGCCAACGCGCAGGTGGTAGAGTCAGCGGTAACCACTCCACTGGAGCAGCAGATCAACGGCGTTGAGGGAATGCATTACATCACCTCAACCAGTTCAAACGACGGCACCAGCAACATCAATGTCACGTTTCGAACCGGATACGATTTGAACGTTGCCGCCGTCGACGTCCAAAATCGCGTGGCCACCGCGACCGGGCGTCTACCGCAGGAAATCAAAAACACCGGCATCACCATCACCAAGGCGAATCCGAACTTTGTGTTCGCGGCCGGTTTTTATTCTCCGGATAACAGTCTTTCGAACCAGTACATCTCGAACTATCTCGACGTTTACGTGAAGGACGCGCTGAAGCGAATCCCGGGCGTCGGTGACGTTGTCATCTTCGGTGAACGCAAGTACGCGATGCGGATCTGGCTCGATCCCACCAAACTCGCGGCACGTCAATTGACAGCTGCCGATGTGGTCTCGGCCTTACAGGAGCAAAACGTCGAGATCCCGGCGGGACAACTGGGTCGTCCGCCCGCCGATCCTAAACAGAATTTCCAGGTCACGCTTCGAGTGGTCGGGCGTATGTCCGATCCGCGTCAGTTCGAAAGCATCATCCTGAAGAACACTCCGAATGGGATCATCCAGCTTAAGGATGTGGGCAGGGCGGAGATTGGCGCCGAGAGCTACGATACCAACCTCTTATATAGCGGTCACGAAGCGGTAGGCGTCGGCGTCCAGCAGCTCTCGAATGCGAATGCGCTGGAAGTGGATAAGGCGGCGAAGGCCGAGCTGCTGGAGTTGGCAAAGTCGTTTCCGCCGGGCATCAAGTACGTGATTGCGTTTGATACCACTACGGTCGTAGGCGATTCGGTCAAGGAAGTGGTCAGCACGCTGGAAGAGGCGATCATCATTGTGGTGATCGTAATCTTCTTCTTCCTGCTCGACTGGCGCGCCACGATTATTCCCGCAGTAACGATTCCGGTTTCTCTGATCGGCACGTTTGCATTTATCAAGATTTTCGATTTCTCGATCAACTCGTTAACGCTGTTTGGAATTACCCTGGCGACAGGACTGGTGGTCGACGATGCCATCGTCGTCATCGAAAATGCCCAGCGGCATATCAACGAAGATGGAACCGACTCGCATACCGCAACCTCGGTGGCCATGTCCGAAGTAGCAAGCGCTGTTGTGGCCACCTCGCTGGTGTTGATCTCGGTATTCGTGCCAGTGTCGTTCTTCCCGGGCACGACGGGCATCCTCTACAAGCAGTTCTCGCTCACGATTGCTTTCTCGATCGCGATTTCACTGTTTAACGCGCTGACACTTTCCCCCGCGCTGGCAGCGATCCTGCTTCGCGGCGAGGACAAGAAATATTCCGTCTTCGACTGGACGCGGATCGAGTGGCTCTCGCGTGGCTATCGCACCTTCGCACACGGGATCGATCGCGCGATTCATGGAACAGGCCGGATCTACGGCAAGATCATTACCAACGTGCTGAAGATCCGCTATGCGATGGTGGTTTTATTCCTGGCTGGACTCGCGCTCACGGCATACATGTATGTTCGTGTCCCGACCGGCTTTGTCCCGCAGGAGGATCAGAACTACTTCATCGTCGTCGTGCAGGCTCCGCCGGGTGCTTCACTTTCTTACACTACCAACGTATCGAAAGCGGCGGAACAAATCCTTCGCGCTGATCCCGATGTGTTTGGAACGTTTGCTGTACCCGGATTCTCCCTTTCGGGAGGTAGTTCGTCGAACTATGGTTTGATATTCGCTCCACTGAAGCCAATCGAGGAACGCAAAGGGAAGGGACACGCCGCGAGCGATATCGTGGCGCGCGTCTCGCCTAAATTGTTTGGTGTCCCGGGAGCGATTGTCGTCGCGTTCGAACCACCTGCGATTCAGGGTATCGGCAGCTTTGGTGGATTCCAGTTCGAACTGCAGGACCTTGGGCGCAACACGCTGCAGGATCTGGATAACGTAGCCCATAAGATCGTCGCCGCCAGCCGCCAGCGCAAGGATCTCACCGGATTGTTCACCAGTTTCACGGCCAACGATCCGCAACAGCTGGTGCAGATTGATCGAGAAAAAGCGAAGGCTATGGGAGTTCCGATCAGTCAGGTCTCGCAGGCTCTTGGCGTTTACATGGGTTCGCAGTACGTGAATGATTTTGACTTCAACAATCGTTCGTACCGCGTATATGTGCAGGCCGATCAGCCGTTCCGCATGACGGCGCAAGATCTGCGCCAGTACTATGTGCGCTCCGAGACGAACGGCCTGGTGCCCCTTGGGAACATCGTTTCTCTGCAGGAAACGTCAGGGCCACAGGTGATCAATCACTACAATCTGTTCCGTTCGGCGGAGATCGACGGCGCTGCTGCTCCCGGATTCAGTTCTGGTCAAGGTCTGAAGGCGATGGAAGAGCTCGCTAAGCAGAACATGTTGCAGGGTATGTCGTTCAGCTGGACTGGCTTGGCACTGGAAGAAGTGGAGGCGAGTGGCAAGGCGATCATTATCTTCGCTCTTGGCATACTCGTCGTGTACCTGACGCTCTCAGCTCAATATGAGAGTTTCGCGCTGCCCTTCATTATTTTGTTGGCGGTGCCCATGGCAGTCCTGGGTGCTCTGCTGTTCATCTTTGCCCGCGGATTGGTGAACGACGTCTACGTGCAGATCGGACTGGTGATGTTGATCGGGTTGTCAGCCAAGAACTCGATTCTTATCGTGGAATTTGCCGAGCAGCTCATTGAGCGCGGACGCAGCATCACCGATGCCGCGATTGAAGCTGCTGAATTGCGTCTGCGGCCAATCCTGATGACATCGTTCGCGTTCATTCTCGGCGTGTTGCCGCTTTATTTCGCGACCGGCGCCGGAAAGCTGGGACGCCACTCAGTAGGAACGGCGATCGTCGGAGGCATGTTGTTTTCAACGGTCCTTAACCTGCTGTTCATCCCAGTTCTGTACGTTACGCTGAAGAACCTGTTGCCCGGGCATTCCAGCAAAGAAGAGAAAATGCAAAGCGAAAGCGAAGAAGTGGAAGTAGCCTGAGCGCTTTCTCGACTGGCTTCGATATTCATAAAAGGGCGACCAAGAGTAGTTTTCTGTATCTAAACATTCGGGCGTCGAACCGTCTGAAATCTTTGCGTACATTCGGGACGTGCAATGGCGAAACCTGTTCTTTTAAGCGTGGACGACGATCGCGACGTATTGCGCGCGATTGAGCGCGACCTGCGGTCGCAATACGGCTCCGATTATCGTGTGATCGGGAGCGACTCTCCCGAGGCTGCTCTCGATCTGCTGAAGCAACTCAAGTTGCGCAACGATAGCGTTGCTCTTCTGCTTGCGGATCAGCGCATGCCGAACATGGACGGCGTGGGATTTCTGCTGGAAGGAATGCGCATTTTCCCGGACGCAAAGCGGGCGTTGCTTACTGCGTACGCTGATACCAGCGCTGCCATCAGCGCCATCAATGAAGCCAACATCAACTACTTCTTTCTGAAGCCATGGGATCCGCCCAGCGAGCACCTCTATCCTCAGCTGGATGATCTGCTCGATGACTGGAAGGCCACTTACCATCCTGCGTTCCAGGGCATTCGTGTCTTGGGAACGCGCTGGTCGCCGAAGTCATATGAATTGCGCGATTTTCTCGCGCGTAATCGTGTGCCCTATCAGTGGATTGACGTCGAAGGCGCTGCGAATGATCCGGAGACCAAACGCCTGCTCGAAGCGCTTGGTCCAGAGGCGAGCAGTCTTCCGGTTGTGCTCTTCCCGGATGGAACGAAGCTGCTGGAAAGCGTGCCAACCGAAGTGGCTCAGAAGGTAGGCTTGCGCACTCGCGCTCAGACCGATTTCTACGATCTGGCGATTGTGGGTGGTGGTCCCGCGGGCCTCGCCGCCGCGGTTTACGGCGCGTCGGAAGGATTGAACACCGTCATTATTGAGAAAGAAGCACCGGGCGGTCAGGCTGGGATGAGCTCGCGCATTGAGAACTATCTGGGCTTCCCGAACGGTTTGAGTGGTGGCGATCTGGCGCGTCGCGCGGTGGTCCAGGCGCAGCGCTTTGGAGTTGAGATCCTGGCGCCGCAGGAGGTCGTGTCGGCGAGGGCGGAAGGTCCCTATAGAATCCTGAAACTCGCGGATGGCGCCGAAATCTCCTGTCATGCGCTGATGATCGCCAGCGGCGTGCAGTGGCGCAGGTTGGAAGCGCCGGGTATCGACCGTCTGCAGGGTGCTGGTGTTTACTATGGCGGCGGCGCCACGGAAGCGCTGTCGTGCAAAGGAGAGATTGTCTACGTAGTTGGCGGCGCGAATTCGGCGGGACAGGCGGCGATGAACTTTTCCAAGTACGCGGATAAAGTCGTGATGCTCCTCCGTGGCGATTCACTCTCCAGCACCATGTCGCAATACCTGATTGACCAGATCAAGGTAACGCCCAATATTCAGCTGTGGTCGCACGCCAGCATTGCTGAGGTGCATGGCGATTCACACCTGGAAGAAGTCTCCGTTCTTTGCTCGGACACGAGTCGAGTTGAGAGAGTTCCGGCAAGCTCGCTTTTCATTTTTATCGGCGCATTGCCCAGAACCGATTGGCTCACCGGGTTGATCGAGCGCGACGATCGCGGCTTTATTCTCACTGGCCCTGATCTCATTCGTGACGGCGAACACCCTAAAGGATGGAGCCTGGAGCGTGATCCCTTCCTGCTGGAGACGAATATCCCCGGCATCTTCGCCGTTGGAGACGTGCGCCATGGTTCTGTGAAACGAGTCGCATCCGGTGTTGGAGAAGGTTCGGTGGCTGTGCAGTTCATCCATCAGTATCTGAGCAAGGTATAAATGGCTGACAAAACGGAATTGCGCAAGGTTGAAGAGTTCGCTGATCTTCCTGACGATCAGCTCGACTGGTTCCTCAGCCAGGCGGAAGAGATGCAGCTTAAGGCTGGGGAGACATACTCCCGGCAAGGTGATCCCGCGGACGCGATGTTCGTCGTTCTCGATGGCCAACTGCAATTACGCGGCGAATTGGGCGGCGAGATCTTTGTCTTTACGCTCTCCCCCGGCGAGATTACGGGCACGCTTCCATTTTCCCGTATGAAGCAGTTCACGGTTACGGGACGAGCGCTGACCGACGGTCGCTTACTGAAATTTCCGTCTTCCAAGTTCGTCGAACTCGTACCGAAGATGCCGGAGCTTGCGAAACGGCTCGTAGGGCTGATGTCGGACCGCATTCGCGAAGTCACGCGCATGGAACAGCAGCGCGACCGGCTCGCGGCTCTGGGAAAACTTTCCGCGGGCCTGGCGCACGAGCTCAATAATCCTGCCTCTGCCGCCAAGCGCGCCGCCAGTCAACTGCGCGAAACGCTGATGTGTATCCGAGATGCCAGTCTCGAACTAGGTCGTCGCGATTTGACGCCTGAGCAAAAGGCGGACATCGAGAAGCTCGAAGCTTCTCTGATGCGACCCGATGAACCTCCACCGGACGCGCTGACGGTCAGCAATCTGGAAGAAGAGTTGGATTCGTTGCTGCGCAGCCATGGTCAGAATGATCTGTGGGAACTTGCGGCCGACCTGGCGCGAAAGAATGTACAGCCCGATGTCCTGGAGTCGCTGTTCGCTCGATTCGATGCGGTTACCGCTCGCTCGGCACTGATCAGGATTGGTGCCTCGGTCGACATTGCCAACCTCCTGAATGAGATTGAAAGCAGCACTTCGCGCATTTCTGATCTGGTACGGGCGATCAAGGAATACACGTACATGGATCAATCTCCCCTGCAAAACGTGGATGTCGTGAAAAGCCTGGAAAACACGTTGACGATCATGAACCACAAGCTCAAGAAGGGAATTACCGTGCAGCGTGATTACGAACCGGTACCGTTGCTGGTGAATTCCTTTGGCAGCGAGTTGAACCAGGTTTGGACGAACATCATAGATAACGCGATCGACGCGATGAAAGGGAAGGGCCACCTTCGTGTACGAACTTTTCGCGAGGACGGATGTGTCGTCGTTGAGATCGGGGACGATGGCCCGGGTATCAAGCCCGAGGTGGAGGCGCACATCTTCGAGCCGTTCTTTACGACGAAGAACGTAGGCGAAGGGACGGGACTAGGGCTCGACACCGTGCAACGCATCGTTCGACGACATCAAGGAAACGTGCAGGTAGAATCGAAGCCGGGCGACACGCGTTTTCAGATCTATCTCCCTCTCTCTGACGCCAAGTGACGGCGGGCTCTGCCCTCTGTTTCGAACCGGCAGGAATCGCCGTTACTGGGCCGGCAGTGATCGGGCGAGGCTAATCAGGTTCCGCGGGGCTACACGAATCGCGCCTCCACGAGGGCTATCAATGTCGGAAATCAGGAAAAACGACAAAGATACGGCGAGCGGTACGATCAACAGCAATCGCCAATCCGTCCAGCGCGCGCCATAACCAATGAGTACGTTGGCGCCGATCGCGATGGTCGCCATCAGTATCCAGGCCGCGACCGGAATGCGGTTCCACCATGCTGACTGAGTGTATCCCTGCGAGTTCAGCACGTCGTTCATCCCAGACAGCACCAGTGCAGTCACCGGCGTCGGCTGTGCCGCCGCTGCCGGCCTCACGGCGGCCCACAACTGATTTTGCAATTCCGCCGTGTCAGCGTTGATCTTCTGAACTTTCCACGGAGAACGCGTGGTATAGAACAGCACGCGCTGCTCGACATATTTGTGCAGCAGTTCGCGCACTTTCGCGCCGTCGGCAGGCGGCAGCAGATCGGCGCGCACGTATTCGGTGCCGATGGCATTGGCCTCAGCTTCTTCATAGTTCTTGCGTTGATCGTAGCGGCTGACAGCCATTGAGAAGGTGAAACCGATGAGCAGGCCGAGAAGCGTCAAGGTTGCGCTGAGGACGATGCCGAAGTCATCTCTTTCTTCCTCCGGCAATGGATGCCGAAGCCTCTCACGGCTGCCGAGCCTTGAAGCGAGCGAAAGAACCACAACGGATAAAACAAAAATAATTACCGGAAAGTTCATCAGGTTCACGCCTCTGCCTCCTCAATTTGCCAGTTAACACAAACCGAGGGAGCATCTTACCTGAAGATGCGGATCTCACCTGTATTGGTTCGCTGACGCCGAGTTAGTCGGCGCTCTGAACGGCGCTATATGGCTCAACGGCAGGAATCCCCAGATCCTCGGTCCTGGTTTCGCGAATCATGAGCAAGCCGAGAAGCGTCACCGCCGCCGACGCCGAGAGATAAAAGCCAACATATTGGAGACCGAAGTTTTTTGCGAGCCAGGTTGCGATATACGGAGCGAGTGAGGCGCCTAGAATGCCGGCGATGCTGAATGCCAGCGAGCTCCCCGTATAGCGAACCGGGGTGGGGAAGAGCTCCGAAACGATTGTTCCCAGCGGTCCGTAGGTGATCCCCATCAAGGTCAGACCAACCGCCATCATGAGGACAACCCCGCCCGTTCCGGATAGAAACAGCGGAGCGAGCACCAGACCGAATAAAGCGATCATCACGGTGACGCCGATCATTACGGGGCGACGCCCACGTTCCGCGAGCAATGCGGAAATCGGTATGGTGAAAGCGAAGAAGAGAATTCCGAACAGTTGAATCAAAAGGAATCTTGCCCGGCTGTAGTGGAGCGCAGACGTTCCCCATGAAAGCGCGAACACGGTCATCAGGTAAAACAAAACGAACGTCGCGAGACAGACGAGGATTCCGGCGATCAACGTGCCGAGATGACGTCGGAAGACGGTCAGCATAGGGACGCTGACTTGTTCTTCCCGTTGGAGAGCGGCCTGGAATACCGGCGTCTCGGTGATCGTCAATCGCACGTACAGGCCCAGCAGCACCAAGGCCGAGCTGGCGAGAAACGGTAAACGCCAGCCGAAAGCGAAGAATTGCTTGTCGGTAAGCCAGCGCGACAAAAGGAAGAAGGTAGCTCCGGAGACCAGGAAACCGATGGGAGCGCCAAGTTGGGGGAACATCCCATAGATGGCGCGCTTATTGGGCGGCGCGTTTTCGACCGCCAGCAGGACCGCGCCACCCCATTCGCCACCGAGGCCAATACCTTGTCCGAAGCGGCATAGGGCGAGGAGAACAGGTGCAGCCTTGCCGATGGTGCTGTAAGTGGGCAAGGCTCCGATGGCGCAAGTGGAAATTCCCATGGTGGCGAGCGCGAGCACCAAGGTTCGCTTGCGCCCGATGCGATCGCCGAAATGTCCAAAGAGAGCGGATCCAAGCGGGCGCGCGAGGAAGGCGATACCGAAAGTCGCCAGCGAGGCCAATGTGGATGTAGCCGGGTCGGACGCTGGAAAAAAGAGCTGCGGAAACACGAGCACTGCAGCCGTGGCATAAATGTAGAAGTCGAAAAACTCGATGGTGGTTCCGACCAGGCTAGCAAACAAAACCTGCCGCGGAGTGTTGATATATCTTCGGGGACTGGGCGTCGTCATGATTT
This sequence comes from Terriglobia bacterium, assembly GCA_963826275.1. GTDB lineage: Bacteria > Acidobacteriota > Terriglobia > Terriglobales > Acidobacteriaceae > JAJPJE01. The sequence continues at coordinate 11,357 of CAWGWI010000031.1, read as the reverse complement.
ATGGTTATCGGTGATGTGCCAGAGAACGCCCGACGGATCGCTCAGGTACAGCACCCGTATCCCCCAGGACTGCATCTCCGGCGGCTTGCACACGATGCCCGGGTACTTCCTGGTGAACTCGCTGCGTTGAATGTGCTCCCACCACGCGTCCGCGTCTTCCACCTGAAGGCTCATCATGAAATTACCGGCATGATCGGCAACGTAGAACCTCTGCAACAGAAATCGGAAGGAACCGATCTGGAGCTCAGCGATTTCAGGATTGCTCCAGTTGATGGTGAACCCGAGATCGCTATAGAAAGCTTTCGAGAGCTCGTGATCTTTGGCGGGAACGAACGCCTTGATGTCGGTTACTGGACTCGGAAGCATTGCTTTCTCCACCCCGCTGAGAACCCCAGTGGCGTCAGTATAAACGGCGCGAGTACCGTCGATTCATTTCTTGCCGCGCGAGGGAGAAGAACTGCCGGCAGCCGGATTTCGGGCTCCGAATACGACGCGGGCCACTCGAGTGCGGTCGAGTCTGGTGGCCTTACCTTTCACATTGACGGCCACGCTGGTGCCCGTCACCGAGATCACGGTACCCAACACTACGGTCCCATCGCGTAAGACCACGGTATCGAGCGCCAACGGACTCAACTCGATTTGCAGGCTGCCCGGCAATGCGTTCTCTGCAATATCCAGGGGTGTACTCGCGGTGGCATAACCTTCTTTGCTGAACTCGAGCGTGTGCTTGCCGGGGGCGACAGAAAGTATCTGCGGTGTGATGCCGGACACTTGCGAATCGACCATGAGGCTGGCTCCGGGAGGCACGCTGGTGATACTCATCCTGATTCTCATCGGCTCGTCGGAGGGAAGATGCTGCGGCTTCAGTTCTATCCTGGCGAAGGAACCCATGGCATGCGCGCTGACCGGAATTTTGGCCTTTTGTCCGCCCGCCAGGTTGGTGAGTTCCAAATATCCTTCGCCGACCCGGTTGCCATTCTTGTCGAGCAGGTAGAGATAGAAGGATGCGGAGGGAATCGCTTTCGCGCCGAGATTTTCTGCCACGGCTTCACCCAGATAATCGGTCTGGCCGGAGACGGAATTGATCTGCCGCAACTTGCCCAAAGTAAAACGCAGCACCGCGCCATCGCCGTTATCGGGCCAGGTGAGAACGGTATCGGCGGCGAACGCGCTGAGAGCCGTGCCCAGTAAGAGCACGGGAACCATCCAGAATCGCTTACGCATCGTGCGTGTATCTTCGGGCGTGCAAGACTCTGCGTGCAACCGGAATATCGACGTACGCCTTACTGAAGTGAATGCCGGGTGTCGGATCTATGACGGATGGCCTCCGCACGTTTGGGGGTGCCCCCCGGGGGCCTCATAAGCTGCCTGAATTCAGCAGCTTACGAGTTGGTGATCTCGCAAAATCCTCAAAACAAAAGGGTTAAAGCTCAAGATCCTGCAAACAAATGCTTTAGACCCAAATTCGCCAAAGCATAGGGTCGATTAGGATAGGCGTCGGCCCTATAACCTTATGGATAATTAAACAAAAACTGTCATTGCTATTAGCTATTACTAGGATAGCAATTTGAGTCAAGTAACTGGACACTTTGGCGGGAATTATATTTGCCATAGTTTGATCGGGATACGAGGAAAATGCCGGGAGGAGGGGCTTGACAAGATTGTTGCGCTTCGAGGAACCATCAGCCGCGCTTCCAGTCTGCGGGTTCAAGCCAAAAGAAGGCCTGAACCCGGGGGCACCGGCCATAGCTTTTGAGTATCTCCATCATGGCACTGGATGGTTCTGAACAAACGATACTAAGATGCATTCGTGACTTCCAACTCACGCTTAACACGCCCGGTCTTCCTATTGGCTGCGATTGTCGTGGCAGCCGTTATTCCTGTCCACGCGGCTCCCAGTCTCGGGCTTGAGGTGAGCATTGTCGTAGAGAGCGCTCAGCCCGGCTCTGTTGCGCTGGTGCAGAACAAGCGTGCTGCGACAATCTTCATGGATAAGGACGATTGGGCGGGAGTTTTGCGGACTGGGTCTGATTTGCAGGCGGATGTTGAGCGCGTGAGCGGAGTGAAACCGGAGTTTGTGACGGATCGTCGCCCCTCTGGATCAGTCGCTATCATCGCCGGAACTCTGGGCAAGAGCGCACTGATTGACGGCATCGTGAAAGCGGGCAAGATCAAGGTCGGTGACATTTCGGGCAAATGGGAATCGTTTGTCATCGCCACGGTTGCGCATCCGCTGCCTGGTGTTGGCTGGGCACTCGTGATTGCGGGCAGCGACAAACGCGGAACGATCTTCGGTCTGTATGAGATTTCCGAGCAGATTGGCGTTTCGCCATGGTACTGGTGGGCAGATGTTCCCGCGCAACATCACGACCAGATATTCATCAAGGCGGGGACTTACGTGCAGGGTCCGCCAGCGGTGAAGTATCGCGGCATCTTCATCAACGATGAAGAACCGTGCCTGGCAGGGTGGTCTAGGGAAAAGTTCGGTGGCCTGAATTCGAAGATGTATACGCACATGTTCGAGCTGCTTCTGCGCCTTCGGGGTAACTATCTCTGGCCGGCCATGTGGAGTAGCGCGTTCAACGAAGACGATCCAGAAAACGCGCGGTTGGCCGATGAGTATGGCATCGTGATGGGCTCCTCGCACCACGAGCCGATGTTGCGTGCCCAGAAGGAATGGACAAATCACCATTTGCAGTTTGGTAACGGCGAATGGAACTATGCGACGAATGAGCAAGGGCTCAAGAAATTTTGGGCGGAAGGCATCGAACGCAACAAGAAGTACGAAAGCATCGTGACAGTAGGAATGCGCGGGGACGGCGACATGGCCATGCCCGATGCTGGTGGCATGGAGGCGAACAAGAAGCTGCTGGAACGCATTATTTATGACCAGCGTCAGCTCCTGGCGGAACACATGAACACCGATCCTTCCAAGGTCCCGCAACTCTGGGCGTTGTTCACAGAGGTGCAGAAGTACTACGACGCCGGTTTGCGCGTGCCTAACGATGTGACCCTGCTCTTCACCGACGACAACGTTGGGAACCTTCGCCGGGTGCCCACGCCGGAAGAACGAAAGAGAAGCGGTGGCGCAGGAATCTATTTCCACATGGACATGCATGGAGGGCCATTCTCCTACCAATGGCTCAACAGCAATCCGCTGCCGAAAATTTGGGAGCAGATGAATCTTGCCCATCAATACGGAGCCGATCGGATCTGGATTGCCAACGTTGGTGATCTTAAGCCGCTGGAAATTCCCCTGGAGTTCTTCCTTCGCATGGCATGGAACCCGGATGCAATGTCGAAGGACAAGATTGGCGAGTACCAACGGCGTTGGGCTGAGCGCGAGTTCGGCAAGGAGCACGCCGCGGAAATCGCCGACATCGTTGCGAAATATGCCAAGTACAATGCTTGGCGCAAACCCGAGCTGATCAAACCCGAGACGTTCAGTGTTGCCAATTACCGGGAGGCGGAGAGAGTCTCGGCGGCGTGGAATGAACTTCTCACACGGGCCGAGAGAATCAACGAAAGTCTTCCGCGGGAACAAAGGGATGCATTCTATGAGTTAGTGCTGCATCCGGTGAGGGCCTGCGCGAACCTGGCTGAAATCTATATTGCAGCGGGACGCAATCATTTGTTTGCGGAGCAGGGACGGGCAAGTACCAACGACGAAGCGGAACGCACACGTGAACTGTTCAAGAAGGACCAGGAATTCAGCGACTACTACAACCGGAAGCTAGCGGGTGGAAAGTGGAACCACATGATGGACCAAACCCATCTCGGATACGTGAACTGGTACCCTCCATTCCAAAACGTGCTGCCGCCGGTGTCGGAGATCCTCCTTACCGATAACGACAACATCGGTGTCACGGTTGAAGGAGCCGTTAAGAGCTGGCCTGGCTACTACCTCCCTCCCGAATTACAGGTATTGGACTCGCTGAGTCGGCAGCGGTCCTACATCGAAGTTTTCCCGATGGGAACTCGCCCTATCGAATTTACCTACAGCGCCGACAAACCGTGGATCAAGCTGACAGAAGGCACGGCGTTCTCGGCGGGCCAAGGTGACCGCCGCATCTGGGTGGATATTGATTGGGGGAAAGCTACTGTAGGCGAAGCAACTGGCACCGTCACAATCAAAGGAAAACAAACCGTGGACGTGAAAGTGACGGCGATCAAAGCATCCGAGGAACAGGAACGCGAAGCCAAAGGCGCGTTCGGCGGACTTCTGGGCCCGGTAGCCATTGCTGTCGAAGATGCAACCGAAAACGTTCCCGTCGGCAACGTGCGCTGGGAGAAGATTCCGGATTATGGGCGTGGCCGTTCGGCGATGGAGGTCTTCCCAGTAACTGCCGCCACGATCCTTCCACCCGATCCAGCGCCGCGTCTCGAGTATCCGGTGTATTTCGCGCAAGCAGGGGAATATCAGATAGACCTCATTACGGGACCAACCTTGGACGCGTTTCCCGGTCGTGCTCTCAGTATTGCTGTATCCGTTGACGAGCACGAACCGCAAGTCGTGAAAGTGTTTACCCCGGAAACCATGCAGGATGAGACGTTTCTTGGCCGGCGGTACTATGAAAACACCCGGAACAATGCCCGCGTTATGCACTTCCAGCAGAACGTCGATGCACCGGGCAGGCACACGCTGACGATCACGATGGTCGATCCGACTGTGGTGGTACAGAAGATCATCATTCACGATAGGGATCTTCCTTACTCGTATTTTGGTCCGCCCGAAAGCGGCCTGAACGGCGCCTCAAAACCGAGCGGAGCGCTTAGCGGCAGTGAATCCTATTGAGATATTCAGGAAGAATCAACCGCGTGATTGCCATGATCATCACCATCATGGTTCTCTAACATCCATCCGAACGTGTGCGATTGAAAACCTTCCACGCAATCGGCTAGAATCGCCCCCCGCAGCAGCAACGGATGGAACGCGCCTATCGCAATCTCGGCTACGTCTTGATTGTTCTGTTGCCGATCTTCATCGCTGGTTTCTGGATTCCCTATCTATCTGAGATTCCACACTTCGACGATTCGATTACGGCCGCTGTCCACGTACATGCCGTTCTGCTGTTTTGCTTTCTTGGCCTGCTGATCGTTCAGCCGCTGGCGATACGATACAGGGCATTTTCCACGCATCGCGCTCTGGGGAAGCTGTCGAACATCTTGATCCCGATTGCTCTAGTGTTCTCGGTGATGATGTTGTTCAAGGAATATCGCGAGCACTTGAGCGCGGGCGCAACGATGCACATGGCTCGCAACTCCGAGTTTCTCTCGGCTACTCAACTTGTTCTGTTCGCGAGTCTCTACGCGGTATCGATCCGGGCGATTCGCATGCGCAACGTCGCAACGCACATGCGAGCCATGATTTGCATTGTGTTGATCCTGTTGCGGCGGGTATGGCAAGGACGCTAGGCTACTGGTTCGACATGCGGCAATCAGCGTCGCAGATGGTCTGCCTTGCGGTCATCGATGCGTTCCTGGTTTCCCTTATTGTGTTCGACCGGCGACGCCAGTCCTCCGCTCGCCCTTACATCATGGTGCTTGGGGCGTACATCGCGATCGAGGCCATCTGGATCATGCTCGGGCGTCCAGTCTGATTTAGGCATCCTCGCCCGGCCACAATGACCTGGTCCAGGATCAGACGAATAGTCGACTTGCGTGGGGGTTGCGCACTCAAGAAACAAGTTTACGAACTCGCCTCGCCGTCGGGACTCGCGATGACGACCACATAGCCGTCCGGGTCACGCAGCCACATCTCCCGGTGTTGCGGGTTCGGATTCACATGTGGCTCGAGGATCACCTCGGCCTGTAGTGCTCGGGCTTGGTCAACGGCCGCGTCAAAATTGTTCACCTCGAACCAGAGAAGGACTCCATGACCTGGCGGTGCTGCGCCGGGGTTGGTGAGATTTGGGTGATCCTCCTCATCCCAGGCATGGAGTTGAAGAATGATCTGACCCGCAAGTTGCACCCGGTCGTAGAAATCACGATGGCTATGGTCCGGGAGGGAATCCGCGCCAAGCAATTCGCTATACCAGCGACTGCTTGCCCTTACATTCCTGACAGCAATTAATGGCTGGGCGCGGATCAATGTACTTTCCACCATGGATTTCCCCTTCTCCTCTCCATAAGAGCGTACCGCAAAATCGGGGAGTTAATTAAATTCCGCTCTTATGTCGATTCGGCCACACCCCGTTCGACCTATCAGCAGAGAGCATTCTCCAACTGTCCAACACACGTGAACTGCTAGAGGCACCGTTTTTTTGAATTATCCAAATCGTTAGCTAGTGCTGTATTTTGGTGAGAACACCATTTCGGTTTGAACTGCGCAAAGCATTGATCAGACATCGGTCGCGAACCGCAATTGTTGTCGGCCACTTGGTCTTGGTCGTCGTCTGCCTGGGAGCCCTGGTAGCCGTAGGGGCCTTGGGATTCCTGGTGCATGCCGCGCCTCGACGGCCACACTTCACAGATATCGCTGGGCGGTCTCAGTTCACATACACATCCAACAACGACTACAAGCCTGGGAGCCGGAAGTACTTTCCGCAACCCATGTCCGGAGGGATCGCTGTCCTCGACTTTGACCAGGACGGCTTGATGGACCTGTACATGACCAACGGAGCCAAACTCCCGGAGATGAAGAAGACCCGACCCGAGTTCTACAGCGTGCTACTGCGCAACAAAGGTGACGGGACTTTCGAGGATGTAACAGAAAAGGCGGGACTAGCCGGGACTCAGATGGATTTCAGTTTCGGAGTGGCGGCAGCGGACTATGACAACGACGGCTATCCTGACCTGTTCGTGGCGAATATCGGCCGAAACACCCTCTATCACAACAACGGAGACGGCACATTCACTGACGTTACTGCGGGATCCGGGCTCGATAACAAACCTAAGAATCTGTTGAGTGTGCAAGCGGCCTGGTTCGACTACGATCGCGACGGTCTTCTCGACCTGTTGATTACGAACTATACGTATTGGTCGCCAACGATTGATCAGCAGTGCTCGCAAGGCGGTATGGCGACGTATTGCTCTCCGAAGTTGTATCCCAGCGTTGCGATGCGTCTTTACCATAATGTTGGCCATGGAAAGTTCGAGGAGGTCACCGAGAAGTCTGGGCTTGGTGGCTCGCTCGGCAAAGGAATGGGGATCAGTATCGCGGACTTCAATCATGACGGCTGGTTGGACATCTTCGTTGCCAATGACACAGTGCGCAACTTTCTGTTCATCAATCAGGGCAATGGGAAATTCAAAGAAGAGGGTATGGCCCGTGGGGTTGCATACAACGACGAAGGCCTGACCGTCTCGGCAATGGGTGCCGACGCTCGCGATTATGACAACGATGGCTGGGTGGACATCTTCTATAACAATTTGCGTTGGCAAGGGTGGGGGCTGTTTCACAATGAACGTGGGCGATCGTTCCGGTATGTCTCGCCAAGTTCCGGCATCGCTTCTTTGAGTTCGCGGCATTCAGGATGGAGCAACGGATTCATCGATTACAACAACGACGGCTGGAAGGACTTGTACTCAGCCAATGGCGACGTCGACTACACAGCGCCCGATGCAAGGGAGCATGACACCATGTTCGAGAACATCGACGGTAAGCACTTTGTAGACGTATCGGCAGAGATGGGTGAGGATTTTCTGAAGATGGGGTTCCAGCGCGGCTCGGCTTTCGCTGACTTGAACAATGATGGCGCAATGGATATGGTAGTCACCTCGCTGAATGAGCGGCCTCGAATCCTGATGAACTCCGGAGATACAGGGAACCATTGGCTCCTCATTGATGCATATGGCCACAAAAGTCCTCGTGATCCGGTGGGCGCGGAATTCAAAGTCACCACTGCCTCGGGAAGGGTACTCTACAACCAATTTTCCGTGAGCGTCGGTTTTATGTCGACGAGTGACCGCAGGGTTCATTTCGGCCTTGGCAGCGAAGACAAGATCACGAGCATCGAGATTCGTTGGCCGAGCGGCACGGTACAACAGCTTAGGGATGTGAAGGCAGACCAGATCCTGAGAGTGGAAGAGCCCCGCTCAATCGCCCATCCTTAACTTCGGGGCCATTTTCCCTCGCGATGTTGCATGTCCATCCTCAGCTCGCGGGGATTTTTCTTTGCGCAAGTTCCTTCCGACTTTCCTCTCATTCGGCCACCTAACAGATCATCTAGTCCCGCTCCTTGGTTTTTCGCGAGAGGATGCCGACGGTTGGGCCCCCGCGGCGGGAGGATATACAGGACTGCAGCTGCACCACAAGTCGAGTGACGCGACGATAGGTGTTGATAACGGATTATCGCGCACGCACTATCCAACGTCGCGTTGCTCGAAGTGGGAACCGCTGTTTTCGTCTGTGAATTGTATGAAGTTGTGGGAAGGCTATTTTTGGGGAGCCATATTCTCTGCAAGCTATTGCGGAAAATGGCGGGGACGACGAGACTCGAACTCGCGACCTCTGCCGTGACAGTCTAGGCATAAACGTATTATCAGCGACTTACGTTCTCAACGGGGGCTGCCAAGTCGCTGAAAAGGACTGTAGGAACCGTTTTCTGTGGGTAAATTTGTGGGTAAGATTTTTCGGTCGCGAAGCCTTTTCGACCTCGGAATGCAGCACCCCATCGATCTATGGGTATCAGTCCGTTAGACATTTGAACGGTTGCATGCGCTGCATCCTCGCTGGCGATTCATTTCTTCATGCGGAGAAAGCGAGCGGCATTGTTGTATAGGATGTCTCGCTTCTGTTCGGCAGTGAGCGCGGGATCATTCTGAATAGTTTCGATCGCGGCGGAGACCGCATCCGGCCAGACCATTTCATCCGAACCGAACATAATGCGGTTCTCGAAGCCAGCGTCAATCAGGCGGTGCAGAAAGTCGTAAAATTGCTTTCGCGGAAAGGCGTAGTCGATGATTGCGATATCCACATAGAGTTGTGGATGAGCGTAGAGCGCCCCAATGGTGTCGTCGGCAAGTGGCCATCCGGCATGCATTGCCCAGACGCGAAGTCTTGGGTGTCGCACCAGAACATCTTCGAGCGTCAGCAGGCTCGACAGTCGCATCCGGTATCTTGGTGCTAGGACGTAAGGAGCGCCCGGCGGTCCCGGTCCCATGTGAATCCCCACCGGAACATCGAGTTCTTCCGCGAGAGCAAAATAAGGCTCCATTCTCGGGTCGGTGACTGCGATACCCTCATACTGTGGCCCGACTTCGGCAAACGCCATTACGCGTTTGCTCTTGACGAGTTGCCGCAACTCTTCCACTGTCGGCTTGCCTGACTCGGGATCGAACGGGATCGCTGGTATGACACGCTCACCTCCCGCTTTCTTCCACTTCTCCACAAGGTCTAGGGCATCGTCGCTGATTGCATTCGTCATCGCATAGACGTTCCGCTTCTCAAGAATTTCAAGTGTGCGCCGCATCAATTCTTCGTCACTTGTTCCTGAACGCAAAGGCGAAGCACAGGCAGGTTTGATCTGTACGCGGGCAAAGTAGCTTTTCACATCTTCCTGAGGATCTTTAAGCGGCCACACGGGAAAAGGAGCGCAGATAAAAAGAGGTGGCGGCCCCAAGTCATTTGCATGCATCGCATGAAGGTGCATATCGATGATCGGAGGAGGGCCATTCTGTGCCGAGATTGGCACCGTCGCGATCAGAATTGTGGTGGACAGGCATGCAACGAACTGGACGACCCGCAATATCAACCTTTGTTGCATTGGATTCCTCGATGGCGAGGAGGGTATCACAATGGAGTGCTACGGGGGCTGCCACGTCGCTGAAAGGGACTGTAGGAACCGCTCTCTGTGCGTAAATTTGTGGGTAAGAATTCTCGCCTTGCAACGATTTCGAGCTTGGGAATTGAGCACCGAACCGCTGCGTAGCTGGCGGTTTTGTTCGAGAAACTGAGTGCGGTGCGCATTCCTTGAAGTCAGCCCACAAGGTCAAACTACTGCTTCACGCGGAATCTGACGCTTGTTCTTGTGCCGACTTCCTGCACGTTGATTTTCTCGAAGCTGGTGTGTCTCCATTGGCGAACTCAGGCGATAGTGCTCAAAACCCCCTGCTCAGGGTCAACGAGCGTTATGGCGATGTCACGCCAATCGAACCCTGCGACGCTGTCCTCTGCGGCTAGCTTGTCTTCTTCGGTTTCCAGCCCTTCGTTGGATCTTCAGCTTCAGCCTCCTTGAGTACACCGGTGTTGTGGCCCAAGGTGATCTTCCATTCACCGTTTCTCTTAACCACGACGAACGAAAGCCTGCCTTGTCCCGGCGGGAGTTTGGTTACTCCATCGGGAGCCACTTGTTCACCGGAATGCTCAGTCACAACGACGACGGCCACACTAGGCGCAACTTCGCGGATCGACATGTCAGAGTACGTAAATCCGCCATTGCGAAACACGGTGCTCGCATACGCTGCATGAGCCTTCACGACGTTCTCTTTTCCGTGCCAGAACATCCCGACGACGTTGATCCAATCAGCGTCCTCCGCGAACAGATCTCCGTATGCCTTCCAATCCTTGTGATTCATTGCCTCGGGAACCGCCAGAATCAATGACTTGATCGCGGCTTCATCGGACGCGCTCGGACTCTGCGCGTGCATCCCACAGCAACTGACAGCAAAAATCACAGCCATAGCCATCCAACGCAGGGTGAACCGCATAGCAGCACCTCAGATTGTGAAATTGTAGGAGCAAGCCTAGATTGCTGTCGCGAGTCTACCACGCAACACACCGACGGTGGCGGATACGGAGCGTGATCCGCGCTGTCAGGCGTTGCTTGTAGGATCTTCGCCGTCTCGGCACCCGCTCACCCGTCTGGAAGCACCTGCCCAACTGCCGCAGACGTGATCGCATACGGCAAAAGCCCGCTGTCGTCGTGCCCAACCTGTCGGCGGCAGCACTGGAAGTCGCAGTCGCAGCAATCGCTTCAATCGCTGGCAACATGCTTGAATCTTCGCGTTTCACGAACTCCGAGAACTCCGCGACCGCTTGCCTCGCGTCTCGTTGTCGTTCTTGGCGTTGACATCTTCTCCGCAGGTGCTCCGAGTGCCGATGGCAGAACTCGTCGTCCGCCTGATTGCGATCTGTGTCCTCCCAATCGGCGGTCAAGGACAGGTTGCCGGGGCGGTACAGCGGGTTCTTCATCTAAGGAGAACCCCAAGACGGTGCAGGGCATCTTGGGTCATGCGCGGGTTCAGACGGTGTTCGACCTCTACACGGACGAAGACCCCGACGAGATGATCGCGGCTCAGGAAAAATTTCTGAACGCCGTAGGATTCGACTCCGGGAGCGCTCAGTAGAAGCTGTGGGTGGGATTGTGGGTAGGAGCTTTCGGTGTCACGTCCGATAACTCCTTAAGAAAGAATGG
>CAWGWI010000030.1:0-80979 GCA_963826275.1 Terriglobia bacterium | reverse complement strand
GAATTCAAGCTCGCTACAAGAAATCACGACCTAGGGCACCAAAGAGCGATCGCGCGTTCGGAAATGGCGCAGCGGGATCATCAAATCGCCGATCTTCGCCACCAATTGTCACGGCAAGCAGACGAAATTGCCAATCTAAGAACCGCGCATCAGCAGCTGGAAAGCAGTCTCCGTAGCAGCGATACAGACAGGCAGCAATTGGTCCAGCGGCAGACGGAGCTAGCGCAGCAGTTACAAACAGCACAAAACAATTCCCAGTCCCTGCAAAGCAAACTAGATTCCTTGAGTCAGCAGTCGGCCCAAGAATACGGCTCGTACCAAAACGACTCGGCAAACCCGCACCGCTGAGCTGACGCGGCAGCTACAAGATCGCGACGCGACCATTGATCAGCAACAGCAGTTGCTGGCACATGACCGCGATATTCGGGACCTGATGGGAGCACGAGACCTATATATTGCCGAGGTCTACGATGTGGGGCGGAGTGGTGAAACCAAGAAGCCTTACGGGCGTGTGTTTTACACGCGCGGAAAATCTCTGATCTTCTATGCCTACGATTTGGACCGGCAAGCCGAACTTAAGAACGCAACGACATTCCAGGCATGGGGACGCCGCGGTCCTGACCGCAAGCAAGCTCTCAACCTGGGCATCTTCTATGAAGACAACGTCTCGAAGAAGCGCTGGGTTTTGAAATGCGACAATCCAAAAACCTTGACACAGATCGACGGAGTTTTCGTGACCGTCGAACCGGATGGCGGCAGTGCCAGTCCCAGCGGCAAGTCTTTGTTGTTTGCCTCGCTTCGCATCGATCCCAATCATCCGTAGATCAAGCAGTATTTCGATCTGCTGACTTTTCCGCGCTGGGCAGGATCGCAATTTCAGGCAAAGAGAGGCTAAACTCCCCAAATGAGCCGTATGGTTTTAGATGAACGGCTTACGTTTTCATTTGAGCGACAGATTAGGTTCAAGAGAGGTTCTCAGCCGCCGGTAGCTCACTGTTCGACCAGAATCCAGCAATTCGTTAAGCGCAGCACTACACAGAATTTGATGTCTCTCTCTCTCTCTCTCTCCCTGTGAGCTTTTCTATGATCGGCGACTGCACCGAAGAGGGGTTTCAACCAGGACCGGTACTCCGTGATTCTGGGACTTGGAGTTCACTCTCAACCGCAACTCCATATAGATTTTCTGCCGCTCAGATCACGTTGAAGGCCTGTGGCGGCTGTCTATTTCGAGGTGTTTCCCAGGATCTAGAGCAACAAAACCGCACAAAAAATGAGAGTCTGCGTCGCCCTTATGGGGCCAGAACGAGTCAGCGACTCTCGGGAGAATTCTTGCATGAAAATCACCAAGAATCGGGTCGCACAGCCGTTGCGGAAGGGGCAAATTGGACCTCGATTTTCGCAAAAGATCCTGGGAAATCTGCCAGAGATTTGCTCGACAGTTCAGGCCATTATTGGAGCGTGCAACCGCTGTTTTAGGAGTGACCAGCGGAACGCGAGCTTCCGGAGCACGTTCCGCTCCCGTTCCGCTGCCGTTCCGCAGCGCCTCCGCCAAAAGTTTGATCGAGAAGGACTAACGACGAACACCACTGCAAAAGACAGCGTGGGCCGGGCTGCATTGTGGCCGGGAGCGACCCCCTGTGGACGCGCCTTTTGGGCGCCAAAACGCTTTCCGCCGTTCCGGGGTCGCTCCCGGCCACAGAGGCTGAGTTCCAGGTAAAGCTTCAATGCTATTGCCGCCACCAGTTCCCTCCGAGAGATTTGATCCTGTCCTGCACCGGAGTTTCCAAGGTTCAGAGCACGAGGAACAGCCGATAATCCAGGGAAGCACTCAGCCTAGCGGCCCTCCCACAAGAAAAGAAGAGAGAAGTGCACACAGTCACAAAGACTGCATGCAGCGTCGTTTCTCGTTTCGCATGGCCACCACGACGTTTGGGATTGCGACCCCAGTCCTTCTGCGAAACATTCATGAGTTGAATCTCCGGGTTTTCAGAAAACTGGGCAGTGAGGCAGCGATGGATCAAATAGCCGTCCGGTTGGCTTGCTGTTTTCTGGGCTCGGCAGATTAGGTAAGGTGTCGATGCTTCTATCCGACTAAAAACTCGGTGATTCAGTTGGCGGAGATTATATGGACTATGAACCGTTTGTCGATGCTGATGCTGTCGCAAATTACATGCGTATTTCGCGCCGCCAAGTACTCGCTATGTCTCGCCGAGGAGAACTCCCCGCTCACCCCATCGGAGTCGGACGCAAGACTTGGAGATATCGCATCTCCGAAATTGCAGCGCATTTCTCTACCATCCGCAAACCGGTCCGTGGTACAACCGACCCGGCAGTTCCCGTCGCAACCATGAAAGGAACATAATGGCGCGACGTGGATCGATTGCAACAAAGATGCGAGCAAACGGCGAGACGTGGATTTACAGATATTTCGTTACGCGGCCGTCCGATGGGAAACTGATCGAGCACACTGCCGTAATTGGATTAGTGAGTGAGATTGGGAACAAAGAGACAGCAGCGTGGACGAAAGTCGGTGAACTGGGCCTTGACAAACTCATGGACAAGACGCTCGGACCAGACCCGACGTTCAAGGAAATTGCCGAACACTTTCGCAATCACGAGTTGAGATCAGCGAAGGTGGGAATTGGGAAACGGGCTGCCGAGAGTATCACCCGTGATGAGCACAACCTGGACACCTATCTCATTCCGAGGTGGGGTGACCAGAAGGCGACTGCAATCACGGTTCCTGCTGTAGAAAGCTGGTTCGATGCGCTCTCGATAACTCTTCGGGTCAAGGGCGACAAGACTCTGCCGCCCCTGTCATGGCCGACAATCAGCAAAGTCCGCGACGTCATGAGCATGGTTTACAAACATGCACAGCGGCACAAATTGATTCCGGTCACGCTGGAATCCAATCCTCTCCGCTCGACAAAGTTTGGTGGAGCTCGGTGCAAGAGCGATTCAAGTTACGAGGCGAAGGTCGCGACGCCTGATCAGGTCGTGGCGATTCTTGCAGAGCTGGACAGGCCAGAGACCAGAATCTATTGGACCCTGGTTTTGGTTTGTGCAGCGACTGCTCTTCGTCCTCATGAATGTTTCGGTCTTCGCTGGAGCGACATGGACTGGAAGCGAGGACAGATAAACCTAAGTCGAGGATGGAGCAAAGGTCGAACAACCGAGGGCAAGGTCAAGAAAGCCATGACTCAGGTTGCAATGCATCCCGCTCTTGCTTTGTATTTGAAGGAGTGGCGCAGGGAAACTCTTTACGCGAAGGAAACAGACTGGGTGTTCGCGTCCGTCCGAGAAAGGGGAGGATTCCCTTGGCGGCTAGCACTGCCGCAAAGAAGCATTTACGTCCTGCAGCGATCAAAGCAGGCGTGATCGCGTCTGGGGAATCCACTCGTCTCGGCTGGGGCAACCTGCGTCACAGCCTTGCAACTTGGATGGCCAGCAATGTCGATCTTAAGACTGCGCAATCTGCTCTGCGGCACTCAAAAATTTCGACGACGGCTGAGGTCTACAGCCATCGGATTCACCCGAATCTGGTTGCTGCGCAAGGCAAGTTTATGGGCGAGATAAAGCTTGTATCTGACTCGATCCAGTAGGCTTATTTGCTGGCTTGGGTTGGAAATTGGGTTGAAGGGCTAACCATCATTCCAATAACTTCTTTGGAGTGATGGCGGGGACGACGAGACTCGAACTCGCGACCTCTGCCGTGACAGGGCAGCGTTCTAACCAACTGAACTACGTCCCCTTGCCTGGGTTGTTGCTTGGTGGGCAGTGCAGGACTCGAACCTGCGACCTCCTGCTTGTAAGGCAGGCGCTCTAACCAACTGAGCTAACCGCCCTTACGCATGAAAACAAGCGACTTGCGAACTTCGCAAGCAGGGGGTCTAACATTCCGACCCGCTTGTCTACTGCACGAAGAAAATTGTAACACACGCGGTTTTGTGGAGCGCCGGCGATCGCCCAAAGCACGACCGCTCACCTAAACCGCTCTGACAAAACTATTTTGCAGGAATCTCTTGTACGGCCCCGTTCTGTCGCTGGAGGTGGCGGATGCCGGTGTCTCCGGCAACGATCAGGTCACTTGCGAGGCCAATGAACAGGCCATGCTCGATGATTCCGGCGCGTGCGGAGAGAGTCGCCGCCAGCGTGACAGGGTCCACAATAGGGGGGAAGTGGCAGTCGAGAATCATGTTCCCGGAATCCGTAACGAACTGCGAGCCATCATCCAGTTGCCGGATCACTGGTTCGGTGCCGAGTGATTCGAGGAACCTCATCTGCGAGCGCCAACCGAATGCTGCAACTTCTACTGGCAATGAAAAGTGCTCGCCGAGAGCAGACGAAAGTTTGGAATCGTCGACGATGATGATCTCGCGACGGGTGGCCTGCGCAACGATCTTCTCGCGAAAGAGCGCTCCGCCTCCGCCCTTGATCAGGTTCAAGTGCGGATCGACTTCGTCGGCGCCGTCGATGGTGACATCAAGTTCCGTGGGCATGGCGTCGTCCATCAAGGGAATGCCGGTGCTCTCCGCCAATTGCCATGCGGCCCGGGAGGTAGGGAAGGCGACGATGTCTTGCAACGCTCCTTGCCGAAGAAGCTCAGCGACACGAAGAGTGGCGAAATAGGCGGTCGATCCGGTGCCGAGTCCAACCTTCATTCCGGACTGGATGAAGCGTACGGCATAGCGGGCGGCCTGTTGTTTCAGCCGTCTGCGATCATCGCTCTCGAAGGTGGATGGCATGAGGGATCGTTCGATACTTATATCAGCGACGTGTATATCAGGTTAGCGGGTCTGCAGGCTAGGCGTAACCAGACGGCGCGGAGTTGAAAAACGGCGCAATGGTTTCGGCGGCCAATTCGAGCGTCCGCAAGTCGGAGGGAGTGAAATCAGGACCAGCTACGGCCGGATTGCGTCCCTTGCGAGAGATCTGGATCACGCCGACGGTTTTGCCGTCGCGAGAGACGACTGGGGCGGACATCAATTTCTGAATCACCTGGTCAGAGAGGTCTGCCTGCGATCCACCAAGCTTTACGACTTCGAAAATGCTGGCGTGCCTCACCACCGTGAAACTGTTGAAGATCTCCGACCTTTTATCCGAAGCGGTTCTGGCCGCAACGGCGGAACTGGAGAGCGGGATGGCGCCGCCTGATCTGAGTTCCTCCGGGAAGACAAATTCAAGGAAACTGCGCTTGACCTGGAGGAGCGCTACTTCGGTCTCGCGAACGTCGAATAGGCGCGCGACCTCTGCGCAGATCCGCGAAGGGGCCTGGTTATGTGCGATCGCGCTCTTGAGAGAGGCGAGCAGATTCGAATCGATTGAAGGGTCCACGGAAAGCGCCTTTCCGTAAGTACTGTCGGCAAGTTTAGTGGAGATTATCGGGGAAAGATATGCTCTCACAGGTACCTTCGTCATTGCGATTCCCGGCTCGGGCGGTCCTTTAATGCGCAGCGCTGACGGCTCCGGGCTTGGCCACAGCCTTTTTGAGCAGAAAGACAATTGGCACGCATAGGAAACACGCGAATGCGAGATAGCGGAAATCGTCGACGTACGACCATAAGCGTGCCTGCTGGTTTACGACGCCATCGATGACTCCCAGAGCACGATCGCTTTGAGTGCTCAAGGTGGCGCCCGTGGGTCCGGCGCTCTGGTTGAGAAGGGTCTCGATGCCTTTTATCTGCTGCTGGTAAGTCGGGCGAGTGGGATCGATCAAGTGCACCATGTAAGCGCGGTGTACCTGCTCGTGGCGGGCGACGATTGTGTTGACGATGGAAATGCCGACGCTGCCGCCGATGTTGCGCAGCAGGTTGTAAAGTCCACTGGCGTTGCCAATTTCCTCGTTGCGTAAACCTGCCATGGCAGTGGTAGAGAGCGGAACGAATACGCATCCAGAGCCAAATCCGCTCAGGATGATGGGCCACAAGAGTGACCATTGCGAAATCTGCAGATCGACGTGCGCGAACCAGAGACTGCAAACGCCGAAGAGGAAGAATCCGAAACTGATCATGTAACGATTGTCGAGGCGGCTAGTGAGGAGTCCGATGAGCGGCATGGCAAGGATTGCACCCATTCCTCGCGGACTCACAGCAATGCCCGCGTTGAGAGCGGTGTATCCCAGCAACTCCTGGTAGAAGAGCGGTAGCAGCGTAACCAGACCGTAGATTGCGGCTCCAAAACAGGCGATAAGAATGCAGCCGATCGCAAAGTTGCGATTGCGGAAGACACGCAGGTTCACCAGAGGGGCGTGCCGGCGCAGTTCCCAAATGATGAACGATACGAAAGAAACGACGAGGATGATAGTTGCCCAACGAATCCAGGTGGCTCCGAACCAGTCGTCCTCCTGGCCCTTGTCGAGGATGATCTGAAGCAGGCCGAGCCAAAGGGCGAGGAGTCCGAACCCGATGCGATCGAAGCGTCCGGGCTTGGCATCGCGGATATAGGGAGGATCCGTGACGTAGCGCATGATCATGGTGATGGCGAGTATGCCGACCGGGATATTGATGTAAAACGCCCAGCGCCAGGAATATGTGTCGGTGAGCCAGCCGCCCAGAGTCGGTCCAAGGACTGGAGCAACTACGACGCCGAGTCCAAAGAGCGCCATGGCAAGGCCACGTTTTTTCGGCGGGAATGTCTCGAGAAGGATCGCTTGCGATATTGGTTGAAGGGCGCCACCACCTGCGCCCTGCACGGCGCGCGCGAGCAAGATCATTCCCAGGCTGGTGGCTGATCCGCAGGCGAATGAAGACACCGTGAAGATGACGATGCAAGTAATAAGGAAACGCTTGCGGCCGAACTTGAGGGAGAACCAGCTGCTCGCGGGCAAGACCACGGCGTTGGCGACGAGATAGCTGGTGAGAACCCAGGTGGCTTCATCATTGGTAGCAGAAACGCTGCCCGCGATGTAGGGAAGCGCCACGGCAGCAATCGATGTATCGAGCACCTCCATGAATGTGGGAAGGATCACCGCGAGGGCGATCATCCATGGATTTGTGGCGCGATCTGATCTTGCCAACCTGTCCTCTCGTCAACCGCAAAGGTGAGAGATGAGTTGGGAAGTGTGGTGGTTGCGCTAATTGCGGTGAGATGGAGAGAAAGTGCGCTGGATGCAGAATTGCGGAAGTGGATGCAGGAATCGCAATAAGAAACGAGGAGCTAGTCTTGTTCCTGCAGGATCACGACGACGCGTCGCGGTCCGTGCGCGCCTTGGACCAGGATCTTCTCGATGTCAGCGGTGCGGCTGGAGCCGCTGATGAGACCGACGAATGAGGCGTCCAGCAGTTCGTCATTTGCTTTCTTCATTGCGGACCGCAGATCAGGCTCGATCTGGCTCTGTTTCCCGAACACGATGTGGCATGCGGGAACGATGGACGCCCCGCGCCCGCCAAGCTTTGAAGATGTGAGAATGGAGCCGGTCTGCGCCACGAAGGCGTGCGCAAGAGTGACAGTAGCTTGCGTGCATTCTCTCGGCGGTCCATCGGCGGACCATCGAACCGTGCGGCTGCCATCGACGCGGCCAGCCCAGTTGCGAAAGATGTCGACGTCCTGAAAAAACAGTTCCCCCTGGGGGAGCGAGGGCAACAGGCGCTCGAAGGCCGAGACGCTTTCGGCGCAGGTATGGGTGATCACGACTTCTGTGAGATTGGCCGCACACTCGCTAAGAAAACGTTCGCGCGGGTTGGCGATCGCGGGGAAGATGATTGCTGCGTTTGCCGGCGCGGCTTCGCGTCCAGGTTCTCCATGCCCGCTAGCAGAAGCCGTGGTTGCCGCTCGCAGACGGGCAAGGATCCGTTCACGCTGGGGGTTATTGTTGGCCATGGGACCTCCACCAGCTACGGAAGGATTGTGCAGGGGGCTCGGGTGCGGTGCGATATTTTGTCCATGGCCGCATGGGGTCGAGCGCCGATCCCGTCAGACGTAGCGATTTTGCGACGCTTAGAGCTTTTCGCGATAGCCAGCCGACGGCGCCAAATCGGCGGCTGCTCATCGCGGTCCATTGGAAGAAACGGAAAGCGAGGCGGCTTCCAGTTTTGTCGGACTTCGCGATGGCATCGCGCCGATTCAAAAGCAACTGATGCGGCAGGTCGATTTTCACCGGACAGACGGTCCCACACGCTGAGCACAGTGAAGAAGCGTAGGAGAGGTGCGAGAAGCCCTCGGATGGCTTGAGATTCGGCGTCAGCACGCTGCCGATTGGGCCCTGATAGGTGGTACCGTAGGTATGTCCGCCGACCTGTCGATACACGGGACAAACGTTCAGACAAGCGCCGCAGCGGATGCACTTCAGGATCTCGCGATGTTCGGGGCTGGCGAGAATCTGGCTGCGGCCATTGTCGAGTAGCACGACGTGGAATTCTTCGGGCCCATCGACTTCGTTCGACCGACGAGGGCCGCCAATCAAGGTGCTGTAAGTGGTGATGGGCTGGCCGGTTCCCGAGGTCGCCAAGACCGGCCAGAGCAGTGCGAGGTCGGTGAGGCGCGGAATGATCTTTTCGATACCGGTGACGACGACGTGAATCCGGGGAATGCTGGTGGTAAGGCGCCCGTTGCCTTCGTTGGTCGAGATGGCGACCATGCCGGCATCGGCGACCAGGAAGTTCGCGCCGGAAATTCCCATCTCGGCGGAGAAGAAAGCCTTGCGCAAGGCGCGCCGCGCTGCTGCGACTAATTCTGGCGGATCTTCGCCGCGCATCTCGGTGGGAATCTTTTCGCGAAAGAGCTCCGCGATCTGAATCCGCGTCAGGTGCATGGCGGGAGTCACGATGTGGTACGGAGGTTCCTTCCGCAACTGCACGATGTATTCGCCGAGGTCGGTCTCCCAGACGGTGATGCCATCTTTCTCCAGCACACCGGCCAGGTGGATCTCTTCCGTGACCATGGATTTGACCTTGACGACGGTCTTTACGCCACGATTCTTTGCTAGTTGTGCTACGTATTCGCGCGCGTCTTCCGCGGTTTCCGCCCAGAAGACGTGTCCTCCACGTTCCTGAATCTTCGCTTCGAATTGCTCGAGGTAAGTATCGAGGTGTTCGATCGCCTCGGCCTTGATTTCGGAGCATCGAGCGCGAGCCGCTTCCCAGTCGGTGAAGCGGCTCTTTCCGCGGGTTACCGCCGCGTCATACGAGTCGATATTTCGTTGAATCGTGTTGCGATGGACTAAGTCTGCCGACTTCTCGGTAGCGCGACGCAGGAAGTCTTGCGCAGGAGTGAGGCTCATTGCGCCTCCTGCGCCAGAATGCTGGCGAGATGGATGGGCTTGGCTGATCGCCTGGTGTGGTCGAGAATGCCGCCAAGGTGGATCAGGCAACTCGAGTCGAGCGAGGTCACATATTCAGCTTTAGTCGCTTCGATGTAGCCCGCTTTGGTGTCACCCATCCCTGCGGAGATCATGGCGAATTTCGTAGAGAAAGTTCCGCCAAAACCGCAACAGTCGTCGGCGCGCGGAAGTGTGCGCAACTCAAGACCTCGCACCTGGTTCAACAGGGCGATGGGTTCGTCCTGAATGCCCAATTCCCGAGTGGCATGACACGAAGAATGATAAGTAACGCTGTGTGCGAATGAGGCGCCAACGTCGGTCACCTTCGCGATGTGCACGAGGAACTGCGAGAGCTCGTGCACCCGTTCCCCTAGCGCAACGGCATCCTTATATAGAGGAGTGTTCTCGAACAGGTCGCGGTAGTGTTTCTTCACCATGCTGGTGCAAGAGCCGGAAGGGCAGACAATCGTCTCGCAATTCGCAAAGACACGGAGGAAGCGTTCCGCGCAAGCTCTGCTCACGTCCCAAAACCCGGTGTTGAAGGCGGGCTGTCCGCAGCAGGTTTGATCCTGGGGATAATCGACCATGTAGCCAATCCGTCGCAGGACTTTCACAGTGTCGATGGCGACCTGCGGCTGCAGTTGGTCGATGAAGCAGGGTACGAAAAGGGCCACTGTCTTCGGCATAGGATCCCCAGAAATCGGCAAGAAACTCTAGGCTACCAAAAACGAGGGTTGGGGAATATAGCGTGCTGTTGTCACTTCTTCGGTTGATGAGTCCCAGAGCGAAAATCAGGAGCCGACGGGAGCAGTCTTGTCCTGAGGGAGTGGTTTGGCAGCGGCTTTCGCCTTACGAATTGGTACACGAATCTCAACGGTTAATCCGCCTGAGTTGTGATTTTGGGCCGCAATGGTGCCACCGTGGAGCGACACTGCGCGTTCGGCGATTGCCAATCCCAGACCGGTGCCGCCTGTCGAACTGACCCTGGAGTCGTCAACCCGGTAAAAGGGTTTGAACAGAGAGGGGAGTGCAGCTTCCGGTACGCCGGGGCCGTGATCACGGACGCGAAGAATCGCGAAAGGATCCGATTCGCTCAAGCGAACACTCACGGGCTCCAGTCCATTGGTGTAGTACAGCGCATTGCGAATTACATTTTCGATGGCACTCGCCAGAAGGTCCGGGTTGCCGTAAACGGATACTTGACAGTCAGCACGATACTCAATGGCGTGGCCGGCACGGGCGGCTTCGTATTCGGCATCGGCGACGATCTTAGAAACAATTCCGTCCAGGGAAACTTCTTCCATTTGGGGATGGAGTTCACCACTTTCCAGACGTGCCAGGATGAGGATCCGGCCGATCATCTCGTCCAATCGCGAGATCTCCGTCTCCATGCGGTTGTGTGGGCTGGTTTGAGTGGACTCTTCATTGCGGCGAGCGAGAGCAAGAGCGACCCGCATGCGTGCCAAGGGAGAGCGGAGTTCGTGCGATACATTTCCCAGCAGCCTTCTCTGGCTATAAACAAGGTCACGGATACGGCCGGCCATGCGATCAAAATCGCGTACCAGATCAGCAATTTCGTCTTTGCGACCACCCAGTCGAGCACCAGCCCGGGCGTCTAAATCTCCTTCCGCCAGAGCATGCGTGGCGCGGCGAAGGCCCGCGATTGGACGAGTCAAGTAGAGTGCCAGCAGTAAGCAGGTGACGCAGGACAATCCAGAGCTGATCAGGACCAAGCGCAGCAGCCCAGATCCGCGCAGCAAGAAATAGGAGATGTGATATTCGGCTACGAGCTTGTATGTAGAGCCGCCCCGGTCGACGTTGATGGAAAGGAGTGACATGTCGTCATGCTGGAGCTCCTCCACAGAGGTGTTTCGTCCCATTCGTGAGTAAAGATAGCGCACCTCACGCGATAGGGGGCGGCCGGAGAGTTCCTTTCCGGAGGCATCGAAGAGCCAGAAGTCGAGGCGCTCGGGGACAGATTGTTGGTCTAGCTCGTCCTTTAACGCTGATGGTCCGCCTGTCTGATATTTATCGAGGACCGCATTGGCAACCAGCGGCATGGTCTTTTCCGCGGTGGCGAGCCAGAGCGGACCAGGGTTTCTCGATAAACTGTGCGCCTTGTAGCCCAGGTAGCTGATGAAAATGATCTGGGTTACCCAGAAGCATAGAAAGATTTTCCAGAAGAGGCGGCGGTTCATGGATTAATGCTCGTTTGAGGCTGCGGCGTAGATATACCCAGAGCCGCGCACTGTCTTGATGCGATTTTCCGAATCTTCGGCGCCGCCCAACTTGCGGCGGAGCTTGCTTACGTGGACATCGACGCTCCTGTCGAACGCCGCCAACGGACGTCCCAGGGCGATTTGGGCAAGCTCTTCGCGCTGAACAACCTTGCCTGCGTGGCGCATCAAGACTTCGAGAATGTTGAACTCTACAGTGGTCAGGTCGACGGGTTCTCCCTCGAGGGTTACGGTCCTAGTGCCGGTGAAGAGCGATACATCTCCAATGGTAATTTCGTTTTTGTCCCCCTCTTCTTCTACGGCGCTGCGGGTGCGGCGGAGAATCGCCCGGATACGCGCAACTAATTCGCGCGGGTCGAATGGCTTAGGCAAATAATCGTCGGCACCAATTTCGAGACCGACGATGCGGTCGACAGCATCACCCCGGGCTGTGAGCAGGAGCACAGGAAGTTCGGACGTAGTGCGGAGCTGCTTGAGCAGCTCGAAGCCGGAACCGCCCGGTAACATCACGTCGAGAACCACGAGCTCATGTTCACCGCGCAGGGCTTCACGCAGACCGGTGGTCTGGTCGTAGGCGGCGTCGACATGAAATCCTTCAGGGACGAGATACTCGCGCAACAGTTCGACCAAGTCGCGATCATCGTCGACAACGAGCAGATGATTCATCGCTTTCATTTTCTTTTGACGCGCCGGCTCCGGCGGTAAAGAAGTGTTATCGGTTGGGTCGTTCTGCTTCACAAAACTTTACAGTCCCTCACGACAATTAACGTCCTTTGTACTTGGACGGAGTATCTCTATAAGTGTCAGAATGATGGATTCCTAATCCGTTTCCTAATTCGTGCTCTCCAAGAGGAGCTAAATGAAGCGAATCACAATTCTAATCGTAGTTGCCGCAATCTGTGCGCTGGTGCTGTTTGGGTACGCAAGATCACGCGGCAAAGCGTCGGCGGCCAGTATGCCGCAACTCGGGGGCGGTATGCAGCAGGCGGTACCGGTCGCCGTAGCCGCAGTCAGTCAGCAGGACATGCCGGTATATCTCGATGGGTTGGGATCAGTGCAGGCCTTCAATACGGTGACGCTCAAGACGCGTATTGACGGCGAAGTAACCCAGGTGGCCTTCCGCGAGGGGCAGGATGTGAAGAAGGGCGAGTTGCTGATCGTTATCGATCCTCGTCCGTACCAGGTGGCACTGGAACAGGCGCAAGCCACGATGTATCGCGATCAAAGCCAGCTTACGATTGCCAAGCGCAATGTAGAACGCTACAGCGAACTCTTCAAGGAAGGCGTTGTCTCACAGCAGGATTTGGACACGCAGCAATCGGCGGAGGGAAACCTGGAGGGCATGGTTCGCGCCGATCAAGCTGCCATCGACAACGCAAAGCTGAACCTTGCCTATACGCACATTACCGCACCGTTTGACGGGAGAGTAGGGCTGAGGCTGGTGGATCCAGGAAACATGGTACATGCCAGCGATACCTCCGGAATGCTGGTGCTGACGCAGATGCATCCGATCGCCGTGATTTTCACTCTGCCGGAAGACAACCTACCGCCAGTTCTGAAGCGGCTTCAGAAGGGCTCGATGACTGTGGACGTCTTTAGCCGCGACAATCGCAATCATCTATCTACGGGCAATCTTCTTACTGTCAACAACCAGATCGACCAGACCACTGGCACCGTACGCCTGAAGGCGGTATTCGACAACAACGACTCGATGCTATGGCCGAACCAGTTCGTAAATGCGCGTTTGCTGCTTGACGTGAAAAAGAACGCCACCGTGGTACCGGCGGCAGCGGTGCAGCGCGGGGCGGAAGGCACATATGCGTTCGTGGTCAAAGCTGACAACACAGTCGAAGTTCGGCAGGTGAAGGTTGGAGTTACTGAAGGCAATCTGATTGCTGTGACCCAGGGTCTTAATCCGGGCGAGAACGTGGTGACGGATGGGCAGGACAAACTGCAGGCGGGAACCCGAGTTCGGCCTTCCGCTCCGACTGCTTCTGCCGATGCTCCGCGCTTTGCTCAAGCGGCAGGGATGTAACGATGAGTCCGTCTCGCATCTTTATTGAGCGGCCAATCGCCACAACGTTGCTGGTGATTGCCCTGGTGCTGGTTGGAGTGGTCGCGTACCGGCAGTTGCCGGTGTCGGCACTGCCGCAGGTGGATTACCCCACGATTCAGGTCATGACGTTCTATCCGGGTGGAAGTCCGGATGTGATGTCGTCGTCGGTGACTGCACCCCTGGAGCGCCAGTTTGGACAGATTCCTGGCTTAAGCCAGATGACGTCGACCAGTTCGTTCGGCAGCTCGCTGATCACGCTGCAGTTCAATCTCGACCAGAATATCGATGTAGCCGAACAGCAGGTGCAGGCGGCCATTAACGCGGGTGGAACCTACCTGCCGCGTGACTTACCCAATCCGCCGATCTATAGCAAGGTGAATCCGGCGGATCCGCCAATTATCACGCTAGCGGTTACTTCGGACACTCTGCCGTTGCCGAAACTCGAAGATCTCACGGATACGCAGCTGGCGCAGAAAATTTCGCAGCTGACCGGAGTTGGTCTGGTCACCATCAGTGGTGGACAGAAACCGGCTGTGCGCATTCAGACAAATCCGGTGGCGCTGGCGTCGTATGGACTGAGTCTCGAGGATGTTCGAGCTGCATTGTCGGCTGCAAACGTCGACCAGGCGAAGGGTCAGCTCGATGGGCCACGGCAATCATTTTCGATTGGCGCGAACGATCAGCTATTTACCAGCAAAGACTATAAAGATGTCGTCATCGCTTACCGCAACGGTGGAGCCGTTCGTCTGCGCGATGTTGCCAATGTAATCGACAGTGTGGAGAACTCGCAGCAAGCGGCGTGGATGAACACGCAGCCTGCTGTGATTCTCAACATCCAGAGGCAGCCCGGCGCGAACATCATTGATGTGGTGGACCGCGTGAAGAAGGTGTTGCCGCAGCTGCAGGTTTCACTGCCGGCATCCGTGAAGGTTACGGTCCTAACAGACCGCACGCAGACGATTCGTGCATCGGTTGCCGATGTACAGTTCACGCTGGTGCTGACCATCGCGCTGGTGGTGATGGTCATCTTCCTGTTCCTGCGCAATCTTGCGGCGACAATCATTCCCAGCGTTGCAGTGCCACTGTCGCTCGTCGGAACGTTTGGCGTGATGTACCTGCTGGGGTATTCCCTCGACAACCTATCGCTGATGGCGCTGACCATCTCCACGGGCTTTGTGGTGGACGACGCGATCGTGATGATCGAGAACATCGACCGCTACCTGGAGAAGGGCTATTCGCCACTGGAGGCGGCGCTCAAAGGTTCCGGGCAGATCGGGTTCACCATTATCTCGCTGACGGTTTCGTTGATCGCAGTGCTGATTCCGTTGCTGTTCATGGGGGACATCGTCGGACGCCTATTCCGCGAGTTCGCGGTGACACTGGCGACCACGATCCTGGTGTCGGCAGTGATTTCACTGACAGTCACGCCGATGATGTGCTCGAAGCTGCTGAAGCGGAAGGACGAGTCGAAGGAAGGCCGTTTCTACAAGGCTTCCGAGCATGCGTTCAACGTGGTAATCGAGAAGTACGGGCAGACGCTGAAATGGGTGCTCAAGCATCAGACAGCAACGCTGATCGTTACCATCGGCACGCTCGTGCTCACTCTGGTGATGTTCTGGTATGTGCCGAAAGGCTTCTTCCCGGTACAAGATACCGGCGTCATCCTCGGCATTTCCGAAGCGCCACAGACGACATCGTTCGAGGCGATGGAAGAGCGGCAGCAGGAGTTGGCGAAGGTCATCTTGCGCGATCCAGCCGTGGCGAGTCTTTCCTCCTTTATTGGAATTGATGGCACCAACGTTACGTCGAACAGCGGACGCATCCAGATCAACCTGAAGCCACGGAACGAACGTAAGGAGGATGCGGTTGCGATTATTCGGCGGTTGCAACCGCAACTGAACCAGGTTTCTGGAATCACGCTTTATCTACAGCCGGTGCAGGACCTGACAGTAGAAGATCGCGTAAGCCGTACGCAGTACCAGTACAGCCTGGAAGATGCGAGCGCAAAGGAGCTCGGGTACTGGGTTCCGCGGGTGCTGGACAAGCTGAAAACACTGCCCGCGTTGCGCGATGTTGCCAGCGACCAATTGAATAATGGGTTGCAGGCTTCGCTCGTAGTGGATCGCGATACGGCGTCGCGGCTGGGAATTACACCACAGGCGATCGACGATACGTTATATGACGCGTTCGGCCAGCGGCAGGTCTCGACGATCTTCACGCAGCTGAATCAGTATCACGTGGTGCTCGAGGTCGATCCTCAATATCAGCAGAATCCCGATGCGCTGAAGAGCATATACGTGAAGTCGAGTACCGGCGAGCAGGTGCCGCTAAGCGCGTTCACGCACTTTGAGCCTGAATCCGCTCCGCTGGCATTGAATCACCAGGGACAGTTTCCTTCGGTGACGATTTCGTTCAACCTGGCGCCGAATGCATCGCTGGGCGATGCGGTGAAAGCGATTCAGGAGGCGGAAGCCGATATCGGACTGCCCGCCAGCGTTCAAACCAGCTTCGAAGGAACGGCGCGAGCATTCATTGCGTCGTTGAAGAACGAACCGTGGCTGGTGCTGGCCGCGATCATCACGGTGTACATCGTGCTGGGCGTGCTCTACGAGAGCTATATTCACCCGCTGACGATTTTGTCGACGCTACCTTCCGCCGGAGTTGGCGCCATTCTTGCGCTGATGATCTTCCGCATGGATCTGGGTGTAGTGGCGCTGATTGGCATCATCCTGCTGATTGGCATTGTGAAGAAGAACGCCATCATGATGATCGACTTCGCGCTGGAGGCCGAGCGCGTGGAAGGAAAGCCTCCAGTGGAGGCGATCTATGAAGCGTGCCTGTTGCGCTTCCGTCCGATTATGATGACGACCATGGCCGCGCTGCTGGGCGGCCTGCCGCTGGCATTGGGCTCGGGAACCGGTTCGGAGTTGAGGCGGCCGTTGGGCATCACCATCGTCGGCGGATTGATCTTCAGCCAGATGTTGACGCTATATACGACGCCGGTGGTGTACCTGGCATTTGATCGTCTATCGCGACGGTTTCAGCGGTTCAAGGTTACCAATCCTACAGCGGAAGAACCCGTGGCGGCGGAGCAGGCGTAATGAATATCTCTGCCCCATTTATCCGGCGACCGGTGGCGACGTCGCTGCTGACGCTCGCTCTGCTGCTCGCCGGAGGTCTGGCCTACACGCGATTGCCGGTGGCTCCGCTTCCGCAAGTCGAGTACCCGGTGATCAATGTCGGCGCGGGGTTGCCGGGAGCGAGTCCGGAGACGATGGCGTCTTCGGTAGCAACGCCGCTGGAGCGCCAGTTTGGGCGCATCGCGGGCATCAATCAGATGACCTCGACGAGCCAACTCGGCTCGACGAATATCACGCTGCAATTCGACCTGAATCGCAATATTGATGCGGCAGCACGCGACGTACAGGCCGCCATCAATGCGGCGCGCGGACAGTTGCCGGCGAATCTTCCGAACAACCCGAACTACCGCAAGGTGAATCCGGCCGATGCGCCGATCATGATTCTGTCGATGACGTCGAAGGTGCAGACGCTGCCGCAGATGTACGACGCGGGCGACTCGATCCTGGCTCAGAAGATTGCGCAAGTGGAAGGCGTGGGCCAGGTATTCGTTGGCGGAGGTGCGCAGCCCGCAGTGCGAATCGAGGCAAATCCCACTGCGCTAGGTCAGTATGGGATCAGCCTGGAACAGGTGCGTACGGCCTTGGGAAATGCCAATGCCAATACACCGAAGGGATCATTTTCTGATCAGAATTCAGCCTGGACGATTGCGGCAACGGACCAGATCAAACAGGCTGACCAGTACCGTCCACTGATTGTCGCTTATAGCAATGGGAGCCCGGTTCGACTGAGCGACGTTAGTACGGTAAAAGATGCGGTCGCCGATATCCGCACGGCTGGCTTGGCAGATGGACAGCCGGCGGTGCTCATCATCATCTTCCGGCAGCCGGGCGCGAATATCATCGATACGGTTGATCGTCTCTACAAAGAAATTCCAACGCTGCAAGCGTCGATTTCGCCCTCCATTCACATCGGTTTGGTGATGGACCGAACGACGACGATTCGTGCTTCGGTTTCCGACGTTGAGAAGACGCTGCTGGTTTCGATTGCGCTGGTAGTGATGGTGGTCTTCCTATTCCTCAGGAAAATCAGCGCCACGGTGATTCCCAGCATTGCGGTTCCTTTGTCGCTGGTGGGCACATTCGGCGTGATGTACCTGCTGGGCTACTCGCTCGATAATCTTTCGCTGATGGCGCTCACCATCTCGACAGGCTTCGTGGTCGATGATGCCATCGTAGTAATCGAAAACATTACGCGCCATATTGAAGATGGAATGCGGCCTTATGACGCCGCGATGCGTGGTTCGCGCGAGATTGGTTTTACCGTGCTTTCGATGAGCACATCGCTGGTGGCGGTGTTCATTCCCATCCTGCTGATGGGCGGATTGGTGGGACGGCTGTTTCGGGAATTCGCAGTCACGCTGAGTATCGCGATCGCAGTGTCGCTGCTGGTATCACTTACGACTACACCGATGATGTGCGCGAAGTTTCTGCGGTCGGAAAGTGATAAGGCGCACGGATGGTTTTACCGCACGAGCGATCGGTTCTTCGAGTGGATGCTCAACACGTATCGCAGAGGTTTGACGTGGGTGCTGCGTCACCAGCCGCTCACGTTAGTGATCCCTTTTATTGCGATCGCCCTGAATGTCTTTCTCTATTTTGTGGTTCCGAGGGGATTCTTTCCGCAGCAGGATACGGGTCGTCTGGGAGGCGGTATCCAGGCAGAGCAGGACATTTCGTTCGCGGCGATGCGGCAGAAACTCGTGCAGTATGTGGCAATCGTCGACAAAGACCCCGCAGTGCAGAACGTGGTGGCATTCACCGGCGGCAATACTGCGAGTAACCAGGGCCGCATGTTCATCACGCTGAAGCCGCTGAACGAGCGCAAGATCTCGGCGGATCAGGTAATCGCAAGGCTTCGTCCTAAGTTGGCTCACATTCCGGGAGCGACCCTGTTCCTGCAGGCTGCACAGGATTTGCAAGTTGGTGGCCGCATGGGCAATGCGCAGTACCAATACACGTTACAGGATGAAAATCTCGACGAGCTGAATACGTGGGCGCCCAAGATGCTCGCCAAGCTGAGAACGCTGAAGGAGCTGAAGGACGTTTCCACCGACCAGCAGGATCGCGGGCTGCAGGCGCAGCTCGTGATCGATCGCGACAGCGCCGCGCGTTTCGGAATCACAGCGGCGGCAATCGACAATACGCTATACGACGCGTTTGGACAGCGGCAGGTTTCGACCATTTATATGCCGTTGAATCAGTATCACGTCGTGATGGAGGTCGATCCGCAGCACCAAGGCCAGCCTGACTCACTCAAGTACATCTATGTTGCGGCTTCGGACGGTTCGCAGGTGCCGTTATCGGCGATAGCTCACTATGAGCCGAAGAATACGTCGCTGGCGGTGAATCACCAGGGACAGTTCCCGTCGGTAACGCTCTCGTTCAACCTTTCACCCGGTATGTCGCTGAGCCAGGCAACGAAGGCGATCGATGTTGCCGGTCAGCAGATCGGACTGCCGGCCACGGTTCATGCGACATACCAGGGGACTGCAGCGGCGTTCCAAGATTTAAGCCGGAGCGAGTTGTACTTGATCCTGGCCGCGGTAGCGGCAGTCTACATCGTACTTGGGATTTTGTACGAGAGCTTCATTCATCCTCTTACGATCCTTTCGACAATACCGTCGGCGGGAGTAGGCGCCTGGCTTGCTCTGTTGCTCTTCCACACAGAGTTCAGCCTTATTGCGTTGATCGGTGTCATTCTGCTGATCGGGATCGTGAAGAAGAACGCCATCATGATGGTGGACTTCGCTTTGGCAGCCGAACGCAATGAAGGGAAGGATTCCGAAGGAGCGATCTTTGAAGCGTGCATGCTGCGTTTCCGGCCGATCATGATGACGACGATGGCGGCGATGTTTGGAGCATTGCCGTTAGCGCTTAGCACTAACGTAGGGAGCGAACTACGACGGCCGCTGGGCATTGCGATCGTCGGTGGCCTGATTGTGAGCCAAATGCTGACACTGTTCACCACGCCAGTGATCTATCTCTATCTCGACAGGTTCCAGTGGCGGCTGCGGAGGTGGTGGGAGGCCAGGAAAGCCGCGAAGCAGACGGTTCCCACCGTCAAGGATCACGCGCCGACGTGGTAGGACGAAATCTCTTCTTCCGCTTCCCGGGGAGGGGGGTACCCCCTCGTACAAAACAAAGGACTTAGTCCCGGGACAAGGGATCCGTCGTTGAAAACAAAGGGCAAATCACGCGTGTCCCAGAAAACAAAGGGGTTATGCGAGTGTTGTGCTGTTGTGGGTCCCATGGTGGTCTCAAATTCACCTTCTATTTCTATTGTGGCAAATCCGAAGGTACCTACCAGACACTTTCGCCAACTCTATTTCGGCTTTGGAATGAGATGGTTAGCGCGATTTCGCCCAGAACCGGGGCTTGACATCTTTTTCCGTGCGGATCGGAAGCTGTTGCAAGCCGCAACAGGCGAGTTTCTAGAGCACGTTAAAATCTAAGACTATGCCTGCCGTCGATGTTCCACCGAAGCGTGCAGCAAGTTCGGTCCGAGTGCTTCCATTGGTAGCGATCGGAGTGCTGGGAGTAATTCTCGGCGCAGCAGTTGCGCTGATCGCGTCGCGGGTCACGAGCGATTCCGCGTCGCAGGGATTGTGGCATGCGCTAACGGCCCGGTCCACGCGCATCGATCTGTCGCAACCTGCAGTAGTCCATCGCATTCAGCAGTTGCAGCGACTGGAAACGGTGGTCTACAGCATGGACAAGATCGTTGTCGGGCAGCGGGAAGGGAAGATTCTTCCAGACTTCCTGGTGGGCGACCGACTGTTGTTGCTGGCACAGGGACAGGTAGTTGCGGGAGTTGATTTTTCGCGGCTACAGGTAACGGACGTCTCGCTGGATCGCAAACGGGCTCGCGTGCGTCTTCCGGCGGCTGAAATCTTCTTTACCCGACTCGATAATCAGAACACGCGAGTTTATTCACGCGAGACCGGGGTGCTGGTTTCTGTCGATCCGAAGCTGGAGACAGAAGTGCGACAAGAGGCGGAACAGCAGCTGCATGACGCAGCGATGCAAGATGGAATTTTGAATACGGCGCAACAGAACGCGCGCTCCACCGTGACCGGGCTACTGAAGGGCTTAGGATTCGAGAGCGTGGAGTTCGACTAGAACAGACGCAAGCCGGTTTCGAGGGCGTCTCCGGAGGGCGTGTTCCACATCACCTTGGTGACAACCTCTCCCCAAACGAAGAAGACGCGCACGTCCTGACCTGCGGCGAGTTCCTTGCATTGATGACGGACGCGAAGGCCATGCAAGCTGAAGTCGAGCAGTTTTCCGCGAAACTCAACGTCACCTGCCGGCGTTTCGATGACCATGGTGACTTCGCCTTCGGCTCCGAACCGTGGCTCCCTGCGCCGTTCCGATTCCAGTTGGGCTTGCCGCTGTAGTCGCTGAATGTCGCGCAACATAACTAATTAGACAATACTTTGGATGCAAGGTGAGAAGCAACAAACTAAGGTAACGGCGGCGAAGAAAAATCGCTAAAGGGGCAGTGTGTCGATCGTGCCCATAGTCAGACTAGTCACCGACCATGACGGGAGAATTCATTTCCTCGCTGGAGTCGTGGATGCTTTCGATCTTCCAGATCTCGCGAGCGTATTCCTGAATGGTGCGGTCGCTGGAAAATTTCGCCATGCGCACGGCATTGAGGATGGCTTTGCGTCCCCAGGTGGCGGAGTCGACGAAATCTCGCTCGGCACGGGCGGATGCGTCGAGGTAAGACGGCAGATCCGCCAGATGAAAATAGCGGTCTCCATGATGAATGACTGAATCATAGAACCAGCGGAACAAGTGGGGCTGATCGGGAGAGAGAATGCCGGAGACTAACGTGTCCATGGCGCGCTTGAGCCGGGGATCCTGCCAGTAGAGTGCAGAGGGATCGTAGAGACCCTGCTCGCGCATGGTCTTCAGTTCTTCGACCGTACAACCAAAGATGTAAATGTTTTCTTCGCCGGCCTCCTGCATGATCTCGATGTTGGCGCCGTCGAGAGTGCCCAGAGTGAGGGCCCCGTTCATGGAGAACTTCATGTTGCCAGTGCCGGAGGCTTCCATGCCGGCGGTGGAGATCTGCTCGCTGATGTCGGCGGCGGGCATAATGATTTCCGCGAGAGAGACGCGATAGTCGGGTATGAAGACAATCTTCATCCGGTCCTTAACGCGGGCGTCGTTGTTGATGAGCGCGCCAACGCTGTGGATGAGCTTGATGATCTGCTTGGCGGCCCAATAACCGGGCGCGGCTTTTCCGGCGAAGATATAGGTGCGCGGAGCAAGGGAATCTTCGCCATCTTCGATGAGGCGCTGGTATTCGGCGATGATGCGCAGCACGTTCAACGATTGGCGTTTGTATTCGTGAATGCGCTTCACTTGCACATCGAAGATGGAACCGGGATCGACTTCGGTACCGGTGGTCTTGCGAATCACGTCGGCGAGTCGAACTTTATTCTGCTGCTTGATGGCAAGAAACTCATTGCGGAATGAGGCATCGTCGGCGAAGCGTTCGAGTTCGCGCAAACGGCTGATGTCGGTGATCCACTTCTCGCCCAGAGCGTCGGTGTAAAGGCGGGAGAGCCCGGGATTCGACTTCAACACCCAACGGCGTGGAGCGATGCCGTTGGTCTTGTTGTTGAATTTCTCCGGCCACAGAGCGTAAAAGTCGGGCGCCAGCGTTGTCTTGCAGAGTTCGCTGTGGATCGCCGAAACGCCATTGATGGAGTGGCTGCCGACCATGGCGAGATTTGCCATGCGGACTTGTTTCTCGCCACCTTCCTCGATGATCGACATCTTTCGGAGCTTATCGAGATTCCCGGGCCATGAGATTTCGACCTTCTGCAGGAACTCGAGATTGATCTGCGAGATGATTTCGACGTGCCGCGGCAGCACGTAAGTCATCAGCGAGAGCGGCCATTTTTCGAGCGCTTCCGGAAGCAGCGTGTGATTCGTGTAGCCGAGCGTGGCCTCGGTGATTTCCCATGCTTGCTTCCATTCCATGTGGTGGCCATCGACCAGCACGCGCATCAGTTCAGCGACGGCGAGGCTGGGATGGGTGTCGTTCATCTGGATGGCAACGTTGGAGGCGAAGCTGTCGAAGTTCTCGTGAGTGGCGCGGTAACGGCGGACAATGTCTTTGATAGAACAGGCGACGAGGAAATATTCCTGCAGCAGGCGAAGTTCTTTGCCGGCGGGAAAGGCGTCGGAGGGGTAGAGCACACGAGAAATATTCTCGGCTGAAATCTGTTCTTCGACTGCCTTGAAGTATTCGCCATTGTTGAACGCCTGCAGGTTGAAATCGGCGGCGGTGCGAGCGCCAAAGAGGCGCAGCCAATTCACCGCCTTGCCTGCATAGCCTGCTACCGGCAGATCATGTGGGACACCGATGATGGCCTTGTAATCAACCCAGATTCGTTTTTCGGTGCCATTAGAACTAGCGGAGCGCTCCATGCGGCCGTAGATCGGGATCAGGAAAGGCTCGTCGATACGTTCGAAATAAAAAGGGAATCCGGTTTCCTTCCAGCGATCAGGTTTTTCGACCTGATAGCCGTCGACGATTTCCTGCTTAAACAGACCGTAATCGTAGTCGATGCCGTAACCGAAACCGGGCATGCCGAGCGTCGCCATGGATTCGAGGAAACAGGCGGCGAGACGACCGAGGCCGCCGTTACCGAGGGCGGCATCAGGCTCGGAGTCTAAAACTTCACTGAGGTCGGAATCAAAGTCGGCAATCGCCTGGCGGGCTTCTTCTACCAGTCTGAGATTGTAGAGAGTGTCACCGAGCGTTCGCCCGATAAGGAATTCCATGGAGAGGTAGTAGAGACGTTTTGCAGCCGCAGAGGTGTAGCGTCGCTCCGTATCGATCATGCCATCGATGAGCAGATCACGAATGGCAAGCGAAACCGGCCGAAGGAGTTCCTTCGCCCCAAGACGCTGCGTGTCGCGCCCTAAGGAATAGCGAATGTGCCGGTAAATGGAGTCCCGAAGTGCTTGTTTTTTCCCTGGGTCCCCGTTTGTTGCAGTCTGCACTAGAAAACGCCCACCTTCTCGGAGCCGGGGCACGCTTCCTAGTCTCCGATGAGTTCTTGCGGCTTCAGGTTAGCCCACGCTTCCCGAAGCAGATGCTGTCCCTAATATTGCTATCAGAGTACCACGATTTATTATTAGAAATCCTGATAGGTGCGATAGATATCAGTGGTCCAACTTAGGACACTATGCCTTTTGATTCTTAGGAAAAGCCCCTACTGAAACGAGAAAGCTAATCGATGCCCACGCTAGACGAGTTCTTCGAAATCAAGAGGCATGGAACGACAGTGCGGCGTGAGGCCCTAGCCGGGCTAACCACGTTCATGACGATGTCGTACATCCTAGTCGTGAACCCCGCGATCCTGAAAGCGGCCGGAATTCCCGCAGGGGCTTCTCTGGTTGCAACCATCATCACGGCGACGGTGGGCACCTTGCTGATGGGCGTGTATGCGAAGCGCCCATTTGCGATCGCGCCCTACATGGGGGAGAACGCATTCATCGCGTACACCGTGGTGCAGGTGCTTGGACTGAGCTGGCAAGCAGCGCTGGGCGCTGTGTTCCTTGCGGGCTGCGTTTTTCTTCTGATGACGGTGCTGAAGTTGCGGCAATGGCTGGTGGGAGCGATTCCGAAGACGCTGAGATATAGCTTCGCGGTCGGGATCGGATTATTTCTCACGTTCATTGGGCTGAATGATAGCGGGATCGTTGTGCTGGGAGTGGCAGGGGCGCCGGTAAAGCCGGGTCATTTGACTTCGCTGCCGGTGCTGCTGGCGATCCTGGGATTTCTGCTGATTACGGTGCTGATCATTCACAAATTTCCGGGAGCGATCCTGGCAGGAATTCTTGTCGTGACAATCCTGGCGATGCTGTTGAAGGTAGTCCCGCCGCCACAAGGCTTCATGAGTGCTCCGCCGAGCATCGCGCCGATATTCCTCAAGTTGGATTTAAGGCACGTCTTCACGTGGGCATTCTTTCCGGTAGTGCTGACGATTTTCGTGATGGCTTTTGTCGATACGATGGCGACGTTGATTGGAGTTTCAGCTCGGGCCGGGCTGCTAGACGAGGAAGGGAATCTGCCGCAGATCGAGCGGCCGATGACGGTGGATGCAATCTCTACGATGCTCGCGGCGCTGGTGGGGACGACGACGTCAGGCGCGTTTCTGGAATCTGCGGCGGGGGTTGAAGCGGGCGGCCGCACGGGATTGACGTCGGTGGTCACAGCATTCTGCTTCGTGCTGGCGCTATTCTTCTCGCCATTCGTGGCGTCGGTTCCGCCACAGGCGTACGGGCCTGCGCTGATCATCGTCGGACTGATGATGTTCGCGCCGGTGGTACACATTCCGTTCGATGACTACACGGAGGTAGTGCCCGCTTTCTGCGTGGTGGCGCTGATGAGCTTCACGTTCAACGTGGGTATCGGGATGACCGCGGGATTCGTGCTGTATCCGCTATGCAAGGTGGCGGCAGGGCGGAGGAGGGAAGTACGTCCGGGCTTGTGGGTTTTGAGTGGGCTGTCGCTGCTCTTCTTTATTTTCTACCCGTATTGAGGTGAGCATGATGGATTGCGAGCTCGCAGGAGATTGATTGTCAGATGCGATGCCTTCGGCAAGATTTCTCGAGAAAGCAACTTACGGTGAATTAGATTCAACGTGCTGCAAAACTCTTCCTGGAGCTTTGAGTGAAAAGAAAACTGAGAGTTGCGTTATGCGCTGTAATTCTTCTCCCAAGTAGCTTGGCCTGTGCGCAGTTTCTTCAGGCTGTGCCGAAACCGACTCCCGACAATGCGGAACAGAGAGCGACCGTCATGTGGAAATGGTTGCAGGATTGGCCGAACCTGGGGCGTTATCGAACTGCGAATCAGGAACTGGGCGCGCCCAAGCCGGGCGAACAGCGCGTGGTGTTCATGGGCGATTCAATCACGGACATGTGGCAGCTGCCGCAGTACTTTCCAGGAAAGCCATACGCAAACCGCGGGATCGGCGGGCAGACGACGTCGCAGATGCTGGTGCGCTTTCGTCAGGACGTAGTGGACTTGAAACCGCGGGTTGTGGTGATTCTTGCGGGAACGAATGACATCGCCGGGAATACGGGTCCAATTTCTCTGGAAGAGATCGAGCGGAACTTCGCGTCGATGGCGGACCTGGCGCATGCGAATGGGATCAAAGTGGTGTTGTCATCCATTCTGCCAGTTCACAATTACACTTTGCGATCGAAGCTGTTCTTCGGCGAGCGTTCGCCAGAGAAGATTGTCGCGTTGAACCAGTGGCTCAAGCAGTACGCCGGAGATCACGGGTACGTTTATCTGGACTACTTCAGTGCGATGGTGGACGAACGCGGATTGCTGAAGAAAGAACTGGCGGATGATGGCCTGCATCCGAACGAAGCGGGATTGAAGATCATGGCGCCGATGGCGGAGAAGGCGATTGAGCAGGCCATGGGGCAGAAGTAAGTTGATCGGGTCAGTCGTCCCTAGGGGGACTTTAAAAACAAAATCGGGCGGACAGGAATGTCCGCCCCACACAGGCGAAACAAAAAACGGCGGCCGCGAGCCTGCCCTGAGCGGGCTGCAAAGACAATGTTCAGGTGTGCTTTTCTTCGCGGACAACGTCGAGCATGCGCGCGGGTAGCGGTTTCTGCGGTGAACGTTTTTCCTTAATGTCGAGCGGTAAACGAAAGTCCTTTGCTGAGGCGCGCCCTGCGGCCATCCAGCCATAGCGTGTAAGGATCGATCCCGCGATGCCGCAGTAGGCGGCCAGTTTGCGGAGTCCACGCGAGTTCTTTGAGAACACCGCGGCTAAGCGCAGGAGCAAAGGCGCTGGGCCGGAAAGAACTCCGCCAGCGCGCGTGATCCAACCGCTAGGGCCCCGCTTCAATGGAAGCAATACACGATCAGAGTCGCTTTCGAGCGTGAACCCTTCCCAAGTCTCGAACGCGGAGGCAAGGAGGGCGAGCCAATTGAGCGCGGCGTTCTCATTGCCCATCAATTCAAGAGTTGAGACGCCAGCCTGGACGCCCGACATGCCAAAGTGCACCGGGAGGGTCTTTACATTCTTATTCCATAGAGGGATAGCAGTAGCGCCGATGAGCACGCCCGTGTAGTTGTGTAGTGGGAGCCCGAAGAGAGCGGCCATGCCCTGGCTGACCTGGCCGATGATGCGAATCGGAAGCGAATCGTAGCGTTGCTGCAGGAGTTTTGCGAAAACGGCTGCACCGGCGGCCGATCCAAAAGCGGCGAGCGTCCATGCGCCCATACTCATGGGGCTTTGCAGCTTGAAAACGCGTAGCATTCCGAGGAATCGCGCGGGACGGCCAAGGTCAGAGATCAATAACACCGACGAGAGACCGGCGCCACCCGCTGCGATCCAGCGCGCATCGCTTGCGAGCTGTTCGTCGTCGCCGATCCAATCAGCCAATGCAGCGATGACAGCGGCAGAACCAGCGGCACCTCCGACGAAGAAGTAGAGCGGAATCTCCCATGTCCACGGCGGCTGCTTGAGCAGGGGGACGCCGTAATATCCCGTCTCAGAACTGGCGCGCGGGAAGGGAGCACCTTCCGGGCGAACGCCGGGCGTCTGGACCTGCCCTTTGCGTTCGGCTTCGCGGCGAATTTCCAACAGCCGCGATTCGCTAGCGTTGTCCGGTACACGCTGCCGTTGCGGATCGGCTTCCGATGGCCAAGTGCTCATCGACGACTCCTCCTCGAACTCCAACTGCCTGTGCGCGACAAGGTGCTCTTCCGCGATCCCGTGAACGCGACTAGAGCCGCGAATGCAAACGCACCTGCGCCGATGACTGCCGAGCGCCACGCATCTTTCTGGAAGATGGTTGGCACCTCGGGTTTGGGGGGCAGGTTGTACTGTCGAGGATCGCCGCGCACGAGGAAGAAGGCGTGAATGCCTCCGACGCTGGTCTCTTTTGGATCGTAGATCTGCGCGTCTTTCATTCCCTTATCGTGTAAATCTTCGAGTCGCGCTTGAGCTTGCGTTTGCAGCTCTTCAAGTTTTCCAAACATGATGGACTTGGTGGGACAGGCTTTGGCGCAGGCAGGCTCCAGACCAGCTTTCTGCCGGTCGGTGCAGAAAGTGCACTTGAAAGCGCGCCCGTCGTCGGGATCGCGCTGAACCACGCCGAATGGGCAGGAGACAACGCAATAGCCACAGCCGTTGCAGATGTCTGGTTGCAGATAGACCGAACCGAATTCGGTGCGGACGAGGGCGCCGGTGGGACATGCTTCCATGCAGCCGGCGACTTCGCAATGTTTGCAGACATCGGAGGAGAACTCCCACGACATCTGGTCGGGTGAGTTGCCGCCCTGTCCAGGCTGCACCTGGCCTTCCACGAACTTCACATGACGCCAGGTCGCATAGCTAACGGCGCCAGTGTTGTCGTAGGAGAAGCCGCTCCAGTTCATGCCGTCTACCGGCAAGTCGTTCCATTCTTTGCAAGCGACTTCGCAGGCCTTGCAGCCGATGCAAAGCGTGGAATCGGTGAAAAAGCCGGTGGTGCGATTGCTGTGCTGGTCCGGATTTTCGGTTTGAAGATGAAATAGCTTCGTCGATGGAGCACTACTCATGCGACCCTCTCGGTTTCACGTTTGAATTGCTCCAGAACTCCGGATTCGTCGCGCCGACGCCTACCACGAGTCAAATTGCAGACCAGCGCCTTGGTTTCCATGATGCGGACATTCGGTTCTTCGGAGATGGCGAGAAGGTCGTTTGCGACATCGCCCTTCGCGAGGCCCTTCCATCCCCAGTGATAAGGAATTCCGACGGTATGCATGGGGCGGCCGTTAACCTGCACAGGACGCATACGAGTAGTGACGAGTGCATGGGCGCTGACAATGCCGCGCGGCGTAGTAATGGTGACCCAGTCTCCGTTGATGATGCCGAGGTCGACAGCGAGCTCAGGAGAGATCTCGCAGAACAGCTCTGGTTGAAGCTCGGCAAGATGTGGAACTGTGCGGCTCATGCCGCCGGCAGTGTGGTGCTCGGTAAGGCGATACGTCGACAAGATATAGGGGAAACGCGGATCGTCGGGCTGCGAGGCGTACGGGTTATCGGGCCGCTGCTTAGTTTGAGCGGCGGGATTGGTTCCGTGTTCTGGATACAGTGGATTGGCGATCAAGGATTCGAGCGGCTCGTAGTGGGTCGGAAGAGGCCCATCTTTCAAGCCGCTGTTTACGAAGAGCCATCCGACGCCGTCGGAGTGCAGCATGAAGGGAGCGTCGCCAGGGAGAGCCTCGACGCCATTTCCGTTGCGCAGATCACCCTTGTGATCGGGACGCTTTTTTAAATCGAAATCGGGACGATCGAGCCCGGTCCATGTCTGTTTTTTGTCGTCCCACCAGACGAGTTTCTTCCTTTCGCTCCATGGCTCGCCGTCGGGAGCGGCGGAAGCGCGGTTGTAAATGACGCGACAATCATTGGGCCAGGCGAATCCCCAACCGTGCCCGAGATAGTCTTTCGGCTCGCGCTGATTGGCCTTGTTCAGGTCGTCCTCAGGAAATACACCACAGTAGATCCAGCAGCCACAGGCGGTAGAACCATCGTTTTTCAGATCGTTGTACGACTTAAGCTGTTTGTGGTCCTTCCAGCTGAAACCATTGATTTCGCGAAGAATTTCTTCGGCCTTGGGCTCGGCATGTGGCCCGTTGGTCTTATATTCCCAACGAAGCGCGTTGAGAGGCTCGTTTCTTGGAGTGCGTTCCCGCGCGGCCCTCTCTTTCAACATGCGCCCAAGGTGGACGATGAACCAGGTTTCACTGCGTGAATCACCGGGAGGATCGACTGACTTATTGTGGAACTGCAGTAAACGCTGGGTGTTGGTGAAAGTCCCATCCTTTTCGGCTTGGCCCGCGGCGGGCATCAGGAAGACTTCTGTCGCGATGTTCTTCGGGTCTAGTTCTCCGCGACGCACCTCGGGAGAGTCGTACCAGAACGAAGCGGTCTCGGTTTCCACCATGTCACGCACGACCAGCCATTTCAGTTTCGACAACGCGGTGCGTTGCAGACGTCCGTTCGGTGCTCCGACAACTGGGTTTTGACCCATCACGAAAAGGCCGGACATCTTGCCATCCTGCATCTGTAGCCAGTAACCGAGCTGAGAGTGATCACCGGTCACCCGAGGCAGCCAATCAAATCCCCAGTTGTTTTCTTTTTTCGCATTCTCGCCGTAATAGGCGCGAAGCAGGCTGACCGCATAATTTTCGAAACTCGCCCAAACGCCAGTTTGAGCGTTGTGTTTCTGGAGATATTTCTCCCAGGTAAATGTTTCTGAGTCGAAGAAGGGCATCGGCAGATACCCGGGAAGAATGTCGTAGAGGGTCGGGATATCCGTCGAACCCTGGATGGAAGCGTGTCCGCGCAGAGCAAGAATGCCGCCGCCAGGACGCCCAATGTTTCCTAAGAGGAGTTGCAGAATCGCCGCTGAGCGGATGATTTGAGGTCCCTTGGAATGTTGAGTCCACCCGACGGCATAGCAGATGGCGGCTGTCTTCTCGCGTCCGGAAGCGCTGGTGAAAGCTTCTGCTGTCTTAAGGAAGACATCCTGGGGAATTCCGCAATAGCGTTCAACCACCTCAGGGGTGTAACGCGCAAAGTGACGCTTAAGTACCTGGAAGACGCAGCGAGTGTGCTGCATGGTTTCGTCTTTTACGAAGATATTCGGTTTGCCGGCTTCACCGCCGCGCTGGCCATGGCCGCCAGCAGTCGGGGCGGCGCCGGCAGCGTGAAGGTCCTTCTCCGGTGCTTGTTCGTAGAGCCACGTAGTGGGGTCGTACTTCTTTTCTTGTTCGTCCCATCCGGAGAAGACGCCACCCAGTTCTTCTGTGTCTTTGAAGTCTTCTCGAAGGATGAATGGAGCGTTGGTGTAGTGCTTTACATAGTCGTCGAACCATTTGTTGTTGGTAAGGACGTAATGAATAAGCCCACCCAAAAAAATGATGTCGCTGCCGGCACGCAAGGGTACCCAGATGTCAGCCATCGACGAGGTGCGGGTGAAACGTGGATCAACGTGGATAACAGTGGCGCCGTGCTCGCGCGCTTCCATCACCCACTGAAAGCCAACCGGATGGTTCTCCGCCATCGAAGAACCCATGATCAGAATGGCGTCGGCACGAGCAAGATCTGTCTGCGCGGTTGTGGCCCCGCCGCGACCAAACGATGTGCCCAGACCGGGCACAGTTGAGCTATGTCATATGCGGGCCTGGTTGCTGATGCAGCTCATGCCCAGGCCTCCGGCGAATAGTTTCTTAATCAGATAGTTCTCTTCGTTATCGAGGGTGGCGCCCCCGAGGTGAGCCATGGCGATGGTGTGCATTACCGTCTCGCCCTTGTCGTTCTTCTCGACGAAGCTCTCTTCCCGAGTTTTCCAGACGCGATCGGCGATCATCTGCATGGCAGTGTCGAGATCGAGTTCCTCCCAATCGGTTGCGTACGGGCGACGGTATTTCACCTTTTTGAGGCGGCCAGCGTGATTGTGCAACTGGTAGGTGGCAGCTCCTTTGGGACAAAGTCGTCCGCGGGAGATTGGAGAATCGGGATCACCTTCGATGGATACCATCTTGCCGTCTTTGTGGAAGATGAGTTGCCCGCAGCCGACGGCGCAATATGGGCAGATCGATCGAGTTTTCTCGCAATTGTGAGTTTTGGGCAGTAAGTGCCGGGTGCGTTCACTCCATGCTTCAGGTCCGGTTCCGTCTGATCCAGTTTGGATTTGTTTGACGACAGGCCAGCGAGACAAAAGCTCCTTGATCATGAATGCCTCTGAAAGATTGGCTCAAAGAAGACTAGAAGCCGAAGTCGAGGCGTGAGGTTGCCATTGCGAGACTGCATCGTGCTACGCTGAGTCTGGGGAAAATGGAATCATTTTCTGACGATGGTCCAAAACAATGACAGAGCCGCAGCGGAAGTACTTCAATTTACCCAACCGTCGTGAGGACTTGCCCTTCAGCGACGGCGTTCTGGTTGGTGACACACTGTACCTTTCCGGACGGATCGGGATCGATCCGGAGACGGGATATGCGCCAGAGGATATCGAGCAGGAGATAAGTTTCCTGCTAGACGGAATCAAGGCCGTGCTCGAGCAGGCGGGAATGAGTATGGACAATCTCGTCTACGTGCAGATTTTCTGTCCGGATCTGTCGCTGTTCGACCAGTTCAACCGCAGATATCGAACCTATTTCCGGGGCGATCTTCCGGCGCGAGCGTTTATCGGATCGGGGCCACTGCTGCGCAACGGGCGATTCGAGATTATGGCGCAGGCACGGCGATAGCTTCCCACATCTGCCGAAACTGGCAGATATGGGGCACCGCGGGGTTCGCCAGAGGAAGGCAGGCGCGGGTACTGGCGACTCCGCTAACTATTGGCCATGTTTGACTCCGGGCTCTCCTAAACCGAAGTTAACCGTAGGGTTATGAAGCGCACGCTCGGTTTTGCCGACGGGCCAGACTGTCCTGCCAAAAGCGCTTTCTAACATAATGGCGCTGGCGGTGTACCAAGCCAAAACAGCCGAGATGATGAAGCTCCATCCCGCGAGAACGTTGATGCGATCGTTCCCTGCGATCTGTCCGATTGCGAACAGAGTTGATCCGAGAGCAAGAAACGCAAGCACTGCAGTCAGCAATTTATTCTCAGTAGTAGCCGCGGCTGTGCCCACCCAGGTGATCGCGGCAAGGCCGATGAACCAATACCCAAGCGCGGGAAACGCGCCCTGCGGTCTGGCCAGATTTCCTGAGGCGAAAAGCACGTTCAGAATGCCGTAGGCAATCCAGAACGAACCCCACATACCGTGCATGGCGGTCGCCAGGGCGTCGCGGGCTTTGAACGCCCACATCCCCGCAAGAAACTGGGCGAGACCGCCAAATACAGCTGCAAATGGCGCAAGATACAGCTCGGTATTCGAGGAGCCGTACCAGTGCGCAATGTGCGCGGCGACCATAAAGGTCGCGGCGGCGAAGCCATAGAGACCTAGTATGGACGGGGCCGCGATCGGTTGAAGTACCACCTCCGCGCGAGTTTCTGGCGGTGACGGCGTGCTCATGGGTGACGGCATGTTGATGACAGGATTCGACATAATCCACCTCCTCGGACGATGTCAGGCATGGTGACAGCTAAACGTCGTAATCCGATAATGCTTTTGTTTGAGTGGATGCCAATTCCGGCAGCGGCGTTTTCTTCGTCGCAAGAGCTGCCTGGTTTACAGTGGTTGGCATGTTTGCTGATCGAACACGCTGGAATCTGAAGCCAAATCAGTTCTCGATTGCGCT
Source organism: Terriglobia bacterium (assembly GCA_963826275.1). GTDB lineage: Bacteria > Acidobacteriota > Terriglobia > Terriglobales > Acidobacteriaceae > JAJPJE01. The sequence goes on along the minus strand of CAWGWI010000030.1, from coordinate 48,001 downwards.
GGAGAATTGTCGAAGATCGGGGAAGCGGATGCTGGACCTGACTGCGTCCAATCCGACGACAGCAGGGCTGCGCTACGACGAGACTGCCATCCTGGCGGCCCTGACAAAGCGAGGCTCCCTGGTATACGAGCCCGATCCGAAGGGCCTGAGAGGCGCGAGAGAAGCTGTAACGCGTTATTACGCGGAAGTCGCGAAGACCGCGGAACTCGATCCGGAGTCACTGATCCTGACCGCAAGCACCAGCGAGGCGTATTCCTACCTTTTTCGCCTGCTGTGCAACTCTGGCGACGAGGTGCTGGTTGGGGCGCCCAGCTATCCACTGTTTGAGTACCTGGCGGAGATCCAGGACGTTCGGCTGCTTTCCTACGAGCTGATCTACGACCATGGCTGGCAGATCGACTTTCATTCGCTGCGGGAGAAGCTGAGCTCGCGGACGCGAGCGATTGTGCTGGTGAATCCGAACAATCCAACCGGATCGTATGTCGCGGAGCGGGAACGAGCGGAGTTAAACGCAATCTGCAGGGAGCGCGAACTCGCGTTGGTGGTGGACGAAGTATTCCTGGACTTCACGCTGGATGGGAAAATCCACACCACCTTTGCGATCAACCAAGACGCTTTGACCTTCACGCTGAGCGGCTTGTCAAAGATTTGTGCCCTGCCGCAAATGAAGTTGGCGTGGCTTGTGGCTTCCGGCCCGAAAGAGTTGAAGCGAGACGCATTGGCGCGGTTGGAGGTGATTGCGGACACATACCTGTCGCCGAGTGCACCCATTCAGCATGCGGCGGCGAGTTTCCTGGAATCGCGTGGGGCAATCCAACGGGAGCTGATGGCGCGGGTACAAGCAAACCTGACGGAACTCGATGTGCAATTGGCTGGACAGCAGCTTTGCCATGGGCTCGCAGTACAGGGCGGCTGGTATGCGATCTTGCGGGTGCCAGTGACTCGGACCGACGAAGAACTCGCCGTGGAGCTACTGGAGCGGGAGTCGGTGGTGGTGCATCCTGGGCTGTTCTTTGATTTTCATTCGGACGGATATCTCGTACTGAGCCTGATCACTCCGGAAACTGACTTCGCGGAAGGTCTGCGGAGATTGCTCGGTTTCCTTGGTTGAGCAGAGACTACGGCTTCGATAGTGGGCGAATCAGCACCTCGCTAACGAACGAGCGTGGTTGCTGAGTCACCAGCATCTCGATCACATGCGCGATGTCTTCGCCCTGGAGCATCTTGGAGGTGTTCTTGCCCTCGTGAGGGCTTAATTCGGTGTGAACGGAGCCAGGGGCTACCACGGTGACACGAACGTTAAAGGCGCGCAGTTCTTCGGCGACGGAGTAGCTCAGGCCATTCAATCCCCACTTGGAAGCGGCGTAGGCCGCTCCTTTGGGCAAGGGGTTCTTACCGGCGAGGGAGGAGATGTTGATGATGTCGCCGCGGCGAGCGGCAATCATCATGGGAGCGAAAGCGCGGATGCAGTAGTAAACACCACGGAGGTTTGTATTAAGGATGGCATCCCACTGCTCGGGAGGAAGCTCATGCAGCATTGTGGAGAAGCCGCCGATGCCAGCATTGTTCACCAGGATCTGCAGGCCGCCGAACTCGCGCTGAACCACCTGCGCGGCGCTGGTTACGGAATGGAGATCAGTGATATCACAGGGCAGGGGACGGCACTTGCCACCAGTGGCGCGAATGGCTGCAGCGGTTTGCTCGAGTAGAGTCTGATCGCGGCCGGTAATGACGACATTGGCGCCGAGTTGCGCCAGCTTTTCCGCTATAGAGCGGCCAATTCCACGGCCACCACCAGTAACCAGGGCAGTTCCATTTTGCAACTCAAGAGTGGGCATGAGGTCCTTTCTAACAGGCTTTGGATTCGTTCAAGTGCGGTCAGGACGGGCAAAATCGACAACATTGCAGGATTTTGCAACATCGAAACTGGGCGGATATCGCGAGAAAGTGGTCCTGGTATTTTTACATTACTTGCCTTAGATCAACTCTGATTCATATAATCCAGCGTCCGATGATTCCGGATCACTGTTATCTTGAGGTGGGCGGTAGGCGGAGGACGTGTATTCCAGGCTCGCATGGCGCGGGTTGGGTGATTCTATCTCGCGGCCTTCATTTACTATTGTGCGTGCCATAGTGCGATTCGCGTCATGACTTTTCCCGGAAGTTAAGGAGCTACTGAATGAAGAAGTCGCTTGTGATGCTTGTGCTCATGTTTGCGACTGCAGGGCTTATGCAGGCCAGGCCACAGCAGCCGGCGGGTGGACAGGCAGGAGCCGCCGCGCCAGGGCAGCAAAAAAAGGAAATCAAGAACCCCGCCGAATACAACGCGTACATGGGAGCCATTCAGCAGTCGGATCCCACGGCCAAAGCGGCGGCACTGGAAGCATTTCTCCAGACCTATCCCGATTCCGTAATGAAGGAAGATGCGCTCGAGCTGCTGATGCGCACCTACCAGCAGACGAACAATCTGCCTAAGACAGAAGATGCGGCGACGCGGCTGTTGCAGGTAAATCCGGGCAACGTTACCGCGCTAGCGCTGCTGAGTTATTCGAAGCGGGCGCAGGCGCTGTCATCGCAAGGGCCAACCGCGCAGCAGGCAGCACAGCAGGCTGCGGATTATGGTCAAAAGGGAATCACGGCGCTGCAGACCTATCAGAAGCCGGAAGGCATGACGGATGACCAGTTCGCACAACTGAAAACGCAGCTGGCGAACATATTCAATTCCGCAGTTGGAATGAATGCCTTGATGACGAAGGACTACGCCAGCGCGCAATCGCACCTGGCAGTAGCCGTCGCTTCGAATCCAGCTGATTTCACGACGAACTATCAACTGGCCCTGGCGAACCTGGATGCTCCACAACCCAACTACATCGACGGATTGTGGTACATCGCACGCGCCGCCAACCTGGCTCCGAATCCGCAATATAAGCAGTCGATTTCGGAATACGGTCGCCGCAAATACATCAAGTATCACGGCGGGGATGATGGCTGGGCTGACATTCTCACCGCAGCGGCATCGCCGACCAAGCCGGCCAACTTTGCCATCAAGCCGGCACCGACTCCGGCAGAGCAGGCGGCGACGCTGGTCCAGCAGAAGCCGGTTTCGCAGATGTCGTTCGACGAAATCCAGATGGTCTTGACCTCGGGCAATCAGGACGCAGGCACGAAGGTGTGGAATGACCTGAAGGACAAGCCAATCGCGATAGAAGGCAAGCTGATTTCGGGTACGCCGACGAAGTTAACGATCGCCGGCAGCTACGACGATGTTCAGGCGAATAAGGCGGATATCGAGCTGACGATGACCACTCCGATTCCGGCGCGCCTGATGCCAAAGGATGGCGCCACCATTCAGTTCCAGGGCTATCCGGTAACGTATGATCCGACGCCGTTCCTGGTTCATATGGATCGCGGGACCCTGATTCTTCCGAAGGGTGCAGACACTCCGAAGAAGACACCATCCACGCATCGCAAGCCGCAGTAGAAGCGGGGAGCAGCGTAGTTCAGAGGGAAACAATGAAGGCAGCCTGTTCAGGGCTGCCTTTAATTTTTATGGATCATTTGTTGCGGATCAGATGAGGACGGATTCTTAACGAGCCGCTTTTTTCTCGAGGGCGAGAGCAGGGCGCGCGCTACGCGGTGGACGCTTGGCGTCGCGCAGGGCGCGCATATCGATCTTCAATTCGTCGATGGTCCGGGAAAGAGTATTGCGATGCATGCCCAACTGGCGCGCGGCCCGGCACTGATTTCCGTTGCTTTCCTGAAGAACGGTGATGATGAATCGCTTTTTGAATTCACGGACAGCTTCGGAATAGAGGATTCCGCCTTTGTACATTTGTGTTACAAGCGCTTCAAGCTGATCCTTCACGGTGTATCTCTCTTTCTGATCTGATTCCACTAAGCCACTCATTTTCCCGAACCCTGTGCGTTGGGTGCCGGAGCCACGGCGGAACCGGGTTTCCCGTGAGCTGCTGCATCTTCCGCCTGATCTTTCGCATGATGCAGCAGTTGAATACCATCCCGAACTCGAGCCCGTATATCAGCCGGGGTGAGCCAGGTTGCGGCTCGTCCTACAGTCAGGAAGTATGGGGCCATAGACGACTGAGTCAGCCATCGTGCTCCGGGAGCGAAGGCGGCCGTTGCCAGACACACAACCATGACCACCAGCAATCCGCGCACGAAACCGAATACGGCACCCAGAAACCGGTCCATCCACTTCAATCCTGCTTCGCGAACGGCCCAGCTTGTAATTCTTCCTGCAATACCGGCAAGTAATGCGATGGCAACAAAAACAACAAAGAATGAAACGATATCGGCGACCCAGCGCGGATTTACGGATGACAAGACGCCATCCGCCAGCCATGGGTACTCCCATGCCGCCACCAGGAAGCCGATCACGGTTCCTGCCAAGGCGAAAGCCTCGGTAAAAAAGCCTTGCGCTGCAGCCTGTACTGACGAGAGCACAATTGCCGCAACAATCAACCAATCAGCTACCGTCATGGATCCAGATCCTGAGCCGCTTTTGTGACCGCAACTTCGGACGACGATCCAGTTTAAGCACTCAACTCGCGTCCGGTGAGTTTTCGGTACGCGTCGACATATTTTTCACTGGTCTTGGCCACCACTTCCGGCGGCAATGCAGGAGCCGGGGGCTGCTTGTTCCAGCGAATCTCTTCGAGGTAGTCGCGAACATACTGCTTGTCGAACGATTCCTGGGTCGCGCCGGGCTTGTACTGATCAGCCGGCCAGAAGCGCGAAGAATCAGGAGTCAAGACTTCATCGGCAAGCACGATGCCTTTTTCCGTTTGGCCAAATTCAAATTTTGTATCAGCGATGATGATGCCGCGTCCGGCCGCATAGTCGCGCGCGGAGCTGTAAATGTTCAAAGTGAGATCCCGCAACTTGGCGCTGATGTCGGCGCCGAGAATCTCCTGCATTTGTTCGAAGGAAATATTCTCATCGTGGCCGGTAGTCGCCTTGGTCGCCGGAGTAAAGATGGGCTGCTCCAGTTTGTCGGATTCCCGGAGGCCGGCAGGAAGCTTGATGCCGGAGACGGAACCGCTGGCTTTGTATTCCTTCCATGCCGAGCCGGAGATGTAGCCGCGCGCCACACACTCGACAGGAAACATGTTCGCGCGAACAACCAGCATCGAGCGGCCACGCAGCTGATCACGGTATTTCTGCAAGTCGGCGGGATACTCGTCGACATTGGCCGTGACAACATGGTTGGCGACAATGTTCTTCAGAAAGTCGAACCAGAACAAAGATGTCTGGGTGAGGACCTTACCTTTAAGAGGGATTCCCGACGCGAGCACATAATCGAACGCGGAAATGCGATCGGTGGCGACGAAGAGGAGCCGGTCCTTACCGACCGTGTAGACATCTCGAACCTTGCCACTGGCAAAGAGTTCCAGATCGGGGAAATTCGTTTTCAGCAGCGAGTCTTGAGGAGTCTGAGTATTCACAGTGGAATCGTCGTTGAAGAGTCGACGCACATTCTAGCTGTCCATCATTATTTGTCAACGCTGGTTGTCACAGTGAGGAGAGAAGAGCTCTCCCCATCCGATGAAAAGGAATTGACAAGGAAGGGGATTGCGCGAAACGGGCATGGACAGCGGTGATTCGCGCTGCTCTCGTGAGGAAAAGAAGTGCAGAGTTTTGCATTCAAGGTCACGTCGCGCACAACAACGGAGCAAAGCGATTCGTCAAGATGAGCTGCACAAGAATTTTTCAAAAAGATTGTCTGTGAGTTGTGAGGCCGGTTCTAGCCGAACTCCGCGAGAGCGACCCGAAGCTTGTGCGTAGCGCGAAACAGCGTGTTCTTCATCACGCCTTCTGACGTATTGAAAAATCCGGCGATGGTTCGCAGCCTGAGACCGTGGTAGTGCTTCAACTCAAAAACGATCCGTTCCTTAGGCGAAAGATTATGGATAGCCGTGGCAACGCGCTCACGCAGCTCGCGGTTCATCAGAGACCGCTCTGGACTCGCGCCAGGGCGGTGATCGGGGAGACGATCCAGTGGATCCTGCTCCTCACCGTCATCGGAAAGCTCCGGCTGGACGGCCCGATTTCGGCGCTGATTGTAGCGGAGGCGATCGAGGCAGAGGTTGGTGACGATGCGATGCATCCAGGTGTAGAAGGAACATTCGAAGCGGAACCGGTCAAGGTTCCGATAGGCGCGCAAGAAAGCCTCCTGATAAATGTCCTGCGCATCCTCCTTCGAATTGGTGAGGTGTGTGGCGAGGCCAAGCACCGCACGGTCATAGTTCCGTATAAGCTCCTCGAAGGCAGCGGTGTCGCCCCGCTGGGCTCGGCGAATCAGGTCATCGGTATCGAGGCGAGCCTGCTCTCGACTCTCGTTATCCGGGCTGGAACGAACCTTCTTTGGGCGGTTCGTCCAGTTCACAGCTGCGCGATTTTGTGTAAGTTCAGCCACAGTCATTGTGCGTCCAAGCAAGTGCTGCCGGTTTTGGCGCGGGTGACGACAAGCATTGCCATATCGTCTTCGCTGCGCTGGTTCACGGTGAACTCCTGTGCTGCTGCAAGAACCGAAAAAAGTACGACGGATGCGGCCGGACGAATCGACACTTTTGCCGCGTGAAGAAGACGTTCCACGCCAAATTCCGCTCCGGCGGCGTTGCGGCATTCGAGAACGCCGTCCGAGCAGGCGAGGAGGGAGTCGCCCGGCCGGAGATGCGCTTCGCCGCAGTGAAATGAGGCGTCTGGAACGGCGCCGAGCAGGGGACCTCCATCGTGCAAGGAGCGGAGACGTCCATCTGCTGAAAGGATCTGAGCGGGCGGATGTCCGGCATTACACCAGAACAGTCTGCCGGTCGACGGGTTCAGCGAAGCCAGGAACATAGTGGTGAGCGGCGCCGCGAACGGGATGTGGCAAAGCTCGTGGTTGACCGCTTGCATCGCGATGCTGGGATGTTTGGTCTTCAGCATCTGGTCGCGGACTGAGACCATCAGGTGCGTGAACCACATGGCCGCGGGGAGTCCTTTGCCGGTGATGTCGCCGATGGCAAACGCGATTTCTTCGCCGCAATCGAAGAGGCTGATGAAATCGCCTGAGAGATGGCGAGCAGGAAAGATCTCGCTGGCGAACTCGAACGATCCGCGCCGCAGACGGCGAGGACCGCAGAGCTTGCGCTGCATCTGCGCGCCCTCAAACATGGCGCGGCGAAGTTCGTCGCGCTCTGAAGCCGCGTCGGAAAGTTCCGCCTGAAGCACACGGTTATGTCGAACCAGTTCGGCGACTCGTTCCGGGCGGGCGACGGGAACGGGGGAATCGCCACAACGCCGCAGATGGTTTCGTTGATCTCGCGCTCTCTTCACAACTCGCTCCAGAACAGTTAGCCGACAAACTTGTAGCCGACACCATGGATGGTCAGAATCAAATGCGGTTCGTCAGGTTTGGGTTCGAGTTTTTGACGCAGACGGACAATGTGCGCGTCCACCGTGCGGGTTGTGGGGAAGCTGTCGTAGCCCCAGACGTCTTCGAGGAGCCGATCGCGACTGAGTGCCTCTCCGGAATGACTGACGAAATACTTCAGCAGATCGAATTCTTTTGCAGAGAACTCCAGCGGCTTGCCTTTTCTTAAAACCTGGCAAGTTTTGAAATTGACTTCCACATCTCCGAACGTCCGGCGGTCCTGATCTTGCGCGGCCGGTTTTGCACGGCGGAGAACCGCTTTCACGCGGGCCAACAATTCACGGATGGAAAATGGCTTGGTGACGTAGTCATCGGCGCCCAGTTCGAGTCCGACAACCTTGTCGACTTCCTGGCCGCGCGCGGTGAGCATAATGATCGGGATCCCAGGGCGCTTGGCCTTGAGCTGCTTGCAGACTTCGAGGCCGCTCATACGCGGCATCATTACGTCGAGAATCACGAGGTCCGGGGTCTGAGAGACGGCACGTTCCAACCCGGCAACTCCGTCAGGGGCGGAGATAACCTCGTATCCTTCGAATTCAAAGTTGTCGCGTAACCCGGCGACCATGTTGGGCTCATCTTCGACAATCAGAATCTTCGTCATTGGACGTTCTCTCCGAAGTATCTCTAGGCCGACGTTGCTTTGGTTGACTGCTCTTTGCCTGCAACCGGAAGAGTGATGGTGAACTTGCTACCTTCACCGGGAGTGCTATCCACTGCAACTTCTCCGCCGTGTGCTTTCACAATGTGGCGCACGAGTGAAAGACCGAGACCGCTACCTTTGGTGTTGTGAACCAGGGGATCGCCAACGCGGTAGAACTTCTCGAAAATCTTGTCCTGCTCCTGGCTGGGGATGCCGATACCGTGATCCACGACCTCGAGCTTGACCGAACCGTTCTTGCGATAGAGGTTTACGCCGATGAACTTTCGATCCTGCGAGTACTTGAGGGCATTGTTAACCAGGTTCACGAGGGAACGGGCCATAGCTTCACGATCTACGCGCATCGGTGGCACAGGCTCAATGTTCTCTTCGAAGGCGAAGCCCTGCTGCTCGATCTGATAGCGGTAGGACTCGAGGGTATTCCGCACGAGTTCGCTGATGTCTGTCTCGCGGAAGTCGTATTCCTTGCGACCAGCTTCAATTCGGGAGAAATCGAGGATATTGTTGATCAGTGCGCTGAGGCGTTCGCTCTCCTTGCGGATGATCTGGTAATACTCCTGGTACTTTTCGGGACTGACGATGCGGCCCATTTCTAACGTCTCGGCATAAAGGCGGATCAAGGAAAGGGGTGTGCGTAATTCGTGCGAGACATTGGAGACGAAATCGGACTTGAGCTTGGCCAGTGCCATTTCCTTGCTGACGTTACGGTAAGTAAGGCCAAGTCCACCGGCGAGAAGGAAGGTAAGTCCACCGAGGATCAGGAAGTTGGTGCGCATGAAGCGATTGGCTACCTCTTTCAGGGTGGTGCCATGCATCTTGATAGCGAGGGTCAGGCCAGGGAACGCGCCTTCCAAGTTCCGCTCGACCTCCGGGGCGCCTTCATCCCATCCAGAAGAAACTGCAATCGGAGTCGAGTCGTATTTCGAGTGCAACATGATGGCGGACTGATTGCCGCTATTATTCGGCTCGGAAGCATTGCGGCTCATCTCAGAGTCCAACATCTCGGGGAAGAAGTGATCCCGGAGATATTCAGGGTCAAAACCCATGCCGCCGATGGCCTGCTCACCTGTGCTTTCGTCCTTTATGAGGAACATGGCAAAGGAGCGGTAGAGATGCTTATCTCCGCGTTGCATGGAACCCGCTTCCCAGTAATAGGGAACGCCCTTCTTGGCCAGCTTTTCCAGGTTATGTTCCATGTCTTCGAAGTCGATCTTTAGCCATCCGTCGAACATCTTGGCTGACTCGGCAGAATCCTTGGCAAAGTCCGGATCCTGCATCTGGTCTGGTTGAGAGCGAAACATCAGACCGCTGCTCGGCCGATACAAAAACACATTGGAGGCATATGGATGGGAGGTGAGGATCTTATCCAGCGTCTCAGTGCAAACGAGAGAAGGCCTGGGAAAATCGTCTCGAACATCATCCGCCAGTTCGTAGGCCTTCTGATTCATGTGCTTTTCGCTGATCGCGAGCACATGGGCGAAATCGCGCTGGATGAGGGCCTCGACTGCGTTTTCACGCTGAATGCTTCGCAGGTGCCAGACGCTGGCGATGATCAGTGCGGCCGCCGGAAGGGCTACGGCGAGCTCCAGGGTGAGCATCAAACGGGTTCGTTCGTTCCAGTGCCGTTTTAGCTTCATCTCATTCGTCTCCGAGTCACCCTGTCACTGCTTCAGGGACAATATCGAAAAGCAATACAGCATGTGCAAAGCTGAAGTAAAAAGAAGTAAAAAATTGTGAAATCGGGAACTCCCGAACCTCGGTTGAAACCCCGAAGGGGTTCAAGTCCCGCTCTTACAACACGTTAGAGGTCTTCAGCCTATAAATCTATCTGAAGAGTGTGCTCAATTTCCGTTTCGACAGGCAGATTGAGCTGTTTTGTTCTTTGGGATTCGCGGCTGCCAAGACGTATGGTAAATAGACCATATTCTCAAGTGAACGCCGCCGACTCGATCGTGCAAGGGAAGACTACCGGAACCGTCGCGTCATCCTATTGGGTGAGACTAGGGCTAACGCTCGTCTTCGTGACGCTGGCGTTCCTGGCGACTTTCTACCTCCAACATCTCTTTCCATATCCGTTCCTGTTTCTATTTTTCGGCGCAGTGATGGCAAGCGCATGGTTTGGTGGCATGGCGGCGGGATTGCTTGCCGTGCTGCTTTCCACTGCCCTCATCGAGTATTTTTTTGTTCCACCGTTCTATTCGTTCGCGATCAATGCTACGGCGGAAAGCTATTTCGTGGCTTTTGTACTTTGCGCATTCGTCGCGAGTTGGGTCAGTTCGTCGAGAAAGAAGAGCGCCGAGGCTTTACGAGAGGCGCGCGATGAACTGGAAGTGAGAGTCCTGGAGCGCACGGAAGAACTTCGGAAGTCCAATCTGGAGTTGCAGGAGAGAGAGAAGGCGCTGCTGCACAGCCAGGCGGAGCTTGCCCGCCTTTCGCGCCTCATGGGCATGGGAGAGCTTACGGTTTCCATCGCTCACGAAATCAATCAGCCGCTTACGGCAGTGGTAACTCACGGGCATGCGTGCCTGGAGTGGCTTTCGGCCGATCCGCCAAATGTAGGCAAAGCGCGTCAGACCACGGAGCGAATCATCCAGGATGGAACTCGTGCAGGGGCGGTGCTGGATCGCATTCGCGCACTATTCAAGAATGAGCCGGCGGCAAAGACTCCAGTGGATATCAATCAACTAATCGAGGAAGTGACGTGGTTCATTCGCGACGAGGCAACGCGCCGGGGTATTGTTGTTCGTACCGAGTTGGCCTCAGGGCTGTCTTTAGTTACGGCCGACCGAGTGCAAATGCAGCAGCTACTTCTCAACTTGATGATGAATGCGATGGATGCCCTGGTTGAAAAAGCGAATGACAAGGAGATTGTGATTCGCACGCGCCCGAACGGCCAATCGGAAATTGTGATTGTGGTAGAGGACTCGGGAATAGGGTTGCCGTTAGAGCAGGCGGAGAAGGTCTTTGAACCATTTTTTACGACAAAGCCGCACGGCATCGGGCTGGGATTGTCGATTAGCCGCTCGATCGCCGAAGCGCACGCAGGGAAGCTGTGGGCGATGCCTCGGTCTGGAGGAGGTGCAAGTTTTCAGATGAGTCTACCGATTCAAGAGCAGGGCATAGATGGCTAGTCCGAATCCAATCGTTTTCGTGGTTGACGACGATCCTTCGGTGCGGGACGCATTGACCAATCTGCTCGACTCTGTTGGATTGGCGGCGCAGACTTTCGAGTCGAGCGAGGAATTTCTGAGCTTCACGAGACCAGAGGTTCCGAGCTGCCTGATCCTTGACGCCAAACTTCCAGGAATGAGTGGGCCCGATTTTCAGGACGAACTTCGCCGTAGAGGGATTCAGATTCCTATCATCTTCATTACTGCACACGGCGACGTCCCAATGACGCGCCGTGTCATGAAGGCCGGTGCGATCGAGTTCCTGACAAAGCCGTTTCAAAAGTCTGAACTGCTGGGAGCGATTCGACAGGCCGTGGATGCGGACTTCCACCGGCGCGAAGAGCAAGAAGCGATCTCCCTGCTTGTGGGGCGTTATCAAAAGCTAACCACACGCGAGCGCGAAGTCCTGGGGCTAGTGACCACGGGTCTGATGAACAAAGAGATTGCGGCCCAGTTGGGTTTGAGTGAGATTACGGTCAAAATTCATCGCCGCCAGGTGATGACAAAAATGGAAGCCACCTCGTTCGCAGAGCTTGTGCGAATGGCAGATAAGCTGAAAACCCAAAGCAGCGCTTGAACTTCACCGACTATACCAAAGGATGATTGTTTAGCCCTTCCAGAGTAGCTACGGTGAATAGTATCTGGTCGTTGGGGACGAGAGGCGGAAGTGTGGGTTCCGCCGGGACGGTTCCCTGATGAGTGCTTTGAAGCAAACTGTGACAAACAATGAAGATGCGGGGATAGCTCTACTCCACGGCGTCGCCTCGCGGCTGGCAGCCGCGGACTTGCACGACGTACTCGCGGAAGTAGTCGCATTTATTACCACTGTCGTGCGCTGTGACTCGTGCTTCCTCTACGTTCTTGAAGGCGAAGACCTGGTTCTGCGGGCTTCCAAAAATCCACATCCGGAAGCAATCGACCGCCTAAAACTGAAGGTCGGGCAGGGAATTACGGGATGGGTGGCCAGATACTGCGAACCCGTTGTAGTCGCGAGTAATGCATCGTGCGACCCGCGCTTTCAGCTCTTCAACGAGCTTCCAGAAGATCGCTTCGAGTCATTCCTGTCCGTTCCGCTGCTCAGCCGAGGTCGGCTCGTGGGCGTAATCAACCTGCAGAATCGGGAAGCGCATGTCTACAGCGAACACGAAGTACGCCTGATTTCCACGATCGGCGTTCTTGTAGGTGCTGAGATCGAGATGGCTCGCCTGGAGATCGAGAATTCGGAACTCTCGAAGCAGCTCGAAGCGCGCAAGCTGGTGGAACGCGCCAAGGGAATTCTCCAGCAGGAATTAAAGATCAGCGAACAAGCTGCCTACGCGATGTTGCAGCGGCAGAGCCAGGAACGCCGCAAATCAATGCGCGAGATCGCGGACGCGATCGTCCTCACGTATTCGGTGAAGAGCGGACTCTCTCCAATCAGTAAATCGCGAATATGAGTTGCGCGATTAGAACTCTGAATATCGTTCATAGAAAGTTTCAATTTGACTCTGTTGGTTCATAAGAGCAACATCGCACCATCAAGTTCCAAGTAGCAGAGTAATTCCCTCTTTTCGACGCAGAAAAGAGGCGATTCTTGGGCACGACGAAGTGCCGATCCATCGCAAGAAGCTGAATAAAGGTCGCGGTCGAAGCGCGCGCGCTGCAGGTGTGCGCGTCCTCGAGCAACACGGATTGGTGTATCCCGCGACAGCGCTTGTACGTGGATTTGGCAGGAATAAGGAGACTAGGCGCGTGAGCAGGGAAATTCTTCTGGTCCAGGTTTTGATTTCGAGTTTTTTTGCGATCGGATTTCTCCGCGCGCACGGTCCGTTCAATCTTCAGGAACGAATTAGCGTCGGCGGCATATTCGGCCTTCCGGGGCGTCTGGAACGGTTGCGGCGCTCACGATGGCAGTGGTTCTCAATGGTCCTGCTGATGCTGATCGTTCGACTGCAATTTGGTTTGCCATTGGTAGTGGAGTTGACAGTTGTTTTCCAGTTTCTGGTTTTCCTTGCTTTGCCTGTACGAGCCGAAGAACGGATCGGAACTGCCCGGAAATGGAACAGCTATGGGGCGTAAGTACATTTCTCAAGAAGCTTAGGTCGCGGCTGCGAACGGGAGAACTTTCTCGCGCGCCGTTGAAGCTTCTTCGATTTCAGATCCAAGAGAGCAAGGCGGAGTGCGATTGGATAGCGCGTCCGCCGGATCTGTGGGATGCAGATATCGCTACCACAATTCGCGAAAAGAATCAGACGCTGCAGGCGTTGCGAGATGCCTTGGCAATTCGACAACTGCTTTTCAGGGCCATACCAGAGATCCAGAGCGCCCGCTTTCGCGTGTATCAGCATTCCACGGGAGCGTCGCGAGATTTGATTATTACCGGCATGGTTGCGCGGGAGGATGAAGTCTCACCGAGGATCAGTTCGCTGGTGATGCGCGCCAAGCTTTGCGGTTTGCATTTCTCGTTACACGAGGGAGTGCTCGTGCCGTTTCAGGTAGAACGACGCGAATTGCAGGTGAGTAGCTAAAAAACGTTTCCCTTCTGGGGATCTTAAGGAGGCGGTATTCATGGCAGCCAACACAGGACAAGGAAAAGGATTCGGGCTCTTCCTGGTGGGGCTAACTGTAGGGTGCGCTGGTATAGCGTACTCATCGACTGGCATCGGCAAGGTATCGGCGATTGTCGGGGCGGCAATCGTTCTGGCGAGCCTGTTCGGATTCTTGAAAATAAAACCACTGGAAGGGGCGACAGCCCAGAAAGCCAGTTCCACAGCGATGAAACTGGTTGGGGCAGCCACGGTGTGTCTCGGCTGGCTGGTGACAATTGGCGGTCTACACGCTGCTTCCACAGTGGGCGGACGCATGGTTGTCGCACTCATCGGGATTGCGGTGAGTCTATTCGGCATGTTGGTCGTATTGCCGACCACCTTCAACAAGAACGCGATCTGGAAGGCTTAGAGGCGAATGAAAAGGCTACTCAAAATTGATGGAGCGTACGAGATGAAGATGACCCGCAGATGTTGTTTCGCCTTCTGCGTTCTTGTCCTCAGCCTAGTGATGACAGCTGTGGGCCTGGCGCAGTCACAATCAACCACCGAACTGAAGGACGCTGCTGCGAAGGCACCTGCCGCAGCTGACATGCAGAAAGGCGATCCGGGCGGAACGATCACTGGAACCATTAATGATGTTCCAGTCTCCGACAGCAAGGCCGGTTTGACCTTAGGAGATGCAGCCAACCAGATTGGTCAAAACAAGATAGCTATCAACTTCACGTGGACGCTGATCACCGGCTTCCTGGTTATGTTCATGCAGGCCGGATTTGCGATGGTGGAAGCGGGCCTATGCCGAGTGAAGAATGCAAACCACACATACATGATGAACTTCATGGTGTACGCCTGTGGATTGTTCGCTTACTGGCTGATCGGTTTCGCAATACAGATGGGCGGTGCGGCAGGGAATGGGAATCTCGGCGGTCTTGCGCCACTCGCTACCGAGCATACGCTCTCGTTGTTTGGCCACACGTGGGGAGTCTTCGGCGGCTCGGGGATGTTTCTGGCCGGCCACACCTATGACGTTGGTGTGATGGTGATCTTCCTTTTCCAGATGGTGTTCATGGACACCGCGCTGACGATCGTAACCGGCGCCTGCGCGGAACGCTGGAAGTTTCTGACTTTCTGCGTTTCGTCCGTCCTGATGGGTGCTTTCACGTATCCTCTGTTCGCTAACTGGGCTTGGGGTGGTGGTTGGCTCTCACAGCTTGGAACCAATGTCGGACTAGGGAAGGGCTACTGCGATTTTGCGGGGTCTGGCGTAGTGCACGCGGTCGGAGGATTAACAGCGCTCGCCGTTGCGCTAATCATCGGGCCTCGCATCGGGAAGTTTAACCGAGACGGTTCTTCGAATGCGATTCTCGGACACGACATTTCCGCAGTGCTGATTGGATGTTTCATCCTGGCCTTTGGCTGGTTTGGGTTCAATCCGGGCAGCACGCTGGGCGCGTCGGCGAACGGCAATCTCCGCATCGGCTCTGTGGCTGTTGACACGATGTTGGCCGGTTGCCTGGGAACGTTTGGGGCAATGCTCTACATGTGGATACTGAAAGGTAAGCCCGATGCGTCGATGAGCGGCAACGGATTGCTGGCTGGATTGGTGGCGATCACAGCTCCCAGCGGTTTTGTCAGCGCGACGGGAGCCTGCATCATCGGCTTGATCGCCGGTGTCCTTGTCTGCTTTAGCGTCTCCTTCGTCGAAAATGTTCTCAAAGTTGACGATCCGGTCGGCGCGATTTCTGTTCACGGCACGTGTGGCTTGTTTGGCGTGCTGTCGGTCGGACTCTTTGCTGACGGCACCAGTAACTATGGAGGAAGCTGGAACGGAGTCACCGGATCCGTTACCGGTTTGTTCTATGGTGACGCCAGCCAGTTGGTCGCACAGCTCGTCGGGATATCTACCTTGTTGGGCTTTGTGTTCACCTTCAGCTTCGTCTTGAATCTCGGGCTTGAGTTCTTCCTTGGGCAGCGAGTTTCAATCGAAGCCGAGGTGGCGGGCCTCGATCTACCGGAAATGGGTCAGTTGGGCTATCCGGAATTTGTCTTCCGGCCAGAGCCGGAAGTTCTGGTCCAGGCCCACGCAGTTGCGGTCGCGTAGATTCCGCCCTACGCGAGATGCAAGGCAAGGCGCAACTTCGTATCGATGTTGCGCCTTGCGATTGTCTTCAACAAAGTGAGAATCGTGCCGACTATGCCAATGGATAACAAAGCTGAAACCCAGATAGCCGTATCCGCCGACACGTCGGCGGAAATCGTCCACGCGTCTTCATCCTCCG
This sequence comes from Terriglobia bacterium, assembly GCA_963826275.1. Lineage (GTDB taxonomy): Bacteria > Acidobacteriota > Terriglobia > Terriglobales > Acidobacteriaceae > JAJPJE01. The sequence goes on along the minus strand of CAWGWI010000030.1, from coordinate 31,937 downwards.
CGGCTCTTGCCGTGCCATCGAGAGCGCAGGAACTATTATCGCGGATGTTCGCCGACCCTTACGTTCTGGAAAAAGAGGAACGAGCCAGCCTGGTGCAACAACTTCGCGAGTGTGTGCGGTATCAGCCGGAAGTCGCAGATTACCGCGTGCTGCTGGGAATGGCGCTTTGCGTCGATCTTGAACCGCAGGCGGCGATCGCAGAACTGGAAGAGGCCGTGCAACTGGCTCCGCAAAGTTTTATTGCGCACCTGAAACTCGGAGAGCTTTGGATGCGACTACGCGCGTGTGAGAAGGCCGAGGAGCACACACATGTCGCCGCGAAACTTGCGTGTAACTTCGCCCAGTCGGAACTGGCGCGCCGTCAAGCGGCGACGCTGCGCACGATGAAAAGGGAAGGCGCGGAAAGAGGCGGGTTTAGGATGCCCGGTTCGGCGCTGGTCGCTTTCGTGCGTCGACTTCGTCCCTTTTCTCGCCAAGAGCGGTCGATGGCGCTGGATATCAGTTAAGGATGCAGCCGGCACTTCAGCTAGCGCTGTTAGTAGCCATACTGTTGCCGATCGGAAAGCTCGCGGCATCGGTGTGCACACGCGTCGGCATACCTGGAATACTCGGCGAGTTACTGGCCGGAGTCATCCTGGGTCCCGGCGCGATCAACCTCTTGCACCTCGACCTTTTTAAGGGCGGCCAGGCGACGGGCGCTCTCCTTCTCCTCTCGCAGGTCGGCGGCATTGTCTTGATGTTCATCGCCGGCATCGAGACGGATATCGACCGGATGCAGGAGGCCAGCAAGACGGCTTTTATAGTTGCCGTCTCTGGTGTGGTCTGGCCATTTCTGCTGGGAACAGCCGTCGCCCATCTTTTCGGACTTTCCTGGAATACCAGTTACTTTCTTGGCGGAGCACTCACTGCTACCAGCGTATCGATCTCGGCTCGCACCTTTATGGATGTAGGCCAGATGACCTCACCCGAGGCCACGGTGGTTCTGGGTGCGGCGGTGATCGATGACGTGATCGGTCTTTTCGTCCTGGCGTTTCTTGCCGCGTCTACTACCACCTCGCAACCCGAGGCGTTTGGGGTAGCGCCAATGCTAAGCGGCTGGCTCACCCATCGGCTGCCGATCGCGGGACATCACCCGTTGTTCGTACAAATGGTGGTCATCTCGGTGTGCGTGAGCGTTTTCTTTGTTGTCGGCTACGCGCTGGCACGGCGGTGGCTTGATCCACTGATCCTTCAACTGCGCAGATTGTCCGCCAATGAAGCGGTTCCGAGCTGCATTTTTGCGCTGGTGCTGATTTACGCTATTTCCGCGGAATGGCTGGGCAGCGTTGCCGGGATTACCGGGGCCTACCTGTTGGGTTACGTTTTCGCAGGATCGAAGTTCAAGGCTGACGTTGAACGCAGCTTCTATGCGATTGGACATGGGCTGTTGATCCCATTATTTTTTCTGTCGATTGGACTGTCCAGCGATTATCGCGCACTATCCGGTCACTGGGGGCTGCTGGGCGCGGTTCTTGTGGTGGCAGTGATCACTAAGGTTGTGGGTTGTGGACTGGCGGCGCTGGCTTCGGACATGGGCGTGATCTCGAGCCTGCGAATTGGCTGCGGCATGATTTCACGAGGTGAAGTTGGCCTGATCGTGACCGCGATGGGCGCCAGCGCAGGGATTTTTGGGCGCTCTGAGGTGGCCGTGATGGTCGCGGTCGTCCTGCTCACAACGGTGCTTACGCCAATTGCTCTTCGCGCGGCGTTTCATCTGAAGACGCAAGAGGAAATCGAGGAAGAGCTGCGCGAAGCGATCCGTAAAGCGCGCGAAGCTGAGATGCACGTCACCATGCAAATCGGACTTCCACAGAAGGAAGCTGTTTCCGATTGACCCGCAAAACTGCAAAAACTTGGTGGAGGCGAGGGGAGTCGAACCCCTGTCCGAAGAAGTAGTCAGCCGAGAGCCTACATACGTAGTCGCATTCACGCCGTGGGTATTAGCCACAACTTTCGCAGCTCGCGGTCAGAATGCGACAAGAAACGCAAGCCACTAGTCCGGAAGTCTCGTCCACCGACTCGGACCGCATCGGAAGACCAGCCTACTGTGCGACGTCCGCTCACGGCCCGTAGGCGAAGCCGTGGAAGACGGCTACTTAACTAATTAAGCAGCGTATGCCAGCTGTTGGTTGGCAAGTATTGTTTTTGCCACAGTCACGGGCGTGTGCACCCCGGTATGCCTCTCAACCGCAACGATCTCCGTCGAAGCCGTGGCGCCCCCATCTTGAGGAACGTACAGCGAAGACAGCACCCGGCAAGCGAACTCGCCGGGTAACCACATTATATAGATGAGCTGGACAGAATGAATGATTCGGAGGGACAGGGGCTTCGGAAACGCTCTAAGTCGCTGAGTTAGTGGAAGTTCTCGACGAGCATAATGTTCATGTTCACGTGGTCTTGCTGTGAGTAGAGGACCGTGCGCCCATCTTTGCTAACGGAGATACCTTGAGCTCCGATCATGTTTCCCAATCGCGTAACTACTTGGGTTTTTCTAGTTGCGAAACTGAAAAACTGCAGTGATGAATCATTCGAACCAGACGAATCCGGAGTCGTGAAGTAAATCCCGTCGCTGGTGACCCGATAACTTCCGGGATCATCGATATCGGGCACATTGGGAACCCTTTGCTCTGTGCCTGCCGGCAGGTCCATCACCCAGATCTGATTGTTTGTAGTGCTATTGAGGTAGTACAGGTGCTCGCCGTCCGGGCCGGCGACTGGGGATAACCCGCCGCTAGTCGTAAGTTGGACAGCACGATCACCCTGGCTCGACACTCGCCATATCTGAATCTGTCCAGAACGATTGGACTGGTAATAGATCCATTTTCCATCCACCGACCAGGTTGGCGCCGAGTCCTCGAAATTGTCATCGGTCAGACGTCTGGGGTCGGCTCCATCCAGACTAACCGAGTAGACGTCTGGCTTTCCGCGCGCGCCTGATTCGAATGCGATTCGCGCGCCATCCGGAGACCAATGCGGTCTACCGGTATTGAAGGTTCCGAGATGGGTAACTTGCATCGGATTGTTGCCATCACTGTCCGAAACCCATATTTCAACAGTTCCCGACCGATCGGATGAGAAGACAACCTTGCTTTAGTCAGGGGAGAGTTCCGGTTGTACTTCCTGGCGAGTAGAGGCGATGAGCGGGGTTCGTGTTTCAACCTTGTCTTTGCCGAAGCGAATCCGCCAAATATTCGTGTCTCCGGCTCCTTGCGCATATGTCAACCGATGAGTTTTTTCCGAAACTGAAGGCGCCCAGCCGTCCTCGCCGACTCCCAAGGGACGCGGCGTTCCACCCGACGCGGAAATCCGCCACAGTCTTGAAGAACCCGTGAGAATGGCACCGAAGATAATGTTGTCATCAGACGGATCCCACGCGATGCCGCCCACCACGGCACGCTCCGAGACCAATGTTTTGACGTGGTCTGTAGCCAGGGTAAGCACTGCGATCTGTGCCAGCCCATCGAGATTTCTAACGAAAGCAAGTTGCTTCCCGTCATGCGAAAACTCAGGATATGCGTCTCCGCCGAGAGTTTCTTTTGGCGGACTGGTAAGGCGACGACGCAGTAACGTTTCCCTATCAAGAAGATAGATGGCATGAGGTTCCTGAGGGAGGTTTGAATCCACGAACGCAAGATACTTCCCGTCTGGAGACCACGACAGCCCACATTCCCCGCCATTTGTCCGCTGCACCACGATCTCGGGTCCTCCCGCAGGAGTCGGAGTGAGCACGATCTCAATTGGCCTCTGCTCAGGCTTCGGGTTATATCTTTCGTACGCGATCCATTTCCCATCGGGGGACCACGCCGAGACCCATGAATACAGGAAGCCCCCTGGGGATACATGTGTCAGTTGCTGCGGCGGCCCCGCTCCCCCAATTGACTGAACGAAAAAAGAAGACCCAACATTCGAGTTCTGGCCGAACGCGACTTGCTGCCCATCCGGCGAGAGCGAGGGCCATCCCGCGCCTCCGGGAAAAGCGGTGAGCGGAACAGCGGTAAGGATTGGTTCTGGGCGAGGCCAATTCCTCCAGCCCGACCAAGCAAGCGCTATTGCGACAACAAAGCCGAACGATGCCAGGACCAGTCTCTTCCGACGCGATTTGACAAGATGGAATTCGTCTCTGCGGGCGACGACGGAACTTTTGTCAAACCCGCCCGTCCAATCCACCTTCGCAAAGAACCGGTACCCCTGTTTTGCCAGCGTTTGAATGAACCTCGGTTGATCTACGGAGTCTTCCAGGGCTTGGCGCAGTTTCTTGATGGCAGTGTTGATCGCAAGGTCAAAGTCGACAAATGTATCAGAAGGCCAAAGGACGGAGCTGATCTGTTCGCGGGTGACGACTTCCGGGGCGGATTCAAGCAAGATGCGAAGGATATGGAAGGGCTGATCTTGAAGGGCAATGCGTTGACCTGATTTGCGCAGTTCTCCAATATTGAAATCCACTTCAAATTGGTCGAAGCGTGCACAGCGCGAGGAGGGGCGGACAGTCGCCATCATGCTTCCCCTTATTTGCGTGTAGTCTACCCTAGTTTTTGTACGCTAACCGCCTGAATCAGGAAGTTCATCAATTCCCGTAACTCGTTGGTTTACGGGAAATTCCTCAGTTCATCTTGGGTTCATTTCATTTCACCTCCAGTCCATTGTGGCTCGAAACGCACCCGTGCGAATGTGCACGCATTGGGGCGAGGGCGCGGACGGTGAAACGCCGATGTCGCTCGTCGTGGGGATCATCATGAAAGTTGCTTCGTCTCTTGCGAGAGGGCTCTGATGGGGCACGCACTTTGTGGATTTAAGGACGAGTACAAGGCCGATGCAGTAGGAAAGCGACTACGCGAAGGGGAACTTCCATACTGTTCTGTGCCAGGAAAGATTCACGACAAGTTCCCATTGACATTGCAAGCAGATGTTTGGGGTGCTCACGACACATACGCAGCCGCAAGCAAGTAATTTACATCTCCGGGTCCGTCGTTTTGGCGGAAAGTGATACAGCTCATCGGGTCTGCTGTTTCATGATTCCGCGCAGGCCGCGCGGGTGTGTTCGCGAGGCCTGTTTCTTACGTTTCGTCGGAGTCTACGGCGTTTCTTGGACAGGGGTAACGCTGGTCCCGCCGCGCCGGAACTCGTATTTCAGGACCCACTCACTCGGCGCGTTTTTGCCATCCACCCGCGGGGGAGAGAATTTCCAGTCAGCTGCTGACTTGCGCGCGATGTCGGCAAAGTAGCGCGAAGGACCATGTGTCTCGAGAGCGGTAGCGGTTACGTTTCCTGCTGGATCTACCGAGACGCGCACCTTCACCCGCACGGTGCCGTGGATCGTATTCCGTGCGAACGAGGGAACACTCGGCGTTCCACGATGGATAACTTCACCCTTGCCCGGCGAAGCCGCGGGTGTCGCAGGCTGCGAGGGTGAGGGGCTATGTTCAGGCGGTGCACTTGCGACGGAGGCGTCTGCGGTTTGGGTGGTTGCCGCAACCGCCGCTGGCTGATTCTCTGAGTGCGGACTCCGGGTCACGAAATAACCGATGAGAGCGGCGAGAACGACGCCAATCGCGACCAGAGGAACTATTCGCCGATTCGCTTTCGGTGGTGCAGGGACACGAGACGATTGCGCGGAATCGGGAGCCGCGGCCGGCTTGGGAGCGACAGGGGGCGGTGCTACTGGTTTGGGCGCAGCTTTGCTTACTACAGGAGTGGGCCGCAGCGCCTCGAGGATCTGCGCGATCGTCCAGCGTTGCTGCGGGTCCACACGCAAGCAATTGCGAACGATGCTGGAAAGCGGTTCGGGAAGCTGCGGAACGGCGGGATCGCTTTTTTCGTCGCCATCAAGAAATACGGTCTTCTGGCTGACGGCTTCCAGGGCAGTCGCGCCGAGCGACCAGACGTCGGTCGCGACGGACAAACCGCTGGTGGTCAGTTCCGGGGCGTCGTACCCGGCGAACTCTGCACGCGATTTCATGACTGGTGGTCCGGGGAATTGCACCGCTTCGCTGGCGATCTTCACCTCGTTGCCGCTAGCCATGATGTTGGACGGCATGATGTGTCCGTTCACGAGACCCTGGCTATGGATGTAGCCGAGGGCGTTGGCCACCGGCTGCAACATGTCGGTACATTCAGCCGGCGTCAGCGGCCGTTCCGGCAGGATCTGCGAAAGGTCCTCATCCGCGTATTCCATCAAAACGTAGAGAATCTCGGTGCCGTCGATCTGGGATCGCCCATACTCGAAGATCCGCAGCAGATGCCGATGAGAGAGGCTGGTCGCTTTCTGCCAGCAGGCAAGTTGGCGATCGGCGTCGACAAACTCGAGGGGGATCACCTTGATTGCGACACGTGTAGAGGGCAGTCCTGGGCGTGCGGTCAGAAATACCGCATCGTGTTCCGAGGCTCCAAGATACTGGTGCAGGGGAAACTTTCCGTCGACGAGCTGGCCTTCCCACTGCTTCCAGTTGTAGGTCATTTCAGTATCCCTGGCAGAATGTCACGAACATTGTATGCGAGGGTAAGACGGGGCGCGGCTCGATCCAAGAGAAAAATGCACGGAAGCCGGGTGGGGGCTTGGCCGAGCGGTCAGGTCCTGAGCCATGGTGTTTCATTTTGGCTGTCCTGGTGGGAGCATGCCAATGCTATGCAACCAGGTTTCTGCCAGATCGGGCCAGTGCGTAACAGGGAGTGCCGTGCGGCGCAGACCGTAACCGTGTCCGCCGCTGGCGAAGAGATGCATTTCCGCGGGTACCTGTGCGTTCTTCAGCGCGAGATAGTAGACAGTTGAGTTTTCGACGTGCACCGGATCGTCTTCCGTCTGCAAGAGGAAAGAAGGTGGAGTCTGAGCGGTGACGTGTATGTCGGGATTGGCGGCGAAGTTCTGTTCGGAGAGCGCGAGGTACCCAGGATAAATGAGGACGGCAAAATCCGGACGACAGCTGAGCTGGTCGGACGAATCGATCGCCGTATAGAGGCGATGATCGTAGTTCGTGCTGAGAGCCGCTGCGAGATGGGCTCCGGCAGAAAATCCGAGAACTCCAATTCGCTGAGGATCGATATGCCATTCCGTAGCGTGCGCTCGGACGATGCCGAGAGCGCGTTGCGCATCCTGCAACGCCGCCCGCGACTTGGGGTATGGCCCGGAGTCGGGAACGCGATACTTCAGTAGCACGCAAGTGACGTGGATAGAGTTGAGCCACTCGCAGACTTCGGTGCCCTCGAGGTCGATCGCGAGAATACGATAGGCGCCGCCAGGGAAGACCACGACGGCCGCACCGCTGGGCGTGCCTTTCGGTGAGTAGAGAGTGAGGGTCGGCGATGAAACATTGCCAAGCCGGATTATCGGTTTCCCCGCGATCGGCTGGTCCTTCGATGTAGTGGTATCAACCTCCGGTCCAGCGGCAGGCAATGCGTCGGGCGCGCCTTGAGGCCAGAGCTGCAGGGTAATGTGTCCAGGCGCAGGCTGCCAGGCAGACTGCTGAGCAAAGACGACGGTGGAGACGGCAAGAGCGGCGACCAGGAAAACAAGATTGCGCATGAGTGCTCCTGATGTGAGTTCCAGCAATCATCGCACGCGCGAGGAGAAGATGACAGATTTCCGAACATGCCGATCTTCTTGCGAGGGCACGAACACATTGCGCGTAACATCGAGCATACGAGGGCCGGACGGAGTCGCCCATGTCCAACCGCACGAGCTTTGATGTTTATCCTGAACCGTTTCTGGTTGTGCGGAAGCCAGCTCACTGAGTTTCGTGTTTAGGCGCTGACCGATACGCCGTTGGAGGAAGTCGAGGACTGCGTTGTAGCATTCGCTGAGCCGAACTGCTGCAAGTCCTGGATCAGGGTGCTGTACGCCTGCTGTGCGCTGGATAGATCACCGGATTGTAGTGATTGGCCGAGCTGGTCGAGCAGTTGCGTAACCTGCGAACCACCACCGCCACCTCCGCCGTGGTGTCTGTGATGATGTGTCCCTTGCATCTGGCTCGCTTGGGATTCCTTCGCCTGCACCTGTGATTGGAAGTCCTGTTGGATCTTGCTGTAGTCCTGTTGCGCGGCGGTCGCGTTTCCTCCCTGCAAATCCTGCGAGAGTTGCTGGAAATCCTGGGCCACGGGATGAGCGGTCTGGGTCGCGGAACTGGAAGAGGTTGCACTTGATTGCGGCCGGAGGCTCTCCAGCGCCGTCAAGTCCGATTGTGCTGCCGACAGGTCTCCAGACTGCAGGTCCTTCCCGAGTTGCTGGAAGTCCTGACGGGACTGCTGCATCCGGTTGTGCACGCTTTGCGCGTTGAAATCAAGGTAACTGCTGCTGGAAATGCCGGCCACAGACATGGTTGTCTCCGTCCTTAGTGGATGGCTGTGTTCCACTCCACCTTTTCTCATCGGCACGATCACTAACATCCTTAGCTGACCAATCGTGTGCCTCTGACACACACAGGAGAGGCATGTCTGGTGCCACACAAGATTAGAAGAGCTGAACGAACCGGAATCAGTCGAACGAGCTTTTCACAAAGGCAGTTCTTTTCACAAAGGCAGTTCAGTGATGCGCCGAGAAAGTAGGTGAGTAGGACAACGCTTCGGGAGCGGCGGGCATCTCGGCATGACGTGGGGTTAATCGGTTCTTCTTAGGGTCGCCTTGGATGGCGACTTTCTTCCAACTCGCAGTGATGCGACGACGAATTTGCCTGCCAATATTGCAAGCTGGTGTATTTGGCAGGTGCACTCCAACGGTTGCAAGGCCAAGTGCGCACGGGCGGTTGGTGAGAATCCACCAACTGCAAGTGGGAGCGTAGCTCATGTGTCTCGCGATACCCGGCAAGGTCCTCGAAGAATTCGACCGGCGCGGTATGCGCATGGCCAAGGTGCAGTTCGGGGGCATCGTGCGCGAGGCCTCACTGGACTACGTGCCGGCAGCCAAGGTTGGTGATTACGTGCTGGTGCATGTGGGATTTGCCATCAGCACGGTTGATGCGGAAGAAGCGGCTCGAACCTACCAACTACTCGAGGAAATGGATCAACTTACCGAGCTTGAGGCCCCGGTCGTGGAGGAAGTGCCGCCAGGGAAGCCGCAATGAAATACATCGACGAGTATCGAAATCCGCGACTGGCACAATCGGTGATCCAGGAGATACAGCACATTCAGACTCGGCCCTGGGTGATCATGGAGGTTTGCGGCGGCCAGACGCACTCGATTGTGAAGCATGGGATTGACCGACTGCTACCGGACGGCATCGAACTGGTACATGGGCCGGGCTGTCCGGTGTGCGTAACACCTCTCGAAACGATAGATAAAGCTCACGCCATTGCGGCGAAGCCGGGCGTTATTTTCTGTTCTTTCGGGGATATGCTGCGCGTGCCGGGATCGCGCGGAGACCTGTTCACGCTGAAGTCACAGGGGGCAGATATTCGGGTGGTGTACTCCCCGCTGGATTGTCTGAAGATTGCCGCCGCCAATCCGGAGAAGCATGTTGTTTTTTTCGCGATAGGTTTCGAAACCACTGCACCCGCGAATGCAATGCTGGTGGCGCGGGCGAAGACGGAAGGCGTCAGCAACGTCTCCATCCTCGTATCGCACTCGCTCGTGCCACCGGCGATTGCCTATATCCTGCAATCCCCGCAAAACCGAGTGCAAGCGTTTCTAGGCCCGGGGCACGTGTGCGCCATTATGGGCTATCGCGAGTACGAACCCATTGCGGAGCGCTACGGAGTTCCGATTGTGATTACCGGATTCGAACCGCTCGATCTGCTCCAGGGGACGCTGATGGCGGTGCGTCAATTGGAGCAGGGAACTACGGTGGTCGAGAACCAGTACTCGCGCATTCTCGATCGCGAGGGAAATGTTGCGGCGCGAAAGTTAGTTAACAGCGTCTTCGAGGTTTCGGACAGAAAGTGGCGCGGCGTGGGTTGGATCTCGAAGAGCGGATTCAAGCTTAGATGGGAGTATCGCGACCATGATGCGGAGCGAATCTTCGAAGTTCGGGAGATCGATACCCAGGAGCCCGCGATGTGTATCAGCGGGCAGATACTGAAAGGCATCAAGAAGCCGCATGATTGTCCAGCGTTCGGAACCATCTGCACGCCGTTGACGCCGCTTGGCGCAACGATGGTTTCGGCCGAGGGCGCTTGCGCTGCGTATTACGCCTACGGGCGTCATCTGGATAGGGATAAGCAGAAGAAGGAAGTGGCTGTCGCTCATCTCGGAGGTGCCGCATGACGGACATCTCACTGGCCACAGCCCCGGCTATCTCGCCGCAGGAATGGCACGACAAGGTGATGCGCAAGTGCCAGGAGTCGATCGAAATCAAGAGCAAGTTCTTCGAGCGCTATGCGACGCAGATTGGCGAGCTCAGTCAGAAGATGGCTGAGCGCTTCGCGCGTGGCCGCCGCTTGTGGGTGATGGGGAATGGTGGGAGCGCCTGCGATGCGCAACACGTCGCGGTTGAGTTCATTCACCCGATCATCGAGAAGCGCCGCGCATTGCCTGCGCTGGACCTGGTCAGTCAGATTCCGGTGTTGACCGCGATTTCCAACGACAAAGATTTCGCGCGCGTCTTCATTGATCAGATCGAACTGTGGGGCGAGAAGGATGATATGGCGCTGGCGATTTCAACCAGTGGCAAGTCACCTAACCTTATTTATGCGCTCGAGTTGGCCAGGGAAAAAGGCCTGTTGACGATCGCATTTTCCGGCAAAGACGGCGGCCGCCTTCCCGAGGTTTCCGATTACTGCTTTACGGTTCCGAGCTTCAGTATCCATCGCATACAGGAATCGCATGTCGCGCTGTTGCACATACTGTGGGATCTGACGCACGTCGCGATGGGCGAGGAGGACGTGATCTGATGAGCGACACTGCTCTGAAGATTCCAGCGGCGCAACCGGAGGGGAATAGTCCCGAGCCAACGTCGGTGCCTGGGTCCGCGTGTCCTCTGCCGATCACGCAACATGAGCAAATTGTTTTGGGTCATGGCAGTGGCGGCAAACTCACTGCGCAGCTAATCGATCGAGTGTTCTTGCCAGCGTTCAGCAATCCTGTCCTCGATCGACTTGATGATCAAGCGGTGCTTGAGATCAATGGCTCGCGTCTGGCATTTACTACCGATTCCTTTGTGGTTACGCCCATCTTCTTTCCCGGCGGTGATATCGGCCGGCTTGCCATCAATGGAACTGTCAACGATCTGGCGATGAGCGGGGCGCGTCCGCTATACCTGGCAGCGGCATTCATTCTGGAAGAGGGTCTCGCGACCGATGATTTGCGACGTGTGGTTGATTCGATGAGCGCAGCGGCTCGCGAAGCTGGCGTTCAACTCGTGACCGGTGACACGAAAGTCGTGAATCGGGGCAAGGGCGACAAAGTCTTCATCTCGACTACGGGAATTGGGGTCATCGAGCGGCCGGTGGATATCTCAGCGAGTCGCGCCCGGCCGGGTGACAGAGTGATCCTCAGCGGTTTCATCGGCGATCACGGAATGGCAATCCTGTCGCAACGAGAGAATCTGGAATTCGAAGGCGTGATCGAGAGTGACTGTGCGGCGCTGCACCAGCTTGTCGCCGATATGCTGGAGGTAACCGATGACATTCATTGCCTGCGCGATCCAACTCGCGGCGGTGTTGCGACCGTGCTGAACGAAATTGCAGCGCACTCGCAGGTAGGTATCTGCTTGCAAGAGACGGAAATTCCGGTGCGAGATACGGTTCGCGGTGCCTGTGAAATTCTGGGATTGGATCCTCTTTATGTCGCGAACGAAGGGAAACTGGTTGCAATCGTGCCGGAGAGCAAGGCAGACGGCGTGGTCGCGCGTATGCGGCAGAACCCGTTGGGGAGAGATTCCCGAGTGATCGGAGAGATTGTGCCCGGGCTCGAAGGCATGGTCCTGATGAAAACTGAAATCGGCGGCACGCGTGTCGTGGACACGTTGTTCGGCGAACAGCTGCCGAGAATTTGCTAGGACAACCCCGGCCAGCAGCCAGTAATCCAGTAAGACTGTCCTGCCGGTTGCCAGAAAGCGACCGACCCAACCCTACCTGCCGTCGCTGTGACGGCGTCACCTCGCAAGGAGGCCCTGATGCCGACGGAACCAATACCATTCGCACGGCGCAATGCTGCAGCGCCCTCACCTGTCAAAGAAATTCATATTGTGTGGCTCACCGCTGGTCTCGGGTGCGACGGTGATTCTGTTTCCGTCACCGCAGCGGAACAACCCAGTATTGAAGATGTAGTCCTGGGAGCCATTCCAGGCCTGCCCAAAGTTTACCTGCACAATCCCGTACTCGCGTACGAGGTCGGCGACGAATTCATGAAGTACTTCTACCAGGCGGAGCGAGGAGAGATTGATCCGTTTGTGCTGGTGGTCGAAGGATCCATTCCAAACGAAGACATTAAGTCCGAAGGGTATTGGGCCGCGCAGGGCACTGACCCGAACACGGGACAGCCGATCAAGACGACGGAGTGGATCGATCGACTGGCTCCGAAAGCGCTGGCGGTTGTCGGAGCGGGAACTTGCGCGACCTACGGTGGAATTCATGCAATGGCTGGCAATCCGACGGGATGCATGGGGCTGGCGGATTACCTGGGTTCGAGCTGGCGTTCAAAGGCCGGTCTGCCAATTGTGAATGTGCCCGGATGCCCGGTACAGCCCGACAACTTCATGGAGACGCTGCTCTACCTGTTGTTCCAGGTGACAGGACTGGCTCCCATGATTCCACTGGACGAGCAACTGCGTCCCACGTGGCTGTTCGGGAAGACGGTGCACGAAGGGTGCGACCGTGCCGCGTATTACGAGCAGGATGATTTCGGGATCGAATATGGAACGGCGAAGTGCCTGGTGAAAGTGGGCTGCTGGGGTCCCGTGGTCAATTGCAATGTGACCAAACGTGGCTGGATGCGCGGCATTGGGGGCTGTCCGAATGTGGGCGGCATTTGCATCGGCTGTACCATGCCAGGATTCCCCGACATGTTTATGCCGTTCATGGATGAGCCCTCCGGCGCGCGCTTCTCGACGGCGGCACTGACGCTCTACGGGAAGATGATTCGCACACTGCGCTCGATCACGAATCGAACGGTGAACGGCGAGCCTGAGTGGCGTCGCCGCGGTCATGAACTGATCACTGGCTATCAACCGAAGCCCGGCGCCTATACATCGCGCCCAATTCGCAAAGCTGCATGAGCGGAGAGGATAAATAAAGATGGGCACAATTACTGAGCATCTGGCGGAAACTCCGGCAAAGAGGCGAAACCTGGTGGAGATGAGCTGGGATCCCATCACTCGCATTGTGGGGAGCCTCGGTATTTTCACCAAGATCGACTTCGAGAGTAAACAGGTAGCGGAGTGCCACAGCACTTCGTCGATTTTTCGCGGGTACAGCATCTTCATGAAGGGCAAGGATCCACGTGACGCTCACTTCATCACCAGCCGGATCTGCGGAATTTGCGGCGACAATCATGCTACGTGCGCCTGCTACGCGCAGAACATGGCGTTTGGCGTGAAGCCTCCGCCGCTGGGCGAATGGATCGTCAACCTGGGAGAAGCCGCGGAGTACATGTTCGATCACAACATCTTCCAGGACAACCTGGTGGGCGTCGACTTCTGCGAGCAGATGGTGAAGGAGACGAATCCCGGACTGTGGGAGAAGGCACAGAAGAAGAAAGCTGCGCATGCTTCGTTGCATGGATTCCGCACGATCGCGGACATCATGACGGCTCTGAATCCGTTTACCGGTTCGTTCTACCGCGAAACGCTGGAAGTGAGCCGGTTGACACGTGAGATGTTCTGCCTGATGGAAGGGCGACATGTGCATCCCTCAACGCTTTATCCCGGCGGAGTGGGAACGGTGGCGACGGTTCAGCTGTTCACCGACTATCTCGTGCGCCTGATGAAGTACGTCGAGTTCATGAAACGCTGCGTGCCGTTGCACGACGACCTGTTCGACTTCTGGTATGAAGCTTTGCCTGGTTATGAAAAGGTCGGACAGCGCCGCATTCTGCTCGGGTGTTGGGGTTCCTTCAACAATCCGGCGGTTTGCGATTATCGCTACGAGCACATGTCGGAGTGGGGAAAGGCGATGTTCGTGACCCCGGGCATAATCGTTGACGGGCAATTAGTCACCAACGATTTGGTCGACATCAACCTTGGTATGCGCATCCTGCTGGGCAGTTCGTACTACGACGATTGGCAGAGCGAGCAGACGTTCGTGAGCACCGATCCTCTTGGAAATCGCATCGATAAACGCCACCCGTGGAATCAGACCACGATTCCGCGGCCGCAGAAGCGCGACTTCAATGGGAACTACACGTGGGTGATGTCGCCACGCTGGTTCGACAAGCGTACAGGCGACCATCTCGCTCTTGATACGGGTGGCGGTCCGATCGCGCGGCTGTGGTCCACAGCGCTTTCCGGCTTGGTGGATATCGGTTACATCAAGGCGACCGGCAACAGCGTCGTAATCAACTTACCCAAAGGAGCGCTGCTACCGGAAACTACGTTCGAGTGGAAGATTCCGCAATGGAGTAATGCGATCGAGCGCGACCGAGCGCGCACATACTTCCAGGCGTACGCGGCAGCCGCTGCGCTGTTCTTCTGCGAGAAGGCGATGGAAGAGCTGATGGCAGGGCGCTCGAAAACGTGGGAAACATTCCAGGTGCCTAATGAAGCTATCGCCTGCGGCTTCCATGAGGCGGTACGTGGAGTGCTTTCACATCATGTGGTGATTCGCGACGGGAAAATCGCGAACTACCATCCGTACCCGCCGACCTGCTGGAACGCGAATCCGCGGGACGTTTACGGGACGCCCGGTCCGTACGAAGACGCTGTGCAGAATACTCCGCTATTTGAAGAGAACGGGCCAGACAAATTCAAGGGCATCGACATCATGCGCGCCGTGCGCAGCTTCGATCCGTGCTTACCTTGCGGCGTGCACATGTACCTGGGGCCCGGAAAAGTACTGGAGACACGGCATTCGCCGATGTTCGGAGTGGCTGGACACAAGTGAGCCCGATGAATAATAGCGAATTCCAAGTGAGAACGGAACAGATCAGTCAACTGGTGGAGCGCGTCAACGAGATTGCAGACGATGACGCGCGCACCACGGCTCTCGAGCTACTGCAGTCAGTAATGGATCTTCACGCCGCCGGCCTTTCGCGACTAGTGGAGGTCCTGGCGGACGCAGGAGAACCGGGAAGAAACTCTCTGGCGAAGCTGAGCGCTGATCCATTGCTGTGCGGATTGATGGTGCTGTATGGAATTCATCCGGTGCCGCTGAAGGAACGGGTGAGCCGCGCCGTTGAGAAGCTTGCGCCGCAGCTGCGTAAACGAAGCGCGACAGTAGAGCTGATCGCTGTGGACGACCTGGTGGTACGGCTGAAGGCAACGGCCGGAGGGAGCGGTTGCGGTGCGTCCGCTGATGAAGTCAAAGGTATGGTCGAGCAGTCGATCCTTGAAGCTGCTCCCGAGGTAGAGATCCTGATAGAAGGACTGACTTCTTCCGAAGCGGGATTTGTTCCCCTCACCATGATTCAACCATCACTCAAGGAGGAGAAGAGATATGAAGAATCCACCGCGGGACATTGATGCTCACAGTCCAGGAGTCAGGCGAGCAGAGGATTGGACGTACCAGGGTCATAAAGAACCCGGCCGCGAAGGCGATGGACGAACCGCCCGCGACGCCACGGGCATCAACGCTGACAAGCGGGAACCGATTGATCCCAGGATGCCGCATCTCCCGCCAGCCTAGACGGGCAGCATGGAAAACGTAATCAACAATCCCGGGCGTGGTCCTCTGGCTGCGCTTAAGCAATTTGTGCGTAAGCCGCGGGAGCAAGTGGAACGATGCGAGATGTGTGCAGCTCTGCTTGCGCCGGTTCATCAGCACTTGATGAAACTTGAGAAACGTCAGGTGACGTGCGTCTGCGACCCCTGCGCGATTCTGTTCTCCGGCAATGCGCGACAACGTTACCGGAGGATTCCACGCGATGTCCGGCAGTTGCGTGATTTCGCGATGGACGATCACGAGTGGGACAGCCTGCTGATTCCGATCAAGCTGGCCTTCTTTGTCCATAGCAGTACGGCGCAGCGGACGGTGGCGCAATATCCGAGCCCGGGCGGAGCGATGGAGTCGTCTCTCGACTTGGAGTACTGGAATACGATCGTCGAGCGCAATCCTATTCTGAAGCGGTTCGAACCCGATGTGGAAGCGCTTCTGGTAAACCGTGTCGCTGAGGTGCCGCGATATTTCCGTGTTCCCATCGATCAGTGTTTCCGGTTAGTAGGCATCATTCGCACCAACTGGCATGGGCTTTCCGGTGGTCCGGATGTGTGGTGCGAGATCGAGTTGTTTTTCGGCGATCTAGAAAGAATGTCCGGAGGAGCAGGTGCCTGATCTGAGCTTCCAGGCGGAAGACGTGATACCCACTGCGAATGCGGCTACACCGCAACTGTCGTTCAAGGTGCGAATCACGAACTCCGAACCGGAGCCGATCCATTCAATTGCGCTGCGTGCGCAGGTCCAAATCGAGCCTGTGCGGCGGCGATACACGGCTGCTGAACAGGCGCAGCTAAAAGAACTGTTTGGCGAACCGGAGCAATGGAGCCGGTCGTTGCAACCGCTGCTGTGGGCGAACGTAAATGTCAACGTAACCGGATTCACTGGCACTACCGTCATCGATGTACCGGTGCCCTGCAGCTTCGACTTCAACCTGGCGATGACGAAGTATGTTCACGGCCTCGAAGTCGGTGAATTGCCGACATCGCTCCTGTTTAGCGGGACCGTTTTCTACGCCGGGCGCATTGGTCTACAAGTGGCGCAAATTCCGTGGGACCGTGAGGCCAGGTATCGGCTGCCCGTCAGCGTGTGGAAGGAAATGATGGACCGGTACTATCCGAACGCTGCGTGGCTGTGCTTGCGGCGAGACGTATTCGAGAAGCTGTATGACTTCAAGACACATAACGGAATTCCCACCTGGGAGCAGGTTGTCGAACGCATTCTGGATCAGGGCGCTGAGGTGAAGTCGTGAATCGCGAACTGGCGAAGAAGGTTGCGGATGCGGTGCTCTACGAAGGATACATGCTGTATCCGTACCGGCCATCCGCGATCAAGAACCGGCAGCGATGGACATTTGGAATCCTGTATCCGCCGGCTTATAGGGAAGTGCGCGAAGGCACGGAACGGGCAGCGATGCACTCCGAGTGCCTCGTCGTTGCAGAGAGCGAGCCACGCGTTCAGATTCAACTCCGGTTTCTACATTCGCTGACGAGACAGGTGGCGCGCTCGGTCGATGGTGGCTTCGAGGCAGTGGCGTCGCTTGTGGTCGACGGGCGATTGGTGGAGAGCTGGGATGAAGGAGTCGAGCGTTCGGTAGAGCTGGAAGTGGCTCCAGGCGACCCGATCGAGAAAGAGTTCGGCTTTCCTGCAGTTTCAGAGCATGAACTACTGCGCGACGCCAGCGGTTGCGTGATCGGAAGCGCGAGCAGAACGCAGCACGAAGTCAGAGGAACGGTGGGTGTGTCCTCTCAACTCCTAAGGGCCGGCGTGTGGAAGCTCATGATTAATGTACGAAACGAGACTCTGCTTGAGGCGGAGACGTCGGATCGCGACAAGGTTTTGCGCCGGTCGTTGCTGTCGGCGCACACAATCCTGACGCTGAGTGGTGGGCAATTCGTGTCATTGCTGGATCCGGGCCCGGAATTGCGTGAGCTGGCAAACAAGTGCGTGAACGTTGGCAACTTCCCGGTGCTTGTCGGGGATTATGGTGAACGCGACATGATGCTTTGTTCGCCGATTGTGCTTTACGACTATCCGCAAGTTGCGCCGGAGAGCGCCGGTGACTTTTACGACGCCACAGAGATGGACGAGATGCTCACGTTGCGCGTGATGACGTTGACAGAAGACGAGAAGAGCGAAATGCAGGCGGCCGATGATCACGTGCGCGATCTTCTGCTGCGAACCGAACAGAGTGCGCGGGAACAACTTGCAAGGACGCACGGAGCGATCCGCGGCATGCGTCCGTTAAGCGAAA
Organism: Terriglobia bacterium; assembly: GCA_963826275.1. Lineage (GTDB taxonomy): Bacteria > Acidobacteriota > Terriglobia > Terriglobales > Acidobacteriaceae > JAJPJE01. The sequence goes on along the minus strand of CAWGWI010000030.1, from coordinate 13,915 downwards.
AGCCATGATGGAGTGGAACGAGGATCTGGACAATACGCCGCTAGAGAGTGTCACAGTGTTCGGCGTAGCGGTGAAGACTGGGGATCGCGTGCGGCTGTGGCCACAGAAGAGCGCAGACATCATGGACATGGCCCTCAAGGGCAAGGTTGCGATCGTTGAGGCCATCGAGCGCGATTTTGAAGATCACGTGCATCTGGCCGTGGTGCTCGAGGATGATCCGGGGCGCGATCTTGGAATGTTGCGGCAACCTGGACATCGTTTCTTCTTTTCGCCTGAAGAGGTGGAGCCAGTGGCGTTGAACGGTGAGGTGGCGGGTGAGCGATAAAGTGCTGGTAGCAGGAATAGGGAATATTTTTCTGGGAGACGATGCCTTCGGCGTCGAGGTGGCGCAGCGTTTGGCGGGTCGTCCAATGCCGGAAGGGGTCAAGGTTGTGGATTTCGGTATCCGCAGCTATGACCTGGCCTACGAACTGATGAAGGATTGGGATCTCGTCATCCTGATCGATGCGCTGCCGGGTGGTGGAAGGCCGGGAACCCTGTACGTGCTGGAAGCGGAACTTCCCGAAGCGCGGCGTGCCTGGTTCACTGGATGCGCACACGATGAATCCGACTGCGGTTTTGCAGTTGGTTAGCGCGCTGGGCGGACACGTCGAACGAATGCTTGTGGTTGGTTGCGAGCCGGCGAGCATCGAACCGGATGAGAACGGGAACATGGGATTGAGTGCACCGGTGAGCGCGATGGTGAATGAAGCGGCGCGCATGGTAGAGGATTTGATTGTCCGCGGGCGCAGCATCGCGAAAGCTGCGTAGTGGAGAGGAGAAGAATATGTCAGCTGGCAAGGTATTTCGTTGGGGAACGATCGCTGCGGCTCTTTGGGGATTGGTCTATTTCCGAGGTGATCTGCAGCGTTACGTCAAGATGAAGAGGATGTGAGCCTGAGGTTGATCCCACCCAAGCCCGAAAAGGATTGGATGGGGACCCGCAACTCTTCAGGACCTCAGCTACTCTGATAATTGCAGCTGAATCTCCCTGGACGCCGCGTCGATCTTCTGAATGCGGAAGCTGCGAATTTGTCCAGATGCGGCGGGCTCCGCCTTCTTAGTTCCCGACGGGCTCTGGCCTTTCCAGCGTGCCTGCAGCATGGAGCCGAGCGATGACAAATCCGCCTTTGCATTCGCTTGCGACGCCGACGCTTCGGCCGCTTGAACCGGAATCTCGCAGTCAGCCTGAATACCTTCGCCAAGTTCAACCCGAGCCCGCCGTCCAGAGAGATTGACGATACGGCCGGTGACCAGGTCGCCGGGTTTGTGCTCGACGAGGTATTCGTCCAACCCGGTCGGAACCAGTTGCTTAATGCTCAGACGAATATTGCGCTTCTCACGATCAATAGCGAGAACCAGGGCTTTGACGGTCTGGCCAAGTTTTAGCGCGTCGCGCGGGTGAGCGATACGCTTTTCGGCGCTGATTTCACTCACGTGAACCATGCCTTCGACGCCCTCAGTGATTTGAATAAACCCGCCAAAGTTGGTCATGCTGGTGACCGGACCCTCAATAGCGGAACCGACTGGAAATTTCTGAGCAACGTCAGCCCATGGATCGCCGAGCGCCTGTTTCAATCCAAGTGAGATGCGGCGTTCAGCGACGTTTACGCCGAGAATGACGGCGTCAACCGTGTCACCCGTCTTCACGACGTCGGTGACGCGCTTCACTTTGCGGGTCCACGAGAGCTCGGAGATGTGGATGAGGCCTTCCACTCCGGGTTCGAGTTCGACGAATGCGCCAAAATCGGTAACGCGAGAGACTACGCCGCGGACGCGCTCACCCACTTTATATTTGTCACCAGTTGCATCCCAGGGATGCGGCTGAAGCTGCTTCATGCTGACGGCAATGCGCCGCTTGCCGCCCTCTTCGGTAACTTTCAGGATTTTGACTTCGATTTCCTGGCCGACAGTAAGAACGTCAGAAGGCTTCTCAACACGGGACCAGCTTATTTCACCGACATGGAGCAGGGCATCGACTCCGCCAAGATCGACGAAGGCGCCGTAATCAGTGAGACTGCGAACCACGCCGGAGACGGTCTCGCCATCAGTGATTTCGGAGTAGCGGCGTGCCTTGGCAGCTTCGGCTTCTTCCTCGGCGATGGCGCGCCGGTCGACGACAACGTCTTCATCGGCGACGTCGAGTTTGGTGATACGGCAGCGAATCTCCTGGCCGACGAGTTTTTCCATCTCGGCCGCGTCACGAACGCCGCTGCGGGAGGCGGGCATAAAGGCGCGAACGCCGACGTCGACACTCAACCCGCCCTTAACAACAGCGGTGACCGTGCCGAGAATGACGGTCTTCTCGTTGAAGGCTTTCTCCAAAGAGGCCCAGTCCGTGGGCCGCTCCACGCGAGTGCGCGAGAGTTCGTAATAGCCTTCTTCGTTGCGGCCTTTTACGGAGACCAGGAACTTGTCGCCAGCCTTCACTTCCTGCCCGGCGTTCTGGAAAATGGAGAAGGGAAGCACACCTTCGGTCTTGTAGCCGATGTCGAGGAAAACGGAGTCGGCGGAGACGGCAACAACCGTCCCATGCAGTTGTTTGTTGCCCTCGGGCTTATGAGTTCGTTCGTACTGCGAAAGAATGTCGCTGAAGGATTGGTTGTCTTCGCTGCTCATGAATGTCTCGTACAAGAGTTTATCAAGTTGCAAGGGCATTCGCGCAGGCTGCCCTTTGGAAGATGGTGCAGCAGGCAGATGCAGTAGCGAGAATTGTGGCCGATGGTACCTTTAGGCGGGAAATCCGACGGCTCAAGGCGCGATAAGCCCGCGTAAGCGGGATTTCGTGATGCGGCGAAAAGCGGTTTGCTAATATATCTGGTTGCAGTCAACTACCCGCGCAGAACAGATCAGGAGAGAGCGAGTTTATGGCTTATGTAATTGCAGAACCGTGCATCGGGACCAAGGACACAGCGTGTGTGGATGCTTGCCCGGTGGACTGCATCCATCCGAAGAAGGATGAGCCGGCGTTCGCGACGTCGGAGATGCTGTATATCGATCCGGTAGAGTGCATTGACTGCGGGGCGTGCGTGCCGGTGTGCCCGGTGTCGGCGATCTTTGCGCTCGACGATCTTCCGGAAAAGTGGAAGCAGTTCACGGAGAAGAACGCCGCCTATTACGGCCGCAGCGCGTAATTGAAGCTGCAACAGGGAATTCAGGCGCGCATCCGCGAGATTGCGCGCCTTTTGTTTTCTGGTGGTTAGCTATTGGGAAACAGGGCACAGTCGCGCTTTCCAAGGCTGGGGCCGTCATTTAGAATCGAATTTTGCGCTAGGTGGTCCTGCTGAGTCTTCCCACCTGAACGCACCCGACAACGGAACGATCGATGCCGCTGAAGCAGTCCGAGGCAGTAGTACTGCGCAGTTATCCGCTGCGCGAAGCGGACCTGCTGGTGACGTTCTTCACCCGGAATGAGGGCAAGATTCGCGGCGTAGCGAAAGCGGCTATGAAGTCGCGAAAACGCTTCGGCGGGGCGCTGGAACCGCTTACCTGTGTTCGCGTGTACTACGAAGATCGCGAAAAGCAGGAGCTGTCGCGAATCGACTCGTGCGACGTGCTGCAGTCGCCGCTGACGTCGCCGGTGGATTATCCGCGAGCGGTGGCGCTGGCGCATGTAGCGGAAGTGCTGGACGAGTTGATGCTGGATCGGGAAGTGAACGATCCGATGTTCCGGCTGGCGGTAGCGGTGCTGGCGCACTTACCGGCGGGCGCGATCTGGATGCCGGTGACGTACTTCGATCTGTGGATGGTGCGGCTGGTGGGATATTTGCCGGACCTGGGATCGTGCGTGGTTTGTGGCGAGCGGCTGGACGGCGAACGAGCGTTTTTCCACGCGATGGCCGACGGGCTGATGTGCATACGCGATAAGCGGCTGGCATCGTCGGAACTGTCGCAGGATTCGCGGCAGCTGGCGTCGGAGATTTTTCGGTCACCGATCGATACGTTTGAGAAGTGTCCGTGGCCAAAAGAGCGGGCGGCCGATTTGCGGAAGATGCTGGTGCAGATCATGGAACGTCATATAGAGAAGAAGCTGGTGGCCACGGCGATGCTTCTCAAAGTCTAGTGGCTCGTGGTTAGTGGCCAGTTGAGGTTGGGTAGCTAGTAGCAGAAGTCAGAAGTCAGAAGTTCAGAAGTCAGAGTTGAGACTAGAAGTAGAGTTGTATCGCGAAACGCAGATCGTGAACGAACTAAAACAAAAATCGCTGACGTTTCAGGAACTGATTCTTCGCCTGCAGAATTTTTGGGCGGAGCAGGGATGCGTGCTGCAGCAGCCGTTTGACGTCGAAGTAGGCGCTGGCACGATGGCTCCCGAGACGTTTCTTCGAGTGCTGGGACCGAAGCCGTACAAGGTTGCGTATCTGCAGCCGTCGCGCAGGCCGGCGGATGGTCGGTATGGCGAGAATCCCAATCGTCTGTATAAGCACACGCAGTTACAGGTAATCCTTAAACCGCCGCCTGAGGATATTCAGGAGCTGTATTTGAAGTCGCTGGAGGCGATCGGGATCGATCTGCGCCAGCATGATTTGAAGTTCGAGGAAGACAACTGGGAGTCTCCGACGCTGGGCGCGTGGGGCATTGGCTGGCAGGTGATGCTCGATGGATTGGAGATCACGCAGTTCACGTACTTCCAGCAGTGCGGTGGCGTGGACCTGGATCCGATTTCGGTAGAGCTGACGTACGGGCTGGAGCGCATCGCGGCATTTTTACAGGACGTTGACAGTATCTATGACATCATCTGGGCGCGGGATCCGAGGGATACGTCGAAGGTGTTCACGTATGGTGACGTGCGGCTGGCGGATGAGCTGCAGATGTCGGTGTACAACTTCGAGACCGCGGACATAGGAAATTTGTGGAAACACATGGAGTTGTACGAGGCGGAGTGCCAGGAGTTGTTGCGGCGTTATCACGAACTCAGTCCGGAGAGCGATGCGAGCGAGATACAGCGGTTCCCGTTGCTGGGTGCGTTCGAGTTGTGCCTGAAGTGCTCGCATCTGTTTAATCTGCTCGATGCGCGCGGAGCGATTTCCGTGACGGAACGAGTGGGCGTGATTGCGCGCATACGGCAGCTTGCTGTCGGAGTGGCGAAGGCGTGGGTGCAGCAGCAAGAGAATGCGCAGGCGCCGCTGGAAGCAGCTCACGCAGTTGGGTAATTGAGGTGATTTGGGCACCCGCTGAGTGCTAAGAAGTGAGCAAAGACTCACCTTTTGACGAAACTGGCTAGTGACTATTGTCCGCTGGCCACTGCTGTTGTGACCCTGCTCACAGTCGGTTCGGTTCCGGATCGACGAAAATCGATAGGATACGCATACGAATGCCAGATTTCCTGCTCGAAATAGGTTGTGAAGAGATACCAGCCCGAATGATCGACGGCGCACGTCAAGAACTGGCGCGACGCGTAGGCGACCTGCTCGGTCGCGAGCGGCTTGTCCAATCTGCGGTGCTGGAGCCCTATTCCACGCCTCGGCGAATTGCAGTGGTGGCGCGTGGGGTGGCTGCGGCGCAGTCCGACGTCGAGGAGCAGGTGATGGGACCGGCGGTAAAGGTCGCCTATAAAGATGATCAGCCGACGCCGGCGGCGCATGCCTTCGCGAAGAAAGTTGGCCTGGACCTGTCGCAGATCGAACGGGTGTCGACGCCGAAGGGCGAATACCTCTCAGCGCGAATCACGAAGAAGGGTCGCGGCGCCGCGGAGATTTTGGGAGAAGCGCTTCCGAAAGAGATCAGCAGCCTGTATTGGGCGAAGAACATGTACTGGCGCCCGGGGAAGACGGCGGAGCGATTTGTGCGTCCGGTACGCTGGTTGGTGGCCATGCTGGGAGATTGCCCGATTCCACTGGAGTTTGATGGAGTTCATGCGGGCGCAGAAACGCATGGGCATCGGATTCTGAGTGACGGGCCGGTGACTCTGAAGCTGCCAGACTCTTACACCGAGACTCTGCTGAAAGCAGCGGTGGTGGCGTGTCCGCAGCAGCGTGAGCAGCGGATCCGCAAGGCGCTCGACGCTGCTACCCGAACCGTTCCTGGAGCGCGCTGGCGCGAAGATAAAGAACTGCTTGAAACCGTCATCAATCTCACTGAGTTTCCGTCGGTCATTCTGGGTAACTTCGACCGCGAGTTCCTGACGCTTCCCGAAGAAGTGCTGGTCACGGTGATGCGTGACCATCAGAAGTATTTCGCGGTGGAAGATGCGAACGGCAAGCTCGCACCGCACTTTCTGGCTGTGCTGAACACGGATGGCGATCCACAGGGACTGATTCGCCACGGAAACGAACGCGTGCTGCGTGCGCGTTTCCGCGATGCGCGTTTCTTCTGGGATACGGATCAGAAGAAGCCGTTGCGCGAACGCGTGGAGATGCTGAAGTCGGTGACCTTCCAGAAGGACCTGGGCAGCTACTTCGACAAGACGATGCGCGTGCAGTTCGTGTGCAGCCAGGTTTCAACGTGGCTGAACCCGGAAGATCCCGAGGCGCCGAAAGTCATTCGAGATGGAGTGGTTCACAAGGCGGCGCTGCTGGCGAAGACCGATCTGACGTCGGAACTGGTGAAGGAGTTCACCGAACTGCAGGGCATCGTCGGCGGCTTGTATGCGCGAGTGCAGCAACTGGATCCAATTCTGCCGGAAGCGACACGGTATGCGATCGCGGATGCGATCTACGATCAGTACAAGCCGCAATCGATGGAAGATTCGGTTCCGCGCACAATTGAAGGCGGAGTGCTCTCCCTGGCTGACAAGCTTGACAGCATCGCGGGCATGCTTGCGCTGGGGCTGATGCCGAGCGGATCGAAGGATCCATTTGCGTTGCGACGGCAGGCGAACGGAATCGTAAAGATCATCGCGGAGCACAGGCTCCCGATCAGCCTTACAAAGTTGTTCGAGACGGCGCGCGAAGCGTATCGCGGAACGGAAGCGGAAAAGAAGTTTAAGTCGTTCAGCTACGAGCAGGATATTCGGAACTTTTTCCGCGAACGATTGGAGTTCTATCTCCGCGATGCACGCGGGTTCGCTTATGACGTGGTGAATGCGGTATTGGCTGCGGGATCCGACGATGTCGTGGATGCTATCGCGAGAGCAGAAGCGGTGGCGAAGGTAAGGCCGTCCCAAGACTTCGAGTCGATCTCGCTTGCGTTCAAGCGCATGAAGAACATCCTTCGGCAGGCGCAGGAGACAAAGAAGCGCGTGGGAGAGAAAGTGGATCCGGCGGCACTGCAGGACGATGCGGAACGTCCACTCGCCGAGGCGCTTCCGAAAACAGCCGAGTCTGTTCGGCAACTACGAAGTGAAAAGAATTACGAGCAGGCGCTAATGGAGATTGCAACGTTGCGCCCGCTGATCGACAGATTCTTCGACAAGGTGATGGTGATGGTCGAAGACGAAAGTGTGAGGGCGAATCGCCTCGCCCTGTTACAGGCGATGCTCAATGAATTCTCGACGATTGCGGACTTCTCGGAAATCGTCACTGAAGGAAAGAAATCCTAAGCGCTGTCAGAAGAGAGGACTTATACATGGCTCCAACATTAACTCCCGACGTAGAGGAAAAAATGGCAACCGCAACTCCAGCTAAGACAAAGTACGTGTATTTCTTCGGCGGAGGTAAGGCCGAAGGCGATGGCAAGATGAAAGACGTCCTCGGTGGAAAGGGCGCAGGACTTGCCGAAATGACAAACGCCGGACTGCCGGTGCCTCCAGGATTCACGATCCAGACGGATGCCTGTCGGGAGTGGATGAAGGCAGGGAAGACCTCTAACGCAGTGGATGCGGAGATGGATGAGGCCCTGAGCCGGTTGGAAAAACTGCAGGGTCAGAAACTGGGCGGCGGAGACAATCCGCTGCTGGTCAGCGTGCGCTCGGGCGCGAAGTTCTCGATGCCAGGCATGATGGACACGATCCTGAACCTTGGTTTGAACGATCAGAGCGTAGAAGCACTGGCAAAGCGCGGAAACAATCCGCGATTTGCGTATGACAGCTATCGGCGCCTGATTCAGATGTTCGGCAGCGTGGTGATGGAAATCCCGAAGCACGCATTCGACGAAGTGTTCGACGCCAAGAAGAAGCAGAAGAAGGCGAAACTCGACACGGAACTCGATGCCAAGGCGCTGAAGGACGTCGTCGAGGAATATAAGAAGGTAGTGAAGAAGCACACGAAGCAAGACTTCCCGCAGAATGCGCATGACCAGCTGGTAATGGCGCGTGACGCCGTGTTCAGAAGCTGGGGCAACGATCGCGCGAAGCACTATCGCCGCATCAACAACATCGACGACATGCTGGGAACCGCAGTGAACGTGCAGGCGATGGTGTTCGGCAATCTTGGCGAGACCAGCGGCACGGGCGTGGGCTTTACACGCAATCCTGGAAACGGCAAGAACGAGTTCTACGGCGAGTTCCTGATGAACGCGCAGGGCGAAGACGTGGTTGCGGGTATCCGCACGCCAGTGCACATCAGCGAACTACAGAAGGTTAATCCTGGTGCGTACAACGACCTGCGCGACATAACAAACCGGCTCGAGAAGCACTATCGCGATATGCAGGATTTTGAATTCACCATCCAGGAAGGCAAGCTCTACATGCTGCAGACCCGCAACGGAAAGCGTACGGGACTGGCGGCGGTGCGCGTTGCCATCGATATGGTGAACGAAGGGCTGATCACGAAAGAAGAAGGCTTCATGCGTGTGGAGCCGAACCAGTTGTATGACTTCCTGGTTCCGCGGCTCGATGAGAAGAGCACGAAGATTGAAGTTCTGACTACAGGCTTGCCGGCATCACCGGGCGCGGCGGTGGGTCAGATCGTGTTCACGGCAGAAGATGCGGTGGAAAAGGCAGGACACGGCAGGAAGAATCCGGTGATCCTGGTACGCGCGGAAACGACACCGGAAGACATCCAGGGAATGGAAGTCGCGGCCGGCATTCTGACTTCGCGCGGCGGCATGACGTCGCACGCTGCCGTGGTCACGCGCGGCATGGGCAAATGCTGCGTAGCTGGCGCGGGCGAATTGGATGTCAACGAGAAGAACAAGGAACTAAAGGTAAAGGGCTACACGTTCAAGGAAGGCGACTGGATTTCTCTCGATGGAACGACGGGACGCGTGATCAAGGGCAAACTGAACACGCTGCCGGCGTCGCCGGACGATCCGGATCTGCAGAAGTTGATGAGCTGGTCCGAACAGTATCGCAAGATGGGTGTGCGCGCGAATGCTGATATTCCGCGTGATGCTATCCAGGCGCGTGCGTTCGGTGCAGAAGGAATTGGACTATGCCGGACGGAGCACATGTTCTTTGCAGAAGATCGCATCGGCCACATGCGCACGATGATCCTGGCGACGACAGAGAAAGATCGGCGTGCCGCTGTAAAGAAGCTGTTGCCGATGCAGCGCGCTGACTTTACAGGCGTGTTCCGCGCAATGGACGGATTCCCGGTTACGATTCGTACGCTGGATCCGCCACTACACGAGTTCCTGCCAAGCCGCGAAGAACTTATGGTTCAGATCGGCGTGCTGGAAGCGACGAAGCCGAAGTCGCCGAAGCTGAAGGAACTGCGCACGCTGCTGAAGCGTGTGAATGATCTGCACGAATTGAACCCGATGCTTGGGCACCGTGGCTGCCGTTTGGGGATCACCTATCCGGAGATCACCGAGATGCAGGCACGCGCGATCTTCGAGGCCGCATGCAATGTGGCGAAAGACGGCGTGAAGGTCTTCCCTGAGATCATGATTCCGCTGGTTGGCACGCTGAAGGAATTGGCGAACCAGGCAGCGATCGTGCGTCGAGTGGCGGCAGAAGTTTTCGCCGAGAAAGAGCGCAAGGTCGAGTATATGGTTGGAACGATGATCGAGCTGCCACGCGCTGCACTGGTGGCGGATGAGATCGCGAAGGAAGCCGAATTCTTCTCCTTCGGCACCAACGACCTGACGCAGACCACGTTCGGATTCTCGCGCGATGACATCAATAAATTCCTGCCAACGTATCTGGGCGAGGGAATCCTGAAGCAGGATCCGTTCGCCGTACTGGATCGCGAAGGCGTGGGACAACTGGTGCGCATGGGAACCGAGCGCGGCCGCAAGACTCGCGAGAAGCTGAAGGTCGGCATCTGCGGCGAGCACGGCGGCGAGCCATCGTCAGTGGAGTTCTGCTACCAGGTGGGCATGAATTATGTTTCGTGCTCTCCGTTCCGTGTGTTGACGGCGCGGCTGGCGGCAGCGCAGGCGGCGTACTCGAAGGAGCACTCGGGCGCGGAAGCTGGAAGAACGAAGTAACAGTGGCTAGTGGTTAGTGGTTAGGGAAGGCTCGGCAGGGAACTGCCGAGCCTTTCTATTTGAGATTAAACCGCGGGCGAGGGCGCCCGCGCCACCAAGTCAGACTACTGAGCTTTCGAAGTGGCCATATTCATGAAGCTGTCGACGTCGTCATGCATTTTCTTGAGCGACGGCGAGTTCAAGTAGACCATGTGTCCGGAATCGTAAGTCGCGTAAGAGATGTTCTTGCGATACTGTTCCGGAAGATCCAGATGGTCCATGGTGTAGTTGGCTGCAAGAAAAGGAGTGGCCAGGTCGTAATAACCCTCGAGAACTAGGACCTTCAAATAGGGATCCTTCACCATCGCCTGCCGCAGTGCGCTGGCGGTATCGGGGAAGCCATCGCCGGCCGATCCCCAATTCCAGTCGAACACGTGCTCTCCATAGGCGTCGCGCGCTGAGACGTAGTACGGCGCGTCGGTCTTGTAGTTGAGCTCGCGGCTCAAATAGTCATAGAACGTGGATGTGAACGGTGGCTGGGTTGCCGATCCGGTGGGGTCGTAAAAACGCGTCTCCATAAAGCCGTCGGGATCGGGTCCACTGTAACGCCCGTCGAGACGTCCAACTCGTAGCTTCTGGTCGGCCAGCAGGTAGTGCGTGAAGGTCTGGACATCAATGCGCAGGTTCGCCCACTCGATCACTTCTTTGCTCAAGCCCGTATACCGTGAGAGCTTATCGACGACGTTCTGGCGCTCTTGTGGTGTGAGCGCATCACCTTTATTCAGCGCGAGCGTGTATTCGTTCATGGCCCACTGCTCGACTTCCTTGCGCGTCTGTTCGAGATTCTGCATGAGATCGGGCGCCAGTTTTTTGTGATAGGCCGCAATCATCGTGTAGGACGGAAGAATGAGCGGATAAGGGATGTCGTTGGTCTTGTTGAACTCAAGCGTTTCAAAGCTGAGGACGGTTGACAGCAGCGTGATGCCGTTAAACGAGATGCCGTGCTGGGCCAGGTATCCCGCGATCGACCCTGCGCGTGTGGTGCCATAGCTTTCGCCGAGAATGAATAGCGGCGATGACCAGCGCTGGTTGCGAGTGATATAGAGGCGAATGAATTCGCCAAAGGCTTCGGTATCGCCCTTCACGCTCCAGAAACGCTTAGCTGCTTCCAGATTTGCCGGGCGGCTGAAGCCGGTGCCAATCGCGTCGACTATGACCAGGTCAGTTTTGTCGAGGATGCTTTCTGTATTGTCCTCTAACCGGTAGGGAGCCGGCGGCATGAATCCGTTGGACTGCAACACCACTTTGCGAGGGCCGAGTGCTCCCATGTGTAACCAGATGGAAGCCGAGCCTGGACCGCCGTTGAACGCGAAGGTGACCGGACGCTGGCCGGCATCGACTCCCTCTGCGGTGTAAGCGACATAGAACATCAATGCATCGGTGTTCCCGACCGCATCGCGAATGGGCAGCTTGCCAACTGTGGCCATGTAATGAATGGTGCGCCCGCCAATCTGGACCTGATGATGCGTCACTACCGGCGCGGGCTCGGTCATGTCGAAGTGGAGAGCTTGCGGCGCCGGGCGCGACGTTTCTGGGGCTGCCGCTTGCGTGGATTCGCGATGAGGCTGCTGAGTTTCGGGGCGAGGCTCTTCCGTCTTGGAGGCAGGCGTGCTTTCTGCGGGCGCGGTTTTCTCCACCTGCGGTTTGGGTGGAGTTTTCTGTTGTGCGAAGGACGGCATTGCGAGTGCCAGTGAAGCCAGGATCGTCGTTCGAATCGAGATGGTTCGAATCATTTGCGCGCAGACTCCGGTGTAAAGAGATTTGGCGGCGCCGGGAAAACTGGTAATTGTATCGCGAGTAGAAGCAATCGCGGATATCTGGTTCGAGTCGCGAGATATTCGTGCTTACTGCACCTTTTGCAGGCGTGCGATCAGTTTGTCTGCCAGATTTTCCTGCGACTCTGACCACAATACGCGTCCCGTGATGCCGCAATTCTTTTCTACTGCGTTTGTGAACTGAACCAGCTTATGAACGTTCGCCCGAACGCGCGCTTCTTCGACTGGAGTGAGTTCAATGTCCTCGTACAAGAAGGGAGTGTCGAGTCCGAAATCGATCTGCACATGGCCATTTTGCTGATAACTGCTCTCGTCGAATTCAGTGCCGTTCGCGATAATTCGAACCAGAGACGGCGCCAGTGTCCACTGATTCGTCTCTTCACTGGGAGACCACAGATCCCAGTACACCTCGAAGACGTAGGCATAGTCAGTGTGGAGAAGATCGTCTGCCATCGCGACCCCTTGTTCGGGATTGAGTCCAGGACGGAATCGCCGCTCCAGAATGGTGGCTTCACCCCAGGATACCGGCTGCACAATCACTCCGGCCACCCCGGGTCGAGTTTGTGAATAGGGAAATTGTTTCAGGATGGAGAGCGTGCGCGGCAGCATCTCCGATGACGTGAAACTCGGGAACCAGACTGTGAGATAGAGAGGGTCGGGCATAGGCTGTGTAGTGAACGACGCGGCTCACCCCATCCTTGATTGTAATTGCTACGACCAGTTTTTGCTGGTGCGCCAAGTTCTGCTATGTTGCAAGCAAGGAGAAGTGTTGAAAATCGCGATTACCGGCGCCGCCGGTCTGTTCGGCCGAGGTCTACAGTTAGCTCTGGAATCAGAGCACGAAGTGGTCCCGCTAAGACACGCGGATTTGGACGTCACCAACTCGGCCGACGTCCGGAACGTGCTAACCAGAATCAAACCGGACGTAGTGGTGCATACTGCCGCTCTGCCAGATATCGATTACTGCGAAACGCATCCGGACGAAGCACACCGCGTGAACGTCGAGGGGACGCGGAACGTAGTGACTGCCACAGCAGTAGTCGGGGCTGGGTTGGTGCACATTTCCACGGATGCTGTCTTCGATAGCAAAAAGGCGACGCCTTACATTGAAACGGACGCGACGAATCCGATCAGTGTGTACGGGCGCAGTAAACTCGACGCTGAACTGGCAGTTCAGGAATACGAGCGGCACTGGATTTTTCGGGTCTCGGTCCTGTTTGGGCCGGGCAAGGAGAATTTTGTGAGCAAGGCGGTTGCGCGTGTCCGCGCCGGGAAAAAGCATCTTGTCGCATCTGACCAACTGGGATCGGCGACCTACACGTTGGACGCGGCACGCAAGATTCTAGAAGTCGTCAAAGCGAAAAAGTATGGGCTATTTCACTTGTGTAATTTGGGTCCGTGCACACGCATGGAACTCGCTGAACAGGCGATTGTTGACGTTGGAATGAATGCAGAAATGATCGAAGGCGTTCCGGGAGAGACGATGGGAAGACCGGGTCCGCGCCTGAAATATGCGGTGATGGAGATGCGTGCGCTGCACGAGGCTGGTTTTGAGTTGCCACGTCCCTGGCAAAACGCTTTGAAGGAGTATCTGGCGAAATATCAGTGCTAAGAGGAATCTCTCCGGACCCAGCCAACTCCCTGTTCAGAGAAATTCGTGAGCTTCGGTTGCGCGTCCGCGCTTTGACCTTTGCTGAAGTGACTGATAACATCAAAAGTTCGAACGACGTAGCCTTCCTTACCAGCGTCCCCGTCGTCTAGCCCGGCCTAGGACATCGCCCTTTCACGGCGGTAACACGGGTTCAAATCCCGTC
>CAWGWI010000029.1:0-354481 GCA_963826275.1 Terriglobia bacterium | reverse complement strand
CAGAGTCCCGAGGTTTATTGGTTAAGCTCGTTCGTCTCGCCCAGCAACTCGCTTTAGACCCTTGCTCGCCTTCTCTGAACCCCTCTTGCGAGTATGATTCAGCCGACTAAGCTCGGGTTCCGGGCTCATCACCAACCGGACAAACCAGCCCAACCACCTCGGGACTCTATCTCGCCTTTGCTTAAATTCCCTGTTCTCGTCAACCAGCGCTTTGCTAAAGACCGTTACCGCACCCTCTGTCGAATTTCATCCCTTGCGGGTTGTCCTTCCACTCGGATTTGGCTTCAGCCCCGGTTCTCGGCACCAACTGCAAAAACTCAGGAACTGTCAAAGAACGAGTATGTATTTACGCCGACTGTTTCTAGAGTCAAGAAAATCAGTAGAACTTTATCCCTTGTGTTTTCAATCGAGTGCAGCTCGTCCACAGCCCCATGACCGGATTTTGTGCAATCGGCTTCTCAAGCCAGATCACGAACACCCGCGGAATCCGCGGCTTTCGCTGTCATCGATCAGGTCAGATCGCAAAACAACACTCGCCTCTGCAATTCACGCAATGTGAAAAAATGCGGACAATTCAAGCCTGGCGCGGACTTCCGCAAGTCTCGATTCAGGGAGAAGAGGTCAGATCCGCAGGCTGTTACCATGTTTTCGTGACTCCCGCGCTGCTGCAGATCCAGAATCTGGACATCGCTTTCCCGCTTCGTAACGATGATCGGACAGACTTTGTCTCCGCCGTGTCGCGATCTGAGCCTGGAAATCGCTGCAGGAGAGTCTTTAGGGCTGGTGGGCGAGTCGGGCTCCGGCAAGTCTGTCTCTTCCCTGGCAATTCTGAAGTTGCTGCCGCCGCAAGCGCAGATCAGGGGCAGCATTCGCTTTGACGGTCGCGATCTCTCGACCGCTCCGGAAGACGAGATGCGGCAGTTGCGCGGCTCCGCCATCGCAATGATCTTTCAGGAGCCGATGACGGCGCTGAATCCGGTGATGCGCGTCGGCGATCAGATCGCAGAAGCTGTATTGGCCCACCGCCGGATGCCGAAGCGTGACGCAGCAAAAGCTGCGGTTGATGCGTTAACGACGGTCGCGATTCGCGATCCGGAAAAGCGCGCGCGTGATTATCCGCACCAGCTTTCCGGAGGCATGCGGCAGCGTGTGATGATCGCCATGGCCATCGTGAACCGTCCTCGACTGCTGATCGCCGATGAGCCGACCACGGCACTGGACGTCACGATCCAGGCGCAAATCCTCGAACTGCTCGCCGAACTGCGCGAAAAATTCGGCTCTGGCAATGCTTTTCATCTCGCACGATCTCGCGGTGGTTTCCAAGGTGACGGATCGGGTTGCGGTGATGTATGCGGGAAGGTTGGTCGAGATCGGCGATTCCGGACGATATCTTTCGCCAGCCGATGCATCCTTACACGCAGGGACTGCTGAACTCCGTCCCAACGTTGCACACCAATCTGCGCGAGCCGTTGCGCACGATTGAAGGCACTGTTCCCGCGATTGGTTCTCCAACTTTGAACCATGCTTGCGGATTCGAGCCGCGCTGCGATTTCGCTATACCGAAATGTGGGGAAGAGGCGCCCGAGCTCGTACAAGTAGCGCCCGGACACTTGGTGCGCTGCCCGGTGAAGGCCGCGCAGCGCTCTGAGCACAACGCGTAATCCGAAACGAGGTTTGCATAAAAATGCTCCGCCGCTGTGATCACCGCGACTTCGAACGGATTTGGTCCATCGTCAACGATGGAGCTCAGGCGTACAAAGGAGTCATTCCTGCCGATTGCTGGACCGAACCCTACATGTCGAGAGACAAACTTCAGCACGAGCTCGATGCCGGCGTAATGTTCTGGGCCTATGAGGAAGCCGAAGCCGGAGGACTTGTCGGTGTCATGGGACTTCAACAGGTCGGCGACGTAACTCTCATTCGCCACGCCTACGTTTGCGGCTCCAGCCAGAAGCTTGGGATCGGCGGCCAGTTGCTGTCACACCTACGAACACTGACCGAGCGCCCCATCCTGATCGGCACTTGGGCGGATGCGACTCTGGGCGATACGCTTTTACGAGAAGCATGGATTTCAGGTCGTCAGCCCAAAGAGAAGGAGATCTTGCTCAGAAAATACTGGGGAATTTCTGAACGCCAAATTGAAACGTCCGTCGTGCTCGTAGATGCAAAATGGCGTCAAATCGCCGATCGGCGGGGCAAGTCGATCAACGCTTAGCCACCGTTCTCGCGCTCGAAACGAGCGACAGTTTATTATTGCCTCTGGCCTAAAAAGTGCGCGTCCTATTCTTAAGCGATATTCACGCAAACCTGGAAGCCTTGGAAGCCTGCCTCGCGGCGGCTCCGGCTCACGATGTCGTCGTCAACCTCGGTGACACGGTGGGCTATGGTGCCAACCCGAACGAGGTGATTGAGCGCGCCCGCGGACTCGGCGATACGTTTGTGCGCGGCAACCATGATCGCGCCTGCGCCGGACTAACGGATGTGCGCGGCTTCAACTACATCGCGGCGGCTGCTGCGATCTGGACCAATCGCCAGCTCACCCCTGACAATCTCGAGTGGCTGAAGAATTTGCCGCATGGTCCAGTCTCCTTGCCCGACCTTCCGGACGTGCAGATGGTTCACGGCTCGCCGCGGGACGAAGACGAATATCTGCTTCTGCCCGACGACGCCGCTGCGTCGGCAGCGCTGGCGCGAGCGCCGATCACATTCTTCGGTCATACGCATATGCAGGGAAGTTTCCGCATCACCGAAAAGCAACAGATCACTGTTCACCCGAAATACACTTCGCCTGAGAAGGTGGCACAATGGCCGCTGGCGCTGGAGAATGGCGGCGTTTATCTGATTAATCCCGGCTCAGTGGGTCAGCCTCGCGACGGTGATTGGCGGGCTGCGTTCGCGCTTTTTGACTCCGAAGCAAAGACAGTCACCTATCTTCCGCGTCCCCTATGACTGGCGACGGCGCAGAAGAAAATTGTAGAAGCCAACTTGCCCGAGCGCCTGGCCAGCCGCCTGCAGTTCGGGCGATGACGAACCTGAGTACAGGAGCCGTGTCGAATTCTTCAAAACCGATCGATCGCCTCAGCTGGATCCGGTCCATCTTCCTTCTCGATCCGCTGATCTATCTGTACACGGTTGTGCTGGGAATCCTTTCGCTGTTGTCGTCATTCGTCGATCGTGGTGGGCGCATTCAGCATGGATTCGCGCGCGTGTGGTCGTGGCTGATTCTGAAGACTATTTTTTCCCCGGTCGAGGTCATCGGACTGGAGAACATTGATCGTTCACAGCCGGCGGTCTTCGCCGCGAATCACATTTCCGCCCTTGATATCCCGCTGATCTATACGAGCCTGCCGGTCCCTTTCCGAATTCTCGCCAAGAAAGAATTGTTCCGGTATCCGTTCATGGGGTGGCACCTGAGCCGCTCCGGACAAATCCCGGTGGACGACAAAGACGCGCGCTCGAATCTGCGCAGCCTGGCGCGTGCCGGTGAAACGGTGAAGAGCGGAATGGACCTGATGGTCTTTCCCGAAGGTGGCCGTTCGCAGACTGGGCAGATTCGGCCATTCCTCAGCGGAGCGTTCTATGTGGCCATCAAGGCACGAGTGCCGGTGATCCCGATGGCGATCGTGGGGACTTACGAAGTTTTGCCGATGAATACGTTTCACATCCGGCCGGGGAAACTGGGACTGGTAATCGGAAAGCCTATTCCGACTGACGGGTTTTCTCCTCGGGATATGGATAAGCTCAGCCAGCGTGTGCAGAAAGAAATCGAAGACATGTACTACTCGCGTTCGCGCGTGGCCGATCCGAGAAAAGAAGTGGTCAGTGGCTAGTGGCTAGGCTGCAGTCTTTGAGTGCACGCCACCAGCTACCCCATTTTTGTTTTTGCTAATCACTAGACACTAACCACTAGCCACTTTTCTGCGGCTCCTCTGAATCTGCGATAAGCTGTTTCTACTGCTATCAGGTGGGGGAAGCATTGGGAAATCCAGCCTACAAGCCGCGGCCGTTGGAGACCTCTGAGCTTCGTGAGTTGCCGGAGCCATCGTCATCGACTTTGACGACGACGTTGCTTAGCTTTGGATCGATCGCGCTGGCAGCTGCGGAAAGCCTGTGCGTCGCCGCGGTAGGCCTGAGCGGATTTCGTGTGCTGCTCGGGATGTCTTCGTTGATCGCAGCCACCGCCGGAGGTCCGGCACAAGGCTGGCACCGCAACAGCATTCGCATCCCGTTCCTGGTGGTGGGAGGAGTATTCGCCGGCATCAATCTGCTGCTGTTGTGGAATGAAGACCGTCTGCGAAAAAATCCCGCCGCGGCATGGAGAATTCGTCCATTGACCAAGCAGCAGAAACGCCGCCGCATGATTCAGCTAGTGACTTCAGTTCTGGCTCTGCTATTGATCGCCGCCGAAGTAATTACGCATCCCTGGTTCCATCACGAACTGTAAATTCGCTCTATGCATCAACTGCCATCAGCGTTGATCGAGAGCTCCTGAGCAAACCAAAATCTGTGCATGCGCTGGGAGTTCTCTCAGTATCCAACCCTTCACTGGTTACGTAAATCTGCTGTTGAATGTTGGAAGAGCTGCGGGCACTAGCGGGCATTGTTGTCGTGTTCTCGGGACTCTGGGGGACGAGCATGATTTGCTCGGGCCAGACGATGAATCCTGCACCGCCGAATACAGATGAGAATGCACAGTTAACAGCAGCTCTTCCTAATAGCATTCCCGCAGAGGTACCGAACCTCAGCAGCTACTCAAGCCTTTTGATCACAAAAAGTGAAGCGCCAGCGCCGCGCCCAACGGTCGACTGGAAGGGCCTTAGCAAAGACTCCCTACAGTTTCTCGTCCTCATGAACGGGTTTCGCATCGCGACTGAGCCCGGTACACGCGCTGGATTACACAACCCGTTCTTCTCCGGATATTTCAAAGCGGTGGGCAACATGCACGGGTGGGATGACGGGGATCCGTTTTACGTGAACTACATTGGCCACCCGATGCAGGGCTCAGTCTCGACTTTCATCTGGACCGCCCGCGACGGGGAATATGCGCGCGAGCACATCGGCTGGAATAGCGGCTACCTGAAATCAAAGCTGAGAGCGGGCGCCTACGCTTACGTGTTAAGCGTCAGCTTCGAACTCGGCCCTCTGAGTGAAGCGTCGATTGGCGAAATACAGCGATACCACCCAGCGAACGGCTTTGTAGACCACGTGGTTACGCCTACGCTTGGCCTGATGTGGTCGGTTCTCGAAGATGAGATCGACGATTCTCTCGTGCGGCGCATCGAGAAGAGCACGGATAACCGGAATGTGAAGATGGTGACTCGCATGGCTCTCAATCCATCACGCACGTTTGCAAATCTGATGGGCCGAAGGCGTCCCTGGGAGCGTACCAATCGGCCTGCAGCGAGTTCTTACAACTCGTTCGCGTACTACGCTCCTGTAGAGAAGAAACCAATTTCGCCGCCACCAGGCGTCGCTCCGTTCCAGTTCAACATGCACTTCGAAGAGCGGACGTATTTCGGCAAAAATGCGTCCGATCCTTGCGTTGGCGGGGGAGCCGAGCTCGGATTCCGGATGGCCGAGAATTGGCAGATCATAGGCGAAGTTACCGGATGTAAGCAGACAGGCATGCCGCCGAACTTTAGTGGCGATTCACTCACCTATGCGATCGGGCCACAGTGGACTGCACGGCTCTCACAGAGGTGGGTTACGCATACTCGCGTGCTGGTCGGCGGAAACAAAGTGACCCAGGAACAGCTCTTCCCGGACATCAAGGCGGCACTGCAGCAGGAATACAAGAACCAGCACAATATCTTTCCGCCGCTCGCGGACCAATATATTCACGACTTCGACAACAATGCCTTCGCCGTCATCACTGGCGCGGGCTTCGACTACAAATTCAACAACGCGTTGCTATTCCGCTCATCCCTGGACTATTCGCACACCTGGAATCGCGAGATCAACAGCGTAAATTATCGTGATTCGCTGAGATTCTCTTCCGGATTTGTGCTGGATATGGGGACGTGGTGATGCAAACGGGACGTGCTCGTTACCATACTGGAATCGATCGTACGGCTAGCACGTCGATGAGATTTTGATCACGACGCATTAGAAGAAATTGAGGGCGATCTAAACCATCCCTTCCCAGGCGAAGTAAAGACCAATACTACCGCGTAAAGCTGAATAGCAGTCTGCAAGACGCCTATGAAAGCTAACCAGGGTGAACGATGAAGTTCAGAGCGCAGTATGAAACCATACGGTAACAGCCCGACAACAAGTAAGACCAGGAATGTAATACGCGCCCAATTTCTGCCTTCATGAATCTTCCAAAAGAGAAGACCGAACAAAGCAAGATTGAACGCCGAAACTATGAGACTGAACAAAACGCCTGCACGCGAAAGGTGTTGCCAGTCCGCCGCAGCCTTTGCCACGCCGATAATTAACGTGGCAGATAGTAATGCCGTTGCGCGGTCGACTTCAGCAGGCCGTTCCTTCAGGTGCGTCGAGGTAGGCGATCCTTCTGCCATAGAAAAAGGGGCGGACATTCGTGTCCGCCCCACACTATAAAGCCGGCAAGACGCCAGCGCTACCTTACTGAATCAGCGTCGGAGTTTCCCCATTCCCATTCGCTTCTTCCGCCGGAATCACAACAGCCGCTGCGACGCGGTCGCCTTCTTCCAGATGCAGCAGGCGCACGCCCTGGGTTGACCGCCCAGCAGCGCGGATTTGTTCCGTTTCCGTGCGGATAATCTTGCCGTACTGGCTGATGATCATCACTTCGCTGTCTTCGGTGACCAGCATGATCGACACGACCTTGCCGTTGCGGCTGGTGGTCTTCACGTTGATCACGCCCTTGCCACCGCGCGATTGCAGTCGGTACTCGTCGACATCGGTGCGCTTGCCGTAAGCATTCTCGGTAACGCTGAGGATGCGGTCGGCGACGGCGCCTCCGTTCTCGGCCTGTTTGCGCGTGGGCTTTTCTTTCGCCGTAACGGCCATGCCAACGATGTAGTCGCCCTTATCGAGATCCATGCCGCGCACGCCGAACGCAGGGCGTCCCATGGAGCGGACGTCGTCTTCGTGGAAGCGGATTGCCATGCCCTCGTGCGAGGCGAGGAAGAGGATCTGGTTGCCGTCGGTGATCTGCGCGCCTACGAGCTCGTCTTCCTTGTCGATGCCGATGGCGATGATGCCGCGCGACATCACGTTGCAGAAGTCCTTCAGTGGCGTCTTCTTCACCGTGCCCTGACGCGTGACGAAGAAAACGTACTTGTTCTCTTCCTCGAGATCGCGCACCGGCAGAATCGCGCGCACGGTTTCGCCCGGCTGCAGTGCAACCAGGTTGCCCACGTGCTTGCCTTTCCCGGCAGCGCCTACGTCGGGAATCTCATACACCTTCAACCAGTACACGCGGCCGGTGTTGGTGAAGACCAACAGGTACGCATGCGTTGACGCGATGTAGAGACGCTCGACGAAATCCTCTTCGCGCGTGCTCATGCCGCGGCGCCCTGTGCCTCCGCGACGTTGCGAGCGATACGTCGTAATCGGCGTGCGCTTCAGATATCCGGCGTGACTGACTGTGACCGCGACCTGCTCGTCGACAATGAGGTCTTCGAGCTGAATCTCGGTGGTCTCGTCGACAATCTGCGTGCGGCGCGCGTCGCCGTATTCCTTCTTGATCTCCTCGAGTTCTTTCACGATCACGTTGCGGAGCTTCTTTTCCGAACCGAGGATCGATTCGTACTCCGCGATCTCGCCCTTGATCGATTCCAACTCCTTCACGATTTCGTCGATCGAGAGTCGCGTCAAACGGTGCAATTGCAATTCGAGGATCGCGTCCGCCTGCTTGATCGTGAACGGCTTTTCCGGATCGAGCTTTGGCGCGCGGCCCGTGGTGTTGATGTCGATTTTCTTGCCGGCGAAGTACGCGATCAAGTTCTCGCGAGCATTGGCGCGATCGGCGCTGCCACGGATGATGGCGATCACGTTATCAATGTGATCGAGCGCCAGCCGGTAGCCTTCCAAGATGTGCTCTCGGTCTTTCGCCTTGGCCAACAGGAACGCCGTGCGCCGGCGGACCACGTCGATGCGGTGTTCGATGAAGTAGCGAATCGCCTGCACCAGGCCCATTTCTTTCGGCTGGTTATTAGCGACGGCCAGAAAGATCATGCTGAAGCTCTCTTGCATCTGCGTGTGCTTGTAGAGCTGGTTGAGCACGATTTGCGGCTCGGCGCCGCGTTTCAGTTCAACTACGACGCGCATACCGTCGCGATCGGACTCATCGCGAATGTCGCTGATGTCGTCGATCACTTTGTTGTTGGTGAGTTCGGCGATGCGCTCGACCATGCGTGCCTTGTTCACCTGGTACGGAATTTCCGTGACCACGATGGCTTGGCGCCCGCCGCTGATGTTTTCGATCGCAGCTTTCGCGCGCATCATGAAGCGGCCGCGTCCGGTCTTGTATGCGTCGACGATGCCGCCTTTGCCGTGAATGAAACCGCCGGTAGGGAAGTCAGGTCCCTGCACGAACTGCATCACTTCCGCCAGACCGGCCTTGGGATTGTTCACCAGGGTGATGGTGGCGTCGACGATCTCAGTGAGATTGTGCGGAGGGATGTTGGTCGCCATACCGACGGCGATACCGTTCGCGCCATTCACGATCAGGTTCGGATATCGCGTCGGCAGAACGACTGGCTCGGCCGTGGTGTTGTCGAAGTTCTCGACGAAGTCGACCGTGTCCTTCTCGATGTCCGCCATCATCTCTTCGGCCATCGACATCAATCGGCACTCGGTGTACCGGTACGCTGCGGGCGGATCGCCATCGACGGAGCCGAAGTTGCCCTGGCCGTCGATCAGCGGATAGCGCATGCTCCACGGCTGTGCCAGACGCACCAAGGCGTCGTACACGGCGCTGTCACCGTGCGGGTGATACTTCTTCAAACATTCGCCGACCACACCGGCGCACTTCATATGCTTGCGGTTGTGGAGCACGCCCATGTCCTGCATGGCGTAAAGGATGCGGCGATGCACGGGCTTGAGCCCGTCGCGAATTTCGGGTAGCGCGCGGCCGATGATGACCGACATCGAATAATCGAGATACGACCGGCGCATCTCCTCTTCAATGTTGATCGGCTGAATGTTCGCCGCGCCCGGACCTTGTCCGTCGCCACCAAGGGGAAGTTGTGGGTCTTTTGGTTCGTCTGCCATCTACTGTTTCCTAACTGATCTGATATTCAGAGCGTTCCTTCGACTACGCTGCGCTCCGCTCAGGATTTCGGCGCACGGCTCACGCTTCGCTCACGCCGTTCAATCGCCTCAACTTTTGGTTCGTCTGCCATAGAAAAGAAGCTCTCGGCTTTCAGCTATTAGCTGTCAGCTACTGCGTAATTCAGCTCTAGATCGGCGCACAATTCGGGTAAGCCGGTTGGCTTTCTCGGGAGCCGGTTAGATTGTCGTAAATGCTTGCATTTACAGGAATTTATGCGCCAGAAGAGCAAACACAATTATACCATTCGGGAGGGCTAAATTCGACGGTGCGGCTGGCTGCTTGCGTTGATTCCGAGGGGCTATAAATAGCTCAACCGCAACAGCTTACAAAGGCGGTTTTGGTACTAGCCCTCCGGCCGAATCTCGAGCGAAAGCGTGATTTCTTTTCTCTCATCATCCACGATGGTTTGAGGCACCACGGCCACCCTCGAGTATCCTCGCGCGACGTAATACTTGCGCACGTTCTTCAGGGTCTGCCGCACTTCGCGGGTGTTAAACAGGTCTCCCGCGTGGATCGTGACTAGCGGCGAAAGGTCAGTTTTCGAAAGAACGGGCTGGCCGCTGAATCTAAACTCAAGGTTCGCTAAGCGGTACTGTACGCCGGGTTCGACGACGACATTTGCGTCCACAGTCCCGACGCTGGTAGAAGGCTTGAGCCGGGGCTCTAGGACGGCAGCCCTGAAATAGCCACGCTGCTGGAACTGATCAAGAATCCGGTCCTCGATACAGTCGGCTGCGTCTGTAGTCGTGCAGGTCTTGCCGTCGACTTCTTTGGCAATTTTGATCAGCTCATGCTCGCTGATACCGGGTGTGTCGACGATTGCGATGTGCCCGATGGTGACTTGTGCCTGCGCTCGCAAGAGCGTGAAGAACAAGGCCAGGGAGAATGAAATCGAGAGGCTGGCGCGCTTCATTGTAAACCTCGCGCATCAGAGGTCTTCTATTCTCAGCTTGGTATCAGAGTTTGTCCACGCAGCCTCGAATTGGCGCTGAACCCACTGAGCATCGGCTGTGCGCCCCTGCGCTTTCAGGCTCTCCATCAGGCCGAAAAGCGAACGCGGATTGCGCGGATGACGTTCCAAGTCAGCACGAAACACTTTTTCGGCAGCAACTGGATCGCCCGCCTGCAACAACATCCCTCCCAAGGTTTCGCGCACGGGAGCGATCCAGTCCGGCGGCTCGTTGTAGTCCATGGAGTCTTCCAGCTCCAACGCTTGGTTCAGATGACCGATCGCCTCAGCATTCTTCTTTTGCGAGAGCGCAATCTTGGCCTCGATGATGTGCACAGAAATCACCGGAATGCGTTCGGCGTTGCCGGTGCCGACCGTGTTCGTCGGTATCTTGCTCATCTCAGGAGTCAGTCGTTTGATCTCGGCGATCTCCAGCTCTGCTTCTTTCACCTGGCCTTTGCTCGCATACGCCATTCCGCGTGCGTAATGCCAAATGCCGGCGCTCACAACATGCTTCTGATTCGCCGCTGGTTGTTGCAGGATCTCGTCCCACTGGCGAAAGCGCACCATGATCAACGGGGTCATCGACGAAAAGAAATCCAGCATGGGCATCTCGTCGACATGTGGCGCGACATGATCGCGAAGCTTGTGAGCCGCAGCGAGCGAATTCGCATAGTTCCCCATCATCGCGTTCTCCACCACGATGAAGTGCAGGTTGTGCGAGTAGTACATCATGGGATAGACGCCCTGCACACCGTTGGCCTTGATATAGGCCTCGTCCGCAGCAGCCGCTTTGATATTCGTCTTTTCGGAAGCTTCGTGATCGCCGGTGCGAATGTAAATGTGGCCCGGCATGTGCACCAGGTGGCCAGACGCAGGCGCTAGACCGGCGAGGCGCTCTGCACTCGGCAGTGCCCGCTCTGGGTGCGCTGAGGCTTCCACCGCATGAATGTAGAAGTGGTTGGCGCCAAGATGTGTGGGATCGCGCCGCAGCACTGATTCCAGCGTCGAGACGATTTCCTCTGTGCCGGCCGCCGGTGTGCCGTCAGCGTTCCAGAGCTGCCAAGGGTGAAGATTCATGGCGCTCTCGGCGAAAATCGCTGCAGCATCCAGATCATCCGGATACTTCTGCGACAGCGTGCGCATAGCGTCGTTGTAATCGACGGCGAGCTTCTGATAGTCGGGATTCGGCTGATTGGTGTACCGTTTTGCCAATGCCTGAACGTAATCCCGCTCGATCTCCGACGCGTTCGCGTTGAGCGCAATCGCCTTCTGGATCGCGTCGTACGCGCGCTGTTCATGTTCCGGATCAACGGGCATGTTGTAGTTGGGTCCGGCAACATAGGCCACGCCCCACCACGCCATCGCCATCTTCGGATCGAGCTCGGCAGCACGGCGAAACGAACGCTCTGCCTCGTCGTGGTTGAATCCATAACTCAGCGCGAGTCCCTGGTCGAAGAACTTCTGCGCCTCGGGGTTCGTAGTCGAAACCGGATGGTGAGGATCTCCAAACCCGGTCATGAGTTTTGCGGGAGTTGTAGACGGCTGCGACTGCGCCGCAAGCGCGAGAGAACTAACTAGGACAAACACGAGAGAAGAAATACGCAAAGTTGCCATAACACCCCGCCCCAAGGTTGCGCGCACTGTACACCCGGGCCCGATTCCTTTTCAAGCGCCCGAACATTTCGCTCTTGAGCTGTACGAGTCGAGTAGAATCGGCAGCAATGATTGCTCATCTTCGCGGACGTTTGATCGCCAAGCATCCGAACCAGGCCATTGTTGAGACTGGCGGCGTCGGCTACGACGTTGTCATCAGCGTTCCGACATTTTCCGAGTTGCCGGGCATGGGAGGCGAAGTCGCGCTGCATATTCACACCCACGTGCGCGAAGATCAGATTGCGCTTTTCGGATTCGTGCGCCCGGAAGAAAAGCAGTTGTTTGAGAAGCTGCTGAACGTAAGCGGCATCGGTCCGAAGCTGGCGATCACCATTCTGAGCGGCATGGCTGCCCCCGATATGGTGGCGGCGATCAAGGGAAACGACGTTGCCAAGCTGACGCGCATTCCCGGGATCGGCAAGAAAACCGCCGAGCGCATGGTGCTGGAGTTGCGCGACAAGCTGGAAAACTTTGGCGCCACTGCGAGCGCGCCGCCCGCGTCGCCGGTGGAAGAAGACGTGCTTTCGGCGCTGATGAATCTTGGCTATCAGCGTCCGGCAGCGGAGCGCGCACTCGCGATCGCGGGGAAGAACGGCAGAGCAGCGGGCGAGTTCGACGCGCTATTCCGCGAAGCGCTGACAGCATTATCGAAGTGAGTATCACGCGTGGGCCCGTCAACACTCGGTTTTGTCACAGCCAGTTGGTCGATCGCATCTCTCAGAACATGACCTTCAACGAAAACTGAATCTGCCGGGATGAACCCGCCGTCTTGCTGATGTAACCGAATCCGCTGCCGCGCAGGACATTCGATGGCAAACCGAAGTTCACAATGTTGAAGACGTTAAAGAACTCGGCGCGAAACTCCAACGTCCCAAATTCGCTACCGCCACGCCGTCCGAAAGGCGTGTCTTTGATCAGCGCCACGTCGAAATTGTGGAAGCCCGGTCCACGGAAGGTATCGCGACCGAGCGTGCCGAATCGTCCCTGGTTAGGTCCGGTGCCGCCAGCCACATTGATGGGAATGCTGAAAAACGATGCATTGTCGGCGCCACGGCCGAAATAATCAGCTTGCACGGAGCCGCTGGTCGAAAGGTTCGGCGATCGACAGTAGGTCAGGGCGATCGGCGCCACTGGCGCCTGCTCCCGTCTGCTGAACTCCGGAATATACGGTAAACGGGGAGCCGGTCATCAGAGTCGTGATATTCAGGAACTGCCATCCCGACGTCGCGGTTCGTCCGAGCGGACGCAGGAAACTTACTCGACTAAGCGGCAGCATTTGGATCCAGCTGACCGTGAGGACGTGCGTCACGTCGAAGGTCGATGGTCCTTTTTCTGCACGCGGATTCCACGGATCCTGGAAAGAAGTTTGCAGCACGACACCTGCGCCCGCAATCGAGCCGCCCATCACCGAGCTGGTGTCATCGAGCGCTTTGGAATAGGTGTAGCTGGCCTGGATGCCGGTGCCCCAACGCGCGGAGTTCTTTGTCAGGCTGGTCTGCAAGGCGTTGTAGGACGAATGGGATTCGCTGGCAATGACGTTAATCGCGCTGGCGCCTCCAATGCGATTTCCTGCGGAGTCGAACTTCGTGAACGGAGCAAAGGCAGGATCGGCGCCGGTGTAACTATTTGGGAAGAATACGTACGGAAGATGAATTCCGGCGGTACCCGCATAGGCCGCACTCGCCTTGAAATCTCCGAAATCATGATCGACAGAAAGGGTCCAGCTCGCGATGTCTCCGTTACGGAAATTACTCGCCACAGCACTTAGAGCGGGCAGTTGAGCCTGATGGCCTGGGGTCACGGCGGCGACGTCATTCTGATACCGCTGCAGATCCATCACGGTGTTTGGCTTGGCATCCGTGCTCCGCCCATTGGGGAAGATCAGGTTACCGGCAGTGTCGTATGCCGCCGGTAATGGTTGGAGTACGACTTGGTTTTGGAACGGAACCGCAATGCCCTGTTGCGCCGTGAAGAATGGATTGAACACGTCAGGGATTGAGGCAGTCAGAAAGTTTTCCTGCCACAGATTCATGAGGCGGGTGGTGATTGCTCCCCCAGCATGCAAAACGGTGTGGTCGGAAAGCGCATAGTCGAGCGCCAAGCGTGGGCCCCAGCCATTCCAGTCCTTGTCATAAGGCGGCTGCGGGTTCACGACAAAGATCATGTTCGCCTGATGATTCGAATAGGACGTTGGCTTTCCGTTGGCATCGAGGAATTCAGGCAACGAGGTGCGTAGCGTCTGCTCGTGAATGCGACTGTTCACTTCATAGCGCAAGCCGTAGGACAGAGTAAGTTTGCTCGTCGCTTTCCATGCGTCCTGGAAATAGAAGTTGTACGCTTCGCGACGCACTCCTGCTTCATTGAACTTGTTGCCCGTGGGTGTGAATTGGGCCGCAAGAACGACGTTGTAAGAGTAAGGGCTGGCTGTGAGCAGGCCGGTGAGCGAGTCGGGCAGCGGGTCGCCAACAGCGATGTTGTGGGTGCCACTGGCCGATTGGATCGCAACCGGAGAATACGCGGTCCCGCCTCCAAATGAGTAGGCGCCATTCGGAGTCGTGCCAAAGATCGTCGAATCGCGATTCGCGCGGATTTCAGTACCCCACTTCATCGTGTGGTTTCCGTGGATGCCGGTCATGTCGAGCTTGTACTGATAGAGATTGGAAAATGAGCCGTAGATCGAACCGGCCGGGGCGCCATATGGTTCAAATAAGCCGTCGCCGAAGAGAATCGCCGGTTGAGTGTGATTTGCAGCGGGAAAGAAGGGCGTACTGCGAACATATCCCAGCGAGGTTTGCAGCGACAGGTGGGGACTGAATGTGCGCTGATAAGTCACGCCCGCGCTGCGCTGATGATCGAAGAACTGTATGGCAAAACTGGGGTCGAGTGCTGTCTGGTCAGGATTGGTGACAGGACCTGTGACCTGGTTGAGGCTGAACCTCCCAAATAGCTGCGCTTTGTCCGAGATGCGATGATCGACGCGGATCGAAAACTGATCGGTGACCGTTGAAACCTTGGATGATGTCGCAAACGTGCGCGCGCCATACGGGCCGCTGGGATCATTGGGGAGCGGGTACCCGTCAAGCACCGGCTTGATTGCCTGATTCACCGGGATAGTGAGCGTGTCTCCCGCGAAAGTAGTCGTGTCGATTCCCTGGCGTTCAGCGGCCGTGGGCACGGGAAAGACTTGCGTCGTTCCAAGAATCTGTCGAAATCCCTGGTATTCACCGAAGAAATAGGTGCGATCGCGTCCATCGTAGCCCGGGAGTACGACAGGTCCCCCGACGGTCCCACCGAATTCATTGCGGTTGAATGGCGGGATGCGACGGCCGCCCAGTTCGATGTGATCGAAATAATTACGGGCATCGAGCGTCGCATTGCGAAAGAACTCGAACAGGCTCCCGTGAATCGAATTTGTCCCTGAGCGTGTCACAACGTTGGTATAGCCGGCAGCTCCATGGCCAATCTCCGGAAGCATCACGCCGGAATTCGATTGCACTTCCTGAATGGCATCGACGTTGA
Organism: Terriglobia bacterium; assembly: GCA_963826275.1. GTDB lineage: Bacteria > Acidobacteriota > Terriglobia > Terriglobales > Acidobacteriaceae > JAJPJE01. Next base: position 339,092 of record CAWGWI010000029.1, on the reverse strand, counting down.
AGTTGGAGAACGTGGCGCCCCCCATCTCAGGATCGGTGGTATCGGCTCCGTCGATGGCAAAGACGGTGGTGGTCCCGCGCTGTCCGTTGACAGCGAACTGCTGCGTGAAATTTGCTGCGCCGTTGGCGTCGGTCATGGTGCCGGCGGCCAACAAGAGTAGTTTGCTGAAATCGCGGGAATTAAGCGGGAGACTCGATACTTCTTTTCGCGACAGATGCTCCCCGCCGCTGCCTTCAGAAACTGGACCGTTTTGCTCCTGTACCAGAACAAGGGTCGTGTCGGACTTCGGCAACTGCAAGTTTGTGGTGAGGGTGACGGCCCCGGCAACGATAAGAGGTTGCGCAGATTTGTACGTGACCCCCTCGATGACTACCGAAACGCCGTATTTCGCGGGGGTAATCGCTGCAAATGCGAATTCGCCGCGAACCTTCGTCTTTGCGGTATAAGCGGGCTTACCGGAAACGTCGGCAAGGACAACGGTGGCTCCAACGACTGGGGTCCCCGCATTGTCACGAAGAACTCCGGCCCAGGCGGCAGCCGGAGTCGAGGCGAAGGTCCAACTGCACGAACAAAGATATACGGCCAATATGAGTGCGCTCACTCGCAAGCGAGGCGAGGCCGGCCTGTTGACGACTGACGCCACAGACTGATTCGAAGGAGTTATTTTCATTTCATCGGTTTCCGTCAATTTCGAGATCGGGGTCGCGCATAGCTTCTGGACGCTGGGGGCGTGAAGGACGTCACCGATTCAGAAGTTGTCGCGACGCACCTCGGGACGTCCATGCTCGAAAGGCGCTGTCGTACGAGGCGAGAATACCTCTGCTCAGCAGGGAACCGTAGCTTAAGTTTTCCTAACGGCTCAAAAGAAGAAAGCCGGCCGTCCGCAAACGGCACGGAGCTATCGCTTCATGTGGCCAACGTTAGGGGTGGGCTTCTGAATGTGGGCTCAATTCCCCGGGGATGTGGCGTGATCGTTCGACACGTTGCTGAAGCAAGCGCTGGAGGCGTTGTTGAAGTGATGAGCTTCGCCCGAACGCATACCCTGTGAATTCGGTTTCGACACCGCCAACTCAAAATAGAGGAACCACGCCGGGAACGCCCATGCCCACGAGCGTTCGTAGGCTTGGGGGTTTCGTTCCGCCAATCTCCACACCATCTTGTTAACCAGTGTCGGATGAAAAACCAATTTGCGCGCGATCATACGGAAGCGACAGGGAGTATAGAAATCGTTGTGGCTCTCCCCGGTAAAGTGCTCGAGGCTGAAGAACCCAAAGTGATGCCGGTGCGTCAGATCGGTGTAGGAGTTTGCCGATGAGAAATGCGGCGTTGTAATGCGAACGATGGCGCCATCCTCGCATACGCGATGGATCTCTTCCATGACTGCGAGGAGATCGGTCAGGTGCTCCAGCACGTCATAAGCCTGGACGTCGCGGAAATGCGAGTCAGGGAATGGCCAGGGTGTACGGTTCAGGTTGTGGACCACATCCGGGCGAGTCGCCGCGGTGATGTCGACATTCACGGCTCCTGGCGTGTATTTCTTGCCGCATCCCAAATTGAGTGAACGAGGCAGTTCATCGCTGCTCAGCAATTCTGAATCTCCCACCATGCAAAAACCTTGGGTTGAGCATGGCATGGGTTGGAAGTGATTCCAATGACTCAGCAGATTCTGGGCGCTCCGAAAGGACGAAGAAGACAACTCGTCAGCTACTGTTTTTGTAGAGGGGCACTCGGGCGCTTCAATTCTTCATATCCCATCAGTCCCAGCAACGCGCCCCAGTGATAGAAGCGATCGCTGCTGTGCACCGTGTCACTGTCGTCGCTCACGGCGCTGTAATTTTCGTGCACATGGCCCTTTGCGTTCCATTCAATCAAGAACAGTGCCAGTGACTTCTGCGCCAGCTGCTGTCGCGCTTGAATTGCAGTCGGCGTCTTGTAATTGCGCAGCCCGAGATACACCAGGTAATTCATTGGTCCCCAGATCCGTCCGCGCCAGTAATCCTGGTCTTTGAACGCGGGATCGTTCCTCGCGATCGCCGGCAGGACGCGCTCTCCCCAGAATTCGTCAGCATTCAGAAGATGCTTCCTGATCATCTCGTCGGCCTGTTCCGGTGTAGCCGCCTGCCCCAGCAGTGGATAAAAATTTGTCGGAGCGAGCCGGTACACGAACTTCCCGGTATGCAGGTCTTTGTTGAGAAATATCCCAGACTGGGCATCCCACAGCGTGCTCAGGCTCCCGGTGTACTTGGCAGCGCTCTCGCGCAACGCCTGCGCCTCGTGATTCTTGCTCTTGCCGAGAATGTCCGCAATGTCGGCCAGAGCATTGCAGTCAGCGATGTACATGCCCATCAGACCGACATCGGCAAACTCCATCTGGTGCGTGGTCTCGTTGAAGTATGCATCATCGAATTGCGGATCGTTGTCGAGGCCCGATTCATACTTGGCACCCTGCAAGGTTCCCGCGCTGTGATCGTCGAGGTTCGCAGGCCGGTTTTCGCTGTCGCTGCCCCACACCAGATATCCCTGCATGTCGCGGTGAGCGGCCCACCAGCGGTTCCACTTGAACAGGCGATCGAAGCTGTCCTCAAGCAGCCAACGATCGTGATACTGCTGATAGAGTGCGAGAACCGTGATGGCGCCGACCGGCGGCTCGGACCGGTCAAAGCTCTTCCAGTTTCCCGCGCGTCCATAATTCGGAACAAAGCCCGCAGGCGTTACTTCGTTGAGAATCTCAAGGACGTTCGCATAGGCCAGGTCTCGCGATCCGACTGCGGCCAGGTCGGCGGCAAAGAAGGTGTCCCAGTCAAACAGAACGTAGCCTCCCCAGCCCATGTTCCATATTCGGCTGACAGGAGAGACAACGCGATCCTTCTCGGGCTCGTAAATCGTGTCCCAGCCCAACGTGCTTTCGATGGCGTCCAATACTGAAGCAGCCCGCGCATCAGTTCCGTGCGACTGTGTGAACTTCCGGTGTTGCTCTTCGAGGACGTCCCGAATCTCCTGTAGAGTTCGCCTCTTCCCGGTACTGATTCCCAACGGCCCATCGAGGTCTGCCGAGAAGTAGGGCGACTGCACTGGCATGTTCGGAGTATTTGTATCGTGTCCCGTTAAATAGATCGGGATCTCTCTGTCCGATGCGGTTGCGAGAATCCGTCCCTTTTCTTTTCGAACCTCTCCCGCACGATCCCAAACGAAGCCCACGGAGAATACGGCGGTAGCCGGCAGCGCGCCGACTGCTGGCTTATCCACGGGTGAAACCAGCATCACCAGATCGTCGCCTGCATGAGCGGCTTCGACGCTTGACAGTGGTCCCAGCCCACGTTACGTCGAATCTACTGTAGCTTCCGTCGTAAGCGTGCGGACCTGGTTTCACCTGCTCCGCAGAAGGTTCCTGCCGGCCGATGAGCATGGTTGGCAGGAACACATCGGCGTTCAAAGTCGAGTTGTGCTTCAGACCCAGTCGAATCTCGAGCCCTTCGGGCAGGAGAACTTGGCCTGCGATGGTATTTGTGTCCCAGGTATTCCATCCGTGCTGCAGACGTTTCTGCACCTGCGCATATTCCGGTGAGCGAGTGGCAGAGGCGCCGGCGACGGTTGCCGGCAAAGTCACGGATGTGGAAGTGGTCTGTGCGATCGCGGCGCAGAACGCGAGCGCAGGGAGGATGCAAATCGCTGCCGCTTTAGTCATCAGGTCCTCGGAGGTGGAACCAGGCGCTTAAGCAAATGCTTGCACGTTGACATTGGAAAAGTAGGGACCCATTATGACTCAGCTCAGGATTTTGCTTCGGAGTCTTTGCAACCGGCGACTGACATCCTATCCTGTATCGTGTCTCGTTCGGGGGGTCCATGAAGAGATGTCGTGTCCAAATCGCCGGCATTGTTCTGTTGATCTGCTCGCTCTCATGTTTCGCGGCTGATCAAGGCACCATCTTCATCGTGCGTCACGCCGAGAAGCTCTCTACAGCTCCCGACGCACTCCTCAGCGCCGCCGGACACAGGCGGGCGAATTGTCTCGCGCATCTGTTGGGGGAAGCGAACATCCAGACGATCTTTACCTCGAACATTCGGCGCACTCATCAGACTGCGTCGCCGCTGGCCAAAGAGCGGCATCTGACGATCCAGATAATCCTGAAAACTAATCCCGACGAGTTGGTGGAGAAAGCGAAGGCGGCGGCCCAGAACGGCGACGTGCTGATCGTTGCGCACCAGGAAACTGTTGCCGACATCGTGCAGCGGCTCGGCGGCGGGACCATACCGCGAGTGGGTCCCAACGAGTTTGACCGTCTGACCATTCTGCATCTGAAACCGTCCGGCGCCACGGTTACGGTGCTTCGTTATTGCGACTGCGGAGTTCCAGCGAGAGCGCCTTCGCAGGGCATGGACCAGGGCATGGCTCCGCACTAATAAACGGAGACTTGCGCACAGGTGCCTCGCACTTCCACATGACTGCAGTTGTGCACTTCCGCCGAAACCAGCCCTGGGCTAAGCTGCCTTGGTGTCTCGACGCTGGACCATTACGGCTGTCGCCATCGCGCTTTTCGCGGCGGCTGGCATCACGCACGCCAAGAAATATGGCAGCAACATCCTTCAGCAATTGCCGCAAGGATCGGTAACCGTCGAAGGCCTCGCTCCCGCTAGTCCCAGGCAGAATTGCGAAAACTGGCTCTGGGCCGCGGAAGTCGAAACCATCCTGAAGACCCAGAAGATCGACCTTCCGCAGACCTATTGGGTGCAGCAGGCGAATCTTGGGGAAGTCTGCGTCGACGCGCCAGTGGATCTTGAATCCATCGCTAATTTGATCGATCGCGACTACCAACTCGAAGACGGCAGCAAGTTTCACCTGACGGCCTTGCGGACGATCGGCGCTCCCACCGATATGGGCCACGTCATCTCCAGCCTGCGCCAGGGGCGTCCGTTCATCCTGCTGTGGAGAGGACATCCGCTGCTTGTCACTGGAATGGTGTACGACGAGTATAGCTATCCGAATGGACAACACATGTTCGAGGCGCGCGAGATCGATATGATCGACCTTCTGTATCCCGATGGCGACGAGCGCCGGACGCGTTCGTTCGTGAAGGGCACGGACAACATGGACGAGATCGGCGGAGCGCTCGAAGTGGTTGCGTCGCCGGTGGACCCGTTTCGCCAAGACCGCTGAATCCCCGCGTAGCTTCTGACAATCTCAATAGACGTGACTTCTAACGATAGTTCGCAAGGCACCATCCTTTACGACGGCGCCTGCGGTTTCTGTTCGCGCTGGGTCGGCTTCTGGGCTCCGACGCTAAGGCGTCACGGATTTCAAGTCGTCGGGCTACAGGAGTCATGGGTAGCGGAGCGTCTCGGGATGGATCCTTCGCAGTTGCTCGCAGATATCCGTCTGCTCACGCCCAGCGGTAAGCTGGTTTCCGGCGCGAATGTTTATCTATATGTTGCTCGGCGCATCTGGTGGATGACGCCGTTCTGGGCAATCTTCAGCCTGCCCGGCTTGAACCGTCTGCTTCACCTTGGATATCGCTGGTTTGCGCGTAATCGCTATTGTGTTTCGGGTGCGTGCCGTTTGCAGCCGCAACGCTAGCTCCAGTTTGCCGCTAACCGCTTCCTTCCTATATACTTTGGGTTTGCCTCAGGCGTAATTTTCCATTCAGGAGTAGGTAGCTTTCATGCCGAAGCGTACGTTTCAACCGAACCGTCGCCGTCGTTCGAAGACGCACGGGTTCCGCAGTCGAATGAAGACCAAGAGCGGACAGGCCGTTCTCTCGCGCCGTCGCGCGAAGGGCCGTAAACGTGTGTCCGTAAAGCCCGGATATCGCGAGTAGTCTGCCAGGCCTGAAACGGCGCTCACGTGATTGGAATTCTTCTGGAAACGCCGAACTCAGCCGCAAGAAAGAAGCAGCCTTTGATGCCGGCCCTCGATTCTGCCGGTGATTCCAAGACCCGCCGGTTATCCTTTCCGCGCAGCTCGAAATTGCTGAAGCACGGCGATTTTCAGCGCGTCTATAAAGCGGGGCGGCGTCATTTTTCGGGATTGCTGACGGCGTTCTATCTGCCGCGTCCGATCGAGTCCGCTGACCGCGGGCCGCGGATTGGGACTACCGTGGGACGCGTGCTGGGTGGGGCCGTCGACCGCAATCGCATCAAGCGAAGAGTGCGGGAGGCGGTTCGCCAACATCTGGCCGACCTGCCGTTCGCGGTGGATGTCGTGATTAATCCCAAGAAGAACGTTCTCAAGGCCGAGTTCGTAGATATTGAGCAGGAAGTCGCAAGGGCTTTCCAGGTGATTCGCAAGTACATGGAGTCAGCGCCGGGCCTGGCGAGCCGTGCGGGCAAATCATGATGCGCAGGTTCTTACTTTTGTTGTTGCGTGCTTACAAGTGGCTGATCTCGCCGCTGTTCCTGCCTGCCTGCCGGTACGTCCCGACCTGCTCCGAATACGCCGCCGAGGCCATCGAGCGCTACGGCGCCATCCGCGGAAGTTTAAAAGCGGCGTGGCGGTTGTTGCGCTGTCATCCCTTTGCGCACGGTGGCTACGATCCTGTGGTCCCGGCCATTTTGAGCGAAGTGGCTATTGCGGCTGAAGCCGCCGGGCATTGCCCGCCGGGAGTTCCCGTTCAAGCAGTAGTGGAATCTGTAAACGTCGAGCCGCAGCAACAAGCGGTTCAACCCAAGTTGATTGTTGCCGTCAGCGATTGCAATCTGCGCCTTAGCCGGCGCTGTTGAGAAGGAAGTACGACTTGCCCGAATATCACAGCCCTAATCAAGAACCCGCCAGCAACCGAATGATGCTGGTTATCCTGTTCACGTTCCTCTTCCTCATCGGTTTCCAGTTCATCTACAGCAAGTACGGTCCGAAGAAGCCCGCTGAGCCCGCGCCGCAGCAAGCGCAACAGCAGCAGGCCGCCACTCCCGCCGCCCCGGTAAGTGCCCCAGCAGCAGCAACCGCATCGCCGGCGAAGTCGGCGGCGCCGCCCGTCGGAACCAAGCAGGCCGCTACGGAAACCGAGACGGTGATCGAGAACGATCTGTACCGAATTACCTTCACCAATCGCGGCGCACAGGTGAAGTCGTGGGTGCTGAAGAAGTTTGACGATGAGAAGCGCCAGCCGCTCGATCTCGTAAACGTTCCCGCCGCTAAGCAGTACGGGTACCCGCTGGCGCTCTTTACCTACGATCAGGGACTGAAGGACAAGCTCAATTCCGCGCTCTATGTTTCCAGCGTGGAAGGCACGCAACACGCGCCTGCTGACATCACGTTTGAATACGCGGAAGGCAATCTTTCCGTTCGCAAGACCTTCCATTTCGACGATTCCTATGTCGTCAAGAGTGACATCGAAGTTGTCCAGAACGGATCGGTTATCCAGGCTTTCCCGGCGTGGCCATCGGGATTCGGTGACACGGCCAGCGCGGCCAGTTTTGCGGCCAGCACTATCGACTTCGATAACGGCAATAAGATCGAGCGCCTTGCTGCAAAGAAGGTCAGCACCGGCGCCACCATTACCGGGCCGCTGGCTTGGGCGGGACCCGTCGACCAGTACTTTGCGGCCATCTTCCTGCCTGATAATCCGCCGAATGCCGCGCTGGTGACGCAGCGCAGCCAGGTTCGAATTCCGAAGAACCCCGACAAGCCCGACCCGAACGATGTGATCGCCGTCGATGTGCTCGGCGGAGCGGTCGGCAATCTCGACGGACACACGCGTCAAAGAATTTTCGTCGGCCCCAAGGCTCTCGACGTTTTGGCTTCGATTCACCCGGTCCTGGCGCCCGGTCAGACCGAGACCACCGATCTTCGACCGCTCATCGATTTCGGCTGGTTCAGCTTCATCTCGCGTCCGCTGTTCGCAGCCCTGCGCTGGACACATCACAACATTACGTCGAACTGGGGATGGGCCATCATCCTGCTGACTGTAATCATCAACCTCCTCTTGCTGCCGTTGCGCATTACCAGCATGAAGTCGGCGCTGAAAACGCAGAAGATTCAGCCGCAGATCAATGCCGTCAAGGACAAATACAAGAAGTACTCGATGCGCGATCCGCGTCGCCAGGAGATGAACCAGGAGATCGCCGCCCTGATGAAGACCGAGGGCGTGAATCCCGCGGGTGGCTGCCTGCCTTTGCTGATCCAGTTCCCGTTCCTCGTCGCGTTCTACCGGCTGCTCGGCAACACCATCGAGTTGCGGCACGCTTCGTTCCTCTACTTGCAGGATCTATCGGCTCCCGATCCTTATCACATCATGCCCGTCCTCATCATCCTCAGCACCTTCGTAGTGCAGAAGATGACTCCCACCGGCGGCATGGACCCGCAACAGCAGAAGGTCATGAACCTGATGATGCCGGTGATGCTCGGCGTGATCAGCTGGAACCTGTCGTCGGGACTCTGCCTCTACTGGGTGGTCGGAAACGTCATCGCCATGCTGATGCAGGTGGTGATGAACCGAACCAGCATGGGTCAGGAAATGCGCCAGATCGCCGAAAAGCGCGCTCGCAAACAGGCACTAAAAAAGGCCTAATCAGAATAACCGGGTGATTTGGTAACCGAGAAATCGAATACTGCCAAGTCACCCGTCGTTTTCTGGCCCTTCTCTATCTCGCCCCGGAAAGTGAGTTCCTACGCCTTCGGCGGGTGAAAGCAAGAACATTCTCTGCGAAGAAACCATGTGCCGGGTGCCAAGCTTCTAATTGGTTGTGAAGGGCGTTATCCGGATCGGGCTTGTGGCAGTTGCTGTACTCTCCTGTCTCGGCTGCGCATATGCGCAACAGAAGGAACTGATTTCTGCGCCGTTGCCAAATCTGCCGGCGAATCGGCTAATCCCTTATGTCGGCTCATTCCAGCAGAATGTGTTATCCAAGACCGCCCTTCGGCGCTCCTGGTACTGGGAAGCGATTGACCTCACTCAGCCTTTGTCGGGAGCGAACAAATACCTGCCCCGAGGCGTTACCACGAGCAACTCCGACTTTTCTCCCGCCAGCCTGCAGTGGACGTTCACCGGCAAGCGCAAGCTGATGCCGACACTCGACCTGACGCTGGTCAAGATTAAGCCCGGTGAAGGGACCATCCATGACGGACCGGACGCTCAGACGGGTGCCGCTGGATCGTCTCGCAGCTCTCTGTGGGACCGAGCTACGCAGTCGATCTCGGACCTCCTGCACACGGAGTGATAAGTGGTTCTGAGATCCCATCGTGAAACCTAGACTCATTGCGCCACAGTGGCGCCCCAATCTCTGGGATCAATGTCGTGTGCATGCTGGGAAAAGAGCCACCGGTGACCATCGAGATCCTCGACACCGTATTGCCTCTCGCCATAGATGGTCTCGTTGAGTTCTTCGACGATAGTCGCCCCGGCCGCCTTGGTCTGTCGGTAATGTGAGTCCACGTCGGGCACGAAGATCGTCAGCATCTGCGTTCCACACCCGAGCAGCTTCGGGCTCGACCGGCCGGCCCGCGCGCTACTTACCATGATCCAGGCATCGCCAAGGTGCATCTGTGCTCCGCTAATCGTCCCATCGGGACCTCCGTAGCGGTAATGTTCTACGAAGCCGAACTTTTCTGCGAGCCAGGGAATGGCCGCGGCGAGATCCCGATAAAACACGTGCGGGAGAACGGTATCGACGGGGACCGAACGATTGACCATGGTCTCTGCCTTTCGGGTCAAGGTGAACAGATGCGGTTGTGAGATGTGCTGGACAAAAAAAAGGCGCAGCCAAATTTGACTGCGCTTTTTCAGATTCGCCTGACTTCACTTTGCGGCAGGCTCGGGCTGAGCCACGCGATGGCTTACCTTGAACTCCATCTGGCGTTTGCCCAGATCGGCGTCGACCACCACATGGTCGCCCTGCAAGATCTCGCCATCGAGAATCCTCATGGCCAACGGATCCTGGATCATGCGCTGGATGGCCCGCTTCAACGGACGAGCGCCGTACGCAGGATCGTAGCCTTCGGCAAAGATCAGCTCCTTTGCTTTGTCCGTCAGCTCAATGCTGATTTTGCGGTCAGCCAGCAGACGGCGCAGGTCTTCGAGCCGCAAGTCGACGATCTTCGCCAACTGCTCTCTGCCGAGAGGATTAAAGATGATGATGTCGTCCACGCGGTTCAGGAACTCCGGCTTGAAGTGCGCCTGTAGCGCCTCCATCACCTTCCTGCGCGCCTCGGCCTGGCGATTCACTTCATCTTTCTCCGCGGTCCACGTGCCGTTCAGGTTGACTTCTGTCGGCGGCACCAGGTACGACGATCCGATGTTCGAGGTCATGATCAGCACAGTGTTTTTGAAATCCACCGTGCGACCCTGACCATCGGTCAAGCGGCCATCGTCCATCACCTGTAACAAGATGTTGAACACATCCGGATGCGCCTTCTCGATTTCATCCAGCAGGATCACCGAGTACGGGCGGCGACGCACTGCTTCTGTCAGCTGTCCGCCTTCTTCGTAACCCACGTATCCGGGAGGCGCGCCGATCAGTCGCGAGACCGAATGCTTCTCCATGTACTCCGACATGTCGATGCGAATGAGCGCGTGATCATCGTCGAATAGGAACTCGGCGAGCGCACGCGCGGTTTCGGTTTTGCCGACACCCGTGGGACCAAGGAAGATGAACGAACCAATCGGGCGCTTCGGATCGCTCAGCCCTGCGCGTGAACGCCTGACGGCATTCGCAACACGCTCCAGAGCTTCGTCTTGCCCAATCACACGATGGCGTAAACGGTCCTCCATCTCGATGAGCTTCTTGACTTCGCCCTCGAGCATCTTCGTGACGGGAATTCCGGTCCACTTGGAGACGATGCGCGCGATATCTTCGTCGTCGACCTCTTCCTTCAGCATGCGCGAACCGCTCGCGCTGTTGTCGATCTGATTGCTGAGCTTGTCCAGCTCGGCCTGCGTGTTGGGCAGATCGCCATACTGGATTTGCGAAGCCCGGGTGTAGTCACCCGTGCGCGTGGCATTCTGCTGATCGAGCTTAAGCTGCTCGATCTTTTCCTTGAGCTCGCGTATACGATTGATGCTCGACTTCTCCTGCTCCCACCGCGCACGCAGAGCATTGATCTCCTCGCGCAGCTCGGCCAGTTCTTTCTGAACCGTGGCCAGCCGTTCTCGCGAATTCGGATCGTTCTCGCGCTCCAGCGCCTGCCGCTCGATTTCCAGCTGAGTGGCGTGCCGCTGCATCTGGTCGATCTCCGCGGGAACCGAGCTGATCTGCATGCTCAGGGCTGCCGCGGCTTCGTCAACAAGGTCAATCGCCTTGTCCGGCAGGAACCGATCGGTGATGTAGCGATGCGAAAGGGTTGCGGCGGCAACAATCGCCGAGTCTTTGATGCGAACGCCGTGGTGAACCTCGTAGCGCTCTTTCAATCCGCGAAGGATCGCGATGGTGTCTTCTACCGTTGGCTCGCCTACATAGACAATCTGAAACCGGCGTTCGAGCGCAGCGTCTTTCTCGATGTATTTGCGATACTCGTTCAGCGTGGTCGCGCCGATGCAACGTAGCTCGCCACGCGCTAGTGGCGGTTTCAGCATGTTGGACGCGTCAATGGCGCCTTCCGCCGCGCCCGCGCCAACCAGCGTGTGTAGCTCGTCGATGAACAGAACGATCTGTCCGTTGGACTCTTCGATCTCTTTCAGAACAGCCTTCAACCGGTCTTCGAATTCGCCGCGGTATTTCGCGCCGGCGAGCATCGATCCAAGATCGAGCGCCACGATGCGCTTGTTGCGCAACACCTCCGGAACGTCTCCGGCGACGATGCGTTGCGCCAGGCCCTCGACGATGGCTGTTTTCCCGACGCCCGGCTCGCCAATCAGTACCGGGTTGTTCTTGGTGCGCCGCGCCAGAACCTGCACCACGCGGCGAATCTCTTCCTCGCGGCCAATCACCGGATCGAGTTTGCCGCGACGCGCCTGCTCAGTCAGGTCGCGAGCGTAGCGCTCCAGTGCCTGGTACTTCGCTTCGGGATTCTGGTCGGTCACACGCTGATTCCCACGCACCGCGGTGAGCGCCTTGAGCACCGCGTCGTAGGTGGCGCCAGCATGGGCGAGAATCGTCTGCGCGGCATTGCCCTTCTGTTTCGTTAACGCAAGCAGCAGGTGCTCGGTCGAAACGTACTCATCTTTGAAATTGTCGGCTTCCTTGAAAGCCTGATCGAAGACGCTCTGCGCTGCGTTCGACAGAGTCGGTTGTGCGGCCGAGCCGGAAACCTTCGGCAGGCGCTCGATCTCGCGCATGGCTTCGGCCAAAACTTGCTGCGGCTGCGCGCCGACGCGCTCCAGGACGGGCACAATGATGCCTTCCTGATCGCCGACCAGCGCCGCGAGCAGGTGCACCGGCTGCAGTTCCGGATTGCCGTTCTGCGAGGCAAGCTCGATTGCGCGCTGGATTGCCTCTTGCGTCTTTACTGTGGTCTTATCCCAACGAATTGCCATATTGAACTCTCGGCCACCCTGACGGGCGGCGATAATGATTTGATTCCTTTTCCTGCTTTGCGTCCAAGAAATTGCGGGAGGCATTCAGCCTCCCGCCTGTTCTGGGTGGCCCATTCAAGCCGTCATTTGGCTTGAGTGGGGATAGGAGATGCTTACGCGGCCTTGCCAGTTCCCTTTGCTTCGATGGTCTTTTGCGGACCACCGCTGACATTCACCTGGATTTGTTTCGGCTTCGCTTCAGCTTTCTTCGACAGCGTGATCCTGAGAACGCCGTTTTCGTAATTGGCATTCACCTTCTCAGCATCGACGGTGTTCGGCAGCTGGAACGTACGAACGAAGCTGCCGTAGCGCCGCTCAATGCGGTGGAAGTTCTCCTGCTTCTCTTCCTTCTCCAACTTCCGCTCGCCACGAACGCTCAGCGTATTGTTCTCGATCCGTATGTCCAGATCCTTCTGCTCGACTCCCGGGACTTCCAGCTTCAACGTAATGTTGTGCTCGTCCTCGTAGACGTCTACGGGAGGGATAAACGATCCCTGCTCGAGAGCTTCTTCGCGCGTAGCCCCCACGTATCCCACGTTGTCACGGAACAGCCGGTCCATACGCTCCTGAAGCTGGGTTAATTCACGGAAGGGGTCCCAACGTGTAATTGACGACATAGCTCAAATCCTCCTTTGAATCGCGCCACTGCCTCACCAGTGGCCGTGCTATATTAGTGTGTGAACATCATAAAATCTTAGTGTGTTGCTGTCAATGTACTTTGATGCGTGTTCATAGCAAGAGTTTCAGCTTTGTTCAAGCCAGATAACCTGCTTATTTACATTGGGTTGAATGAAGGATTGCGGTCGCGCCACGAAGACTGGGGGCAGCAGGAAAGGCCGCGTACGACATCAACTGAAGAAGCTAGGCTTGCAGAATCAGGCACTTCAGATAGCTGGTCTCCCGCACCGTGAGTAGCGCCGGATGATCCTGAGCCTGGCCACGCTTTTCAAGGATGCGCAGGGTGCGCCGCGAATCGGCAGCGGCCGAGCGCAGGGTGCTGACGAACTCGTCCTCGCTCACATGATGCGAGCAAGTACAGGTTACTAGGATACCTCCGGGACGAAGCATGCGCATTGCGCGCAGATTAATTTCCTTGTAACCGCGAAGCGCAGCCGGCACATCTTTCTTTCCCTTCGCGAACGCCGGCGGATCCAGAACAATGGTGTCGTACTGGCGCCCGGCAGCCGAGTAGTCCTTCAGCAGATCGAAGGCGTTTGCTTCCATCCATTCGATCTCCGGCGCTCCCGGGTTGAGCTTCTCATTTGCCTCCGCCGTCTCCAGCGCCGGGCGAGAGCTGTCCACCGCGGTCACACTGCTGCATACTTTTGCCAGATGCAGGGCGAATCCGCCCTGATAGGTGAAAACATCGAGTGCTTCGCCATGAGCATAGCGGGCCGCGGCAGCGTAATTCTCGCGCTGGTCGAGAAACGCGCCAGTCTTCTGGCCGCTCAAAGCGTCGTAGCGGAATTGAACTCCATTCATCGAGAAAACGGTCGAGGTCTTTTCTCCGAAAACGGCTTGCGTTTCGCGCGGCGGCAATTCCTCCAGTTCGCGGATGCGCTCGTCAACCCGCTCAATGATCGACGCGGGCCGCACTTCTCCCACTAGCGCATCGATCACAAGCTGACGAATCTGTTCTTGATCGGTGGCCTGGGTCAAGAACTGTGCCGTCAGGACGTCGTTGTAGCGATCAACAACGATTCCGGGAAGCTGGTCGGCTTCACTGAAGACGAGGCGGCAAGCGTCGCTATCGTGAACCAGGCTGCGGCGCAGTGCGATTGCCTTGACCAAACGATCGCGGAAGAGCGCTATCACCTGATCTCCATCGACCGGACCACTCGAAATCATCCGCAACGCGATCTGGGAACTCGAACTATAGAAGGCGCTGCCGATCAGGTTGCCACGTTCATCCGCGACACTGACCAACGCCGCAGGTGGAAGCGCGGCGTGTTCACCGAGGTCGCTCCGATATACCCAGACCTCTCCGTGCCGTAGACGCGCGGCTGCGCGTTGGCTAATGGTGACGAGGGCGTTTGCGGCCTTGGGTTGCGAAGCAATCTTCAGTGTTGTTGTCCTACTTTGAGTGTAGCGAGTTGCTTACGAACGCTCTCGGCTTCAGGGCTGTCCGGCTTCTCTGTCAAGAATAGCTGAAATTGCGCCATGGCCGCCTCGGGATGGTTCTGCATCGCCAGAACCTTACCAGCCATGATGTGCACTTCCGCGAACGCTTCGTGATTGGCCAAAGCATGGGTACGCTGGACGTCGAAAAGAGCCTTGTCATATTCCCGGTTCGCAAACTCAGTACCGGCAAGCAGGGCCAAAGCTTCAACCAGCGAGGGATCGACCGCCAGCACCTTCTTCAGGAGGGACTCCGATTCCGCGTAGTTCTGGTCCTGAAGATCCATGCGCGCCAGGTTCACATATGCCGGCGCGAACTTGTCATCCACCTGGATGGATTTCGAGAATAACTCTCTTGCCTTGACACGATTGGAACTCTTGACGGCAATCACTCCCAGGTTGTCGTAGGCTCGCGCATACTTCGGATAGGCGGCTGCAGCTTTTTCAAAATGTACAGCGGCTTTTTCCATCTCGCCTTTGTTGAACGCCTCAAGCCCTTTGTCCATTTCCGCACTGGCCTTCTTGGGAATATTCATCTCACTCACGGAAATCGTCCCCGCGGGTTTTGAGTCTGTGGTCCCGTTCTGATTTTCGGGCTGCACATAAACCGTTTCCGTGTGCGCTTGTTCCAGTCCGAGGATCTCAAAGTGTGGAGTGGTTACGGACTTGATGCCCGGCCCGGAGACTTTCAGACCGTAACTGCTTCCGCTTGGCACTCGAAATTGCGCCGTTTCTTCTCCGTTGACGGTGGTGGTCGCAAGTAGAGTTCCGTCATAGGAAAGCACCTCAACCTTGATTGAGGTTTCGATGCCGCGTTCGTCCCTGGTAAGAACGCGTACCATGAGTTCGCAATTGTTTTTTAACTGCGCGCCGACAAACGACGTGAGCATCAGCAGGACCAAAACGCACGCGAGGGACCGGATCATAATTCCTCCGCTTCTGAATGGTTTCAGTGCTGCCCTGCCTGAAGCTGCGTTAATTGCTGTTGCACCAAGGGAGCCCGGGGGCTATTCGGATTTTCCTTCAAGAACTGCTGATATTCACTTACCGCTTCCTGCTCGTGACTCTGCATTTGATAAACCTTCGCCGCCACCAGGTGCACGTCGGCAAACTGCTCATGATTCGGCAATGTGTGTGCGCGCAGAGCATCGGCCAGGGCTTTCTCATATTCCTTGTTCATGAACTCCGCACTGGCCAGCAGGGCAAGAGCTTCCGGTATCGACGGATTGACCGCCATCACCTTCCGGAGCAAGGCTTCCGACTCCTGATAATTGTGGTCCTGGTAATCCATCCGCGCCAGATTCACATAACCTGGAAGAAATTTGTCATCGATCGCCACTGACTTGGAAAACATCTCCCGCGCCTTTGGCCGGTCGCCCTCTTTGATCGCTATCACACCCAGGTTGCTGTAAGCGCGCGCATATTGAGGATACTCTGCGATTGCCTTCGTAAACCTTTCCTGTGCTTTCTTCATGTCACCTTTGGCAAAGGCCTCCATGCCCTTTTGCATTTCATCGCGAGCCTTGGCAGGAATGTTCATCTCCGCAACCGAAACCGTTGGTTCTGTTCCTCCGGAAGACGTTTTATTTTGATCTTTCGACTCGAGTACCTTCACGTTGATGGTTTCCATGTGGACCTGTTCGCGATCGAGCACCATGATCTCGGGACTGATCATCGTCTCAATCCCCTGGCCGGATATCCTCACTTTGTAAGTGGCGCCGCTCATCACCTGGAAGTCCGCCGCCCCGGCGCCGCTGGTGTGGTTCACTGCCATCGGCGTTCCTTGCGGCGAAAGTAACTCCACCTGGAGGGGAAGATCGTAGTTGCGATCCTGGTCCGTGCGGACTCGGATGTTGAGGTCGCAGAGAGTTTCCTGACTCTTTCGCTGCGCGAAGCACGCACCCACAGAAGACAGGATCAGGAAAGAAACCAATGCACGTCGAAACATCCAGACCTCCCATCATCCGGTGAACTCGGACTGCAGGGCCCCGTTTTACTGCTTTCCTGCTTTCATTTCCGCCAGTGTCTTTCGTACCGCGGGAACTCGAAGGTCCTGGGGACTCTCCTGGAGAAATGCAATGTACTGATCGATCGCCTGGTCCCGATCGTTTTCCGACATCAGGATCTGTGCAGCTAGCAGGTGCACACCCGAAAACGCCTGATGATTCGGCAAAGAATGGATTCGACGGACATTTGCCAGCGCCTTCTCATTCTCTTTGTTCATGTATTCGGATGTTGCCAGCAGGGTCAGTGCTTCAAGATTATCGGGAGCAATTGCCAGTGCCTTCCCCAACGTCGCTTCCGCTTCAGGATAGTTATGCCCGGCAAAGGATAGTCGCGCGAGGTTCACGTATCCGGGAACAAATTTGTCATCGATAGCAACTGATTTCGCGAACGCCTCTTTCGCCTGAGCCGGCTGCGATGTCTTCATATACAGCACGCCGAGATTGTTATAGGCATTGGCGTATTTCGGGTAATCCTCGATCGCTTTTTTGAAACTCGCCTCGGCTTTGTTGTTATCTCCGGCGCTAAAGGCATCCACACCCTTGTCGAATTCCTTCTGCGCCTTCTCGGGAATTTTCAACTCGGACGTCGAGACCACCGCACCGCCTCCCGCTTTCCCGGCACTTGCGTCCTCGGGAGCCTTTATCCGGACGGTCTCCGTATGCGCGCCTTCGTTATCGATAATCTCGAACTCGCTCCCGTCGGTAGTCTGAACTCCAATACCCGTAACCGAAGCGTAGTAATATCCGGCAGGCACGGCAGAGAAAGTCGCCCGTCCACGCTCGTCGGTAACGCTCTCCGCAATGAGTACCTGTCCTCGTTGATAGAGTCTTACGTGAATTCCATCGGCCAGTGCATGGTCGTTTGACTGCTCCTGAACATAAACAGTGAGGGAACAACGAGTGGCAATGCTAGTGCTGGATTGCTGGCCAAAGCAGGTGAGACTCAAGGTAGCTGCAAGAAACGGGACGAGCACCGCGCTACGCATTTCGGCCTCCCGCAAGATGGGATGACTATCGGGCGGCTGCGTCTGCCTCTGGTTGGGGGGCGACCTGCCGTGGCTCTTCATTCACAAGGTCGGCTTCGACAGTCGGCACAAAGTACAGAATCCGGTTACAGGAATCGCAAACCAGGATCCGTTCGTTGGTCATCACATCGCTATAAACCTGTGGCCGGAGCATCACCTGGCAGACCGAACACTTGTGGTCTCTAGCTTCGGCGATTCCGCTCCCCCGAAATGTCAGGACCCTGTCATAGTGACGTAAAATATCGGCACTCACGCCGGTGCGATATTCGTCACGCTTCGCATTCCACTCGGCCAGCGCCTTCTCATCTTTGGCGGTGACAGCCCTGGCTTCTGCTTTTTCTTTTTCAATTTCCGCGGTGTGCGCCTTCAGATCGGTCTCGGCGCGCTTCAGATCCCGGTCTTTGTCGTCGGCATCCAGCATGGTCTCGAGGATCTTGTCTTCGAACTCGGAAATTCCCTTCTCCGCGAATTCAACTTCGGTGCCTAATGCCCGGTATTCCTGGTTGGTTTTCACCGCCAACATCTGATCCCGGTACTTGGAAATTTTCTGACGAAGATTCTGAATTTCGCCTTCATACTTGCGACGGTTGGCTTCGTCCGTCTTCAGGGCAGCCTTGGCCGTTTCCAGCTGGGCCTTGGATCCGGCGAGCTTTTCCTCGATCACTGCGACCCTCTTGGGCAAGGCAGCTATTTCGGCTCTCAGGCGTGCGATTTCGGCGTCGGCATGTTGCAGTTCGATGAGATTTGCTAGGTCGGAGTTCATGAAGGAACTGACAATTCAGTTAGTGGAATTCTAGCACGCGCAGCAAAGCCGGGCCTAATCCGCATGGGCTGCATTCAGTGCACCAGAACTGCTGCATTGTCTAAGTGATTTTGCTGATTGAGAGCAGGAATAACGATGGGTACGATGCCGGAAATGACCTTCGAAATCGCGCGCCTGGTACTCGGCTTGATGATGGTGTATTTCCATCAGCCGATTGCCGACTACATTCTTGAACACGAGCGCGTTTTGATCATCGCTTTCCGCGAGCGCGGCATTCCGGTTCCCGTGCTCTCGCGCCAGGCGGCTTATAACATCTACTTCAGCCTGGGACTCTTCGTGGTATTGCTCGAGCTTTTCCGTATCTGGACGATGCTCCACCGCTAGCCTTCATCCAACCAGGACCGCACCACCGTTCACGTTGAAGATTTCGCCGCTGATGAAACCTGCATGTTCCGTGCACAGGAACAGAATGGGACCCGCAATCTCTTCTGGTTTACCCACTCTTCCCAGCGGAATCGTCCCCCGGATTTCCGCCCCGGCGTCCGGTTTCGCCAATGTCGCCGCCGACATATCTGTCCCGACCCAGCCGGGAGCAACGCAATTCGTCCGGATGTTGTATTTCAGCAGCTCCGACGAAAGCGACTTGGTCATGCTGATGATGGCGCCCTTCGAAGCTGAATAGTCGATGTGATAGGCCTCGCCGCGCTGCCCCGAAGTCGAACTCACCAGGACAATGTGACCGCCTTTCTTTTTCAGCTCGGGAACCGCGAACTTCACCAACCCAAAGACTGCGTCCAGGTTGATCTTCATGGTCTTGCGCCAGTGATCGCCGGTCATCTCGTCGATAGCGATATCGTCTTCCGGCCAGATCCCATGGTTCGCCACCAGAATGTCCAGCTTGCCGAAGCGATCGACTGCGGCCTGAACCGGCTTGCTGGCCGACTCCACGCTGTTCGAGATCGCACTGAACAGCGAAACAGCGATCTGCGCCACACTCTTTCACCAGGCGTTCGGCTGCCGCTTGCGCTTTCTGATAAGTGAAGACCACCTTGGCCCCACCTGCCGCGAATAGCTTTACCGTGGCCGCTCCGATACCGCGTGAGCCACCGGAAATCAGCGCAACGCGGCCTTCCACAGACATCAACACGCCCTTTTGCGAGCTCATAACAGCAGCACGCTATCAGAATGGTCGTTGTTTTGCCATTTGCGGAAGTCTTTCAGGAGCTGGCCCGCATTAGGGATGATCGGCGCTATGCCGCGGCCCCTTCGCCGTCGCCGCAGAACGATCAAGGCAACAACTCCAGCTACGATGGCCGCAATGAAATATGTTAGGTGCGAAGCGATCCAGATCACCCTTTGAATTCGCGCCCGAAACTGTGTTGCCTTGCGCGCCGATTCGGCGGCGATTACTACCGGCTGATCCCAGTCCATCGTTTTCAGACGAGGAAGAAAGTTCTGGCGCAGGCAGCCTTCCAGGCTATAGACACCGATCACGTTAGTGAAATGATGAGCGACCAACAGGTCGCGTGAAAACTCCTGCCAGGTCAGCGGCGTAAAGTGAGGATCCGATTCCGAGCCCAGCGTGCTGCCAACCGCGATCGCTTGCGCCTCCGGCCCGTATACCCATATCAGTGCAGAATCGATCGCAGGGTTAAAGCTGGTGTAGAGCATCAGGACTTCTCGATCACCTCTTACATCGACTATCCCTGCCAGCCGTTCGAGTAATGTCGAGTGCATCTTCCGCTCGTCGGCAATGAAAGGAAACTGGTAGGTCTCTACTGGATATCCGCGCCACTGAATCTCCTTGATCAATTCAGCATACGATTCTCGCGCGCTTCGAACTCGTCCCGGCGCGAAGTAGCGTCGTAACAATGTCGCCGCAATATGCCACTTGCTGCTCCGCAAAGCGGCAAAGTCCCTGATATTCGGTTCAATGTCCAGACCAATCGCGCCCCAGTGGAGGCCATTAGACGCGCTCCAAGTCTCGAATGCGGCAAAACGTGCCCTCGTCGCTCCGGCATTCTCGGCATTCAAGTAGTAGCCCTGATCTGTCGGCAAAGTGAGCCACGCCGTAACCGGAATTCCGGCCTCATTCAGCTGTTTAATGATGTTGGCGCGCTCGACGCTTAGATCCGGCAGGGCAATGGCAATTCCAGCTTTTAATGACTTCAGGTCTGAGATCACGCCCGGCTGCGAGAGTGATGCTGCCAGTTCCCCCGTTGGCCGATCCGACGCGAACACTAAGACCGGAGCACCTGCCTTGCCCGGAACCAGTACATCGCCTCCGCGAGAGTCAACCGATTGCAAACTCAGCGAGCTTGCGGTGAACACGAGCACCAAAACCGCTGCCAGCGCGGTCAACAAACACGGGCGTCGGATACGACTGGTAAAACTACTCATAGATCAGTGCTCCATTTTGTCCTATCGTTGAGCGGGTTAACAATAGGGAGAGACCGATCATGAGGCTGACCAGACCGCTAGTCGTTATCTCGATCCTCAGCTTTTTCGTTCCCTGCGTGCTCGCACAGAAGGTCAAAGTCACCTACGACAAGAACGAAGATTTTTCGAAATTCAAAACATACGCCTGGGTGTCTGGGACACCTGTCGCGTCGCCGCAGTGGAATACGCTGATCCGCGACAACATCGATTCCCATCTGAAAGAAAAGGGACTCGCAGAGATCGCCGATCCCAAGTCAGCCGACCTGCTGGTGAACTATCACGCCGCGAGTAATACCGATCTGCGACTGAACCAGGCAACCGATCCGACTTATGCAATGTATGGCGGTCAGCCGCTGCCGGGCGATACGCCTTTTTCGAGCGGCACCATCGCTCCTCCCGTCGCTTTCACCGTGCAGAAGGGAACGCTGGCGGTTCATCTCTTCGATCGCCAGCAGCACAAGATAATCTGGGTGGGAAAGGCTACCGGAGCCGTCGCTGATACCACACAGAAGAAGATGAAGCAGGTCGACAAAATCATGACCGAGATGTTCAAAAAATACCCGGTCAAATCAGATTGACCCCTCGAGGGCTAAGACGAGGCTGGTCCCGCATTCAGACGGGTCTGCAGGTTCGCGAGCAGACGTGATCCGGCCTCTCCGGCATGCGACGTAGAAAAATCAGTACCCAGTTCCATCACCATCATGCGACAGCACGCCTGCTCGAATGCCTGCCGGGTTGCCGCTGATCCTGCGAGGTTCGGGCCGCGCAGCAGCACTGCCGGACGCATGGCGCGCAGTAGGATCATGGCATCGGGCAAATTACTGCTGGTGTGCGCCTCATAGCCGCCGCGCTTCAACAACTCACGCAGATACGCCAGAACTTCGCTGCTCCCGTCGATGCATAACACCAACGGACCGGACACAACGGTGTCGTCAGGTCGCGCGCTGCGCTGGTAAAAAGCCGCAATCGCGCCTTCTTCGGTCTCGTGGATTTCGAAAAGCTTATGGAGATTGGTCATCTCCAGCAGCTTTTGAAGTGCATCCGGAACGCTGCACAGTTTCAGATCGCCATTGGACCTTCGGAAGATGGTGAGCAACCGCACCATCATTCCCAATCCACTACTGTCGATAAAGTGCAGGTCGCCCAGTTGCAGGACGAAGTGCGTTTGCCCCTTCATCTTCACCGTCAGCTCTGCACGCAGCGACTCGGCAGCGCTGCCTGCCACCATCCGCCCACCGCAGTGCACCACCGTGACCTTCCCCACTTCCCGTGCCTTCAGAGTCAGCGACATTCCTTCAATCTCCCTGGTGCACTGAGCGCGGGAAGTATACACCTCAAACGAAGAAGCTGCGGTTTCGCCCCACGGTCCCTGAACTGACGTGCTCATATCGGTAATGGCAACAACCGTGACACGCAGGTACTCTAAAACCACCTATTGAAAGAGAGTTCCAAGGCGTAAGGAAGGGGGCGTATGCCTTATCGATTCACCAAGTACTTGTTGTTTCTTGTGCCTGCCATATTGAGTCTCACCTGTATTGAGGCGGGTGCGCAGACTTTCAATTGTTCTTCGAACGGCCAGCGACAGGAGTGCCAAATCCCTGGGCACGGCAACCCAAACGATCTTCGAATGGTTCGGCAGTACAGCAAGCGGCCATGCGTCGAGGGCAATACGTGGGGAAGACGCGGAAACCGAATCTGGGTAGACCAGGGCTGTCGCGCCGACTTCGCCATCGTAGCGGGAAATAACTATGACGGACGCCACGACAACGGCCCCGACTATGATCATGATCGCGATCACCAGGGCGGTCCCGGTTGGGACAGGCCACCTGCGTATTACTCCGGCAACTTTAGCGACGGACACAGCCACTGTTCATCCGGTCAGGGATCTGGACGAACTTATTGCCAGAGCGGCGGCGCCTTTGCTTATGCAAATCCGCTTCGGATGAACAGCGCCTGCGAGCAGAACCGCACTTGGGGAATCTCGCAATATGGACTTTGGGTCTCCAACGGCTGCGCCGGCGAATGGGAGATCAAGAGAGAGGGAGGGCCGGTAAACACCTCTCAGGGCGGGCCCGACTACGATCGCGATCACCGCGGCCCCGGCTGGGACAGGCCACCTGCTTACTATGCCGGCAAATTCACGGACGGACATAGTCATTGTTCGGCGAACCGGGGCTCAGAACGAATCTATTGCCAGAGCAACGGTGCGTTCCGCTATGCCAATCCTCTTCAAATGAATAGCGCCTGCGTGCAGAACCGCACCTGGGGCGTCAACCAATATGGCTTGTGGGTCACAAATGGCTGCGCCGGCGAATGGGAGATCAAACGATAATCAGCTGGCCTGAATAGATAGTGTGGTGCCCCAGGTTCGCGTCCTTCGGTTGGACGCCAACCTGGGATGACAGATGTTTCTCCAGCATTTCACGATGCTCCGTAGCCTCGAAGGGGGCCTCTCTTCGATCATGTACTTTCGTCAGCAAAAGCAAGGGGTAATCGCACTTTGGTCAGGGTTTGACTCGTGCAATCCGGTGCTACCGTAATGGCATTCAAGGAGAGTTCTCGATGATCAAGGCTCGACCGAAGTCCACGCAAGCAGCACCCGGTTCGCAAGGCAAGATCCTTTATTGCGAAGTCGACGGCAATGTTCTCGCGACGCAATCGAGGATTTTCGAGAAGGCTGGCTACACAGTTGAGCGCGCGCACAGCCGGGCAGCCGCAGATCAGGCGCTTCGGAACGGCACCTATGACGTCGTTGTGCTCGGTCACACTCTCACCAAAGACGACCGTCATCATCTGCCATACATGGCGAAGAAAGCCGGCGGCGATACCCAGGTGATGGTTCTGCACGCGAGCGGAAAACATCCGGCGGTCGATATCGCATTGGATTCCCGCGACGGCGAGGAAGCCATGGTTGCTGCATTGCGTCTACTCGCCGAGCAAAAGGATCTGGTAGCGATCTAACGTGCAGAGAGTTATTCGGCGGCCCTAAACAGACGACTTTCGAAGTTCTCTACGCTCTTTCACTTTAGTACTTTTGTCTGCAGCCAATCCGCCATCGCTTCGTAGTAACCCGGACTTGCGTGATGTTCGCTCATCTGTAGCATTTCGCGTAGCCCGCCCGTCTGCGTTTGTTGGAGATTGTGGTTGCCATCTGGGAAGGTTCGGATTGTCAGGCTAGCGTTCGGGTTTTTACCGATCGTCTCGGAATAGAGCGCCACAGTGTTACGCCAATTTACGTTGCGGTCCCTCTCACCAAAAATGGCGAGCACCGGAACGTTCACCCGCGCGAGCACGTGCTCGAACTGGGGCACATAGATCATAAGACCGGTTGCTTTATCGACCTGAGATTTACCGCTCAGGAATTGCTTCTGCTGCGCGAGAAACGCTGCCTCATCACCGTCTTTGCCGCCGGACAGGAACACCATGAAGGGATCACGCCGAAGAGTCTGCGTCGCCGCCCGATACTGTTCAAATGTCCCGCCCCGACTCGTGATCTAGAAGCCGTGATGCCATTCACCAAGCAGGAGTTTGATCTCCGCTTCCGTTCGACCCTCAATGCGCAAATTGGATTCCAGGAGATAAGGGAAATTTTCCTTGTCGTCCGTGCCGCTCACCGAAATCCAGAATGCAATTTTGGGATCCCGCGTGATTGCCAGTGGTGCGATCCATCCGGCGCGGCTGATGCCCCAAAGTCCGATCTTTTGTGATCCCGGAAGCTTGCTTTCTCTAGCATGCCGGATCGCATCCAACACTTCCCCTGCGCTGCTCTCCACCGGTTGATCGGCATCGAACGTCCCTTCGCTTTTGCCGCAACCAGGCTTGTCCCATATTAACGTCGAGATCCCAAGCTGGGTAAACCGGCTGCGTAAGTCGTAATACGACGTGCGTCCGGCGACGTCCGTTTTGCCGTAGCCGTGAATGATCACCATCATGGCTCGCGCGCCGCCGCCCGTGGGAACATCGAGAAAGCCGGAGAGCCGGTTCCCGTTCGAGACGAACTCGAACTGTTGCGTCATCATTGCCGCGGCAGACGGCTGCTGCATCGCCTGCGGCATGCGCGCCGTACAGAGCAAAAGCGCCGCCGCCAGCACGACTGAAAGAAAGGCACGATTCATGTCTCGATTCCCACGCATTTGGGCCGCGGTTAGGGGGCTGATCCTGTTTGACGGACCGGGAGCTGCTTCGGAAGCACGAGAAATTAACCAACTTTGAGAATACAAGCGATCAGTTTGTGAGGGGGTGCCCCTCCTATTCGCCTTCCCTTGGCGAAAGGGCGAGGTAAGATGAACACAATGATCCATCCCCTGAAGCATGCCTGCCCACGACTATTTCTGATCCTGATGGCTGGATTTCTGTTTGGCATCGTGGCGCAAGCAGCAGGTCAACAAAATTACTTCACTGACTGGCCGCAGGGCGCTTCGCCCGAGGAAGTTGGCAAGCGGGTAGCGGAGCGCTTCGTTTCCGGTCCGCACATGGACCCGAAAAGCATCACGTACCCGGAAGTCTGCACGTGGTACGGAGCGCTGACCTTCGCTCAATTGTCCGGAGACAAAGCGCTCTCCAGCAGGCTGATCAAGCGGTTCGATCTTCTGTTGACACCTCAGGAGGCCGGGCTCATTTCGAAAGAACGCCACGTAGATTTCACCGTTTTCGGCGCAGTTCCGTTCGAGATCTATATCCAGACGAAGGATCCAAAATACCTGGATTTGGGTAAGTCGTTCGCTGACAGGCAATGGGAAAATCCCACGGCCGACGGGTTGACCAGCGAAACCCGTTTCTGGATCGACGACATGTACATGATCACTGCCGTCCAGGTGCAGGCATTTCGCGCCACTGGAGACCGCAAGTATCTGGACCGAGCAGCCCTCGAGATGGTGGCCTATCTCGATAGACTTCAGCAGCCCAACGGGCTCTTCTACCATGCTCCGGACGTGCCGTTTTATTGGAGTCGGGGCGACGGATGGGTCGCCGCTGGCATGACCGAGTTGCTGCGCTCGTTGCCCGAGAGCCATCCCCAACGCGCTCGCATCATGGAGAGTTATCGCAAGATGATGAAGGCCCTGCTCGCGACCCAGGGCAAAGACGGCATGTGGCGGCAGCTCATCGACCATGAGGAGTCGTGGCCCGAAACATCATCGACTGGCATGTTCACATTCGCCATGGTCACCGGCGTGAAAAACGGATGGCTTGATGCGGCTACCTATGGACCCGCTGCCCGTAGAGCCTGGATCTCGTTAGTGGGCTATATCGACCAGAACGCCGACATGACCAGCGTTTGTGAAGGCACCGGCAAGAAGAACGATTTTGATTACTATATGCAGCGCAAGCGCAGAACCGGCGACCTCCATGGCCAGGCGCCTGTACTGTGGACTGCCTCCGCACTGTTGCGTTGAACCGCAAGGCTTGTCCAAGTGGGTTCTCCCTCGTTTGGGAAATGGCCTGGTACGCGATAATCACGCCATGACAAAACACTCGGCGATGTTCCGATCAGTCGCCATCGTCGTCCTGGGACTTACAACCTCTCTGCCGGCCGCCGTCGCAACCAACACCACTCCCGCGGCTGAGTCCACACAAGCCGCGAAGCCCTACCGGATGGTTGTCCTCACCGACATTGGCGCCGAAGTCGACGACACGGAAAGCATGGTACGTCTGCTTCTGTATTCCGATGTCATCGACATCCAGGGACTGATTGCGACCACCTCCACTTGGAAGAGAACCTCCGTCTCACCCGAGTTGATTCAAGACGTGATCAGCGCCTACGGCAAGGTTCACGGAAATCTGGTGAAGCATGATGCGAACTACCCTCCCGCGGCAGCGCTCCAGTCAATGGTGAAGCGTGGCCGACCTGAATACGGCATGAATGGCGTCGGCGCTGGCAAGGATTCAGAAGGGTCTGACTGGATTATCCAGGCTCTCGAGAAAGGCGACGATCGTCCCCTCTGGATAACCGTCTGGGGAGGAACCAACACGCTCGCGCAAGCACTTTACAAACTGCGTGCCACGAAGCCCGCAGCGGAAGTTGATCGCCTGGTCAGCAAACTCAGGGTCTACACCATCTCCGACCAGGACGACAGCGGCCCGTGGATACGGAAGAATTTCCCCAAGCTGTTTTACATTGTCACTCCCGGCGGCGACTACTCTGCTGCCACCTGGACGGGTATCAACAGCTTTATACCCGGTATCGACAACACAACGATCAGCAACAAATGGCTTGCCGAGCACATTCAGCAGGGACACGGTCCCATGGGCGCTGCCTATCCCGACGTTGCCTACGGCATGGAAGGCGACACGCCTTCCTGGCTCGGACTGATTCCTAACGGTCTCAGCGATCCTGAGCGTCCTGATTGGGGCGGCTGGGGCGGACGCTACGAGTTGTACACGCCGGCTGGTCCCGTTGGAGATGCGACGAAATATCTTGGCGATGTTCCCGTCACCACCGAGACCCGTCCCATCTGGACCAATGCGATCGACAACTACACGCCGCCGGCAGCGGGTGAGTACGGGCGCGCGACTCGAGCTGGCGACAAGTCATTCAAAGACTTCAAGGCCACGCTCTGGCGTTGGAGAGACGACTTCCAGAATGATTTCGCAGCACGCATGATCTGGACGACAAAGCCGTACCAGGAAGCGAACCATCCTCCAGTACCTGCCCTTGATCAGCCAAACGCAATCACTGTGCGGTCAGGAGAAAAGTTCGAACTTAAGGCGCACGCCACGGATCCGGACGGCGACAGCGTTAGTTTCTACTGGTTCGATTATCCGGAGGCCGGCTCGTACAAAGGGATCGTCAGAACGGACACCGCGGAGAATATGCCCGCCGCTGTCTGGGTCATCGCACCAAAAGTTGAGAAACCGGAGACCGTGCACTTCATTCTCCGGGTCACCGATAAAGGCACACCGCCGCTGTCGCGCTACAAGCGTGTGATCGTAACGGTGCTGCCTTAACTTTTCCGTGTTAAGGCAGGAAGGAGCGTGACTCAGATGAGGTACGGCGTCGAAGGATCCAAGAAAGTCACAGCCTCTTCAAGCTACAATTTTCGTTGTGACGAGAGAACGTTGGGCTCAGATAGGAATCACGACTGAATTTCTTATCGTCGTCAGAACTTTAGGTGAGTTCTTTCGGCTCCGGCACGTCTATGGAACGAACTTCTCGACTGCAGTGGCTGCGCTCTACGTCGGGGGTGCTTTGATCGCGGCTTGCTCCTGCTGGGCGGGCGTGACCCTCTACTTCTTCCGGCGCTATACGCTATCCGCCTGGATCACTCTAGCGACCGTACCCGTTCTGCTGGTGTACAAAATTGTCGTGATCGGATGATAGTGATGGCTCGCTCTGAGGATGAGTCAAGAATTGCGCCGACCGGTCCGGTCAAGGCTCAGCGGATTACGTGTCGAAATGGACCGGTGGGGAAGTGGAAGTTTTTTTGGTCGGCCCTGGAGGACGATTTTAGAACTTTAATGGCGAGTGTCGACAATTTTGAACTAGCGCTTTCAACATGAGATCGATTCGAAACGATGGTCGGGGCTAGAGGGTTGTCAGGCAAATTTCCTGAGGTATGTCTGCAAAAACCGCAGCACATTTTGCCCGGCTTGGATCGATCCGTTGTTTGCGGCAGGCACCGTAAAGATTTCCGCGTCACCCACCACCGGCACAGTGATAAGGCTTGCGTGTGCCCTGCTACTCCATTTTGCGCTTGGCCCTCCTGGCCAAACCGAGCCAGTAAGCTCCGAACACGCAGGTACCTATACCCACGATGAGAAGCTCATGGCGTAACCTCGTCACGGCCGTGCCAATAGAAATCGCCACGACGCCAGAAATCAGGAGCAGAGCTGCTAGGGCTGAGGAGAACCTAATGAACTGCCGCTTGAACGCGTCAGTCATCTCGTAATTGGAGGACGACATCGGGTGCTTCATTTCGGCTATCAAGCTGTTCGCCGCGAGGTAGCCCACCGCCGAAACGACCACTGTGATGGCCACAATCGTTGACTTCAGCGTGAGTTGGGAGCGAGCTACGAATAGAGCAATCGCCATGGTGCCGACAACGCCGGCACCAAAAACAATCCACAAGTAACGAGGTAGCCTAACCACATTCCCTCCCCTAACTGTTAATGGCTTAGTGTTCAAACTGATTGGCATCCAGCAGGCTTCTGTGCTGAAGCTACGAAATCTGCACTGTTGCTAATCAGGTCAGCGGCACTGCCCACGCCGACAGGCAACACCGCACCACTTAACCCGAACACAGGTGGCCCATACAAGCCTTCCGTTGGCTTGTGTGGGATTGTAATGCTGACAGATATATGGCGCGAGCTTTAGCTGAATGCTGGCGGCTGATTGCTGAAGGCTGGGTCTTCATTCGGCCGGTGGCCCAGGTTCGCCCATCTGTTGGGCTAACCTGGGTTCAAGAAAGTCTTTCGGACGGTGCCCGATTCTTTCACGTTTTGTGACCTGATCCATACGCATCTCCCGTCGCTCGCAGAATTTGTCAAGCCCTCCTCCAGCCTCGTTTTCCTCGTATGCCGATGAAACTACGCACAATATAAATTTCAAGAAAATGTCCAGTAGGTCCCCTCAAATTTGTCACAATAAATACAGCGATTAAACTCAGAACTTCCGAAGTTTCGCTTCCCGTGTTTCCGAGTAGCTGTCCCTCCCGGCACGGAATACGACTGAAGAACTGAAAAACTGATGTACTGAAAGACTATTCGGCCTCTGGCCGGCCTAACTCCTTTGTTATGCGGGATAATGGGACTAAGTTCTTTGTTTGCCGGGACAAGCCTGATCCCATGCCTGTAAGCCCTTTAGAATGCGGGACAGGGGTAGGGAGGGGGGTATCCCGGAGGTGGTACAGACCGGGCGCATCCCTGACAGTAGATCGGGGACGCCCCTTGGGGCGCGGGTGGACCATTCAAGCTTAACGTCGCCTCACGCGGAAATCGGAATTGGAAATTTAGCTGAATGCTGACAGCTGAAGGCTGGGTTTTTTGGTCGGGACGGGCAGATTTGAACTGCCGACCCCTCGCACCCCAAGCGAGTGCTCTACCAGGCTGAGCCACGTCCCGACTGCTTTGATTTTACACCAGCAACTACTGCGGGTGTCCCATCCTCGCCGTCTGTTGGCGTGGGTGGCTCGAAGCTAATCTTCAATCCCCAGCTTCTGCCGGCCTTCCGGACTGATGCGCTGCGGCGTCCACGGCGGATCCCACACCACATTCACTTTGCAGTTGTTGACGCCTTCCATGCTGAGCAAGGTCTGGCGTATGTCGCGGCTGATCTCCGTGTGCGAAGGGCAGCCCTGCGCCGTCAATGTCATCTCCACGACGACGTCGCCCTCGTTCTCGACGGTCACGCCGTAGATGAGACCAAGGTCGACCACGTTCAGAGGAATCTCCGGGTCGTAACAATTGCGCAGTTTTTCCATCAACTCTTCGGAGGTCACCGTTGCCATGGATTGATTGTAAATGAGAAGCCCGAAGCGGTGGGGTAGCTCGGGTAGCTGGTAGTGAGTGGCTAGTGCTCAGTGGCTAGACCTGGTTTCATAAAGGCGATTTGAAGGGGCGCGGCTTCAGCCGCGCCGCTAGCGCCGCACTTTTCGAGGGCTTTAGCCCCTGAGGTTTACTCTGCATACCTCAAGTCTTATTTATGAAACCAGTCTAGTGATTGGTGGTCAGTGGGACAGTGCGGTCGATAACGCCCTGACGCCGTTGCAGACTCTTCCATTCTCACTTCTGACTTCGTACTTCTTCCTTCTGACTTACTCGCACGGCTGCGAAGGCGCCTTCAGCGCCGACGTATCAGGGAAGCTGTACGCGCGCTCGAACGCGCTCGACGGAGCTTCGCGCGTAAACCACTGCAGCAGCGCCTGCGTCTGCGGATGATAAGTGAAACCGTTCAGTGCCACTTCGAAGGCCGGGTGCGGCAGCACTTCCACCGGATCGCCGGTCGTGATGTGTTCCTGGCAACCGTGCCCATCCGGCGAGAGCCATCCCGGCGCCGCGTTGCTGACAAACGGATCGTTCATCCACTCGGAAATCTCATGGCTTAGCGGGAGCACATCCGCAATTTCGGGATCGCGAAAGATGCCGGTGTCCAACCAGCTCGCGTACGCGAACGTCTGGATGGAAATCGTATTGTGGCGACGTCCAGTTTCATATGCGGTATGAAAGCCGAGGATGCAGCATTGGCTGGAGTCGCCATTCTCGTAGAGCAGCGTGTTGGACGCGAGCAGCAGCGGAAACTCGTCGACCTGCAGCCCCGCCATCTGCGTCATCGTATTGATCTGTGAGGCGAGAAAATTGAAGTCGACCTTCGCATACAGAACTCCGCTCTCCGATTGATAGAGTTTGGCCGCTCCTACAGGCACTTCCAGCAGCACCGGCGCGAGCACGCGCGGAGGCGCCAGCTGGGTGTGCCAGTTCGGGGCAGCATACGATGCGAATTGAGCCCGCTGGACCGCGTCGGCAAATTGCACGTCGCCAGTACCGTAGTTGTACGGGCGCAAAATTCGGAGACTGCAGCACTCGCGCGATGGCCGGCGTCACATCCAGGACTAGCGGCTTGCCCTGCTGGTCAACATACTCGTCGAACTCCAGCGAAATGGGCAGCAATGCGGTGCGAATCTGAGTGGTACCCCCCGTGGCGGGCTTGTTGCCCACAATCGTGAAGGGGTAGATGGTGCCGTCGTGCGAAAAGGCTCCCGCCCAGTGCGGCACCGAATTGATGGCGTATTGCGAATACTCACCTTGAGCGGCCGCCTGCCGCGCCAACGCCGACATGCGGTTGTAATGGATAAATCGTGGTGCGAGGCTTGGAGACACTTCCTCGGTAACTACTCGTTTGGCATCCGGCGAGTTCGCGCCGATAGCTGTGCCCGTGCCGAAACACAGGACCAGCAGCAACAGCCATCCGAACCGATTGCGCAAGCGAGTCACCTCGGGTGATTGTTCAGAACAGCGCCACGATCCACTTAGATTCGCGACGCCAGAGAAGGGCGGTCTGGAAGAGAGTACAGGCTTCGGAGCGATAAGAAAAGCCGCGACCATCCGTTCCCAACTAATTGCCGTCTTTCGGACTGCGGGCCCCCCTGAAACTCCGCTCCCGAACGCGGGTATAATAACGGTATGCGACGCAGGCTTCTATTGTCGCTTCTGCTTCTTGCGCTCGCAGCGGTCCCCGTCGTTAGCCTTGCCCAGCGTGGCGGCGGAGCTCACGGCGGTGGTGGTGGAGCTCGCGCCATGGGTGGCGGACATCCGATGGCAGGTCCGGCCCGCGGACCGGGATTTGCTGCTCGCCCAGGAGGAATGCCGATACGCTCTGTCGGCATCGCAAACCACGGCCAATTCGGCAACTTCAGCGTCAATCACGTTCGGCCTTTCAACAATGGTCGCTTCCATAACGGCTTCCGGCGCAATGCCGTCGTCTGGCCCTGGTGGGGATGGGGCTGGGGCGGTTGGGGCTGGGATTCTGATTCCTACAGCAACAACTACGATAACTTACCTGCAGCAACAGGCAGCCTATAACCAGCAGCTATCGTTGCAAGGCCAACTGCAGTACATGCAGCAGCAACTCGCCGAGCTGCGCCATGATCAGGAAGTGCAGCGCGATTATGCGGAGAGCCAATCCGTGGCTGCACCGCAGGCGCCTCCTTCTTCTTCTACGCCCGCCGCGTCAAAACCTCACGACGATGGGCCTCCCACGACGCTCGTTTTCCGTGATGGCAAGCGGATGGAAACGCAGAACTATGCAATCGTAGGAAACACGTTGTGGCTGATGGCCGACAATGGCTACATGCAGAAGGTTCCGCTGTCAGAGCTCGATCGCGAAGCCACGTTAAAGTCGAATGAAGACCGTGGCGTCGATTTCCGCGTTCCGCCGCAGTAATCGCCGCTCCACTCAAACACTACGAACGTTTGCGCTTCTTCTTCGGCGCGCGAACCGGCTCCGGTTCCATCACGGCAAAATTGATCTTCTTCATTACCGGATCGATGCGATCGACGATGACTCGCACCGTCTCACCCAGCGAATACGTCTTTCGCGTCCGTTGCCCGATAATCTGCCGCGTGTTTTCGTGGAAGGTATAACGATCGTCGGTGAGTGTCGATAGCGGCACCAGTCCTTCGATGAACAGGTCTTTCAGCTCGACGAACAAACCAAACTTGGTCACGCTGATGATGAGCCCTTCGAACTCTTCGCCGATGCGCTGCGACATGAACTTGACCTTCTTCCACTCCATCAACTCACGTTCAGCATCGTCGGCACGGCGCTCGGATGCGCTTGATTCGTCAGCAATTTCGTGAAGGACCGGCAGCGGTATCGGTTCCAAGAGTGCCGCGTTGTCGCCGTCGTGGCTCACTGATCTACCTCCGGACTTCTTTGGTGATCCCTTCGACCACGGCGATGCGTCCTTCTGAAATTTGTCAGCGCGCTTGGACCAGGCAGTTGGCCGCTCGCTGCCCACGGGTGTCCCGCGGCCTATAGGCACCATGCCATCATGAAACTCCGGCTGTTCGCGCAAAGCATCTTTCAGCAGGCGATGAATGATCAGGTCGGGATAGCGCCGGATCGGCGACGTGAAGTGCGTGTAGGTCGGCGCGGCCAACGCGAAATGCCCGGCGTTCTCCTCCGAGTAGCGTGCCTGCTTCAGCGAACGCAGCATCAGGAATGACAGGATTCGTTCTTCCGGCTTGCCCGCAATTTTCTCCGTGAGCTTCTGGTACATCCGCGGCGTGATGTGTACGTCTTCGGGGATTTCGATCCGCGTCGGCTGGCGCCCGGTCTGATGATGCGAGCGGCGGTCGGACTTCATCTCCATGCGCTTCATCGGCAGCACGCCCACGCCCAGCGAATATCCGAACGTCGCTGCGATAGTCTCGAAATCGAACACGCGCTTGGGATCCGGCTTCTCGTGTATGCGATAGATCGCCGCGATATGCTTCTTCTCCAGGTAGCTGGCCACGCATTCGTTCGCCGACAACATGAATTCCTCGATCAAACGATGCGCGAAGTTGCGCTCGGAGCGCGTGATTCCCTGCATCAACCCGTTCTCGTCGAATTCGATCACCGGCTCGGGCAGATCGAAATCGATCGATCCGCGTCGCGCGCGCTTGCGATTGAGGATCGTCGCCAGGTCGCGCATCATCTCGAAAATATGGATCAGGGGATCGTAGTGCGCTCGTAGCTTGGCATCGCCCTCGAGAATCGCATTCACGTCCGTATAGGTCATGCGCTCCGTCGAACGGATCACGCCTTCGCTCAACTCGAACCCAAGCACCTCTCCCTGATGATCGACTTCCATCACGCACGACATCACCAGCCGGTCCACCTTCGGACGCAGCGAACACAGGTCAGTCGAGAGTTCGATCGGCAGCATGGGAATCGCGCGATCGGGAAAATAAACGCTGTTCCCACGCAGGCGCGCTTCACGGTCGAGCGCCGAATCCTCGGTCACGAATTGCGCAACGTCGGCGATGTGCACCTGCAACTCGTAATTTCCGTTCGGAAGCATGTGCACGGTCACGGCATCGTCGAAGTCGCGCGCGGTCTCGCCATCGATAGTCACGATGGGAACATTGCGGAAGTCGCGACGATGCTGGAGCTCCGGAGCAGGAATCACCGTATCGAATTCCTGTGCTTCTTCCAGCACCTCGACTGGAAAACGGTGCGGCAGGTGATGCTTGCGGATGATGATCTCGACATCAACGCCGAAATCGTCTTCGTAGCCGAGGATCTCGATCACGCGGCCCTTAGGATTCTGTGTCGGCGTCGGCCAATCAGTGATTTCTACATCGACGGCAACGCCTTCAAGATCATCCCACTCGGTGCGTCGATGCGCCTCTGATCCGACTACGCGATGCGCATCCAGACCAGTGCGTTTATGTCCTTTCGCGCTGGCATCCGCTTCTTCTTTTTCCGGACGCTCCTCTCCGGCTGGAATCACGATGTCCTGCGTGATCTTCTCGTCGATGGGACTTACGAAGTTGTACTTGCGTCCGTAATGAAAGATTCCGACCACGCTCGGATGCGCGCGATCGAGCACGCTCGCGATCTTCCCTTCGGCGCGTCCATCGGAGCGCACCGGTCCGACATCCACCAGCACACGATCGCCATGCATTGCGTTTCCGATCGCATGCGGATTCACGTAGATGTCGCCCTGTATGCGCGCGCGAACTTCGTCGCTTTCGGGGATAACAAATCCGTAGCCGTCGCGATGCATGGTGAGGCGTCCGATTACCTGGTTGCGGCCGGCAACGGCGCGCGGAATCTGGTAGCGGCCATCCGACTCGCGCAGCTTGCCGCTCTTCACCAGTTCGTTCAGGCGTTCTTCCAGATGACGGCGCTCGGCTCCGTGTGCACGCAATTCGCGCACGAGCTGCTTGAAGCCGGCGTTCTGTTTCGGCTGCTGCTCGATTTTCCGGAGGATGGCGGTGTCGGAAATCATCGTTCTATTGGATGCGCGAGTAACCGCAGACCCCAGTCATCTAAAGACACAGTGTACGTCCGGAAACTCCGATCGGGAATCACTGGGAGGGAGAGCTCGACTTTTCGCCCATCAGCCCGTCAATCGTGGTCTTCAGTTGTGAGAACACGCTTACCTTGGAATTCACTCCGATCACGCGCTGCACGATTGCGCCTTCCTCGTCGATCACAACATACGTGGGCATTTTGTTAATTCCATAGAGGCTGCCGATGCGGTGATTCGTGTCGAAATACTGTGGCCAGTCCAGCTTGTGTTCGTTTGAGCTGAGAAAGTGTTGCCAGGCGTCCTGGTCTTCATCGTCGCTGATACTGATCAGCACCAGGCGGTCGGCATACTTCTTGTGCAGTGCGCGAAGGTCTCCCATGGAAGCAATGCACGGCGGACACCACGTCGCCCAGAAATCGAGGACCACGTATTTGCCGGCGAGTTGATCGAGCGAGATGGTCTTCCCGTCAGCCGTCGTGATCTTAAAATCCGGGGCGAATGTAGCGCGCAGGCGCGTGGGATGCGCCAGGAGCTTGCGCGCCCAATCCGCATTCTCTCCTTTGGGCGCATCAGCGAGATAGGTCCGGATCTCATCGAGTCCGTCCTTGTCTTTGTATTGACGCAACAGCGTCAGTCCCAGGTTGAAGCGCGCTTCGACTCTCGCCGGAGACAACCTGATAGCTTCGCGGAATTCGTTTTCCGCCAGTTCCAGTTGCTGCGGATCGTCCCCGGCCTGGAGCAGCAGAATCCGTCCCTTCAAATCGTGTGCGCCCGCACGTTCTGCGTTGTCCTTCGCCTGCTGGATTCCGATATCCGCATTTTGCAGCGAAGCCGCCGGATTCCCGATACGAAGGTATGCGTTGCTGATTCCGAAATAACACTTTGCACAGGATTCGCCGCTGGCGCGCGCCGCCGCGCGGAAAGATTGGATCGCCTCGTCGTAGAGCGAGCGCTCAAACTGTTGTCGGCCGAGACGGTAGAGGTCCTCGGCGCTTTGCTGCGCGTGCGCAAGGCCGACGCTCGCCATAAGAAGGACGAAAGTCGCAAGCAGACGTCTGGTCATATCAAGGCCTGACTCGATTCTCGAAAACTAACATGCCCGGGGCTTGTACTTCAGTGAGACAGACGAGGGCGCCCGGAAAAGTCAGCTTTTCGCGACTTACTCCGGCGAAGCGGGTTTCCCAATGACGTGGGGCGCGGATGTGAAACATGGAACCGAAAGGCATACCGGCCGAGGGAATCGAGCGGTTCGCGCAACAGTCATTCGAGTTTTTGTGCTGGATCGAGAATCGTGTGGTGTGGCCGCTGGTGGTTTCACCATCGTTGCTGGTGGGATTTCTCACCGTCGTCCTGACGCGTCGCGGCCGTAGCAGCGGATTTTAACGTTGGCGGCACAGGTTCCGCGCATCACCATTCCTAACCCGTAGTAGGCAGCTTTGATCTAAGCTCCTAGGGCGTTCTGCCGATATTACTACCTAGGCAATACAAGCAATATTTGCCGTGGGTGGAAAATTCTTCGCGACCGGTGTTTCGCGAAGGTGTGAAAAAGGGGTTGCGGCAGAGGAATTCACCCTTTAATTTCAAAGAGTCCGGAACTCTTCAACATGTTTCCGGTCTGGCGCGATTTGGAGACGTACGTGCGTCTATAATCGTTTAATCCAGAGCCGAAAGGATTAGAAGTTTTATGTGGAAGCCCACGAATCCCAATTCCCCCACTCCGTCTACACCCGAACCACAACGTCCGGCAGCCCCGGCGCCGACCACGAGCTATGATCCAGCGCCCGCGACGGCGCCCCGTAACGCCACCCTCAACACCACCGACCAGGCCACAATCGGCAAGTCGCTGGTCATCAAGGGTGAAGTAACCGGCTCGGAATCGCTTTACATCGACGGCCGCGTGGAAGGTTCCATCAACCTGCCCGGAAATCGCGTCACGGTTGGCAAGAACGGTGTTGTCAACGCGAACATCAATGCGCGCGAAGTCGTGGTGCTCGGCAAAGTTCGCGGGAACCTGACCGCCAGCGATCGTGTGGACATCCGCACGGAAGGTTCGCTGACCGGCGACGTAGTTGCGCAGCGCATCAGCATTGAAGATGGCGCGTTCTTCAAGGGCGGTATCGATATTCGCAAGCCGGGCCAGAAGGCCAATGGCGAAGCCAAGGAAGCGCCGGTCGAAGCTGCGGCCGCTCGCGCGTAGTTTTCAGTACGATTTCTGCCGCGGCGGGTCGGCAACAGGTAAGACCCGCTGCGGTGCGTTACCGGATCTGTGGTAGAGCGTATTCTTCAATTATTCTCGTTGTCTTGCCGTCATCGGAATACTTCCCAGCCGTTTACCTCAGCTGCAGCCAAAACTCAGTCATCGAGTGACTGGGAATCTGTCGGGAGCGGCCCAAGCCACTACATCGTGTGTTTGGATTGCGGCAAGAAATTCGCGTACGACTGGCAGAACATGCGCATCATTTCGCGGTAAGAGCAATATTCTCTTCGGTCCGTTCTTCGGCGGTGCCAGCCGTCTCCTGCGCTAAGCAGAATTGGTAATCGGGTAATTTGTAATCGGGTAATCGCAGACACCTCCCCTGAGGGTCCGTCAGAAAGACGGCATGTCTTTTGTCGCGCGGACATTCCTGTCCGCGCCAGTCCGCGAAGCGGACGTCCGAAAGTAGCCCAGGACGCAGTCCTGGGTTCGTGACCACAATCTTTCATTGCTGTCATGCCGAGAAGCGAAGCGACGAGGCAGCCCTATACTATGAACTGCATTCGCCGCTCGCCGCCTGATTTGCAATCACACTAGGTGATCCTTATCGCTTCGTTTGGATCGTCGCTTTTGAATTCAAGACTGTGAAGGTGATTTTCGTATTGGGCGCGAGGATCACCTGCATACCGGATTGGGTGTTGACTCCACCAAAGGTAATGTTGCCGCCGGGTATCGTCGCACTGTTACGAGAGCTGTTGCTGGGAACGCACATACCGTGTTCCCCACCTTGGCTGCTCATTTGGCGCGAATCAGCGCCGCTTGAATCTGCGCATCAATCCGCCCACGGTTGAGATCCCCATCAACTGCGTCAATCCGAGATAAATCGCGCCGTAGGGAATCAGCACCGCCGGTCCGACGAGGAGTGGACGATGGAATGGGAGTACGCGCTTGATCCCGTACCCGATCACCGCTGCGACAATCGCCGCCAGCCACAGCTTCAGAACTCGCGGCACTGAATACTCCACCGCGCCGATTTCGCGATGAAGTGCGCGACGCAACAACACGAACTCGATCCAGCCGGCGATGCCCGCAGAGAGCGTGAGTCCGGCGACACCCCAACGGCGGTCGATGCCGAGCAGCGGTGGCAGCGGCAACGCGCAGAAATAACCAAGAACAAGAGTCAGTGCGACGCGGATCACCGCAAACTTCAGAGGCGTACGCGTGTTGCGCAGAGCGTAGAAAGCTGACGAATAAAGGCGTCCCGACGTTGACGCCAGCAGCCCCACGGCCGAACCCGCGATTACCGACCAAACATACGTTACGTCGCGAGCGTTGAATGCGCCCGAACGATAGATGGTCGCCACCACCACGTCCCCGAGCAGCACGAACGCAACCGCCGAGGGCACCACAAAGAATGCGATCTGCTGGAGTCCCGCTGCAAGTCGCTTTCGTAAAGCTGCAGCGATTTCGTCGGCCGTCCCGAGCGCACTCGACATCGCCGGCAACTCGGCTGCGGACACGCTCATGCCGAAGAGGCTCACCGGCAGTGAGTACAGAGTCTGCGCATAGGCGAGCGCCGCCACCGCGCCTGTTGGCAGAAAGCTGGCAAGCAGCGAGTCGACGTACGCGCTGATCTGAACGACTCCGCGGCTTACGAATACCGGGAAGAAATTTCGGATCACCGTGTGTACATGATCGGAGCTCGACTTCAGCCGCGCGCGCAGCGGCCAAAGGAATCTGAGCACAGCGGGCAATTGCACCAGAAACTGCAAGGCGCTGCCAACCACCGATCCCCACGCGACTGTGACCGCCAGCTGAGATTCTGCCTGGTGCCCGCCCTTCCATAAAAAGCTGCCAATGATGGCGAAGTTCCAGATCACCGGAGCGGTGTACGACAACAGGAACTTGCGATGACTGTTCAGTATTCCGAGGCACCACGCCGAAAACACCAGCAGTCCCGCTCCCGGAAACAGAACTCGCACCAGGTGAATAGTCAGGAGCCGCTTGTCGCCATGAAAACCGGGGGCGATGGCATCAATGAGCCACGGCGTCGCCACGATTCCCAATGTCACGAGAACGGACGTGGTGAGGAACAACAATCCGAAGATCGCTTCGGCAAGTTCCGAAGCTTCTTCGTGACGATTCTCGGCATTCAGCCGCGCATACACCGGTATAAACGACGCCGAGAGAACGCCTTCACCGAAAAGGTTCTGCAGGAAGTTAGGAATGCGGAAGGCCGCTCGAAACGCATCGGCGGCGTCCGAGTTGCCGAAGTAGTGAGCGAATACTCGGTCCCTCACCAGTCCGACGATGCGGCTGAGGAAAATTCCCGTCGCGACGGCGACCGCAGAACCGCGTAGGCCCGAGCTTTGCTTTTGAGATGTGGGCTGCAAAGCTGGATTTTAGCACTCAGCCCTTAGCACTCAGCCCTTAGAGGGTGCCCCATGTTCTGCCATCTTTTGGCAGACGTGGGTCTGATTACGGAATGCCGAGCGCTTCTTCTTACTCGTGATTGTAGAAGCGGAAGAACAGTGACTGCTGCGAAACCGTTTCTGCTCTGCCGTGCAGCGATGCCATCTGTGTGCCGCTCAATGGCGTGTATTCGCGAGCAAGGGTCACGTTTTCCTCGAGCTGTGCAATCGAGTCGCAGCCAATGATGATCGTGCTTACCGGCAGCGAGAGCGCGTAGTACACGGCTTCGCGCATGCTCAACGTCCCCGGGGTGTGCGCTTGCACCGCCATCCCTTCCCACGAATGTTTCTGCTGGTCAATCGGAGGCGGTGTCCACGTCGAAAGAAGACGTCCGCGCGCGGGCACCTTCATGCCGATGATACCCATCTGCTTCTCCACCGCGAGCGGCAGCAACTGGTCGCTGAAACTGTAGTGATATTTGTCGGCGGCATTCACGGCCATCAGAATCGTGTCGAACGGATGGCGGTGGAGCGCGTCCATCAGCGGCTCGGGCCGGTAGTGCCCTGTCACGCCCAGGTAGCGCACTACCTTCTGATCGCGCATTTCGAGCAGCGCTTCCATCGCACCGCCCTTGGCGAAGATCTCATCGACGTTCGGCTGGATACCAATGTCATGCAACTGCCAGAGGTCCACGTGATCAGTCTGCAACAACTTCAGTGACTCTTCGATCATGCGCAGCGATCCGTCGCGCGTACGTTCTTTGGTCTTCGTCGCGAGAAACGTTTCGGCCCTGCGGCGTTTCATCACCTGTCCGATATAGCGCTCACTCCAGCGATCCGGACCGCCGTAGATCGAAGATGTATCGATGTAGTTGACGCCAAGGTCGAGCGCCTTTTCGACGATGGGCACGGCCACCGCGTCATTGTTCGGACGCTCGAGCGCCGCCTGTCCGCCCAGGCTGAAGATGCCAACTTTGTATCCGGTTTTTCCGAGATTGCGGGTCGGCATGGCGGTGGGAGTTACTGGATTCACGGGCAGAGCAGGAAGCGCGTGCGCTTTGGTTGGAGCAGCAGCGTGGGCCAGCATTGCCGCTGTGGCTACGCTGCCAGCTTTCAGGAATTCACGACGATTCTGCTTCGAGATTTTATCCAGCTTCTCTTCTTTCATCGCTGCCTCCGAAACATGTGGCTCCTGAACGGAAACGGAACCGCATTCCCTAGCATTATACGTTCGCCAAAACAATACGGCGCAAGGCCTTAGGCCCGAGCAAACACCTTAGCCCATCTGTCATCCAACCTGTCTAGTTAGAAATAAGTAAATAGGGCAGGTACAACATGCTTCGCAAGCTTCTCTTGATTGCAGCAGTAGCTGGAGTCTCCGCCTTGCCGCTGGCGGCACAGAACGATGCAAGCCAACAGACGCCGGATTCCTCAACTCAGAACAGCGGCAACTACACCGAACGCGCCGGAAAAGCGCCAACGTTTCGTGTGACCGTGGTTGAACGCACAACTCCGGCCATTAATTACCGCTACAAAGGCGGTTCTACGAAAGTCGATTTCAAAGGCACAAACCTGATGCCGAAGGTAGATGGCGACGCGAAAGTGGAGGGAAAAGATGGTCGTCTGGCCATTGAGGCCGATATACATCACCTCGACCGCGCGCGCACCTTCGGTCCGGAATACCTGACGTATGTCTTGTGGGCGATCACCCCAGACGGGCGTGCAACGAACCTCGGTGAAGTGGTTCCTGACGACGATGGTCATGCAAAGATTAAGGTGACCAGCAATCTGCAGAGCTTCGGCATGGTCGTCACCGCCGAGCCATACTACGCAGTCACGCACCCCAGTGACATGATCGTCGCCCAGAATGAGCCGACAGAAAAGACCAAGGGCGGGGTTACTCCGATTGTCGCTCGCTTCGAAGCTTTACAGAAGGGCGAGTACACCATGGACTTGAAGCCGCAGCAGCTGCCCGCAACCGGTGCTGACTTTAAGAAGGTTCCATTGGAATTGTTGCAGGCACGCAATGCGGTCGCGATTGCGAAGTCAGAGGGCGCCGAACAGTATGCTCCCGGTGCTATGCAGAAAGCGCAGGATTCTCTCACGCAGGCTGAGGAATACTACAACGACAAGAAAGGCAGCACGCCCATCCGCACTGCGTCACGCGCGGCAACACAATCGGCGGAAGATGCTCGCGTGCTCAGCATCCAGAAGAGGAACGATGAGCGTGCAGCTGCCGAACGTCAGGCAGAACGCGATCGCGCTCAGGCAGCACAGCAGAAAGCGCAGGAGGCGCAAGCTGCCGCACAGCAGGCGCAGGCTCAGCAGCAGGCGGCGCAACAGGCGACCGAACAGGCTCGCGCGCAGCAGCAAACATTGGCACAGCAGGCTGCTGATGCTCGCGCTCAGGCGGATCGCGCCGAACAGGCTCGGTTACAGACGGAGCAGCAGGCAGCACAGCAGCGCGAGAAGCTTCGTCAGCAGCTAAGCCAGGTTCTTCAAACTCGCGAGACCGCGCAGGGACTCGTCGCGAACATGCCTGATGTGCTCTTCGACTTCAACAAGTCAACACTGAAACCATCTGCGAAAGAACGGCTGGCGAAGGTGGCGGGCATCATCCTCGCATATCCCGATCTGCAATTGAAGATCGACGGATACACCGACAGCGTGGGTAGTGAGCAGTACAACCAGCAGCTTTCTGATGAACGTGCCGCCGTGGTTCGTGATTATCTGATCAGCCAGGGCGTTTCCGCGAACAACGTAATCGCACAGGGATTCGGCAAGAACGATCCTATCGCCAGCAACGCTAGCCCGGAGGGTCGTCAGCAGAATCGTCGGGTAGAGATGTTAGTTAGCGGAAATGCGATTGGCTCAAGCGGTTCGACCGGAGCAACTTCGGGAACGCAGGAAGGCGCGATTGCATCGCCAACCCAGCAGAACCGACCGCAATAAAAGAGGGTCAGAACAGAAAAGATGTAGGAAGAAAAAGGCACGGATGATTTCCGTGCCTTTTGATTTCTGGTGACTTGCGTTTACGCCTTTGCGAGCGGATCCACGACAACGAACTTGCCCATCGAGCCTTTGTCGACGAACTTCACGGTGCCGCTGACTTTCGCGAACAAGGTGTCGTCCTTACCGCGGCCAACGTTCAGTCCTGCCTTGTAGCGAGTGCCGCGCTGGCGAACGATGATGGAGCCTCCGGGAACAGTTTGCCCGCCGAAGACTTTCACTCCGAGCCGCTGCGCGTTTGAGTCGCGCCCATTTCGTGAACTTCCTAACCCTTTTTTGTGTGCCATGACAGTTCCTTATTACCGGGGCGCGCTGCGCCACCTTGATTTCGAACCTATTTCTTTTTGCCCTTCGCAGGCGACTTCTTGGCGCTGGTCTTCTTCGCGGCTTTCTTGGCGGCAGCCTTTTTCGGAGCTGCCTTGCGGCCGGACTTCTTCGCCGCCTTGGGAGCAGCTTCCACGCCTTCTTCCGCAGCCGGCTTTT
The DNA here is from genome assembly GCA_963826275.1 of Terriglobia bacterium. Taxonomy (GTDB): domain Bacteria; phylum Acidobacteriota; class Terriglobia; order Terriglobales; family Acidobacteriaceae; genus JAJPJE01. The sequence continues at coordinate 295,748 of CAWGWI010000029.1, read as the reverse complement.
CGACTCGGCGCGGCTTCAGCACGTTCGCGGGAGCTTTAAAGGTCTGTCCGTCGATTGAGATCTCGGTGATCTGCACGGCAGTGAACGGCTGCCGGTGCCCCTGCAGCTTCTTGTACTGCTTCTTGCGCTTGTAGTGGAAAACGAGGATCTTGTCTGCACGACCGTCGCCGAGGACCTGTCCGATCACGTGAGCTGCGCCGCTGGGGCGCGAAACGTGTCCTTCTTCGGACGAGACTGCCAGAACTTCACTGAACTGAACCTGGTCGTCCTGGACTGGAGCCAGTTTCTCGACCCGAATTACATCGCCGGGTGCGACGCGATACTGCTTTCCCCCGGTGCGGATCACCGCGTACATAATTCCTCCAAGGCACGCCATAGAGGCGCTGCCACGAGCCTATAAGTAACCGTAACGCTTGCACTCCACGTCGCCAGGACGGCAACGGCTGTCCCTATCGGAATCCCGCGCTCACACTCGCAGCAGGTTGATTAAGACGGGACCTGGCAGTACAGGCAAACCTAGTAATTGTAGCTTGCACAGCAGATTAGCGTCAACGAGCTTGCGCGCGGGCAGTGGTTCAGCTTCTCGAGCGGCCTATTCGTTCACGGGAACGCGGTCGGGGTTCGCTGTCACCGCGCGGTGCTAACCGGTTCGATCCGCGGAGGGTGGCCATTGTGGGGCGCTGCCGCTTTCATGGCCTCGCGAATCGCCTGGAGTTTACGAACGTCCTCATGTGCCAGGATCTGTGGACTTCCCAGGGTCCTCGCCACCAGCGCTATCTTCGCGAAGTGCTCGACTGTTTCCATGCACATGAAGGCATGTTCCAGGCTGCCGCCGTAAGCAACTACGCCGTGATTCGCCATCAGGATGGCACAGTGATCACGGACGAGGGGGCGCAACGATTCCGCTAATTCTGCCGTTCCGGGCGTGGCGTACTTCGCCAGGGGGACTTTCCCCAAGGTCAACACCACCTCGGAGACCAATGCCTGGTCGAGGGCAATTCCCGCCGCCGCGAAACCGGTTGCGGTGGGCGGGTGCGCATGCACGACCGAGTGCACATCCGGACGCATGCTGTAGATCAGCAGGTGCATTCCCAGTTCGCTGGAAACATTGCGGCGGCCGTGCAACTTCTGTCCGCTGTGATTCACGATGACAAGATCATCCGCCGTCATCATCCCTTTGCACATGGATGTGGGTGTTACCAGGATGCGTTCGGCGTCAAGACGCACTGAGACGTTGCCGTCCATGGCAACAATAAACCCACGCTCGTAGAGGGTTCTCCCTACGCGGACAATCTCGTCCCGATGCTCACGTTCCGTCTTCATGATCTTGCGAATTCCGGCTGCCTTTCTCGCGTTCGCGAAGCCAACCGGGACCGCAGCTAACGCCCTTCACGGTCAAAGAAGTCCAGTTATGGTACTTCAGGCTGGAGAGGCGGGGCAATCGGCTTCCGCATGAATTTCCGGGCCTTTGGTAACTTTTTTGTCAGGGAATGTTAATTGGCCGCCAAGCTGTAACATCAGGTCTTATGGAGCCCTTTGGGCAAGAGGTTTGATGGGCGACGGCAGCTTGAATCAGCAACCCGAAATAAGACAACCGGAACCTGCGAATCGCGGATTCATGATACGAATCTTCACCGACAACAAAGGGCTGCGCTCGGGATGGAGGTTCCTGCTTTATGCCCTGGCTGTTTTCCTGCTGGTGTGGGTTTCCCAAATTGTTCTGCGAGCGCTCCTTGGACATCGCACCCCGGTTGAAACGCCAATCCGGCTCATTGCGAGTGAAATTGTGCTCCTCGTTGCGGCCATGCTGCCGGCCTGGGTGGCTTCTCGACTGGAGGAGCGTCCGTGGAGGACCTACGGTCTGCCACTGCGGCCTGAAGGCGCCCTCTTTGCAACCGGACTTTTCGCTGGATTCGCTGCGATTAGCCTGCTGATGTTGTTGATCCACCTTTTCCATGGCGTGTACCTGGGCAATGTCGTACTTCACGGAACTGCGCTTTTGCGATACGCGCTGGTATGGGGAGTTGGATTCTTGCTGGTCGGCATCGCCGAAGAATTCCTCTTCCGCGGCTATTCGCTCTACACCTTGGCGACGGGAATCGGTTTCTGGCCAGCCGCAGTTTTGCTTTCGACGTTCTTCGGCGCTATCCATCTACGAAACATCGGCGAAGACTGGATCGGCGCTCTGGGTACGATCGCCATCGCGTTGGTTTTCGCTTTCAGCCTGTGGCGCACAGGCAGCCTCTGGTTCGCGGTCGGCTTGCACGCATCTTGGGACTGGGCAGAGAGTTTCTTCTTACGGAGTTCCGGACAGTGGCTACAAAGCAGCTGGGACGCTGCTTCACTCCGCGATTTGCAGGATCGAAATGGATCACCGGCGGCAGCGTTGGTCCGGAAGGCAGCGTTCTTGCCTTCGTCATCGTCATCGCAATGGCACTGACGATCCACCTTCTCTATCCCAAGCGGCAGTGGCGAGCGGACTAGCGCTACGAGCTTCCGATTAGCACGCCCGTCGCGAATACCAGCACTCCGCCTAGACCGACCTGGAGCGCTGCGGACCACGCAGGTGTATCCATGTACCGATGGCGTATCCACGAGATCACGCCGAGCTCGATCAGCACGACGATGATTGCCGCGGTGAGAGCCGCGCGAAAATCTGGAATCAGGAATGGCAGCGTGTGTCCGATGCCGCCCAGCGCGGTCATCAGGCCGCAGATCGCGCCACGAACCCACGGATGTCCGCGGCCGGTGAGACTGCCATCATCGGATAACGCCTCGGCAAAGCCCATGCTGATGCCTGCGCCGATCGAGGCGGCTAGACCGACGACGAACGCGTCCCAAGGTTTGTGCGTGGCGAATGCCGCCGCAAAAACTGGAGCCAGCGTGGAGACTGACCCGTCCATCAGCCCTGCCAGACCGGGTTGAACGATTTGCAGGACAAATAACCGCCGGCTGGCTTCAGCCTCTTCTTCGCGCGCGCCACCCGTCAGCTTTTCTTTCTCTAATTGCTCAGCACGATCCTCATGCCCGCGCTCTTCCTGCGCCAGATCATCGAACAAGCGCCGCAGATTCACGTCATGCGTGCGTGTCGCAGCTCGCTCATAAAAACGCCGGCTCTCCACCTCCATCGTGCTGGCCTGTTTGCGCACAGCGTCCAGACGCAGAGGACCGCCCAGCCATACCGATTTGCGCTCGACGAATCCCTTCACGTCCGTGCGGCGAATCATGGGGATGTGGTCGCCATACTTCTGCTTATAGAGTTTCATCAGGCGCGTGCGATGCCCGATCTCTTCCTGGCGCATGCCATCGAACACCGCTGCTGACGCCGGAAAATCCTCGCGTAATCCTTCGGCATAATCCGCGTAAGTGCGTTCGTCTTCTTCTTCCAGGGAAATGGCAAGCGCGATGACCTCGCGCTCGGTAAGCGTATCGAAGTTCCGCATGGCGGAAAGATACCAGAAGGTGCCCACATCTGCCCTGTTTTGGACAGATGTGGGATCTCGAACCTACCACGTGTAATGCACGGTGTACGTCACGACCTGCTCGCCATCCGGCGGCACCGTCACGTGATACTCCATGCGCTGCGCTTCCGTCTTCACATGCTCGTGCGACTCGTCCGTGATTCTCCAGTTCAGTCCGCGATAGAGGCGCTCGGCCACGATGATCGTCACCGGCTCCGTCTTGTGATTGCGCACGCGAATCTCGAACGACTCATCCGCCCAATTGTTATGTGTATCAACCGTGAAGTTTGTACGCTTGCGTTCGCCGGTCAGATCGAACGAGTTGCCCGTATACACGCGTACCGTCTCGTCCTTCGGCGTGTGATCAATCATGCTCTCGCCGGTGAACTCCAGGTGCCCGTCGGTATCGCGACGATAGAAACGCAGCTTGCCCTTCGGTAGCGGGATGCCCAGGCTATTCTTCGCGAATTCACGAACTCCTGCATCACCCAGATTTTTCTGTTCGACTGCGTGCCCAGCTCGCGATTCGTGCGCATCTGTTCGGGCTGCCAGTAGCGATACTGATTCCAATCAATCGCCGCGCCGTCGTAAACATAGAGTCGCTTCGACGCGACATTCATCGCGCGCACGAACTCCACCTGCTTCGTCTCCTGATCGTGCAGCGTCGCCGCACGTTGCAGCGTGTACATATGAAATTCGTCGAAGCTGTGCTCGGTCACCGTGGGGGCCATCTCGTCGCGCGAGAGCGCCGCTTTGGCCGCCATGTTATACGCCTGCCCTGTCGGCTCCTGAATCTTGTTGACGTCTCCCGCCAGCAGCTTGATGCGCGCATTCTCGAAGCTGCGCCCACTGGTGTTGGTCATCGTGACCCAGCCGACCAGGTCCATGGTGTCGCCCTTCTCCGGCGCAACCAGGTTGTAGGAAGCTTCCCAAGTCATGCCGCTGGTGATGTACGCGATCTCCGCATCGAAGTGTCCAGGCTTGTCCGTGCGCAACTGCCAGTTCAATGTTGGCTTGAGGATCGTATCGCCCGTCAGCGCCGGAAACAGCGGCTGACCAGGCAGTCCGAAGCGCAGCACGCCGTCGACTTCAATGATCGGCTGCGAATACGCCGGCTGTTGATATTGGCCGTAACGCACCATCGACGGCACATATCCGCTACGGATGATCTTGCCCTTGATCGTCTCGCTGCGATCGGCGTGTTGCACGAGAAAGTCGATGGTCTTGCCTTCATAGAGCGAGAGCAGCAACTCCTGCGACACGGGATCGGCGCGATAGTTCTGCTCCAGCACCTGCAACGAGCGCTGGCCGCTCGGATCGCGCAGGATCACCGAGTCTGGCTCGAGATGCGACGTGACCTCGGTGAAACTCACGGTGTTCACCCCGGAGGTCAGCTCCAACGGAATGTATTCGCGCACCAGCGCAAAGTTCCCGTTGTAGATAGTGAGCGCGGGCGCCTGCCGATCTGCTGCCGTTGGGCTTTCGGCCGAGGCGGCGGTCGCCGCGAGAGTAGCGCCAAACAAAATGGCGGCCAGAAACTTGGTTAGGCTCGTTCGGCTGGTGAAGCTGGTTCGATACGTCCCCATGATTTTCGTTCTCCTGTACGAGGCTTTCTTGTACGAGACTTCTTCGTACGAGACCGGCAGGGGGAGCCGCCGGTCTAATCAGAGAACGTGACAGGAACCGTGACTTGCAGACAGTGACGCAGATCAGGTGGTGGTTACGAGAGTAAGTTACCGGGAACCTGTGTTTCAATTCGGTCCCCCCAGTGCACAAAACGGCACAAGTACTGCGGAACGAAGCGAGAAAGCTGGTGTCCAAATACGATTGCGGTGAAATACTTATCCGCTTGCAGTAGTGATGGAAGGATGCTGCCGGTGAGCAAACCTCAGTTCGCGGAGCTCGTCTTCGGGTTCGTTTACCCAGCGGGAACGGATGCAGACCCCGTCATCGCTGTCTTTAAAGATTACCTAACACAGTATCGATACTCAACGACCGAATATCGTGTCAGTGAAGAGCTTCGGCACTTGGAACTTGGTATTTCTTTCGACGCGCTGTCGACGGTCGACACTATGCATCGATTAATGGACGCTGGAAATGCCGCATGCCAAAATGATTCCAGAACCCTAGCTGCATTGGCGGTCCACAGTATCGCATCTAAGCGCGAAGAGGATGAACACGGCAGGCTCAAGCCTCGCGATAGAACCGCGCATCTGATCCGGTCCCTTAAGCGCCCCGAAGAAGTTTTTCTTCTACGCGAAATTTACCGACCGGTTTTTTCCTAATCGCCATCGCTGATGATGATGACTCACAAAAAGAGTACCTGCAAAAACAGAAGGGCCTTACAGGCGACCAAGCGCAGGAAATCATCAATCGAGACCAGGATGAGCAGATTAAGAATGGCCAGCGGACACGCGAAACTTTCTACCTTGCTGACGTGTTTGTGCAAAGAGGTGGTGAGGCATATAAAGAGCAGCTTGATCGCTTTTTGTCTCTTGTTTTTGGCCACCCTTTCATCAGCCCAAGAAGAGAAGAACACGCGATGTTTATGGCGTACGCCTCCGCTGCACGGTCTGCGCAATTAGGGCGGCAGGTTGGAGCGGCGATAGCTACACCCTCAGGAGATGTTGTCGCAGTCGGAATGAACGAGGTTCCTTCACCGAAGGGAGGCCCGTACTGGGACGGGGATGACATCGACGCCAGAGACCACAAAAAGGCGGTTGACTCGAATTTTCAACACAGGGATCTAATCGTCGGAAGTATTGTTAGCAAACTAAGAGACAAGCTGCTAACCGAGAACAGGGTCCGTGAAATTCTAAAAAGAGTGATTGGTTCTTTTTCTGTGAAGGATCAGAATGTCGGCCTTGTCGTCGACCAAGAACTCTCGAAATTGGACGACATAATCGTTAGTGAACAAAATGCCCGCGCCGCAATTCATGCCAGTGATCTCCGGCACATCACGGAATACGGCAGAGCTGTCCATGGCGAGATGGATGCAATACTGACCTGCGTGCGTCACGGAATAAGTGTAGAAGGTAAGTACCTGTATGTTACAACGTTTCCTTGCCACAATTGCACACGCCACATCATTGCCTCTGGATTGAAACGGGTGTATTACATTGAGCCATATCCAAAGAGCAAGGCTCGCGAGTTGCACTCGGATGCTATATGCTTCAGCGAGAAGGATACGGAAGATGGACGAATCCCATTCTTGCCGTTTGTTGGTATCGGCCCTCGCCGATATATGGACTTATTTTCGTTGGAATTGAGCGGTGGCAGGCCGGTTAAACGCAAGGATGATTCGGGTGTTCCATTTACACAATTGAAAGAATCGAGCCCACCACGCATTCCGATGACGCCTCTAAGTTACTTGGAACGCGAAGACAAATTACTTAATGATTTTCACGACGAGCTGTCACGACTAGGAGTGGAAAATGGCGAACTTACAGGCGGCGATTTGCGGAACGTCGGCGCAGACAAGAACCCTGCAACGAGCGACTGAACGAGTAAGTTCCTGGCCAGACTGGAAGAGAAACAGCTCTGTGTACCGGGAAACTGATTCTGGAGAACAGAAGTGCTGCGATAACGATTGTTCCAGGGAAATTCTTGATCCAAAGTAGTGCAAGCAGAGCAAGGCCTTCCCTTTAGCTCTTTCGGTCCTCCTTTGGATCATCCTTCGCTGTAGGACTGCCAGGTCAGGTTAATAGGGAGCTCGCCTTCTGTCCCCACCCAAAGCTCTTCACCGCCCGCTTCAGCACAAACCAGCCGATCTTGATCGCGAAAAAAATGCTTGCGGCCCAGAGAAGAATCGCAGGAATCTGGAACACGAACTCGGTCGCCGAAGAGACGAAGTCAGCAATTGCTTCCAGGCCCATGCGACCCGCCTCTTTCACTCGATAAGCGGGACGCCAGTTCAGTCCAGAAGACGCAACTGGTTCGCTCAGGAGATTCACCGCAATGGACGTCATCTCCACCTGGTGCGAAAGCGCGCGAAACTCGGATTCCGTGGCGTCGATTCTGCCGCGCACGTCCCCCAGCTTCTCACTCACTGCAAGCGTATCTTTCACCGTGACCGCGCGCTTCATGATCTCCAGATAGCGCGCCTCCTCCGCACGGTAGTTCCGTAGAGCAGATTCCGTATCGACATACTGCACGGTGACGTCGGAAGCATTGGTTCGCTCCGAGTCGACATGCTTGGCAAGCCCGCGTAGTTCGTTTTGCGCTGCGTCGAATTGGGCCGCTGGAACCCAGATAACCACCGACGCGCTCTGCTGCCGGCCTGCGCTTCCACTCACCTCCGACGATGCAACATAACCACCAAACTTTTGCGCGATTGCCTGAGCAGAACTCAGCGCGTCCATCGGGCTGGAGACAACCAGGTCGAGATAGCCGGTGCGAACAATTTTCCGATTCTCCGCTGCGCTCGCCTGCACGCCACCAAGCTTCGCTCCCATCGCGCCGCCCGGCACTCCTCCAACTACACCCTCGCTCGCAGGCAGTGCCGCAATCATGGCCGCGCCATTTCTCGTCTCGATGCGGTCGCGACTACTACCACCCGCTGTCCCCGATAGATATGCCGCCGCCTGAGCTTGGGACATTTCCTGCTTTGGCAGCTGCATGCGCAATAGATTTGGGACGCAAATTGCAATCGCCGCAAAGAGCGCGACGCCAACGAGAGCGACTGTTCCCCAGCGCTGCCGAGTGTTCCAGATTTCTGCTGCATGAGCGAGCATGGTTTTCCTCCGCTGCCGGAATTGACTCCGCGAAACGCCGCTTTGTTCCCGACTTACTCAAGAACGATGAGTCGCCAGCAGCTTGCAGGTCTCCAACTGCGCGAAACTCACCTATGAGTTAACGGCGCAACTCAACAATGAGTTACGCAGGATCGTGACCTCTTCAAATCGACACAAACCAACGGTTGTTTACCGGGCCTTGTTAAGCCAATATTGAGAGCTGCTACAAGGAGAGGCGAATGGAAAAACAGATTGGGTTGACCCGGCGCAAGTTGCTGCACGGAATGCTCGCAGTAGCTGTGCTGGCGATGCTGCCGATGATCGCTCTGGCGGCCCCGGCAAACACGGCGCCGGAAACATCAGCCACGCCGCTTCCGCTCGTCAGTCCAATCTTCGGCGACAACATGGTGTTGCAACGCGGTAAGAAGAACGCCATCTGGGGCTGGTCCGAACCGGGGGACAAGATTCGCGTTGAGATTGCCGGTAAGAGCGCAACCGGCGTGGCGGGGCCCGACCGCCGCTGGCAGGTGAGGATTCAGCCGCCGCGCGCAGGTGGTCCGTACACGGTAACGATCATTGGTCGCCAGACGATAGAGCTTCACAACGTATTGGTTGGGGACGTCTGGCTGTGTGGCGGCCAATCCAATATGCAGGTTCCGCTCCGCTTCGCGCGCAATGGCGAGGAGGAAGTGAAAGTCGCCAATTTCCCCGAGATTCGTTTCTTCTCCGTTGCGCCTCATGCGGCCTACCACCACACGGATCTTGTGGCAGGAACATGGAAAGTAGTCTCGCCCGAAACGGCGGACCGCGTTTCAGCTGTCGCATATTACTTTGCACGCAAGGTCCAGCAGGAGATCCATGTTCCCGTCGGCCTCGTCGTGGACTGCCTCGGCGGAACTCCCGCGGAGGCCTGGACAAGCGCCGCCGCGCTTCAACCACTCAAGGACTTCGATGTCCCGCTGGCTGAAGTTCAGAAACTAGCCGCGGCGGGCGCGCCCGAATACGGCAACTACGTCATGCACTGGTATGACGAGTACGACATCGGGGTTAAGGGTAACTGGGCCTCTCCAACACTGGATGATTCGGCATGGAAGTCCGTCGACGTTCCCGGCGGATTCTCCGAACTGGGCGTGCCCGAGACTCCTGCCGTGGTTTGGTTCCGCAGAGAGATCGTGCTGCCCGATCCACTACCAGCAGGACGAGCGTTGCTTTTCCTCGGCTCGATCGAGCGCATGGATACGGCATACATCAATGGAACACAGGTCGGCGCCAGCGCATGGGTCGAGAACCCGCGCGTCTATCCCATCAGCGATGGCTTGCTGAAACCCGGGCGCAACCTGGTGGCGATTCGAGTTCTGAAAACCACGCCGGCAGGCGGATTCCTTGGCAAACCGGAAGAGCTGCGCCTCATGCTCGGGGACCACACGAGCATCGCTTTGGCCGGCACATGGAAAGGCCAGTTGAGTGTCGATGCGCGTCCGCCGCATGGTCTGCCGATCGGTTATGAGAACTGGCCGGTGATGCCGTCCGTGCTTTATGAAGGAATGCTGGCGCCCATTGCGCCTCTCGCGATCACAGGTGCGCTGTGGTACCAGGGCGAACAGAACTCAGATCGCGGATACCAGTACCGCAAGATTCTTCCCGTGACCATCGCCGACTGGCGAAGGCTCTTTGGACAGGGCGATTTCCCCTTTTACATCGTCAGCCTTCCAGCGTTTAGCCATCGGAGTCCAACGCCGATCGACGACCCATGGGCGGAGACGCGTGAGTCGCAGGCGCTCACGGCTTCCAGCGTTCCCAACTCCTGTCTAGCGGTCACCATCGACACAGGCGATCCCGATAACCTGCATCCCAAAGACAAACTTCCTGTGGGAGAACGGCTCGCGCTGTGCGCCTTAGCCAACCACTACGGCGAGCATGTAGCGTACTCGGGGCCAACTCTGCTGTCGGTGGACAGGATGCCCGGGTCTATCCGATTGCATTTCGCACACGCCGACGGCGGTCTCATCGTAAAAGGAGAGAAGCTGGAAGAGTTCTCCATCGCAGGCGACGACCGCAAATGGTATTGGGCCGATGCACACATCGAGGGCGACACGATCGTCCTCTCATCCTCTTCGGTGCCGAACCCGAAAGAGGTTCGCTACGCATGGCAGTCGAATCCGGCGGCTACGCTGTTCAACGGATCTGGCTTACCCGCCGCTCCTTTCCGCACAGATACGTGGCCGGGCATGACTGAAGGGCACAGACCATACTGAGCCTAGCTGAGAGGCGTCGAGGTTGGACCTTCCTGCTACGCAGACAGACAACCCAGAGAGTCCCGTTCTATTGAATGAGGCCAGACCCATTCACCGTCGACAGAAGGCCGTCTGCGGAATCGCGCACCACTACTCGTATCAGATAGGCGCCGGGCTCCACGTCAAACGTTGTTTTGACGTTCATGCCTTCACTTAGCTGCTTGAGTACATCGTCTGCCAGGCGCAGGGATATTTCCCGCCTTTTTCCCTGCAGGTAATTGCCGTTCAGATCGAACAACCCGCATACGAGCGTGAGGTCGTCCACATTCGCGTTGTTGACCTTATGAAAATGGACGCCACTCAGGTCGATGCGTGTGGTCACCAGTAGCTCGCGATTCGAAGCCTCTTTCCTCGCGTACTCCGTCTTGAGCACGATCGGTAAGCTATGCATCTCTTCGCGCGAGAACAATGCCTGTTGCAGTTCGTCGGAAAGCAACTTTTCGGGAGCATCGGTGCCCGCCGTTTCGTAATAGCCACGGCGCGCCTGCACCGTGCAGTCACGGTTCTTGGCCAGCACGATCTTTCAGACGATGATACTGGCCTCCCTTCTTCAGGATCTCTGGTCTGAAAGCGAGCACGTAAATGTACTCAGGCGGCGAGCCGAGCTGGTCGAAGCCGCCAAGCAGATCATTATTGCCGTGGAAGAACTTGCCGCCGGTACCGTCGGCGAGTTCAGCCATCACATTGCTCTGCAACAACAGGGCCTGCCGGTTGATAGGGTCTTCCAGTTGGGTAGCCAGCGGAGTGCTTGGCCCGGTCTCGTTGTCGGCTCCCGGCGCGCCAGTGTACAGTCCACGGGCATCGAGCGCGTTAATCACGATGTTTCGCCCTGTCGCCAGGTTGATGGCAGCGTTCTGCTCGGTGTGGTCGTCGCCAGTCTGGAATCCCGGCGAGATCAGAATCAGCGTTCGCGCTCCCGGCATTGCCGCAAGATGGCGAACTACCGCCTCGATGGCGAGCAGAGCTCTCCGAGCATTCTCATCTCCGATTTGGACCTCCCGGCGAGCCGCATCGAGTGCCGCTTGTCGCGCTTGGGGTTCAAGATGCTCGGTCCGGTTGAAGAGGCAGTTCCAAACGTCGTCCGTTGCGCCATCCCAGGCCGGAGTCATGGAACCCCCGAATTCCTCCACGATTCTTTGCGCGAGATAGTAGTTCATATAGGGACATTTTGCGCCCCCGCTGCCGAATCCTGGTTTTATGTGGTCCATCGCCCGAGTGAGTTGAGCTTTGTCGTTGGTGAACTCCAGTGTGACGTCGCTCGAGGTGGTGAATACGGCCGCGCGGTCGTCCGGTCCCATGCCGGATTCCAGGTGTTTCTTGGCTGCCGCTCGCACCTGCATCAGGTCGCCAGCGTGCAAATGCACGTCGTCAAACAGGTAGGCAAAGAAATGTGAAGGAGCCGGACCTACCACTTTGGCGATCGGCAGGTTGCCGAGTACCGAGCTCCGATGCGCTGGCTCCGCTACACGCTGGTTGGTCTCTATGTTGAAGGTACTGATCGCCTGTAGCTTGCCGTCATCGAAGATCTGGAAATCGTCACGCTCCAGCGAGCCGACCGCTTTCCCCTTTTTATCTCGCACGACGACAGGAACAACCACGAGATTTACCTGCTTTTTGATCGTCAGGACTTCTTGCGACGATTCCTGAGTGGACGGGGCAGCGGTGGCGCTTGCCGGTGTTGTGGCAGCGGTCGGCTGGCTCTGTTGCGCCCGGGCGGTTTCGCCGCCTTGGAACAGCAACAAGGCCAGTAGCAGCGGGAGGAAAAGGGAGGGGCCCGCTGAGTGCGGCCGCCGGCCACCCTTCGAACAGAAGCGCATTGCCCGACAGTTGTTCTCGCTCATATCGTGGACAGAGCAGACCTATAACATGAAAAGGTCGACTGCGCGAATGAATTTACGCAGAGAGCCGACGAAACTAGCGTGAGAACAAAAAGCCCGCTCGTGCGAGCAGGCTTTTCAAATCAGGCTTCTTCCGATCTGCGGCTTGGTTAGATGTCCAGGTTCTTCACGTCCAGTGCGTTGTCTTCGATGAATTTGCGGCGTGCCTCCACGTCTTCGCCCATCAGCGTGGAGAAGATCGTCTCGCATTCCGCAATATCTTCCAGCTTCACCGAGAGCAGCGTGCGCCGCTCCGGATCCATCGTGGTCTCCCACAGTTGGCTCGCGCTCATCTCGCCCAGGCCTTTGTAGCGCTGCACCGTATAGTCCTTGCGGCCTTCGTTGATGACGAACTCGAAGAGCTCGCGCGCGCTCTGCTTCTCGACCGGCTCCATCTCATGCTTACGACGCGGCGCAGCCTTCGGAGCTTTCTTCTCTGCCTTATCGAGTGTTTCCTGCTCGTCGTCGCTGAGCTCGGCGCGATCGGACTTCGAATCCTCGCGCGCCTTGGGCTCGATTACGAACGGGGGCTGCATGTACGGCTCGATCTGCTTGTACTTCGAGAGCATCTGGCGATACTCGGGCGCACTCGCCAGCTCCCAGTTGATCACGTGCTCCGCGCCCTGGCTGTTCACGAAGGCAACTTCCCAAAGGTTGTGCTCTTCGTCGAAGCGCGCTTCCACTTTCTTGAAGTCGCGCTCTTTTGCCATCTTCTGCAGATCTTTCGTAAGCCGCGCAATTTTCGTCGGCTCGCTCTTCTTATCGCCTTCGAAGTCGGTACGTTTCGCGAGGTCGATACGGGGAAGAGAATCGGCCACGCGATCGTCGCGGAGGCGCTTGGCGACCTTGTCGTAGAACCCGATGAACTCGTTCAACGTGGTCATGAACTTCGCCAGTTGTGCGCCCTCGAGCTTCGCGGCGCCCTCACCGTAGCGAACCACCAGTCCTTCGGATGCGCGCTTTACCATCACCTTCACGAACTCGGCGTCGTTCTTGATGTACTGCTGCGATTTGCCCTTGCGAATCGAATACAGCGGCGGCTGCGCGATGTAGACGTTGTTCCGCTTGATCAGCTCCTGCATGTGCCGGAAGAAAAACGTAAGCAGCAGCGTGCGAATGTGCGATCCGTCGACATCGGCATCGGTCATCAGGATGATCTTGCCGTAGCGAAGCTTTGCCGGATCGAAGTCGTCCTTGCCAATGCCCGTGCCCAGCGCCGTGATCATCGCGCGAATTTCTTCGTGGCTGAGCATCTTGTCGTACCGCGCTTTTTCCACGTTGAGGATCTTGCCCTTCAGCGGCAGGATCGCCTGGAAGCGGCGGTCGCGTCCCTGCTTCGCGGTTCCGCCTGCGGACTCGCCCTCCACTAGGTACAGCTCGCAGCGATCCGGCTGCCGCTCAGAGCAGTCTGCAAGTTTGCCCGGCAGACCACCGCCGTCGAGTGCGCCTTTGCGTCGTGTAAGATCGCGTGCCTTCCGTGCGGCTTCACGTGCGCGCGCTGCGTCAATGGCCTTGTTGATGATCTTGCGCGCCGCGGTCGGATTCTGCTCGAAGAAGGCGCCCAGTTTTTCATTGACGAACGCCTGCACCACACCGGCGATATCGGAATTCAGCTTGCCCTTGGTCTGGCCTTCGAACTGGGGCTGCGGCAGCTTCACACTGATCACCGCCACTAGTCCTTCGCGAACGTCGTCTCCCGATAGGCTCTCAGAATCGCCTTTGAACAATCCGAGCTGCTTGCCGAAATAGTTGATCGTTCGTGTGAGCGACGTTCGGAATCCCGAGAGATGCGTGCCGCCATCGACGGTGTTGATGTTGTTGGCAAAGCTGAACACATTTTCGGAATACCCATCGTTGTACTGCACGGCAAGATCGATCGCCACGCCGCTATCATCCGCTTCCTTCTTCATGTGGATCGGCTTGTCGTAGAGTACGTTCTTGCCACGATTCAAATGCTTCACGAACTCGGCGATGCCACCGTTATACTTGAATTCCAGACGCTTGTTTTCGCCAGTCTTCGAATCGGTGGCGCGCTCGTCAGTCAGCGTGATGATCAGCCCTTCGTTCAAGAAGGCTAGTTCGCGCAGGCGCTGCGCCAGCGTGTCGAAGTTGTATTCCGTAACAGTGAAGATCGACTTGTCCGGAACGAAATGAACCTTGGTTCCGGTCTTCTTCGAAGGACCGACTTTCTTCAGCTTGGTGGTCGGCTCGCCCTTCGAATACGACTGCTCCCACGTGTGGTCGTTGCGCTTGATTTCGAGATTCAGTTCTTCACTGAGCGCGTTCACGCAGCTCACGCCCACACCGTGCAGTCCGCCGGAAACTTTGTAGGTCGAGCTGTCGAACTTACCGCCGGCGTGCAGCTTCGTCATCACGACTTGCGCCGCTGGAACTTTTTCGTCGTCGATGATCATGTCGTCGACGGGAATTCCGCGGCCGTCGTCGACCACCGTGATGGAGTTGTCGATATGAATCGTCACATCGACGTGCGTCGCGTAGCCGGCAAGCGCTTCGTCGACGGAATTGTCGACGACTTCGTATACCAGGTGATGCAAGCCCATCTCGCCGGTCGATCCGATATACATCGCGGGCCGTTTGCGCACCGCCTCCATTCCACCGAGGACTTTGATCGAGTCGGCGTTGTAGGTGCCGTTGTGATCTCCGTTTCCGTTGGTGGATTTTTCGTTCGTTGTGGGCTTCGTCTCTTTTGGTTCAGCTACGGCCGTTCCATTACGAGTTTCTTTGGCGGGCATCGAACTCCATTCGTTACAAAAAGCGCGCTCACGCGCACCAGACTTGACCGGCCAGTTGCCGGAAAATACGGGCTCTGATGGAGCGGTCAACGAGCGTCCGGAACACCCTCTTCCGGATACCCTTAAATCGACCTCAAGTGATTGAAATCAAAAACGGTTAGCGCCCATCTGAGCAGTCTCTATTTTAGCATAGAAAAGAGCGAAAAAAGACTGGGTGTCGCGAAGGTAAACCGTGTGGTATCAAGAGCTTAGGAGAGCTCCCAAACTCACCTGGGCAGCGCACGGCGAATCCTTGTCGCGTTCTGGAAAAATGGCGTTGTCCCGGCGCGAGTTTCCTCCGTCTCGGAGACTGTTTTATTCGATATGGATCAGCGCTCGATGCTGGAAAACGGCTTTCCCATGGGCCGCGTTGCTCTCCGAAAAGCTGAGCCTCCAGACCGCGTCACGCGATCTTCACGCCCTCGTCGGGTTTCCCAATGCTGATGCGCGCATTGATCATCGTGAATATGTCACTCGGGATGACCATGCGCGAAAGTAGATCCATCTTACTGCGATAGGGGCGCGATTCCACGATCCGCGTCGCCCATTCAGCATCCAAACCTCGAATGCTGAGCAGATCCTGAACTGAGCATGCATTCAGGTCAACTAGACCCGGCGACAATTCTCCGGTATTGACCTTGCCCGGCACGAACTCGTCTCGCATCTTGTCAGCGAGTTGCTCGGCATTGCGCAATACCTTGTTGGCGGCTTCAGCCTGTCTTCTCGACGCTCCGAAGATGCCGTAACGTCTGTTTAGAAACAGCGCGGCGGCCAGCGCCACAAAGAGGCCCGCTCCCACTGTACCGATAATCTTTTTCATGATTCCTCCCGCATATGTGCCCACTTACAGATGCGAAGCTACGCAGAAGGGCTGTTTGTGATGAACAGGCTTACGATCACGCGCCTTGCCGTCGGCGCCGGTCATCACCCACTTAGACGGCAGCACTCGACGCTTGCGCTGCAACTACCGACGTGCAGAACGCGCATCGCTTGGCCGACAGGGGAATCTCGCTCTGGCATTCCGGGCATTTGCGCGTGGTCGGGTCGGCCGTCACCGGAGCTTTCTTCACACGGTTTACCAATGCATTAATCGGGAGCACTACGAAGTAGTAGACAGCCGCAGCCACCAGTACGAATGAGATCAGGGCGTTGATGAAATCGCCGTAGAGAAACTTGCTGCCGTTAATCTCGATCGCGAATCCAGAGAAATCAGGTTTCTTCACGACAGCTGCGATCAGCGGCGTAAGAAGATCTTTTACAAAAGCTGTGACGACCGTCCCGAAGGCCGCGCCCACCACTACGCCGACAGCGAGGTCCACAACATTTCCACGTAGGAGAAATTGCTTAAAGCCACTCATAGAACCCTCCAGGAGAGCTGCTGGGGCAGGTTACTCATGCGAAGGAAGAAGGTCAATGGGTCTGAATACTGAGGACTGACGCCATCTTTCAAATCATCTGGCAGCACTTGCCGCATGACTGCTCGCTGCCGCGCGCGTGGCGATCCAATCTTCCACATGATTGCGAAGTTCGCTCAGAGGGACCACGCCTTCTTCGAGCACGGTCTGATTGAACTCACGCAGATCGAAATGAGCACCAAGCTTGGTCTGCGCTTCCTGCCGCAAGGCCTTGATCTCGAGGCCACCCGAATCATAGGAGGTTAGTTGCCCCGGCAGAACGGCAATGCGGTCCACCACGTCGTCGGCTGATTTCGGTCCGAAGCGTCCCGTTGAAACGAGATAGTCGATGGCCTGCTGGCGCGTCCAGTGCATGGCGTGCAGACCTGGGTCCACCACCATACCTCGAGCCGGCCAGACACGTCGCTGAATCAGCGCACTTTTGCTCTCGTAGATCCCTGCCTCTTCCGCCATCGCCTCGGCATAGCGCGCCCATCCCTCTACGTAAGCGGAGTTCATGACCAGCTTCGAAAGCGGGCTGTCAGGTTGAAGCTCGCGAGCCAGTGCGATTTGCAGATGATGGCCCGGCCACGCCTCGTGCACGACTGTGATTTCTGCTTCGCCACGAGTTTGCGACTGCCAATTCCCCAGTTCGATTCGGTACGTGGCGGGCCTCGACGTGTCGGGTTCGGGATCGTAGTGCGACGACACGCCGGCAGCGTCTTCGAAGTCGCGCTCGGGCTTGATCACGACGTCCTGCTTCGGCATGTGAGCGATCAGCTTCTCAGCCGTCTTCGTTTTCGCTCTCGCCAGAATGCTGCGGGAGTATTCCAGCAGTTCTTCCTTCGACTTGAAGTGATCTTCAGGCCGTGCCTTCACGTCCTTCACAATCGTCGCGAAGTCGGAGGTGCCGAACATCTCCCGGCCCAGCTTGATGACATCAGCCTGGTTAGCCGCAACCGTTTTCTGGCCGAGCTCGTAGACTTCCTGTGGCGTACGGTTCAGCGTAGTACTTTGCCGCAAGAATGCCTGGTAGCACGCTGCGCCATCGGGCAGGTCAGAAACAGCAACCCCCTCGCGCGCTTTGGGCAGGTATTCGTTCTTCAGGAAGCCGCCATAACGTTTCAGCGCCGGATTGATTTGCTCGGCGATCAGCTTCGCAAACTCGACTTTGAATGCAGGATCCTTCGAGCGCTCCGCAGGCGAATAGAACGGCGATTTCTCGGGAGGAGCAGACGTGAAGCTATCCATCTGCGCGATCACTCGGCGCACCACCGACTTTGGAGCCGAGTAGCCCTTCGCCAGGCCGCTCTTCAGATTCGCAATCTCCACGTCGATATAGCGAGGTACCGAACCCCAGCGTTTCAAGGCCTGCGCCCGATCGTCAGCCGAGGCGACTGGTTGCTGCTCGGCGATATCCGCAAACTGCGACTGCCAGCCGCTAAAGTGGTTCACATTCCACAATTCGTTCTTGCACACGCGAAGCTGTAGATCGGACTCAATCTGTTCCTTCAGGTTCGCGTAGATCGCCCGCGCGCTGCCGGGCAAGCTGTGTGGATCGATCGCCTGCAACTCTTTCAGGTCGACCGCTTCCTCGGCATCGAACGCCGCCAGCGCTTCGCGGCGTGCGATCGGCAAACCGGCTGTGATCTTTTGTCGGCAGACCTGAGAAGTAAGAGAGGGTCGGATCGTATTCGAGATTTTGTTGAACGAAGCGGTTCGCGAGTTGATCGAGCTTCGCCGACGCGGTTTGTGCGGCAACATTGCCGCACCATGCCACGCTCAGCACGGCGCAGAGACCAACGATTCGTTTCAAGAGAGATGTCCTGGTAATAGTCGCGATCGCCGCAATACGTCAGATCCGCATCGGCATCACGATGTAGCGATACTTGAACTCGGCGTCGCCGTTTTCTTCCGGACGAAGCTGCCCGGCCGATTGCGCGTCCTTGAACTCGAAGCGAACTTCCCCGCCAGTGGCGGCTTTCAGGAAGTCGAGCAGGTATTGCGAGTTGAAACCGATGACCACCGGATCGGCAGCATACGTCGCTTCGATCTGGTCTTCCGACTCGCCTGTCTCCGCCGAAGAGGACGAAACAGTAATCCCGCCCTTGTCCAGCTTCAGCTTGATCGCCCCTGAGCGCTCATCCGCAAATTGCGCCACGCGCTGAATCGCGGAAGAAATGTCCTCGGTACGCACCGTGACAAACTTGGTGTTATCGCGCGGAAGGACGGCTTCAAAGTTCGGGAATTGCCCGGTAAGCTGGCGGGAAGTGAGAACGCGTCCGCCGATGCGGAAGAACAATGTCGATTCGTCCTTGGCAAACTCAACGAAATCCACATCCGTCGCACCCAGCAGTGAGTTCAACTCCGCCATGGCCTTCCTTGGTACCAGGGTCCGCATGTCGGAAACATCAGGGAATGCCTCGTGCGCCTTTTCGATGTGTGCCAGGCGATGGCCGTCCGTGGCGACCATGATGATCGACTCCGGCTTCAGCACCATCAGCGCCCCGCTCAGCGTATAACGCGACTCTTCACTGGAGATCGCGAAGATCGTCTTGGCGATCATCGTGCGCAGCACTTGCGCCGGAATCTTGATCACGCCGGCAGTGGGAAATACGGGCAGAGCGGGAAAGTTCGAGCGCGCCATACCGACCATCTTTGTGTTCGAGCGACCGGAGCGGATGTTCACCCAATGATTTTCCAGTGCCTTGATGCTGATATCGCCATCGGGCAGCAACTTCACGTAGTCATACAGCTTTCGCGCCGGAATGGTGCATGCGCCCTCTTTCTTTACCTTGGCAGGGCAGGAGGTGCGCAGTCCCAGGTCGAGATCGGTTGCGGTGATGGAAAGTTTGTCCTCTGCTGCTTCAAATAGAAAATGCGAAAGGATCGGGATGGTGGTCTTACGTTCGACTACTCCCTGCGTGGCGGTGAGTTCTTTCAGCAGGTCGAACTTAGTGACTGTGATCTCCATAAGTCCTCGTCTTCCATTCCGCCTGGCACAGTGGCCATCTTAGCCCGAGTTGGCGCCGCCCGGCGAATACTGCTGGCCACGGTTGTTGTATGGCCTTTTTTATATATCAAAATAAAAACCAAAGAAACCGCACATCTCACAATCCGTAGTAGATGCCTGCGGAAAAGTGGAAACTTTGGGCAAACAAGCTTAAACCAGCAACTTACGTTTTTCTAATGGCATGTTCAAAAGGGCGCTAGTGTGTGGGCCGAACTGGATCTTTGGGTCGTCATTTGGGAATTCGCCCTCACAATGCACCGTTTCCACAGTCTATCCACACGATTCACGCCACCAGTTATGAGGCGGTACGTGGTGGTTCGGCCAAATGTCCTCGGAACTTAGAACGTCATTGCGTGCGGCCCGCAGTTGGCATTAAGCGGGCAACCTGGTGCACGCTCTCAGAGTTCCTCCGCTGCCGGAGAGATCGAAATCGAAAGCATCTCTCATGTCAGCGGTGTTGGCGAAGGGTGTCAAACGGGCCCAGAGCGCTTGGCAGATTTCGCACCCACCGGGTCTGCCGTATACCAAATTGTTCGTGCCTAAGTTGAGGCGGCGTCCTTGGAGTCCAAAACCGCGAACCGTAGCCGCATCCGCAATCAAGGCATAACCCTCGCGGTGAGGGACTATCACATGAAAACTCTTGCCTAGGACCACTCCATTCCGAATAGTCACGGAAGCACTAATTTCCGTCCAGCGCCCGCCGGCGAGATTCCAAGCCACGTTCCAAATGCGCTTCCAGAATTTGTCCGGCAACCCGAGGAGTCCACTCGAATGTGATATTTCAATGCTGAAATTACACGATGAAAAAGCCCGGTCATCGACCGGGCTGAATGATTGCTGATGATCCCTCACTGCCTACCCGCCCAACTGCTCCAGCATCTTGTTGAGCAGCCGGTTCAGATCCTTATCCGTCTTGCGTGATTCCTCAATCTTCTCGATCGAGTGCAGAACCGTCGTGTGATGCTTGCCGCCGAACTGACGCCCGATTTCCGGCAATGATGCGTCCGTCAGATGCTTCGCCAGGTGCATCGCAATCTGTCGCGGATAAACGATGGCGCGTGAGTTGTTCTTCTGCTTGATCTCCTGCGGACGCAGGCCAAACTGCTCGGCCACTGCCTTCTGAATCGCTTCGATCGACACCTTGCGCGACTGCGAGTCGATGAAGTTCTTCAGCACCTGCTGCGCGTACGGCAGCGTGATCTCCTGCCCGATCAGCGATGAATGCGCGATCAACCGGATCAGCGCGCCTTCCAGTTCGCGAACGTTAGAGCGAATGTTCGAAGCGATGAAGAGCGCAACCTCGGTCGGCAGGATCACCCGCTCCGACTCGCCCTTCTTCATCAGGATGGCGACCTTCGTTTCAAGGTCCGGCGGTTGGATGTCGGCGATCAATCCCCACTCGAAGCGGCTGCGCAGACGGTCTTCAATCTCCGCCAACTCTTTCGGCGGACGATCGCTGGCAATCACGATCTGCTTCATACCTTCGTGCAAAGCATTGAACGTATGGAAAAACTCTTCCTGCGTGCGTTCTTTCTGTGCCAGGAACTGGATGTCGTCCACCAGCAGTACGTCCACGTTGCGGAACTTGTCGCGGAAGCTGCTCATCTTGTCGTAGCGCAGCGAGTTGATCATCTCGTTGGTAAAGCGCTCGCTCGACAGATAGCAGATCGACTTCTGCGGATCCCGCTTCTTCACCGCCGCACCGATCGCCTGCATCAGGTGCGTCTTGCCCATTCCTACGCCGCCATAAAGGAAGAGCGGGTTGTAGGCCTTGGAGGGATTCTCGGCTACCGCCTTCGCAGCTGCGGCGGCAAACTGGTTGCCGGCGCCAATGATGAAGTTGTCGAAGGTGTACTTCGGATTCAGCTGCGCTGCGCTGTCCCAGTCGAACCGGGTCTGGCGCGCCTGCCCTATCTGCGGAGCAGCCGCCGCAGCGGCAGCGGCGGAAAATCCGCCGTCGTGGCGTACGGGAGTCTTCTGCGGAGCATCATCGCTTGTGATGAATTGCACATCGCGGAAGTCGAAGCCCAGGTTGTCGATCGCTTCCTGGATCAGATCGCCGTACTTGTCGCCGATATCGCGGAACTCTGCCGTAGGTACACGGATGAAGATGATGCCATTCTGCAGGTGACTGAAGCGCGTCGGCTTGAGCCAGGTGTCATACGAATGACGATTGATTTTCTTTTCCAGGGCTCCAAGTATTTGGACCCAGGGATCAATGGAAGCGGTCGCGCTTGTTACGGACATGTCGTTTAAACCTGCTCGCGCCTGATTGTGATAGCGCACAGTATCAGAGCACGCGAAAAAAATCTCACGGCAAAATGCCTTAGCCGGCCCAAAAGCCGAACTCGCCCAAGGTTGCGATTTCGTTCCTTGAACTTCCAACCAAATCACCCTAACAACGGGCAGTAACTTTTTGAAACGTATTGCCAGCCTCGCTTCGAGGCTTGAGTGATACGCAGAAGGCGCTCTGACTAACCAGACCGGATGCAGTGGCTAACGACCACTTCGAATTTTTCGTTGGGAGCCAAGCATTGAACTCGGTGCAGAGCGTTTTTGTGTAGCTGTATCGCATACTAGCACGAAAAAAATCCGCAAGGGAACTTCGAAGATTCAAATTCACTCGACGGAAGCAACGTTTAGAAATCCACGCGAGCATTCTGTCAAGTGACTGTTTTCTAACTGTCGCGAGATGTGTGCAACTTGAGAATAGGAAGCACGAGACACAGAAAAGCGGCGGAACCAGAGTTCACGCCGCTTCCAGAAGACATCATGCCGTCTCTACGGGCACCGCCGACAAGTTTCCCAAAGCAGACTCGGTTTGCAGAACCGAAGCAATCGCGTGCACAACCGAAGCGATGCGGACGGCGGCAAGAATTTTTTCTTCCGCCACACCTTTGTCGCGCAACGTTTTCTCGTGCGAGTCGACGCAGGCTCCGCATCCATTGATCGCCGAGACCGCTGTGCACCAGAGCTCGAAGTCCGCGTGATCCACGCCATGCGTGCGAATCGCATTCATGCGCAGCCGCGCCGGCATCGTCTTGTACTTTTCGTTGCTGCTCAAGTGCAGGAAGCGGTAGTACACATTGTTCATGCCCATCACCGCAGCTGCGCTTTTCGCGGCTTCCAGAGCCTCTGGCGAGAGATGCGCGCCAGCTTCGCCCAGAGCTGCTTTTACTATCTCCTCGTTGCCGGCCGCCATCGCGCTCGCCACCACCGTCCCCCACCTCTGCTGTTCGGTCAACTCACTCTGCTGCCGTACCAGGGACGAATAGTTCAGCTTTAGATCTTTCGCATACGCCGGAAGTAAATCAATCAGTTCATCAAGATTCATAGGGTCCCGTCTTTCTGTCATTAAAAGAGTCGTTAGTCGGTGGTCGACGGTCGTTGACGAAGCCAGAAAGATCTGGCCGTAATTTGCTATCGACCACCGACCACCGACTATCGACGTTTGCTTACACCGTCAGAGTAGCTTCGCCCTTCTGCCAGTTGCAGGGGCAGAGCTCGTCCGTCTGCAGCGCATCGAGCACGCGCAGAATTTCCGACGGGCTGCGACCTACGGAGAGATCCGTTACGTAAACAAAGCGAATGATGTTTTCAGGATCGACGATAAAGGTGGCACGTTGTGCAACGCCCGCTGCTGGATCCAGAATGCCGAGTTGCTCAGTCAAGTCGCGCTTGATGTCCGCGAGCATCGGGAACGGAAGATCTTTCAGATCCGGATGATTGTTCCGCCACGCGTGGTGCACGAATTCGGAATCGATACTGCCACCCAGGATCTGCGCATCGCGGTCCAGGAATTCCTTGTTCATCTTTCCGAACGCCGAGATCTCGGTCGGGCAAACGAAAGTAAAATCCTTCGGCCAGAAAAAATAGATCTTCCACTTACCGGCGTAGTCGTCGCTGGTGATCGTCTTGAAAGCCTTGTCCAGGTTCTTGTCGGTGCTGACGGTTGCGGTCAATGAATAGATAGGGAACTTCTCTCCAACTCCAAGCATTCTTTCTGTCTCCTCAAATTAAAAAAGTTAGTTTAGGAATGACCTGAAGATTGCATCGCGCACTTCGGACACAATCCCAGAATTTCTACTGTGTATCGCTGCACCTGAAAATCTTCCGGCAGCGACCGTCGCAGGCGAACCGGTTCCACGTCTTCGTCGTTGATATCGACAATGGACTTGCAATTCGTACACACCAGATGATGATGCGGATGGATGTTGCGATCAACTCGAAGCGATCCGTGGTGGATGCTTACTTCTCCAAAGATTCCCGAATCGAGAAAGGTGTGGATGGTTTTGTACACCGTGGCCAGCGAGATCGCCGGAATCTTCTTCCGTACGCGCTCGTACACTTCTTCCGGGCTCGGGTGCCCAGGCATCGACGTCAGCGTCTCGAAAATCACCTGACGCTGCGGTGTCACTGCCCAGCCGTGCTGGTGACACAATTCTCGAAACTGCGAAATGGATGCTGGCTTCATGTTTTCGGGGCTAGTGAGTAGATGCCAGAGATTCCTAAAGGATAATAATTATTATTCGCTTTAGAAACCTCAGCTAAGCCATAGCCGGAACGCCTCCGGTACCTATATATAAGGTGGATGCCTGCGCCAATCCGCCCACGACTTGTGCACTTTTTACCACACCCGAAGCTTGCAACTTCCGGTGTAACCTAGTGTTCGAGCCCTTGTGGCTGTCCGGCCTCCCGAATCTTGACCTTTGAACAGACAATCCGCCGACCCGTTTCCTGCAGTGGCATAGGTCTTCATAGTGGCGCTCCCGTCCAGATGGATATCCTGCCTGCGCCCGCTGGTGCCGGAATTGTTTTCCGTCGGACCGATCTCGACGGATTCGAGATCGAGGCCACCAGCCGCAACGTCGCCAAAGTCAGTTACGCGACCAGCTTGATGAAGAAAGGCGTGTTCATCTCCACCACCGAGCACGTCCTCGCCGCCTTCGTGGGCGTCGGCATCGACAACGCGATTGTCGAGCTCAACAACCTCGAGACTCCCATTCTCGACGGAAGCGCGCTCCCGTTCGTGGACATGATCCTGAAGGCGGGCGTACGACAGCAGCGACGCCCGCGGAAGTATTACCGTATCCGCAAACCCATCGAGCTTTCGGAAGGCGACAAGTTCATCGCCGTCTACCCCGGCGAAGGCTACTCGGTTTCCTACGAGATCAACTTCCCGCATCCCCAAATAGGGCTCGAACGTTTCGAGGTTCACCTCAATGATGGCGAGTTTCAGCGGGAGATCGCCTCGGCCCGCACCTTCGGATTCCGCGAAGATGAGCAGGCGATGCGAAAGATGGGACTGATCCGCGGGGCATCACTCGACAGCTGCATCGTGCTCACTCGTGATGGCGTGGTGAACGGTCCCTTGCGTTACCAGGATGAATTCGTCCGCCACAAGGTACTCGACCTGATCGGCGATCTGGCGCTTCTCGGACGGCAGATAATTGGCCGGGTGGTAGCGCGCAAAGCCGGTCACGCCATGCATACAGCATTAGTCTCACGGCTCTTGCGGGATTCCAGCCTCTGGGAAGAAACTACTGACGAAGTTCCAGCCGACCGCCGCGTACCCGAACCTGTCGGCGTTGTACAACCTGCCTAGTCATTCATGTCTCTGTTTTTCTGCTGTCGTTCCGAGCCGTAGGCGAGTTAGCCCTATCCCAACCACAACCGTATCCCTATCATCGATACGAACGCTCTTGGGCGAAAAGTGAAACGCGAAACACGAAACGCGTATCTTTCTCTCGGCTCCAACCTCGGCAACCGCGAGGCAAACCTGCGCGATGCCATCGCCCGTTTCGACGCAGTCGGAACCGTGTCCACCATTTCGTCGTTTTACGAAACCGAGCCTGTCGATTTTCTCGATCAGCCCTGGTTTCTCAACTGCGTTGTCCTGCTGGAAACCGATCTTCCGCCGCAAACGCTCCTGCAGCGTCTGCTCGAGATCGAACGCTCCCTGGGACGCGAGCGCCTTCAACCCAAAGGGCCGCGCCTCATCGATATCGACATCCTTCTTTTTGGCGATCAGGTGATCCACGAACCGGGTTTGACCATCCCTCATCCCGCGCTGCAGGAACGCCGTTTTGTGCTCGAGCCCTTGGCGGAGATCGCGCCACGCGTAGTGCATCCCAAGCTAAAGAAGACCTCGAGAGAGCTGCTGGCAGCCCTTTCCGAAAGGGGGCAGAAGGTCAAACGACTGTGACATACCACCATTCACGTGGGGCAGCCGACCTCGGCTGCCAGAACCAGTTTTAGAGGGTACAGAACAATACCGATTCGATCAGGGCGCCGACTTCTTTTCTCCCTTGATGTCGCGACCGCCCTGGTGCAGCACCATTGCTGTGACTTCGCCTTTCTCGGTGCTGACGAATTCGATTTCCGCATCGACCGCTTTCAAGAAGAACATCTTGTCGGACTCGGCGTAGATCGGTAGCTTCCCCTGTCCAGTGGCCTGTTCGAAAAGCTGGTTGCCTTCCTGCGTAATCTCAATCGCGAATTCCGGAGAAAGCTCGTATTTGCCTACATACCCGGCTAACGTTTTCGCAGGCACGTTGATCTCTTTGCGCTCGCTGGCTAGTACGACCTTCTCGTCATGCACTACGGCCGCCAGTTGTTGCGCGATTTCCTCTGGCGCGGAGCCATTCAGATTCGCCAGGACAATCAACGTCAGTTTCTCGTCCGGATAGTACGCCAGATAGGTGTTGAACCCCTCGATGCCGCCACCGTGCTCAATCAGCTTATGGCCGTTCGCGCTCCTCACGCCTACTCCGAATGCGTAATCATCCTTGAAAGGCGTGGTCATCTTCTGCAGTTCCGCAGGCGAAAGCACCTTTCCTCCGAACAGGCCATTCTCCCAGCGCATCAGGTCTTCGGTGGTCGAGTACAGAGCGCCCGCCGAAAACGGAATCGTCATATCGATGTATCCGGCATTCACTGGACCCTTTGGCGACGGCATATATCCCGAAGCGTGACGCGAAATGATCTCTGCATTCGAGTCGTAGCCCGAGTCCTTCATCCCCAGGGGCGTGAAGATATTCTCATGTACAAAATCCGCGTATTTCTGTCCGCTGACCTTCTCCAGTAAATATCCCAGCAGCACGTAGCCGGAGTTGCTGTAGTTCCATTTCTCTCCCGGCTGAAATTCAAGCGGCTTATCGCGAAAGCGCGCGATCAGCTGTTCGGGAGTTGTTGCAATCGCTTCCGTCGACTTGTAATCAGAAAAGCCAGTGAAGCTCGGAATGCCGGAAGCGTGGGTGAGCAGATGATAGATCGTGATCTTGTCCCACGCTGCCGGCGCATTCGGCATGTACTTCTTTATGGGATCATTCACATCCAGCTTGCCGCGCTCTTCGAGCAGCAGGATGCTGGCCGCAGTGAATTGCTTCGTGATCGATCCCAGACGGAACTTCGTGGTGGGTGAGTTCGGGATCTTCCATTCGAGATTCGCGTAGCCGTATCCCTCATCGCGCACCACCTTGCCATCGCGCTCCACCAGCACCGACCCCATGAACTTGTTGGTATCCACTTGCGATTGAATGATCTGCTGCATGCGCGCTAGATCCAGTGGCGGCGCGGCTGCTTTCTCCTGCGAAACACAACTGATGGCGAGTGAAAATACCACGGCAAAGCGGAGTATCATTCCAGTGTTC
Organism: Terriglobia bacterium; assembly: GCA_963826275.1. GTDB lineage: Bacteria > Acidobacteriota > Terriglobia > Terriglobales > Acidobacteriaceae > JAJPJE01. The sequence continues at coordinate 268,532 of CAWGWI010000029.1, read as the reverse complement.
TTCATAAAGGCGGCAATTATATCGCGACTTCCGGCTCGACCTCGGCAATCCAATGTCTCGCATCGTGATCAAGATTCTTCTTCTCGCCCTGCTGTCCCAGATCGGCTGGACGCAGGCGGCCACCAACGCTCCAGCTTCCAGTGACCTTCGCATGACCGCGCGCATTGTGAATCATTACGTCGGGCTCACCGACGTCGAAGTGACCCTCACAAACACGAGTGCTCGTGACTTCTCGGTCGTTGTGGGAATCATCACGAACAGGGAACATCCAGCGGAGGGCCTGGACTTCAACCTCATCGATCTCAACGGGGTCGTTCATCGCGTCCCGTACCTGGGTGTCGGATTCGTCGCGGGACGAATTGATCCGCTAGTGATCGACCTGATGCCTCACCAGACCCATATCTTCTACGTACCGGCGGAGCAGTTGGTGCTGCCGCCAAAATATCGGCAAGTCAATGAAATACTCACGGAAGGAGGTTCGCTGTCGATTCGTCTCGATTCCAATCAGCAGGAGGCGGGTGGAGATCCACGCAGCATGAGCCCTCTTCCCTTCTGGAAGGGCACGGCGCAGACCAGCATTCTGTTGAAGCTGGAGCCGGGCGCTCCTCCGCCGCGCGAAGCCGATCCAAGAAATATCAACGATGCCATAGCCCTGCTCGAGCGCTATTGGGTGGTTAATGACGAAACGACCGTGCGCTCTCCGCGCGCGCACCTTGTCTCGTGGGTCATACAAAACCAGCCTGACGTCTGCCTCAACAATCCCTGGGTTTTGTTTGTAAATCCAGATGACAAGGCGAATTTTGCTGCTGTCCGCGAACTCTGGCTGAAGCAAGTGGAAGCACACCGGAAGAGTTCCTGCTTCCTGCAAAATGCTGGCGTCGCTCTCAGTCTCAGTGATCGCTAGGCCGCTGCTCAGTGGCTGCGGGAAGCCGCTCCGCGAGATTTGGCCGAGCTCTATGCAAACGCGATCGTAGGAGTCACCGGAATGATGCCCCGCCACGCAGCAACTTCACTGGATAAAAAGGTGGCTGATTCGCCATTCGCCACAACTGCGGAACAAGAAGCGATGAAGGATGCAGAACTGGCCGGACAGGTCGGATGGTGGCTCCGTCTCACGACGAATTACATTCGCCATCAAAAGCTGGGCGATGGGGAGTTCGACGCGATTGCAGAAAGGCTGTTCCTTCGCGAGGCGGAGTTGCGGTTTCCACAACCAACCTCTGACCCGCACTTGCGTGGATTCTATCTGAGCGAACAAGGCAAGCCCGTAGACAAGCAGATCCTCTCCAAGGCGAAGATCGTAATTTTGAGCCCAGCGGAACTCGCTGCACGCCAGGTTGAGCCAAGGCACACGGAGGTGGACGGACTCGATCACGATGTGACCGTAATGGTCGATGTGATTGTCGGTATCGACGGCCACGTCTGAAAGGCCACCGCTAAGAATCCCCCAACAGAGCGGGTCGGGCGAGATGCGCGGAATGAGGCCATCGCGATCACCTATCGTCCCGTGCGCGTGAACGGCGAACCAGCGCAGATTTCCAGCTCGGCCCAGATCACTCTATACGCTTCTCCGTCACGCGCCGCCGTTGCTCCAGCGCACTAGGGTCGAGCGCTTCGACGGCGCCAGTAGTCAATCCCCATGACTTTTTGCATCCTGCAGCGTCTGTCGTATATCGTATATGATTATCATATCGAGTCGTATCAACACGTACAGGTGTGGACATGAGTGATCTCCTTACTCCTCGCGAAGCAGCCACCGTTCTCGGCATCAGCTATCCAACCGTCAAACAATGGATCTACAAACGCAAACTGCGTACGGCGCAGACGCCCGGCGGTCACCACCGTATCCCGCAAAGTGAAATAGATAGATATCTTCCTAAGAAGCTCGGTAAAACCGGCCCCAGGCGTCGCACAAATTTCCGTCATATCAGCGGACGCAATCAGCTGGTCGGGAGAATCGTGGATTTGAAGGTAAGCGGCCTACTGGCGCAGGTTACCCTCTCGCTCGGCGACCAGCACATTACGTCGATCATTACTGCCGACGCGGTTCGCGAGATGCGCTTGAAAAAGGGTGAGACCGCCGCTGCCCTGATCAAGTCCACGGAAGTCATGATCGTTCGCGTGTAGTCAGCACACCAGCCGTACGGCCCCAGCCACATCAACCAGCAAGCCCTTCGCGCCATGCGAAGGCTTTTCCTGTGAGGTGCTCGTGACTCGAGGATGTTGTTATCTTCTGCTGATTTCACTGTTGGCCACAGTAGCGTCGGCGCAAGTGTCGGCGAATCTGACCGGCAGCGTTGTCGATCCCAGCGGCTCCGCCGTCACCGACGCGGCCGTGACCGCGCAAAGTCTTGAGACCGGCCTGACGCGCGACACTACCACGAATCAATATGGACGTTATCAGCTACTCGCGCTTCCCGTTGGAACCTACCAGGTTTCCGTTCGGAAGCAGGGATTTTCCGAGGAAGTTCGAACCGGCGTCCGGCTGGTCGTTGGACAGGATGCCAGCGTCAATGTCTCCTTGCGTGTGGGCGAAGTTACTCGGCAGATCAAAGTCTCCGGGGACGCCGACGTTGTCAGCACGACTACGCAAGACATTTCCGGCCTCGTCGGCGAGCGCCAGATTAAAGATCTCCCGCTGAACGGCCGCAGTTACGATCTGCTTCTCACCCTGAATCCAAGCGTCGTCAATTTCACATCAGAAAAGACGGGGGGCATCGGCGTCTCGAATTCCACTACAGGAAATAACTTCTCCGTCTCCGGGAATCGTCCGCAGCAGAACCTGTTCCTGATGAACGGTGTCGAGTTCACTGGCGCCGCAGAAAACAATATGACGCCTGGTGGAACCAGCGGCCAGCTGCTCGGCGTGGACGCAGTCCGGGAGTTCAATCTTCTGAGCGACTCTTATGGCGCCGAATACGGCAAGCACCCGGCCGGCCAGGTCATCATCGTCACGCAGTCAGGAACGAATCAGCTCCACGGCTCGGTCTACGAATTTCTACGCAACAACGCGCTCGACGCAGCCAACTATTTCGATCAAGGATCGGCGCCACCTTTTCAGCGCAATCAGTTCGGCGCATCGCTTGGCGGCCCTTTCCAAAAGGACAAAACATTCTTCTTCGCGAACTATGAAGGGCTTCGCCAGCACCTTCATCAGACCTCAGCAGCCTTTGTGCCGGACGCAGCGTCGCGCGCCGCCGCTGTGCCCAGCGTTCAGCCTCTACTGAATCTGTGGCCAATTGCTCCCGCCGGTGCGCCGGATTTCAACGGAATCGCGCAAGTCTTCAGCAGTCCTTTACAAACCATTCGTGAAGACTTCGGCACCGCCCGTGTCGATCACATCTTTTCCAGTCGCGATGTGCTCTCGGGCATATACACCGTTGACGATGGTGGCGACGTGACCGCGACCATCGCCGACCCCTACAGCACCGACATCATGAATCTGCGCGAACAGGTAGCCAGCCTGCAGTGGACGCACACTTTTTCGCCGAACCTTATTAATGTCGCTCGCTTCGGTTACTCGCGCGCTGGATACTTCTTCACCGGCGAACCCACGCCGGGCACTCCTGCCGCCAGTGTTCCCGGCTTTATCATCGGCCATCAGGTAGGAGCGGTTGTCGTGGGTGGAAGCGCTGCCTCGAATCCGCAGGCGCAGGTCGGCCTGGCCGGTAGCAACAACGGCAGCAATCTCAGCATCGCTCGAAATATCTATACGATTGAGAATCGCCTCAGTCTGATCAAGAACCGGCACCAGTTGACGTTCGGAATCTGGCTGCAACCATTCCAGTCCAATGAGAACATCCATCTCAGCCAATACGGACAGGCCACCTTCGCCAGCCTGCAAACATTCTTGCAGGGCACCACTGGCAGTTTCCTGTACGATCCCACGTCCACTCCGCTGAACTGGCGATCGTTTTTCGCTGCCTGGTACGCGCAGGATGTGATCCGCGTTAGCCCGTCGTTGACCCTCTCGCTAGGGTTCCGCGCCGAGTCCAGCACCGGATGGAATGAAGCGCACGGCCGTGCCGCGAATTACACCTTCACCAACGGCGTCATCTCCAGCCAGCCGCAGATTTCCGGTTCGCTCTTTACCGAGAACAACGCGAAGTTTCTACCGCAGCCGCGTATAGGAATAGCCTGGAGTCCGACCGATCCGAAGACCGTGATTCGCGCCGCTTTTGGCATGTACAACGATCTGCAGGATGCGCTCGGCTATCGTACCGATCAAAATGCGCCTTTCAATCCCACCTACAGCATCCCGGCGCTGGCCGTTTCGAAGTTCCCCATTGATCCCTCGGTGCCGCTGCCGGCAACTGCCCGGCTCGTGCCCGGCGGCATTCAGCCTGACATGAAGACGCCGACTCTCATCTCCTGGTCGCTACGCGTGCAGAGAGAACTGACGCCGAACACTTCGCTGACGCTGGGTTATCTTGGCTCGCACGGCTATCACGAGATCGTAGGAGTGGATGGGAACACGCCAATTCCAACCATCTGTCCCGCGGCGCCTTGTCCGGCCACGTATCCCGCCACTTTTCCAGCGGGAATCGCGGGAACACCTGTCCCTGCCGGAAGCTTCTACATTCCGGCTGGAACTCCCAAGGCGAATCCCACACTCGCCAACACCTGGACCTATTTTTCTGTAGGAGACAGTTCGTATAACGCGCTGCAGGTCGATTTCAATCGCCGCTTCGCACAGGGACTCTCCTTGCGCGGCGTCTTCACTTGGTCGAAGGCTCTCAACGATGGTGATTCCGTCAACGGCACCACTACAGGGAACGAACCTGGCTTGGTTTCCAATCCGTACGAAATCCGCGCCGACTGGGGCCCCGCTGCCTTCAACGCTGCGCATGTTGGTGTCATCAGCGCTCTTTACGATTTGCCATTTGGTCGCGGGCAGAAGTTCGCCAACGGAGTGCAAGGGATTCGCAATACGTTGATTAGCGGCTGGTCGACGAACAGCGTCGTCACCTTGCAATCAGGATTTCCGTTCACGCCGCAGCTTAGCTACAACCCTTCCAACGATGGCGATACGCGCAACCCGGTGCGGCCCTTCATCAATCCAAATTTCACCGGACCCATCATTCTTGGGAGTCCAACGCAGTGGTATAACCCGGCTGCGTTTCTGGCGCCTCCGGCTACGGGCGGCTTTTTCGGAAATCTCGGACGCAACGCGCTGATCGGTCCGGGTCTGGCGACTTGGGATTTCTCCGCGTTGAAGAACACGTCGATCTCCGAGCGCTGGACCATGCAGTTCCGCGCTGAGATTTTCAATCTGCTCAATCGTGCGAACTTCAACACGCCAAACTTGATCACATTCACTCCACCGACCGCGGCGAATCCCACAGGTGTTTCCGGTACAGCGGGCGCCATCACCAGCACCTCAACCACAGCGCGGCAGGTGCAGTTTGGAATCAAGGTCCTGTGGTAATCAAAGAAGATCGAACGTGACTAAGCCACCTCGGCGCGGACGTCGAGGTATTCCGCTCGGATGAACGTCGAGCCGTCCCGCGCCTCATTATGATTCTCCCAGTGACGCACCAACTCGCTCGTTAGTTCTTCCTGGCCTTTTGCATCGAGTCGCGCAAAGGTCGTCTTTGTCGGGCCGAAATATTGTTTGAAGTGTTCCACGGCCTCCGCTGGCCTGTAAGGAAATTCGAACAACAACTCGTGTTTACGTGTCGTGACCCGAGCTGCCGCGGCGAGCCGTTCTTCGACTGTTTTCTCATCTCCCCAAAGCAGCGGGGATGGAACTCCAGGCGGAGGCGGAGAGTACTTTCCCGTGAGCTTGAACATATTTCCTACAAATCCGTTCGGCGTCCAATTGCCCATGGCGACGAATCCGCCCGGGCGGCATACGCGAAGCAGTTCCGACGCCACCGATGCCGGCCGCGGCGCAAACATCGCGCCGAACATTGAGATCACGGCGTCGAAGCTGGCGTCATCGTGCGGCAGCTGCTCGGCGTCGCCCTCGATGAATTCGATCTGAAGCCCTTCCGATCGAGCTCGATTGTGAGCCTGCTCCAGGAGATTTGGCGCGATGTCTACGCCCGTGACTTTCGCTCCCGCCTTTGCCGCTGGTAGCGATGTATTTCCCGTTCCGCAAGCCACATCCAAAACCTTGGTGCCGGGTTTCAGATCCAGACGTTGGACAAATTCGACTCCGGCCCCTGCATTCAGTCGCGCAATCTGCCCGAAATCGCCAGCCATCCACATGCTACGCAAACGCTGTTTCAGTTCCTGAAAATCTCCAGGCGCACTTGCCATACCTCACCCCCCAAACAAATGTAGGACAGGCAATCTCGCCCGCCACAAACTATTGGACGAATGTGTGGGAACTTACGGCACAATAATTCGGCTGCCCTCATCTGCACTGGCAATCGCCGACTTTTGTTCGGGAAACTGCGCGAAGAGAAAATCCAGGTAGGCCCGCGATTTCGGGCGCCCGTTATTGCGGCCCAGAGCGATGCGCAACAGGAACACCAGCGCGCGGAGCACGTCGCTGTCGCGCAACGCGGTGTATCCCAGGTTCTGCTGCTCGATTTTGCGGTACTCCTCGACCATCGACCGCAACTCGAAGATGATTGCCTGCTGTGGCAAACTCGCCGTAGCCGATTCGTACACAAGCCCAGACTCCACCAGCGTGTGATAGCTGCGGGCAAGATTCGTCAGCGCCCCGATAGCATCGCGATCGTTAATGCTGCGATCGGCGCGTGCCGCCTTGGCCACCCCAAAGCTAAGGCCGACAATCAACGGCTCACGTTCATAGAGGAATCTTTCTGGGATCTCGACATCCAGGAACAGCGCCTCACGGTCAATTTCATCGATTGAGCGCGGTTTTTCATTTTGGCGTGCCTGTTGCAGATACACGCAGTCGCTCGGGCAATCGAGTGTTACCTCGCGCTCGGTGCCGCAACACACCGGACAGATACGGTCGTGCAGTACCGGGCAAAAGCGCTTGTCTTTGCGCGTATGACAGATCTCACAGGCCACACCTAATTATTACATTTGGCGGAATCGCTGTTCCGGCCTATCCAAAGCGCCGTGACGACCGTCATCTATCGCTGCCGTCGGTTGCTGGGCGATCCTGAGAGTGCCGTCTTCGGAGATGAGCGTGAAGATCTACCGCATCGCGCGTTGGGTAGTCCTTGCAATTCTGCTGATCGTGATCCTGCTTGCCATTCAGCGTCCTGCGCAATTCGCGGCTGCTCCCGTCCCAGCCGAGTCCTGGAAGCAGCAGGCAGCTGATTTCCAAACCAAGATTAATCAGTTGGACCAGGCGAGCACTGATAGGAATCATGGCGGAGAAATTCAGCTCTCCTCCGCTGAGGTGAACGCCGCGCTCGCCGAATCACTTCGCAACGGTGCACCGTCTGCCGATCTCGGCCAGGTGCCCGTCCAGGCGCCGCAAGTCAGCTTCGAAGGCGACCAGGTGCGTGGTGTCTTTCCCACACAGATTTACGGCAAAGATGTGTATGTCACCGTGGCCGGACGGCTTGGATCACAGAACGGCTATGCGACTTTCGATCCTACCGAATTCAAAGTTGGCGATCTCACCGTTCCTGTTTCGATGGTGAACGGTGCACTCCAGAAGAAACTTGCCGATCCCGCGAATCGCGACAAACTCAAGCTTCCGGACTTCATCGCCGACGTCCGCGTCGTCAACGGCCAGCTCGTGGTCACCCAGAAATAATTTCACTGCGTTCCAGCCGACGCTTGCGGAAGAATCACTGCATCGGCCGCCGCGATCTTGAAGGGAGATCCGCTTACCGGAGTGAGTGCTCCCGTCGCCTGATCGATAGACCACGCCATCGTCTGCCCACCCATCGCGTAGAGAAATTTGCCGCCCGCGTCCACACGTATCTGGCTCACCGCGAAGACCGTGAACGTGCTGTTCGCAATGGCACGAGTCTCTCCGGTTTTGTCGTCGAAAGTGTATGCCTGCACCGTCGCCGGACCGCCATTGTAAGCGCCGCCATTCAAAACGAAGAGGAAGCGATTCTGCGGATCCGTGACCGCGCGGCTCGGCGCATTTCCGGCTGAGATGGGCGACCCGGCAGCTGCGGAAAGCGTGCCATCCGTATTCACTGCGTAGACAGACACCCGGCTGGTTTCATATTGCGGGACGAAAAGAAACTTCCCATCAGCGCTCAACGAAACCGAACTCGTCAACGCGCCGGTTTCAAACGGTGAGCCCGGAGTGGGCGCGACCAGGCCGCTGCTCTGATTGCGTGACCACAGATTTACCAAGCTCGATGCCTTTTGCGATTCATAGAGGAACTTGTTCGTCGGATGCATCACAACCGCGTCGACTGCGCTCCCCGACATCGACAGATTGGTGCTCGGAGAAATCTCCGTCCACATTCCGCTGCTCTGGTCCACCGAATACGAATGAATCGATCCGTCGTTCAATCCCCCTACATAGGCGAACTTGCCGCTTCCATCAATCGCAACCGCATTCGGACAGCAGTCACCTTCGCTCAAAAAAGCAGGCAGTGTATGAAATGTTTGCCCGGGCATCGGTGTGATGTCGTGCGTGCTGGGATCCACTCTCACCAGGTCCAAATTCGTTCCGGGGGCCTCGGATCCAGTGACATAGAAATTCTGGCCACTCGCATCAACAGCAATGTTTTGCGCCGCGTGCACGGGGATCGTACCCGTTGTTATCGCCGTCAACGCGCCGCTACTCTGGTCGATCTGGTAAACGGTAAAGCTGCTCTGGTTGTTATTCGCGGGCGCAATCGCGTACATGAATTCTGCGCCGCTGTTCATCGCGGGAGGGTCTGTGGGTGATGGCGAAGACCCGCCAGCTCCTGGACTCGGGTTGTTAGAGGACGTCGGGAGAGCCGGTGTTCCGCTCGTTGGACCCGATACGGTGCTCGCTGATCCACTCCCCGCGGATACTCCACCGCAACTCGCAGCCAGAATCGCGAACAGTGCGATCAGAAAGCAGTCGAAAAGACGAAAAGCGAAACGGCGATTTCGCTGAATGGACATGGAAAATCGAAGTGGCGCAAAGCTAACGACTGAAACTTGTATCAGGAAGATGGATCTCTCCCCCGTTCTGTTGGCCACAGTGTCAGGTTTTTCGAGAGCTGGCGAGAGCACCCGGAATCCCGACGCGCAGCTCCGTTTTTCCGCTGCTGGTCTGGATTTCCACATCATCAGCCGAGCTAAGTTCGAAGTGATTGACAGGAAAGATTTATGGGCCGATCACGCGAAGCAGCAGAGCGCTGCCCGATCGAATCTCGATGCGCGTCGAGGAACTTAGAACGATGTTGCCAACAGGCTCGGTTCGCCCGAAGTGATCCACACTCAGATCGGCGAATCCATACGCTCCGCACGCGGAAGAAGAAAACAGCCACACTGCCTGCAGCGTGTTTGCCTCGTCTCCGCAATTGCCCGCCGAGTTTGAGCTCAGCATTGTGAAGATGCTGCCGTCGCCCAGAGATTTCCCGACTCGATTCGATCCATTCAGCACATCACCGGGTCTGCCGTACACCACATCGCTGTCCCCAATCTGCTGCGTGTTCCACAGGCTTGGAGGAGTTCCACGATCTCCACTGGCGTTAGTAGGAATCTGCGCGTCTTGTACCGTCATCATCGAAGCGATTGCCCGTAACGAAGTCGCGATCGGCACCTCCTGTTTTTCAAGCACCAGCCGATCGAACTTCAGAATTACTTTTGTCGGCGTGATCTCAACGATATGGCCGCTCAGGTTTTTTCCGCGCGCAATCTTCCCTCCGGCGGGAAGAGGAACATCCTGCATGACCCGCGCTTTAATCGCGTCTCCCGCTCTGCTCTTGTTGGAACGAATGGTGGTCGACAGCATCACCGGAACCGTAATCCCAGCCGGAACGTTGGATTGAGAGAACACGGGGGTGGTTGATAGAAGGCAACTGAAGACGGCGAACGCTGTTGCTCTTCGAAACATCACTACACCCAATGTTTCAGATGTTGCTGCCTGTTACATCGTTGCGGGAAACATTCCCGCCCATTCTGTGCTGAGCAGCACTGCTATAATTTCGCGCCAGTCCAGATCACCAGGAGTGAAACATTGATGAAGCGACTTCTTCTCGCGCTCGCACTCGTCTGCCTGTTCGTTTGCAACGCTGCCGCACAGGATCAGCCAGCGCCGACTCGCACGATTATTTATGCAGGCCATTTGCTCGATGCGAAATCAGGCAAGATGCTCGCCAACCAGCAGATCGTAATCGAGGGCGACAAGATCGCAAGCGTCGGGCCATCATCGGGCCCAGGTGCCAAGGCCGGTTACAACATCATTGATCTTTCCAAAGCGACCGTCCTGCCCGGCATGATCGACGCGCACACCCACCTCACCTTCCGTCCGGATGATTTTGGCTACGCCGCCCTTGGCATCTCCATTCCGCGTGAAGCTCTCATCGGTGCGCACAACGCAAAAGTCACGCTCGAGGCGGGTTTCACCACCGTTCGCAACGTCGGAGCGAATGGCTACACGGATATCGCACTCCGCGATGCCATCAATGCAGGTGAACTTCCCGGCCCACGCATCATCGCCAGCGGACCGGCACTCGGCATCACCGGCGGTCATTGCGACGAGAATCTTCTGCCCTACGAATTCCACTACAGTGCTGACGGCGTTGCCGACGGCATCCCCGCGGTCCAGCACAAAGTTCGCGAGAACATTAAATATGGTGCCGACGTCATCAAGATCTGCGCCACCGGCGGCGTTATGTCCAAGGGCGACGATCCCCGCGCCTCGCAGTACACGCAGGAAGAGATGCGCGCCATCGTTGCCGATGCTCACCGTCTCGGACGCAAAGTTGCCGCACACGCCCATGGAGCCGAAGGCGTTCGCTGGGCTTCTGATGCCGGGGTCGATTCCATTGAGCACGGCCATCTTATGGATGACGCCTCCATCGCCACGCTCAAGAAGAACGGCACCTATCTCGTGCCGACGCTCTATCTTCTCGACTGGAATCGCGACAATATGTCGAAGCGCAATGTCCCCGACTACATTCAGAAGAAAATGCAGATGGTCTCCGCCGAAGCCGAAAACAACGCTCGCAAAGCCTTCCAGTCAGGAGTGAAAATCGCGCTCGGCACCGACGCTGCCGTTTATCCTCACGGACTCAACGCGCATGAATTCGAGGTCTACACGCGCCTGGGCATGACGAATCTACAGGCGATCCAGAGCTCATTGATCAACGGCGCCGACCTGCTCGGCTGGTCCGACAAGATCGGAACCATCGAGCCCGGCAAGTGGGCCGACATCATCGCCGTCGATGGCGATCCGCTCTCCGACATCAAAGTGCTCCAGCACGTTCGCTTCGTGATGAAGGGCGGCACGGTCTACAAGAACGAGTACGTTCAATAAAGGCATTTTCACCACAGAGGCACAGAGAATTAAAGATCGAAGATTTCAGATTGTGTTGCAGGGCCAAATGAGGCGCAGATAGTTAGAGCCTGAACTCTCCAGCCTTGATTCTTAAATCTCTGTGCCTCTGTGTCTCTGTGGTGGAATCGGTTTTGAGAAGAAATGCGCGGGCACGATGGCAAGCTGTGGATACGTACCCGCGCTGGGTGGGTGATTCAGTTGTCCCTACTCTAGGGTCCAAACTCCACGCTTCTAAAAAAATCTGATTTCTGTTCCAAATTTGGAAATTCTCCCACCAGCAATAAAAAAGGCCAGCCTTTTCAGCCAGCCTTTCCTGCGTGTGCTGCGCGCGAAAACTACTTCTTTGGTGGAGCGATGGATTCCTTCGCCACCTTCGCCACGCGGAATTTCACCACAGTCTTGGCGGGAATCTTAATGGGCTCGCCGGTCTGCGGATTGCGTCCGACGCGAGCTTTGCGGTTCGATTTCACCAGGCGGCCGAGGCCGGGAATGACGAACACGCCATTCTTCTTGGTCTCTTTCAGTGCTGTGTCAGCCAGCGTCTGCAGGAACGCAGCGGCTTGCTTGTTGTTGACTCCCACCTTCTCAGCGAGGTGACGTACGAGTTGTGTCTTGGTCAAACCAGATGCCATGAATCCTCCTTGAGCTAAGTTCGATTGCGACTCAGTGCGGCCATCCTACATCAGTATTTCGTGCATGAGAAGCGTTCGACCCGCATTTTATGCGGGTTTTGTACGCGCTAGACGAAAAAAGCCTGTGGAAATCACGTTTTGTGCGGGTTTTTTAGGAAAATCGTGCCGCTAGTTACTCTTCCAGCTTCTTCGCGAGCAGTTCGTTCACCACTGCCGGACTCGCCTGTCCCTTCGATGCTTTCATCACTTGCCCAACAAAAAAGCCGATGATCGTCTTCTTTCCCGCCTTGTATTGCTCCACCTGTTTGGGGTTCGCAGCAATCAACTCGTCGATAATCTTCTCCAGCGCTCCCGTATCGGTCGACTGCTTCGGACTGCCCTCCTCTTCATATACCAGAGGGAAATCCTTGTTGCGCTCGAACGAGAGATCGTAAAGCTCCTTCAGCATCTTGCTCGAGATCGCGCCCGCTTCCACCAGGTCCGCCGAAACGGCCACGCCCTTCATCGATATCGGCGAATCTTCAATCTCTAGTCCTTTCGCTTTCAGCCGTCCCTGCAGCTCGCTCTGTACCAGGTTCGCCACGCGCTTGGGATTCTTCGCCGCCTTGGCCGCTTCTTCGAATTGATCGGCAAAACTCTTGCTTGCCGTCAGCACCTCTGCATCATACGGAGTCACGCCGAACTCGCGTACAAAGCGCTCCCGCCGCGCATCCGGAAGCTCCGGCATACTGGCTTCAATCTTCTTCTGCCATTTCTCGTCCACTACCAGCGGCAACAGGTCCGGCTCCGGGAAATATCGATAATCATGCGCGCGCTCCTTGCTGCGCATGCCATACGTCCTGCCCTCGTGCGCGTTGTAGAGCCGCGTCTCCTGTACTACCTTCCCGCCCGACTCGATCAGCTCAATCTGTCGTTCGATCTCGTACTCGAGCGCCTCGCGTATGAAGCGGAACGAGTTCACATTCTTCACTTCCGCCTTGGTGCCAAATTCCTTTTGACCCACGGGCCGCACGCTAACGTTCGCATCGCAGCGCAGCGAGCCTTCCTCCATATTGCAATCGCTTACGCCGGTAAAAAGGATGATCTCCTTCAGCTTGGTCAGATACTCGTACGCTTCGTCCGGCGAGCGCATATCCGGCTCGCTCACGATCTCGATCAGCGGCGTTCCGCAGCGATTCAGATCAAGATAGGTGTTGCTGCCGGAATCTACGAACCCATCGTGAATACTCTTGCCGGCGTCCTCTTCCATGTGCACGCGCGTAATCCCGATTTTCTTGGCAGCGTTAGTGGCGCGGGCGCCCTCGCCCGCGTTCGCGGAATGAACCTCGATCACGCCAAATTCCGCCAGCGGTTTGTCGTACTGCGAAATCTGGTAGCCCTTGGGCAGATCGGGATAGAAGTAGTTCTTCCGCGCAAAAATAGACGTCTCGTTAACCCGACATCCCAGCGCCTTCGACGCCAGCACCGCAAACTCCACAGCTTTGCGATTGAGCACCGGCAGAGCACCCGGCAGTCCCAGACATACCGGGCAGACGTTCGTGTTCGGTGGATCCCCAAACTTGTTCGCACACCCACAGAAAATCTTGCTGGCCGTGAGCAGCTGTACGTGAACTTCCAGCCCGATCACCGGTTCGTATTTCGCGCGCACGTCCTTCGGAAGCGCCGTCGTTGTCGCCATATCCTTATAGTTTCCGGTTTTCAGAGGAAAGTTTCAAGAATGCAGCTTGCAGGCCTGTTCAGGCAAACGCCCGACGAAGCTTATTTCCGGCACGGTCGAAAATCGACAAGAGACTCTGCAGGCAATCGTCCGCGGCCAGTAGCGCCGCCGACTTCGGACGATGCCGCTGCACAAACGCCTCCAGTTCTTGCAACTGCGCTTCTCCGTGCAGCACCACTTCGGAGTACTCAAATGAATCTTCCCAGAAGAGCCATTGCACCGACTCCGATTCACTCAGGCCGCGCAGCACCGGCTTCGGTAGCGAATAGCGCCAGTTGTGGATCCGATGCAGTTTGGGCAGGAACCGCACCGCATTCCCCTGCATCTCGATCAGCCACCGATGGTGCGACAGTCCCGCGATTCCCGGTTCCATCCCGCGACAGGTTTCCCAAACTCGGGATGGTACTTCAACGTAACCGGCTTTACTGATGCGAATCATCTCCGCGCACACCCACAGCGGATCGCGTATGTCTTCCAGCGTGTGCGAGCAGACCACAAAATCGAATTGCTTGTCCGCGAATGGGTACGGAGTCTTGTCACAGATGTCGCGCTGAATCCAAGTCTGCTGCGTAAAGTGCTCGACGGTTCCCCCAATTGGAGGAATCGGATTTGTGCGCGCAAACGTTCGGTTGTAATAGCCGCGCGTTTCGTAGGGCTCCAGATCGAGCACGTAATTCGCTCGATTAAACGGATGCGCCCACCCGCCAATATCCAGCACCAGATCGCCCGGCCTCAGCCGTTCCAGGACGCGTTCTGAATTTTGGGCCAGCATGCGATACGCAAACTATAGCCAGATCAACCGCAGGTGGGAATTGATCAGCCGGGATCACGGCGAGCAGTTAGACAATCGATGTCCCCGCAGTTCATCGCCAACGATGCGTCTCCTTCTTTCTTTCGATACGCCTCATTCGCTTTGTAGTTAGCACTCTGCGCTACTGAGTGCTGCCATAAGTCGAGTGTTTGCACTAACCAGCGTCATTGCTGCATCTAATCATGCAAGCGCTGGTTCGTGCCGAAGGCATCAGTAAATCCTCGTGGCACTTCCTCGAGGTTACCTTCGAACGACCAGCAAAAGTGACTTGCACGCCCGGCTCACTCAAGTCAAAATGCGCGCAATTCACGACGGTGCTCTTGGCACTGAATGTGGGAGGGGGAATGGTTCCGGATAGCAATCTACTAAGGAGTTTCTTTTTCGATCTTGTATCGCATCACTTCGCCAGTTCTTTCGAGCTGCGCGATAGCGAAGTCAGCGCCTACATTTCCGACATGCTCACCGAGTTTTGCGATACCGACCAGCTGCACCGGATTCGCAACGCGAATGGCCGTCCCATCTCCGATGTCGGCGAAATGCTGCTCGAATCGGATCCCGTTTACGGACCCGCTCCCAGCTTCGATCGCGAACGCCAGGTCCGCAAACACATCGGTGACTACACGCTCTTCTTCACCGGAATGTTTCCCGAAAGCATTAACCACTTTCGGCTGCGCCACAACCGCCTCGAGAACATGATCGATCTCATCAAGGCTGGGAAAGAGAGCTACTACATTGTTTCGAAATTCGATTACTTCGAATATCAGAAGGTAGCGCCGCTTTTCCGCAAACTTTCCGACCGCTTCGAAGAATGCGTCGTCGGACTGAACATGGTGAAGAACGAGCTACAGGAGCGCCAGCATCCCATCGTGCGCAAAGCGCCCGAACTGCTGATGTAGTGGCGTGGACGTTTTGGTGGCGCGGGCGCCCTCGCCCGCGCGTTGAAGCAAACTTGCGTGGGGCAGCCGATCCCGGCTGCTGAAACCTTTCTTGACGGCGCGGGCATACACCCCGCCTTGACCACCCTCAGCCGCGGAGCGGCGTTATTCGTAAGCCCAGACCGTGAGGTCTGGGTAAGAGAAAGTAAATATTCACGAGCCCCGGAGGGGCGACACAGACTCCACTCGGTAAAAGCTCAGCCCTGCATCCCCCTGCAACAACGTCCTGTATCTCTTCACGCCGCCCACCCCATCCCCCGGATCGAATCTCTTATCATGCTCGGCAATCACGATCCCGCCCGCCTTCATCACGTTCAGCTCGGACAGCGCTCGCAGCACGCCTTCGTACTGACCCTCCATCCGGTACGGCGGATCAAAAAAACAATAGTCATACCCGCCATCCAGTTGCGGCAGGGCTTTCAGCACGTCCTGCTCGATTACATCCGCGCCATCGCTGATTCCAGGCTCTTCAGATTTTCGCGAATCGCCCTCGCCGCCTGCTTCGATTTTTCGACGAACGTCACCGATCCCGCGCCCCGGCTCAGCGCCTCGATCCCGACAGCTCCCGTTCCCGCGTAGAGATCCAGCCACGACGTGCCTTCGAGTGCGTCCGGTGCTCCCGCCGTCAGCACATTGAACACCGTCTCCCGCAACCGGTCCGACGTGGGACGGACATCCAGTCCCGCCAGCGCCCGCAGTGGCCTGCTTCGATATTTGCCCGAGATCACGCGCACGTGAACGTATTCTATTCCGCCCCGCAATCCACTCTGGATAGCTTCCGCCACACCCATCCAGATAGAATGATGGAAGATGGGAAATTGGGCCGCATCGATTCTTCGCAGCTGGTCAATTCCGGTGGGTCGCATCGGAAATGCTCACGTGCGCCTGCATCTGTCATTCTTCTTCCTTCTTGCCTACGTCTGGATCACCGATTCGAAAGCGCTAGGCGGTGCCGTCTATAGCCGTGGCCTCGCGCTCATGGCCCTGATTCTCATCTCGGTGATCGTCCACGAGCTCGCGCACGGTCTCGTTACCATCCACCGCAAGCTTCCTGTCCGCGTGCTGGTGCTCATGCCCATCGGCGGTATCGTTCTTGCCGACGACTCCACTCCGGAAGAGCGTGACAGCGGCGGCGAAACTGCCGTAGCACTGGCCGGCCCTTTCGCGAATCTGTTTCTGGCGTTCGTGACCGGCAGCATCGTTCTTGGTCTGCTTCCGGGCATTTCGTTATGGTCATCGCCGCTCGTCTCCAGCGAGAACCTGTTGCGCAGCTTCGTCTGGATCAATCTTTCGCTCTTTGCGCTCAACCTGATGCCGGCTTATCCTCTCGATGGCGGCCGCATCCTTCGTGCGCAACTCGCGCGCCGTATGGATTACATCCGCGCCACTCGACAGGCGGTAAGCCTCGGCCAGATTTTCGCAATTGCCCTCGTACTGCCCGGCATCATCGTTCCTGACATGTGGAGCCGTTGGCTGATGCTGGTCGGCCTGGTTCTATTCCTCGCCGTACAACTTGAGCAGCGCGCGGTCTTGCTGCAGTCGGTTCTGGAGAATCTGCGGCTGGAAGACGTCATGCTCACTGACTTCGCCGTGCTCTCCCCGGCGGATACTTTAGAAGACGCGCTCAAAAAAGCTGTCCATACCTTGCAGGACGATTTCCCCGTTATCCGCAGCGGCGACCTGGTCGGCGTGGTTTCGCGCCAGCGGATCGTCGAAGAACTCCGTGGCGAAGGCAATGGCTATGTGCAATCGGCGATGGACCGGGCCTTCCAGATTTCCCAAAAAGGTGAGTCACTCGCATCAGCTCTACGTAAACTCACAGCGCAGCGCCTGACGCTCATCCCTGTGGTGGACGACGGCCGCCTCGTCGGAATCATCACCTTTCAGAACCTGATGCACAGCATGCGTCTGCTCTCCGAATCCCGCCGCCTCAAGCGGTAGAACGGCAATTCCGGCCGCCGCACATTCTTCAGCAGTTCTGATAACATTTCCCGAGTTGTCCCGTCTTACACCGTTTCGGGTGACTTGGACCCCGACTACGCCCTCTCCAGGAGACTTCCACTATGACCAACCGTTTGACCGCTCTTCTTCTTGTATTTGTCTTGTGCCTCTGCGGTACCGCAGCACTCTCGCAGTCCGCGGCTCCGGTTAAGAAAACTGAAGCTCTTCCCACCATCAAGTACGAAAAATACAAAATGAAGAACGGATTGGAGGTCATCCTCTCCGAAGATCACCGCTTGCCCCTGGTCGCCGTGAATCTCTGGTATCACGTCGGTCCGGCGAACGAACGCGAGGGCCGCACCGGTTTCGCACACCTCTTCGAGCACATGATGTTCGAAGGCTCCAAGCATATCGGCAGCAAGGCGCACTTCCGCTATCTTGAGGGCGCGGGTGCCACGGGCATTAATGGCACCACGAATTTCGACCGCACCAACTACTTCGAGACGGTGCCTTCGAACCAACTCGATCTCGCCCTCTGGCTGGAGAGCGACCGCATGGGCTATCTGCTCGACACTCTCGACGGCGAGAAGCTTGCCAACCAGCGCGACGTAGTTCGCAACGAGCGCCGCCAGAGCATCGAGAATCGCCCCTACGGCCTCGCCGAGGAAGACATCTATCACGAGCTCTTCCCCAAAGGTCATCCTTATTATGCTGCCGTCATGGGATCCCACGCCGACATCGAAGCGGCCCAGATCGATGACATTCGCCACTTCTCCGAGCAGTACTACACTCCCAACAACGCCAGCATCGCCATTGTCGGCGACTTCAATCCGGCCGCGGTGAAAGCGCAAATCGAGAAGTACTTCGGTTCGATACCTGCCGGACCCGCCGTTCCCAAGATTGAAGTGAAGCCGCCGGTCATCACTGCCGAGAAGCGCGTCACCGTCACTGACGACGTCGAACTGCCCCGCGTCTACATGGCCTGGATCACCCCCTCGATCTACACTCCTGGCGACGCCGATGCCGACCTGCTCGCGCACATTCTCGGTGGCGGCAAATCCAGCCGTCTTTACAAGAAGCTGGTCTACGAAAAGCAGATCGCGCAAGACGTTGAAGTCGACAACGACAGCGAGCTTCTCGGATCGGTCCTCGATATTCAGGCGACCGCTAAGCCCGGCGTTACTCCCGAACAACTGGAGCAGGCAATCAATGCTGAACTCGACGAGATCCGCAAGGAAGGTCCTACGCCGGCCGAACTCGAGCGCGCTCGCAATTCCATCGAGTCCGACATCATCCGCAAGCTTGAGCACCTCGGCGGATTCGGTGGCGTCTCCGATCGCCTGAACCAGTACAACCACTATCTTGGTAATCCTGGCTTCCTGCCCGAGGACTTGCAGCGCTACAACAACGCTAGCGTCGACTCCGTCCACAAGCTGGCCGCGCAGGATCTACAGAACAATCAGCGCGTCGTCATCTACGCCGTCAAGGGCAAGAAGCAGATTGAGGATGTGCCCAAGACGCCTGAATCCCATGAGAAGGTTGCGATTACCGGCCGTATGCCCGATGAACCGTGGCGCAAGAATGCTCCCAAGCCCGGCACATTGGCCAAGTTCACGCTGCCTGCTCCGCAAAAGTTCGAGCTGAAGAACGGCCTCACCGTGCTTCTGGTGGAGCGCCACAATCTTCCTGTCGTCGCCGCCAACCTGGTAGTCGGCGGAGGCGCTGGCGCCAATCCTGTCGACAAACCCGGCCTGGCCTCTTTCACGACTTCCATGTTGCAGGAAGGCACGAAGAATCGTGCGGCGCTGAAGCTGGCTGACGACATCGATCAGATCGGCGCTGTCATTGGTACCGATTCGAATTACGACTACTCTTCGGTGAGCATCCGCACGTTGTCGAAGAACGCCGCTCCTGCCTTCGACGTGCTCTCCGATATGGCGCTCTCTCCCTCGTTCGATCCGAAAGATGTGGACCGTGTTCGCAACGAGCGCATCACCACCATCATGCAGCAGAAGGATAGTCCTCGTGCTCTTGTGACCAAGGCCGCAAACCGTGTCGTCTACGGCGATAAGCATCCCTATGGATTCCTCGCAACGGGCACCGAGATCTCCAACAAAGATATCTCGCGAGACGATCTTGTCTCCTTCTGGAAGACGGCCTTCGTTCCCGGCAATGCCGCGCTGGTCCTGGCTGGTGACCTGACTCCCGCTCAGGCCCGCTCTCTTGCCGAGAAATACTTTGGCGGATGGACCGGAACCGGTAAGAAGCAGCTGCCGCCCGCTCTCGACAACAAGATCGCCAAAGCTCTCGTGATCATGGACAAACCCGATGCGCCTCAGACCGAAATACGGCTTGTCGGACTTGGTGCGCCTCGCAGTTCCGCCGATTACGTTCCCATGCAGGTGATGAACACCGCGCTCGGAGGTCTCTTCTCCAGCCGCATCAACATGAACCTGCGCGAAAAGCACGGTTACACCTACGGCGCCTTCTCGCGCTTTGATTTCCGCCATGAGCCTGGCTTGTTCGCCGCGGGTGGCGGCATCCGCGCAAACGTCACCGCGCCTGCCGTCAGCGAATTGCTGAAGGAAGTAGAGGGAATTCAGCAGAGTCCGATCTCGCCCGACGAGCTTACGCTGGCCAAGAATGCCTTCGCGCTCTCTCTTGCCGGCAGGTTCGAGACTTCGCCTGATACCGCTGCCATCATGGGTGACTTGTTCGCCTACGATCTGCCGCTCGACTACTACCGTACGCTTCCGGCGAAAATCGACGCCGTAACCGCGCCGGAAGTCCAGGACATGGCGAAGAAGTATCTGGTGCCGGGAAGCATGGCTCTGATCGCAGTCGGCGACCGCGCCAAGATCGAACCCGAACTGGTGAAGTTGGACGTGGGGCCGGTGGAGCACCTGGACTACGCCGCAAATCCGGTAAAGGCCGCAAGTGCCAGCGCCAAGTAGGCAGTCGTGGGGTGGCGCGGGCGCCCTCGCCCGCGTGCTTTGATTTCACATCTCAAGTGGGGCAGCCGACCTCGGCTGCCTTTTTTTCTTTGATATCGACGTGAAGTCCGATGGAGCCCGCTCGCCTCGACTCTGTTACGAACACTCTTCGAGGAACACGACCGGTGGTCCGCCGAGCATAGAATCCGCGGAGCGGATGATCGAAAGTAGCCCAGGACGCAGTCCTGGGTACCTGAAGTCGAGCAGGAATCATCAGTCCGCTTCGGCGGACGATTGAATTCCGTAACGGACCCACAACGCTGCCCTTTCTTGTGCCTTCTATTAATCAGGTAGCCCCAAGCGCCGCAACAGATCGGCAAATCGCGGGTCCCCGCGGAGATTCGCGAATGCAGGATCGACCTTCACCAGGGTGATGTCCTCGCCATCGCGTTCTGCATAAGCCTTGTCCAGCCATTGGAAGGCATCGTCCTTGTCATCGGTGAGCGCGTAAAGGGAAGCAATTAGGCCTGGTGACATCGCCTCACCCTTCAGTCGTTTTTGTGTCGCCAGCGTCTGCTCCATCGTCTTTTGCCATAGTCCCTTTTCTCCGCCCTCCTTGAAAGCCTGCCGCAAGATCGCGGCCTTCGCAGCCGCATCCTCTGGGCTGGCGCCACTCAACACCTCGCTCTTTTCGTGCTCCTTGATTCCGTCTTCGTATCTACCCGTAATCTTCAGCAGAAAGGAAAAATACTCATGCGCTAGCGGGAACGTGGGATCCATCGCGATGGTGTGCTGGAACTGTAGATACGACTTTTCGTAATCTCCCGCAAACATATAGGTCATGCCCATGAAGTTGTTGATCGGCAACGACAGCGGATCCAGTTCCAGCGCTTTCTTGTTCTCGGCGATGGCCTCTGGCATTCTCCCCATGGGCGCGAGGTAGCAGTTGGAGTAAAAGAGGTGGGAATACGCCGAGTTAGGATTCAGTTCCAGCGCCCTCAGAAACTCTCGCTGTGCCCCGGGAAAGTCGAATTCGTAGTGCGATTTCACCATGCCCAGCGCAGCGTGCGCTTCTGCCAGAGAAGGATCCAATGTGAGCGCTTTCGTGGCGGCCGTCCTGGCTTCGGGAAGACTTGCCTTCGCCGAGAAAGCACCCATGATGTTGCCGATATCGTAGGCATCGGCAAGACCAACGTAGGCAAGAGCGAAATCAGGATCCTTGGCAATCGCTTCCTGAAAGTACCCGATGCTCTCCTTGATCGCGGCGGGATTTCTCTCGTTCCAGTAGAACCGGCCTTTCAGGTACAGGTCATAGGCTTCAGGGTTCACCGTGCGTGCTTTGGACAGATCGACCAGTTGCTGCGGCGTCAAGTTCCCTTGCACCTGCCGCGCAATCGCCGTTCCCAGCTCGTTTTCGATTTGCAACAAATCATGCAGCTCGCGCTGATATGTCTGCGCCCAAAGATGAGTCTGATCGCTGACCCGAATCAGCTGCGCGCTCACTCGAGCTTCTCCGCCTTCGCGTCGAACACTTCCCTCCAGGATGTAATCCACGCCGAGTTCACGCCCGATCTGGCTTACCGTTTTGTTCGTATGCTTGTAAGCCATCGCCGAGGTGCGAGCTACAACTCCCAAGTGTTCCGGACTCAGCTGACCCAGGTCCGTAATTGTTTCTTCCGTCAATCCGTCGCTGAAGTACTCTTGATCTGGAGCATTGCTCATATTCTGAAAAGGCAAAACCGCCAGCATCACTCGTTTTTGCGTGACCGGCACGGTGGGACGCGAGCGCGTCATGTACGCGATTACAGCCACAACTACGATTAAGCCAGCCGCCGAAAGCGCCCAGGCAAGCCATCGAACGCGTCTGCTGTGAGCACCTGCCGCTTCCGTCGTTGCATTCAGGCGCGGTTGCGAAGAAGCTGCAACGTCTTTCTCAACTGCGCCCACAGGAGCGACGAACCGATAACCGCGGCGAGGGACCGTCTCGATAAAACGCGGATTCTCGGCGGAATCGCCGAAGGCAACTCGCAATTTGCGGATGGCGGTGTTTAGGCCCTCGTCGAAACCCACGTAGGTGTCGGTTGGCCACAACCGCGCCTGTAACGCTTCGCGCGTTACCAGTTCTCCAGGTCGTTCGAGCAGCAATGCCAGAACACGAAACGGTTGCTCCTGGAGAGGTATTTTCCGCCCATCCTTGTGGAGCTCGCCGCAGCCGAGGTCAATCTCGTAGAGTCCGGTGCGAATGCGGCGGCTGGAACTGGCGGGTGCGTCCATAATCCACCCAAAGGGGCCATGATCTTAACCCAGAACTTCAGTTCAGGTCACTCGATAACTCCTTCAGCAACCTGCGATTAGGAAGTCAGAAAGTGTTTAGACGCGGTCGATTGACGCTGCTCAGCCGCGTGCGTAAACAACAGACACTTCGGCGTTCCGTCCGCAACATGCGAAATGGAACCGGCCACCAAATTCAATCGACATATGAGGAGAACGGTATGAAAGAGAGACTATTAGCGGGTGCATCGTTATTGGTTCTGCTGCTGTGGGGAGCTCTGGGCTCAGCCTACGCCCAAAGCAACTCTCCGGCCTGTAATGACAAACTCATCGCCGGCGACTACGGATTTACCCTCGAAGGCACCAAACTGGGTGGGCCAAGTCCCGTCGGCCCGCAGGTAGGCGTGGCGATGACCGAGTTTGATGGAAAAGGGGGCCTCCGCCAGGTCGACTCGGTCACGATCAACGGTCTCCACGTCGCCGACTTCACCCACACTGCCGCGACTGGCACTTACACCGTGAATCAGGATTGCACAGGAACCTTCACCATCAATTTCACCGATGGACGTCCACCTGTGGTAGCGGATTTCGTTGTAGTAGCGGACGGTTCGGAAATCGACACCGTAGTCATCACTGCCGGTGGCAACCCGGTACTCGCGACCCGCAGCATCGGAAAAAGACGCTTCTTCTGGCGCTAAACGAGCGCTGGCGAATTACGACAACGTGTATGGAGCCCGCTCGCCTCGAGCGGGCATTCTCGAGCGGTCGACCGGGCCGTAGCCTCTAGGATCTGACGGCTGGTGAGTGGGGCTGTTCAACTGCTGGACATAACAGCCAGTCGATGATTCCGGGCGCCAGCGAGGATCCTGTCATGCCAAGCGAAGCGAGATCCCTATCGCACCACGACCCGCGTCTGTGAATGTCAAGCCCCTCAAATCGCAAAAATCTCCCCAACTTCTTCATTCCATTCCAGAAATAAAATGCGCGACCCTGTCCGGTAGGTGGCCTGCAATTTGTCACAATAGAGGTAGGCGTTGGAGTTCGGGACGGGACGTCTTTTGATTTTGCTTTGTCTGACTACTGACTACTAGTCACTAACTACCGCAGTTAAGTCCTTTGTTTCATCGGACCGCTCGGACTAAGTGCTTTGTTTTGTAGGGACTAACTTTATCCCATGCCCGTAAGTCCTTTAGAATGCGGGACACGGGTGGGGGAGGGGTATCCCGGACGGGTGGTACAGACCGGGCACACATTCCTGACAGATTGAACCGGGGACATACCTGACACCGTGATTCGCCAAGGGAGGCACATAGAACACGGCATGCCCTGGAAAGCAACCATTGAGCCGCGAATACTGTCACTTATGAGCCGCGAATACTATCACTTTGAGCCGCGAATACTGTCACTTTGAGCCGCGAATACTGTCACTTTGAGCCGCGAATACTGTCACTTATGAGCCGCGAATACTCATCACTTTGAGCCGCGAATACTGTCACTTTGAGCCGCGGAGCGGCGTCATTCGTAAGCCCAGACCGTGAGGTCTGGGTAAGGAAAGATCGAAGACATCACCAGCCCCGGAGGGCGGCACCGAAAACCCGTCAAGGAGCAGCCCCAGCTTAGTGGTGTGTTTACAGGATTTCAGTACTTCAACTCTTTGTTTTGAGGATTTTGCAGAGACGGGAACGCTAACCTGCTGAAAATAAAGATTGAGCTTACCCCCGGGGGGAGGGGTACTCGGAACCAGTTAGAAACTAGGTTCCTGGCGCTGGAGGCAAGTTAGAAGTGGGACGTGGCCATCAAAACAGCAGGCCGAAAGCGTATGACTCGCATGAAAGAGCGGCCATTTGATCTAAAAAGTGGTACTAACTACTAACTACTAATTACTAACTACTAACTACTCACAAATGCACCGCTCTGGCCACCGTCATTGCCGGAATCTTTCGCAGATCGGCCAGCACGGCATCCGGGACGCGGCCATCCACTTGGACCACAGCCACCGCCAGCGCCGGCTCCGACGCCTGACCGTTCCCGGCCGCCGCCGATTTCGCAGCATTCTCGCCTCGGCCCAGGGAGAAGTTGGCGATGTTGACTTTGTGTTCTCCAAGAAGGGAACCAACTCGGCCGACAACACCGGGTACGTCTCGATTACGGAGGTACAAAAGATCATTCTCGAGCGGCGCTTCGATGTCGATGCCCTCGATGCTCAGCAGCCGAGGCAAACGCCCGTGCAGCACCGTGCCCGAAATCGTGTGCTCGCTGCCTTCGCTCTTCAGCGTGATCGTGATGACATCGCCCGCGCCGCTCGCCGGCTTGTCCTTCGTGTATTCGCGGATCTTGACGCCGCGCGAATCGGCAATCGAATTCGCGTTGATCAGGTTCGTGCCCTCGGCGCCGCTGGCGTTCAGCACGCCCATCACGCCGGAGTTGCGAATCAGCTGCGTCTTCCAGCCGGCAAGGCGTCCGGTGTAGCGCAAGTGAATCTCGTTGAGATTGCCTTCGGTTTCCACCGCCTGAGCGAGAAACGAACCGAGCCGCTCCGCCAGCACGATGAATGGATGCATATCGACGTACTCTTCGTAGCTGACCGACGGCACGTTGACCGCGTTCTGAATCACGCCGCGCGACAGGTACTCCTTTACCTGCTGTGCGATCTGTATGCCCACGGCTTCCTGCGCTTCTTTGGTCGAGCCGGCAATGTGGGGTGTCGCCATCACATTATCGAGTCCAAGCAGCGGAGAATCCTTCGGAGGCTCGGGCGCGAATACGTCGAGCGCGGCTCCGCCGATGTGTCCGGACTTCAGTGCTTCGGCAAGTGCCGCTTCGTTGATCAGCTCGCCGCGCGCGCAATTGATGATGCGCACGCCTTTTTTCATCTTTGCCAGCGACTCGGCATTGATCATGCCACGCGTCTGCGGCGTAAGCGCCAGGTGCAGACTGACGTAATCAGCCATTGGATAGAGATCCTCGAGCGTCTTCAGCTCTACCTTCCGCTCGCGCGCCAGTTCGGTCGAGATGTATGGATCGTGGCCCACGACTTTCATGCCGAACGCCTGCGCCCGGCTCGCGACCTCGAGACCAATGCGTCCGAGCCCGATGACGCCGAGCGTCTTCCCGCGCAACTCTGTTCCTTCGAGAGACTTCTTTTCCCACTTGCCGGCCTTCGTCGTTTCATTGGCCCGGGGCAGATGTCGCGCCAGGCAAAGCATCATCCCAATCGTCTGCTCCGCGACGGCCACGGCGTTGGCCCCAGGCGTATTCATCACCGCAATGCCCTTGCGAGTCGCCGCCGGCAGCTCAATGTTATCCACGCCAATGCCTGCGCGGCCAATCACCCGCAGCTTCTGCGCATGCTCCAGCAGTTCCCCATTAACCTTCACCGCCGACCGGACAATCAGCGCATCGGCATCGTTGAGTTCTTCAGCCAGTCGCGTGCCAACCTGGTCAGCCGTCAGCACTGTCCAGCTCGGCTCATCTTTGAAGACTGCAAGAGTTGCAGGAGAAACTTTTTCGGCAAGTATGATTTTCATAAGATTCCGTCTTTTGAAGAGACTCACCACGGAGGCACAGAGTCACAGAGAAAGTCAGATTTAAGAATTCAGATTTAAGAGCTCAGAAAAAACACTGCTGGGTATTTCAATCTAAAATCTTAAATCCGCAATCTTCATTCTCCGTGTCTCCGTGGTGAGTGATGGTTTACGCCGTTACCAGCGTCGGCTTTTCCGCACGGCTCGCCGCGTACACTTCCTGCGCGGCGCGAACTGCACTGCCGAACTTCACCTTGTCCGGTTGCAGCTCCGCCATGATCTGTTCCAGTGCCGCAATGATAGCGATGGTGTCGAGATAGTCGTAATAGCCGAGGTGAGCGATGCGGATCATCTTGCCCTTCATCTCGCCCTGACCGTTGGCGACTACCGCGCCGAACTCGTCGCGGAAGCGCTTCACGATGTCGCTCGAATCGAGCCCACCCGGCGAGAGAATCGCACTGACCGCAGCTGCTGGCGCATGTGGCGCGAACAGCTTCAGTCCCAGTGCTTCGGCTCCCGCACGTGTCATTGCTGCCGCGAGTTCCGCGTTGTTCACGAGGACTTCGCGTCCCTTCGCCAAATCGCCTTTGCCCGACTCGCGAATGTAATCGAGTGCAGCTCCGAGCGCCGCGATCAGCGAAGTTGCCGGCGTGTACGCCGACTCACCTTTCGCCGCCGATTTGCGCTCTTTGCGCAGATCGAAGTAATACTTCGGCTGCTTCGAAGTCTCCATGCGCTTCCACGCCTTCTCACTCACGGCGCAGAACGCGAGGCCCGGCGGAATCATGACTGCTTTCTGCGAGCCACCAATAATGATGTCCACGCCCCACGCATCGACGTCGAAGTGAGTTGTGCCGAGACCGGTGATCGCATCAACTACGAGCAGCGTGTCCGTTCCCTTCAGCAGTTGGGCGATCGCCTTTACGTCGTGTCGCGCACCTGTCGAAGTTTCCGTTCCCTGCATGTAGACCACGCGCGTGTCAGGCTTCAATGCAGCACGCACCGCCTCGAGCGAGAACGTCTCGCCATAAGGCGCGCTTACTTCGTCGATCGTACAGCTATATGCTTTTGCCAGCCCGGTCCAGCGCTCGCCGAACTTTCCGGCGGAGAGCACCAGCACGCGATCGCCCGGCGAAGTCAGGTTCGCGACCGAGGCTTCCATCGCGCCCGTGCCCGAGGCAGCCATCAGGATCACATCGTTTTGAGTGCCGACGAAGACCTTCAGGTCGGCGAGAACCCGCTGATACAGTGCCCGAAAGTCAGCGGTACGGTGGTGGACATTCGCAGCCGCCATCGCAAACTGTGCCGCAGGCAGCAGTTGCGTCGGCCCGGGAGTATAAAGACGATTCTTACGAAGCATACGTGATGGTACTACGCCGGCGCGTTCCACCGCATTAAGAGAGCACGTCTATAATTGCAAGTTACGACGTCATAAGCTGCAGTAATCAGTGCTTCGAACCACCGTTCGAGGGAGCGCCTTTTCAGGAGTGAAGATGAGCATCTCTGACCAAGTCACAAAAGACATGACCGCTGCGATGAAATCGCGCGAGGAACTGAAGCTTTCGACGCTTCGCATGATGAAATCTGCGCTTAAGAACAAGGAGATCGACAAGCGCGCTCCGCTCGATGACAAAGAAGCTCTCCAGGTGCTCAGCACCATGATCAAGCAGCGCAAGGACTCGATCGAGCAGTTCACGAAGGGCGGACGTCAGGAACTTGCCGACAAAGAGGCCTCCGAAATTACGATCATCGAAGCCTACATGCCGAAGGCGATCGGCGAAGCCGAGATCGTCGCCGCCGTGCGAGCAACCATCGCCGAGATGGGCTCTCCGACGATGAAAGACATGGGAACGGTCATGAAGAACACGATGGCAAAGTTGGCAGGCGCTCGCGTCGATGGCAAAATCGTGAGCGAAGCAGTGAAGAAAGAGCTGGTGGGAAAGTGAGGCTTCTCTGTGCCGCTGTGTCGGTGGTGTAACAGATCTAGCGATAGAGATGCAAAGCGCGGCCGATTGATTGCGGAATCCAGTGAAAGCGCCACGCGATCACCAACGCAAGGATAATCAGCAGAACGATTCTGCGTACGCGTGCACTCATAGCTCAGTAGCCAGTAGTTGGCAGTCAGGAAAACACACTGGCTAGTTATTTGCCCAACGCCTCCAGAATTCGGTCAAAGTCCTCCAACGACTTGTACTCCAGCACGACTTTGCCTTTGCCTTTGCGGTCGTAGATGCGCGCTCGCACTCCGAGCGAACGTTCAAGTTCGCGTTCGGCGTCTTTCACGTTGGGATCGACGACGCGCTCTTTCTTCTCGGGCTTTGGCGCCGGATGGAGGATGTCATAGACGAGCTTTTCGGTCTGGCGTACGGAAAGCGCGTCGGCCACAACCTCGCGTGCTGTGGCTTCGATCAGCGTCGGATCCAGTCCCATGAGGGCGCGTGCGTGACCCATTGTCAATGCGCCTTGACGTAGAGCTTGTTTGACCCAGTCTGGCAGGCGCAGCAGTCGCATGTAATTCGCAACTGTAGTGCGATCTTTGCCTGTGCGCTGAGCAATTTGTTCCTGGGTGAGCCCACACTTCTGGCTCAGGTTCTCAAAGGCAGCGGCTTGTTCGAGAGGGTTCAGATTCTCGCGCTGCAAGTTCTCGATGATGGTGATCTCGATCGCTTGTTCGTCGGAGATCTGGCGGACGATCGCCGGGACCGTGGTCTTCCCGGCAGCCTGCGACGCGAGCAGTCGCCGCTGCCCGGCGACGAGCTCAAGCTTGCCTTCAGGAAGAGTGCGGACGAGGATCGGCTGGAGCACGCCCTGCACTTGGATGGAGTCGGCGAGCTCCTGCAGCGCAACCGGATCGATGTCTACGCGCGTTTGCGCGGGATTGGGCAGGATGTTGGCAATCGCAATATCGCGAACGGCTTCTCCGGGAAGCACGACGGCTGGTCCGGCTTGCACTGGCACGGGAGCTTCGCCGCGCGAGGCGGGAATCAGGGAATTCAGTCCGCGGCCCAACACTCTTTTCTTGTCCTGCGTCATGGTCTGCACGTCAAAGGTCCTTTTGTTAAAGATCGTACTACGATATATCATGCGGAAGCCCGCAGCATTACCTTTTCCATGATCTCTTTTGCCAGCTTGATGTAGGCCTCGGCACCGCGCGAGCGCACGTCATACAACAGCGCCGGTTTTCCGTGGCTCGGCGCTTCGGCCAGGCGAACGTTGCGCGGGATCGACGTGGCGAAAAGCCGGTCCCCGAAATAGTTCTTCAACTCGTCGGTAACCTGTTGCGCGAGGTTGGTGCGGTCGTCGTACATCGTGAGGACCACGCCTTCCACCGACAGCCCTGGATTGAATGTCTGCTTGATGCGCTCGACGGTGTCGAGGAGTTCGCTGATGCCTTCGAGCGCGAAATATTCGGCCTGCATCGGGATGAGGACCGAATCGGCTGCGACCAGAGCGTTTAAGGTCAGGAGATCGAGAGCAGGCGGGCAATCGAGAACGATGAACTGGTAGCGGTTGCGCACGCGATCTAGCGCGTCGCGCAGGCGAAATTCGCGGCGATCCAGGGGAACGAGCTCGATGTTTGCACCGGTCAACTCCTTGCTGGAAGGAACAATCCAGAGCTGTTCAAGTGCCGAAGTGAGCGTGAGTTGCTCTAACTGAGCGTCGCCCATCAGAAGATGGTAAGTGCTGAGGCGCTGCGGATCTTTTGGATAACCGAGTCCGCTGCTGCTATTGGACTGCGGATCGCAATCAATCAATAAGGTTGGGACTTCGGCGGCCGCAAACGAAGCAGCCAGGTTGATGGCGGTTGTGGTCTTCCCTACGCCGCCCTTCTGATTCGCGATAGCGATGACACGTCCCATGATTTTCAGTGGCCCGGTTACAGCTTTGCAGACTACCGAAGTGGCTGAAGCGGCGCAACGAAGTATTTGTGTGCAAAAGATGTGACTCACGTGGAAGGTTGGTGCAATTGTTCCACGTGGAACAATTTAGGCGCCTGTGGATTCGTGGAAAAGTGATGGAGAAATGTTAGGAAGGGGGCTCTGGAGGAGGGACTTTCTTCCAGAAAACGGAATGTTCCACGTGGAACAGTCTTTTGCCGCGTCCGTTGTTGTAGAATCCGCGCGGCTGAAAATATGAGCCTGAGAGAGGCTTAAACTCATGGTTACGACTACCTCATCCGTTCCCAGCACAATGCTCTCTGCGGCGTCTAAGGTTGGCGGGAGACTGGAATCCCTCGATGTCTTTCGCGGCCTGACCATTGCGGGCATGATGCTGGTAAACAATGCTGGTGACTGGGACCACATCTACTGGCCGCTGGAGCATGCCGAGTGGAACGGATGGACCCCAACCGACCTGATTTTCCCCTTCTTTTTGTTCATTGTGGGCGTCTCGATGGTCTATTCGTTCGGGAATCGTCAAAAACGAGGTGAAACTCGTACTTCCCTGCTGGTTCACTCCGCTAAGCGCGCAGTTCTGATCTTCGCGATTGGCTTCTTTCTCAACGGGATTCCGCATTTTCAGATGGCGACTTGGCGAATTCCGGGGGTTCTCCAGCGCATCGCCGTCGTCTATCTCGTAACCTCTGTGATTGTGCTATTTACGGGATGGCGCGGACGCCTTGCGGCCCTGATTGCCTGCTTGGCTGCCTACTGGGCAATGATGAGATTTGTCCCAGTACCGGGATACGGAGTCGGCAGTCTCACCCCGGAGGGCAATCTTGCCTCCTGGCTCGATCGCCTGACTATGTATAACCACCTCTATATTAAGCACGTCAGAGATCCAGAAGGGATCCTGAGCACAATTCCTGCCGTGGGCACTTGCCTGCTTGGCGTATTCACGGGCGAATGGCTGCGGTCCGCCCGGAGTTCCAGCCAAAAGCGAGTCGGGATGCTTGCTGGAGGTTTGGCGGGAGTACTTCTCGGGAAGCTTTGGGGGTACGAATTCCCCATCAACAAGAACCTATGGACCAGTTCCTATGTTCTGTTTGCAGCAGGTTTGGCTCTGCTATTTCTTGGATTCTGCTACTGGATGGTCGACATCAAGGGCTGGAAGTCTTGGGGTAAACCCTTCCTGATGATGGGAATGAATCCGTTGGCGCTCTATGCTTTGGCCAGCCTGGTGGCCGACATCTCGGTAAACGTGAACCTGAGAGGCGACACCCCCAAGGGCTGGATATACCAGCGCTTATATGAACCGGTCGCGAGTCCGTACAATGCGTCGGTGCTTTACGGGCTGACGTATGTAGTTGCATTCTTGATTCTCGGGTGGATTCTGTATCGGCGAAAAATCTTCTTGAAAGTATGATTCAGGCACAATGTTGTGCTTCTGTTCCACTTTAGACGGGGATAGGCGCGGGAGACTGGCTTGGTGACTTCAGATTGGTGGGTAATGTCGGGGGTGTCGGACCACCTTTACTATCTTGAGTCTGTGATGTGCTGTTCTGTGGAAAACTGCACCACCTGCGGTGCATTAACGGCAAAGGCTGTGCACTGGATGATACTACTGAAGAGAAGATCGCAGGCGAGGCTCCACTTTAAGGGCCTATATGGGCTGCGATTCCCACTTCGATGGCTTCGAGCACGGATATTCCCACTAGGGCTGATTGATTTCAATAGTTACTAAGTTGATTCCCGCTTTCTCCCAATGAGAATAACGCGCGAAAGCGAGAGTGGCACCTGAACCTCAGATTGCCATTCGAAGTTGGGGAGAGTCGTCGTGGCCATGGTCACCTGTTCCCTGCCGATGAGCAGACCGATCCGACCTTTATTAGAGGTGAGCTGGGCGGCTGTGGGGAGGACATCCTGAAAACGCTCAACAGCGCGCAAGGTGACCAGATCGGCTGAGGCGGGTTCCGCCCCGGCCAGAATCTCGGCCCGGTCGGCCACTACCTCGCAGTCCGCCAGCTGCAGATCACGGACGACCTCGCGCAGGAATGTCGCTTTGCGATGCTGTGCCTCGATCAGTCGCATGCGGAGCGAAGGCGCAAAGATCTTGATGGGCAGTCCGGGGAAGCCGGCTCCAGAGCCTATGTCAGTCGCGGATTTCGGTGAAGGCTCTTCCCTACCCAATAGTTGCTTTGCGGCAAAAAACGATTCGCCGAAATGGCGGGTCGACGATCTGTTCAGGATCGCGCACCGCGGTCAGATTCATACGCTGATTCCAACGCATGAGCCGATCGAGATAAGCCGAGACTTGATCCAACTGGTGAGCCGAGAGGCCATCTGCGCCGAGGAAAGGTGCAAGCAGTTCGGCGATGCGGGCAGAGTCCATCACGGCGAGAGTAACGGAAATTGTGTCGCCAGGGCTATAGTGATGCTCACGCACGGTCGCATTCAGTACAATTAGGCAGCTTACATTTCCGGTTCAGAATAGCCCGACATGACAAACGAACAGACCAACACGCAAAACAACGGCAGCAGTGCGGCACCTGTCTACGTGACACTTACGGGAATTCCACTCACCATCGAGATTGAGTGGCCCTTTCATCCCTCTACTTCGGGGGCGGACTTTGACGTCGTCCATGCGGACCTGAAGCTAGCGGATGGCAGCGATTTGCATGCGCCCGTGGCCGTCAACCTATCGAAGACCGTGAAGGAAGTACTGCCGTCGCTGGAGCGCGAGATAACGGAAGCGCCGGTGATCAATGCGCTGCGCAAGGAAGTGGATCGCAAGCAGATTGAGTTTCTGAAATCCGGCAAACTGGTGCCTGTTCATTTTTCCAGCCGGCATTACGACTTCAAGCGCAGTCGCTGGGCGTTTGGCGCGAAGAGCGAAGAAGAGATCACGCAGTTGTTGCTGCGCAAAGCGTACTGGCAGACGAAAGGGAATCACGACAAGGTCTGGATGGCGGATCCGATCGACGCGCTTTATGTAGACGCTGCGCCAAAACATTTGCTCGATCTCGCGAAAGGGATGGCGGGGAAAAAGTTGATCCACCTGGAAGGCGAGTGGGCGACTGCGACCGAACAGTTGCTGAAGCATGCCGATGGATTTGAGAACGATCTGAAGCACGCGTTGATCGACCTGGAGAAGAAGCACGCGTTCGAAAGAGGATAGCCGTCGGCCCGTACGTTTGCGGCTTGACCTGTTGCCGATAGCCGTTCTGTGCCGAGGCCAGATTCCGGCACCGATCGACTCGTGTTACCCCTCGTCCCTGCGGGAGTGAGTTAATGCCCACCTGTGTTGAACCTGCTTAAAATCCCCAATGCCCGGGAATCGTTCCACGAAATTTGCACGTCTGCGTAATCCCAAGGGACTATTGAGCCAGCTTCATGCGGTCACTAGGATCGTTATCGGCTACCGGGTCGATTGAAAGTGACAAAGAGGTAAGCCACACATGGGAAAAATTCTACCTGCGGGGAGCAAAGCTCCAGATTTCACGCTGAACGTTACTCCTGACCAGAAGCTTTCATTACACGAAATGCAAGGCAGGCCGGTCATCCTGGCGTTTTATCCCGCCGATTGGAGTCCGGTCTGCGGCGACGAGATGACCCTCTACAACGAGGTGCTGCCGGAGTTCCAGAAGTACGGGGCCGAGGTAGTAGGGATTTCGGTTGACGGGGCGTGGTGTCATGCGGCGTACGCCCGGCACAACAACATACATTTTCCGCTGCTCGCGGATTTCGAGCCGAAGGGCGCAGTCGCCAGAAGTTACGGAGCCTATCGGGAGGGCGAGGGAGTGTGCGAACGAGCGCTATTTGTAGTTGATCCGGAAGGGAAAGTTTTCTGGAGCTATCTGTCTCCAATCGCAGTGAACCCCGGGGCAGAGGGCATTCTCCAGGCTTTGGAAGACATGAAGACACAGAGGAGTAGCCATGGCAAAGTTGAGAGTCCCAGTTACGCCCATTGATCATATTCGAGGGCCGGAGAATGCACCCGTCACTCTGGTTGAGTACGGTGACTACCAGTGCCCATACTGTGGAGGCGCGTATCCGATTGTGAAGTCGTTACAGGAAGACTTTGGCGACCACCTTCGATTCGTGTTCCGGCACTTTCCATTAGCTCAGATTCATCCGCTGGCGGAACCCGCTGCGGAAACTGCCGAGTATGCAGGATCAAAGGCACGATTCTGGGAAATGCACGATGGCCTGTATGAGAATCAGCCGCGCCTGGGAGTACCGCTCTTTTTTGAACTAGTGCAAGAGCTTGGACTTTCGAGCGATGGGCTACGCGATGCCCTCGAGAATCACGAGTTTCTGCCCAGGATCCGGCGGGATTTTATGGGAGGTGTGAAGAGCGGTGTGAATGGTACTCCGAGCTTCTTTGTCAATGGCGTGCGTCACGAGGGCAGTTGGGGGTACGAAGATCTCGCGCAGGCGATCGAAGCGCAGTTGGAATCACGGCGGGTGGCGTAGCGGCGTCCCGGGGCAACTGCCTCTGAGTGATGTGCGAAACACCAGAGGTCCGTGAGACGGCAGTGGCTACGGTCGTCAGTTTGCTGAAGTTCGGAGTGGTGCCGATGCTCCCCTGGTTGGACAGCCACGCAGGCGCAGTTCAGGCATTCGCGGCGGTCGCGTCCGTGCTCCTGACTGCAATGCTGGCGTACGTTACATGGCGATATACAAACCTGACGCATAGGATCGCCACGATCACAGAAAAGCAGCTTGCTTCCAGCATTCAGCCGGTGCTTCGCGTGGAGATTGTCGACCGACTGCACGGACAAGCATCCGATGCCGTGGATGTTTCGTCATTTCACCTCTATGTCCGAAATGAAGGAACCACTCCGTTCAAGATCAAGGCAATAACGGCGTTCGTAAAATACAAAAACACTGACATAGTCAGGCACCAGATTGTGAGCGACGAAAACGTCGTGGTCATGCCCAACAATAACGATCAGAGGCAATTGGAGCTGGACGTGAGTTCCGATCAAGAATCACCGCAGGACTACCACGTTGCCGTCGGGGTGGATTGCACTGATCTTGCAGGCGTCGCAGATCACTCGTTTATCTACGATGAGCGCGAGGGTCTGAGACATCACTTTGGCTATGTAACTCTCGAGTCCACCGAAACACGTCAATGCCGAACGCCTGGCGCTTGGACGCCCGCTGCGTTGATGGAAAGTGAGGAAAGAAAGAACGTAATTCGATCTGGGAATCGATGAAAGCGATGCAACAGTTCGGATTTATGAATTGAAAATGTGAGCGTGGTCACGGTAGTGCCTCATGCGTTGCGCAGATGCTGGAACTACTATGGAGCCAACTGCGGACGAAATGGGAGCGTATCTGGCCGAACTTTCTGCGGAGGAACGAGGCCGATTGCGAATTCTGGTGCAGGACGGAAAGATGGAAGACGTCCTGCGATTGATGGATCGATTCGAAACTGAACAGATGGCGATGTACACCATCGTGGGAGAAGGCGCGGCGTAGCGCCAGTCCCTAGTCAGATTTTCGGGCGGACAGGAATGTCCGCCCCACACAGACATCAACAAACTACCGGCCAGCGCTGGCGGTCTCGAAGCGCTTAAAGAAGCTCGTCGATTTCGAGTGCGGCGGCTGATCCGCGTCGGCGACGTCGAGAGCAAGCCCGCGCACCAGGTCCTCAAACTTGGCGGCTGCAGCCAGGTCGACTGGTTGATTTAGATCGTCAGATGGCGCGTGATAGCGGTCTGTCAGCCATTTCTTCTTGATTGCTTCTTCCCGGGTATCCCTTTTCGAATCCGACCTTCATTGCGAGTGATGGCACGCCTTCGCGGAGTGAGATAAGTCTTCGCATGGGAAGCTCGGGTAGTCGAGAATAGTACCAGCAGATCGACCCTAAGCTGAAGCGGCCAGAGCTTTTTCAGACATTCGCTTCGCGATGTGTGCGGTACCCGGCATAATAGTCAACCGTATCCCTTTCGATATGCAATTGAGAGACGCACTGGCGATGGCGGTTCAGCAGCTGGAAGACGCTACTGTGGGTTCACCACGTCTGAACGCGGAGATGCTGCTGATGTTTGTGCTCGGCGTGGGGCGAGCATATTTATATGGCCATCCGGAAAGGGAATTAACTGCCCAGGAAGAAGAGAGCTATGCGGAGGCCATCGCCGAGCGCGCGCGAGGTGTCCCGGCGCAGTACATCATCGGTCATCAGGAATTCTGGGGCCTGGATTTCCTGGTTTCGCCGGCGGTGCTGATTCCGCGTCCGGAGACCGAACACGTCGTAGAGGCGGCGCTCGATCTCGCGCAGGGAATCGCGCGACCACGAATTGTCGATGTGGGAACTGGGTCGGGGTGCATCGCGCTGGCATTGGCCCATGAGTTGAAGAGAGCAGAGATTGAGGCGGTGGATATTTCTGCTGAGGCGCTGGAAATCGCGAAGGCGAATGCGGTGCGGTTACAGTTAGCGGATCGGGTACGTTTCCGTACAGGCAACTTGCTGGAGGGATTCGACGCTGGCGAGTTCGATCTGGTCGTCTCGAATCCGCCGTACGTGGGGGAGTGCGAGGCCGACAAAGTCCAAGCTGAGGTGCGCAAATTCGAGCCGCATGTAGCCGTGTTTGGCGGGCGGCTCGGCACCGAGATTGTGATCAGGCTGCTGGCGCAAGCGCATGAGGCGTTGAAGCCGGGCGGGCATGTGCTGGTCGAGATCGGATTCTCACAGTCGGAGAAAGTGCGAGAGATGGCCGCCGCATTCGACGATGTGCGCTTCGTGGAAGATCTACAGGGGATCCCGAGAGTGCTGGTGGGGAAAAAGCAGTAAGGCAGTAGTCAGTAGTCAGTAGTCAGAACTCAGTAGTCAGTTGATTAAATAGGCCCGCGTGAGCGCTCCGCAGAAGCTACTTCGTAGGC
Source organism: Terriglobia bacterium (assembly GCA_963826275.1). Taxonomy (GTDB): domain Bacteria; phylum Acidobacteriota; class Terriglobia; order Terriglobales; family Acidobacteriaceae; genus JAJPJE01. The sequence continues at coordinate 231,622 of CAWGWI010000029.1, read as the reverse complement.
AATGCCTGCAGCACGCGCACCTTCCAGCGGTTTTCTCCGGCGGTCATGACGACCAGATAGTTCTGCGTGAACTGATCGGAGTGTACGACTTTGTCCCCGTCGAGAAGTTGGACCTCAAGATGTGCCGTGTCACGCAATTGCATGGCGGAGCCGTCCTGGGAGTAGAAAACGGCTTGCAGGTTGTGGCCGTGATCGACGTAACGGGTATGCAAGCCCGATTTCTGCTGCTCCTGTATGCGCTCCCGGAGCTGATCCTGCGCCTGACCAATGAAGTCGTTCGCAAGGGCGTCGGCCTGATTCTCAGCCAGAGCCGTGGCAAGTGCCTGCCATGCGCGGGTATAGTCGCGAGCGACGGCTTTTTCCGTGGTGTCTTCCATCTCGCGAGGTACCGATTTGGCGCTGTTAATCTGCACGGACACGGGTTCAGCGCCGAACGCCGAAGCACAGAACATCAGCATGGCAAAGCTGGCTACAAAGCGCTTCATCACTGACCGCTCCAATGGATTTCATTGCCCACCACTACGCCTGCGGCAACGGAGAGCTGTGCATTTGCGGATTGCGGAAGCAACGCCTGTGCCATTCCCTTCTTAATACGCGCGTCGACGGTGCTGCGGCCGCTACTGTCGACTTCGGTAAATGTCACGATTGTGCCATCTGGAACTGGATTACCAGCGCAATCACGGATGGGATCGGTCTCGACCAGCACGCCACTCTTCGCGGCCTGGGCACGCATGCGCAGGTTGCAGGGATCAGAAGCCGTGACCTGAACCACACGCCGAACATTGTTGTCAGCTAGACTCGCGCTGAATTGCGCCGCACCTGCCTGGCGGCCCGAGTCGAGGATCACGTAGGCGACACCATCACGGGTCATCGCGGAGCGCGTCTCCGGCTTGCCGCCGGAAACACCAAGATTGAAATTGACCGGAGTGGGCTGAGTAACCAGGTTTTGATGAGCGTCGAAGACGAACGCAGTGCCCGAGATCACCTGGCGGGTACTTGCCGGAACGCGTGAAGGTCGCGCCAGAAAAGCGACATCGGCAGCCTTACCAGCGGCGACGAAGAAAACCCCAGAATCGTTGGTGCCTCCGGTGAGTACGGCCGTGTAGCGTCCGGCGAACTTAAGGTCGCCGGCGCTGAGGCGTATGTCTTCACCAAGCTTCACTGCGCGTTTTATCGCAGTCCCCGGTCCGATGAGATAGAAGGATGCGTCGCCGGAGCCGCTGGTCGGGATGGTGACCTCGGCTCCGGCGGTTGCGTCCGTTGGCACGCGCAATGTCAGCGGCATCGGCAACACGAGCAGCAAATAGCAACGCCGCGAGAAGAAAAGCGAGTTGGAGCAGTCGTAGCACGGTCGTTAGCTCGGCTGGCGATTAATGCTGTATTGGTTCACGCTTACGCGATAGGTCTGCACCTTGGGTGCGATGTCGTCCCGCAATGCGAGCGAGAACGGCACCGGCGTCTGCGGCAGCAACGCGTGGTCCACGTATCCATCCGAAACCCAAATCACCCGGCCCTGGTTGTCGTAAAACGTCGCGAGCACATGCGGGATATTCACAGTCTGGCCGCCCTCATTGGTCAGCTCACCGCGCAGGACGCGATGTCCGCCGCCATCCTGTTCCAACCGCTGATGCAACACGCCAATGGTGGGGTCGGCGGCAGCGGGCACGAGCAGGGAATTCGGCTGAATGTGAACGCTCTTTACTTCGCGAAGCGGGACCTTGGGAAAATCAATGCGGAAGGGCGAGACTTCTTTCGGGAGCAGCACGTGAGAAATCTTGTCGAAGCTGCTTTCGTCGCCGAGCGTCCCGCCATTTTTGCCGAGCAGCGAGGCGCTAACGGAGACGAACCCGGGAACCGTGTCCTCATTCACCACCTCGCCGACGATCACGGTGCCGCCTTCGTAATCGACGGCATTCATCGAGACGATGCGCACGTGCGGAGCTTCCACGTTCTGTGCGCCCCAATCGTCCCCTGCGCCGCGAGTCACGATGTCCCAACGCAGGAAATTGACGGGAATGACCTGTGGGGGGACATTAGCCTGCTTCTCTACCGGCCATATGACTTTCCAAACGCCGTCCTTGTTCACGACCTGTAGATCGTGTGAATCGTAAATTGCACCCACTGCCGTGGACCACTGCATGTCGGTATGGACGAGGGCATCGTTATCACTGGCATGAAGAACGCGTGTCTTCACGTTGGCGAGACTCGAGAAGGTACGCAGGTCGCCATTCGCACCGTTGAGATCGGCGATGAAGCTATTGAGATCGGTGTTGTTGGTGTTGGCGACAAACGAGTATGCCTGTCCCCAGTTTTTTGCCTTTACATTCGAGAACATCGCCTGGACGGCGCCTTCAGGAGTCTTCGGAGTGCCTTTGTCGGATCCCCCGGCAAAAAGAACACCGATCGCCAGAAAGAGGACTGTCAGAGTTACGGTGGCTATAAGAAGGATGCGTGACATTAGCGAGCCTCCCGCAGAACTTCGTCGGAGGACGGGAATTCAATGGGGACCGAAGCAGGCCGGCGCTCAGGAATCAGGAAGACGGCCAGCAACGACAAGATAGCCACGCCCATAGGGGCCAGCCCCCAGAGCACTCCTTCCCAGGCAGCGGGCTTGTTTCCGAAGTCCATCGGTTGGGCCGGAGGAACATCATCTTTCACCCACAGCGTGATTAGTCCGCCATTGTAGGTTTCTGCAGGACGCCAACCGGCGAACGCGAGCAGAGGTTCGTAATAGCGATCTCGTACGAAGATGTATTTCAATCCATATTGATTCGCGTGTTTCAAGATCGCACGCAGCGACTCCATGCCAGCGACCCCGAAGTACTTGGCGCTATCGAGCTTCGCTGCGCCATAAGCGGTCATTTCCGGTAGCAGGCGGGCGCTGTTGTAATCACCATCGACGCTGGCGGCGCGCGAATCGATGGACACTTTGTCGAACAGACTGCCGAAACCGAGAGTCAGGTAACGAAACTTGGTGTGATCATCACGATTCAGAAAATCGGAGATGGGCCGCGTGTCAAAAGGCGTGACCGAGATTGGACTGAAAGTGACCCAAGCGACGCCCATGGCAAAGGTGGCGGCGGCGGCAACCCAGAGTGCGATGGCCGCTTTTCGTTCGAAGCGCGCAATCAGGCGCATGGCCAGCAGGCCAACAAAGGGAAGGGCCATGCAGGTAGAGAGAAATGTAAAACGCTCGTAGGTGAAGACGTAATATAAGCGGCCAAACAGAAGGTGCGCGACCGGCGTGGTGCCACCCAGGCCGATCAACATGGTCACCCACCAACCGATAAATAATGGTTGGAGGCGACGATCACGCGCGCCTCGCAAAAAGATGAACGGGATTGCCAGGATCATCGCGCCATACGGAATGACCCAGAAGTTCAGCCCGTCATGTAGATCGAGAAGGTAATTCGATCTGCTGGGGTGAGGAATCGGCAGCTGGGTAACTGGATTTTTGAAGAAGGCAATCCAGAAGGGTAGTAATACTGCCGCGATTCCGGCTCCAGTCAGAACGCCGAAAACGACCGCGCGAGTGAGAATGCCACCTACTGACGCATCAAGACCCTGATCTTGATCGTTTCGGTCGACGAGCGCGAGCCAAATCACCGGGAATGAAAACAATACGATAGCGATCAACGTCAGGTGATGCACGGCAGCAGCCGAGACGGTGATAAGGAAGGCCTTCACCAGATCTCCAATGCGGGCCGTGCGCAGCCAGCGATAGAAATACGGGATGGCGTTCACAGTGATGGCTGCGCCGAGAGTTGTGTTCAACTGCCCGGATTGGTATACGAGCATCGCCAGAGAACCCAGGAAGACGCTCCCCAATGCCGCATATCCGGCGGAAGTTTCATCCACCCAGAGACGCGCAAAGCGGTAAACCCCAACAACCAAGAGTAGAACGGCAACCAATTGCACGAACATGTAAGCCAGGGATAAGCCCATGATGTGCGAAAAGAGCGCAATCAATTGGTGAGCAAGCGGCGGGTACGTCGTCTGCGAAAAGCCGGCAAACCACTTGGTGTTCCATGGATCGAACCAGTGCTGTGCGTAATGCGACGCAAAAAACATGTGCACGTACGCATCGTAAGAGCCGGTGGGAAGCTGCATCAGAAGCAGCGGCCCATGGACTGCGAATGCGACGAGCAGGATGAAAGTCAGCGATAAGTTGCGATTAGAGCTGTCAGATGAGACCGCAATCACCGATATGCCTCCGCAAGCATCGTTTCGGTGCAAGTAGGATTCCTAACTCGGCTGCTCGGGTTTTCTGATTTTCGCCGATTCTGTAACAAAAATTCCCCACGCAGAGCAGCTGGATGATGGCAAACAGAGAGTGGACGGGACAATTTTGCTCAAGTTCTGCCATTCAGGCGTGAGCTGTCTGGGAAGATACGTAACTCAAAGTTATCGGTGAGGGAATAAAGAGTACGTGAGTGGCCAAAGAGAGAACGAAGGTTCTCTGCAGGCAATCGCCGAAAATCCAGAATACCCGCTCAAAATCATACGATTCGAGTGCAGAACGATAAAACATGCAACTTGGAACAAGATTTGCGAAACGTAACTAGCCACAGCTTTCAAATCCGGTGGTCTTGTGAAAAGTTTTCCAGGTTACGTAACGTTCTGTTCCATTTTATTAAGTGTTGCCGCCGCGGGTCAGACCTTCGAAGTCGGCGGAGAGCCTCAAAATGCTGCGCCTCAAAAGCCTGCCGCAGTGGGGAAGAAGACGGCGGCTGCCTCGTCGGGAGAAATCGGCTGGGGGAGCAGCATTGAAGTAGGGCGCATGGCGCGTGCCGCTGATACCGCGTTGGCGAAAGGCGACTACGTTGCTGCGGCTAACTACGCAGATCGCGCTGTGCACGCGGCGCCACAGGATCCACAGCTTTGGTTTCTGCTCGGATACACATCGCGGTTGGCGGGCCGGTACAACGCCTCGCTCGACGCGTATAAGCACGGATTATCGATCAAGTCCTCATCGGTCGAAGGGATGTCGGGCATGGCGCAGACTTACGCGCGCATGGGACAGACCGATGAAGCCAAGCGGCTACTGATGGAGGTGATTGCCGCCAATCCGAAGCGCGATAACGATCTGCTGATCGCCGGCGAACTCTTCATGCAGACAGGAGACGTGCAGCAGGGGCTCACGTATCTGCAACGCGCCGAAGCAATGAAGCCCTCGCCCCATGCGGAATTGCTGATGGCGACGGCTTATATGAAGTTGAAGCAACCAGATCGCGCGCGTCAGCTGCTCGATTCGGCTAAGCGCCGCTCGCCGAATAATCCCGACATCTATCGCGCGATCGCCAACTATTACCGCGAAGTACACGATTATAAAAACGCAATTGCGACGCTGAAGGCGATTCCCAAACCGACGCCGGAGATCCTTGCGGACCTGGGCTACAGCTATGAGCTGAACGGAGACAAAAAGGAATCGGCCGTTACCTACGCGCGGGCGGCGGAAGCTGCGCCGCGACAGATTGGCTTGCAGCTGAGCGCTGCGCAGGCTGAGTTGGTCGCGGGCAATTCCGAGGACGCGCGGCAATTCCTGGCGAAAGCCGAGGCCATCGATCCCAATCATTATCGATTGCATGCAATCAAAGCGTCGCTGGCAAAAAGCGAAAATCGAAATGCTGATGCGATCGCCGAATACAGAGCTGCGATCAGCAGGCTTCCTGCCGATGGGGTCCCGGAAGGCGTTTTGTTTCCCATCCAGCTGCGATTAAACCTGGCCGAGCTCTACCGTCAGCAAGGGGATATCGATTCTGCCAAACGCGTGGTGGCCGACGCAGAACAGCAGATGAAATCGCTGAATCTGCAAGGGCCCGAAAGAGCGGAGTTCCTGCGGGTGCGAGCAGGAATCAAGGTCGCCGGAGAGGACTATACGGGGGCGGAAGCCGATCTGAAAGAAGCTCTCACCCTCGATCCCGATAACACGAACATTTCGCTGCAGTACGCGAATTTGTTGTGGAAGTTGAAGCGCAAAGAGGAAGCGCAGAAGTTATACGAAGCGGTGTTGAATGGGGATCCGAAGAACCGGTATGCCCTGGAAGGGCTTGGCTATCTTTACCGTGAAGATGGCGACGTGAAGACATCAGCGTCGTACTTCCACAAACTCGCAGACGCATATCCCAATGACTATGTGCCATATCTGGCCCTGGGAGATCTCTACGCCGCGGTTGCGCAGTACAAAGAAGCCGACATCAATTACGTGAAGGCGCACGAAATTGCGCCCGATAACGCCACCATCATCGCCAACGCGACCAACGCTGCATTGGAAGCTCGTGATACACCGCTGGCCGGCAAGTGGGTGGGATATATCACGAAGGAGATGATGGACGACCCGCGCATTATGCGCGAAGAGGCACGATATCTATTTCATGAAGGCAAGTATCGGGAGTCAGCACAGCTGGCGGCGAAAGCGTTGCAGAAATTACCCGACGACCGGAATGCCTCCGTCTATCTTGCTTATGACTACTACAACCTGGGCCGCTATGACGACACGCTGGCGCTCACCACGAAATACGAAAGACTGCTCCCGAAAGAACCAAACTTCCCGCTACTCAGCGGCCACGTTCATAAGCAAACACAGCTCCTGAACCAGGCGGTAGATGACTACACGCGAGCCATCGAGAAGGGGCCCAAGGTCGCCGAGTCTTACATCAACCGCGGATACGTTTTAAACGATTTGCAAGATCCAGAAGCGGCTTCGAAGGACTTCGAGACGGCTCTGCAACTCGCGCCGAATAACGGAGTCGCTCATCTTGGCATGGCATTTTCAGATCTCCAGCTACGCCGAAGCAAGGCAGCGCTCGATCAGGTCGATACGGCGGAGAAGCTGATCGGTGAGTCGGGAGCGACTCACCTGGTGCGTGCGACGGCTTATCGGCAGGAACGCCTGCTCATTAAGGCGGAGCAGGAGTATCGCGCTGCCTTGAAATACTCGCCGCAGGATGTGAAACTGCAGCTCGCTCTTGCCGACACGCTCTATTACATGCGTCACTACAACGACGCACTCGGCACTTTGAAAGACGCCTTGGCGCTCCAACCGGATGATCCCTTCATCTATGCGCAGATGGCGCAGACCAGCGCGCAGCTGAAGAATCGCGACGAGACCCTGAAATATGTTCAGCTAGCCGAAAAAGATGGCGGAGATCAAGCCAGCGTCCTACTCGCGACCGGAAGCGCGCTGCTGACACTGGGAGATAAGGACGCGGCGACACAGCGCTTCACGGAAGCCCTGGATGCGCCAGACTCAGATCGCGTAAGTGTTCGACTGGCGTTCGCGCGAGTGATGGAGAAGCAGGGTAAGTGGGACGATGCGCGTGAGCAGATCAGTCTTGCATTTGCAGAGGCCCGCATCGGAGAAGCAAATCCCGTTACGCCCGACAATCTGATCGAAGCTGGGAACATCTTCCTGGCGATGCACGACTTTGACCTGGCGCAACGCATGTTCGAGCGCGCGGGTAAAGAGGGCGCAGCCGATGAGGTTGTGGCTGTCGGCCTGGCGAACACCTATCTGGCGCAGGGGAATGCGATTGAAGCACAAACCGAATTGGCGAGACTGGGCAGTCCTGCCGATCTGGATCAAAACTACGATTACAAACTGGCGATGGCAAATGTGTATCGCCAGCGGCATGACGATGTTCATGCGTTAACGGCGTTTGCAGCGGCTAATCAGCTGAGTGGTGAAAACGACGAAGGTGTCGAGCTCAGCCTGCAACAGCTAGCGGGATCGGAAGGCGTGCCAGTTTACGGCCGATTCAATGGTGCCGCCGATGTTCTAGGAATGCCGGTGTTCCTGGATCCCACGATCTATACGCTCGACGCGGAGCTTTTTGGCGCCTCGCCGACAGGGGCTCTGCCTCCCCCGCGCCATCAGTACCAGACACAGCTGACCACCGGATTCAAAGGTCACGTCACTGGTGTTCCGGTTATCACCGGATTTTTCCAGGAGCGGAATTTCAACGGACAACTTTCAATTCCAAGCCAGCTTGCGATCGTGAACAACAACACGTTCGATACCTCATTCAACGGGGCATTGAACCCTGTTCTGAGGTTCGGCCGCAATAGCCTGATGTTTGCTACAGGCTTGCAATTCACGATTCGGCGCGATACCGAATCGCCAGTGCAAATCAATCAGAACCTATTTCGACAATTTCTTTACATGAACTCGAACTCCTTCTGGAATTGGATTTCGGTCCAGGGGAGTGCCTTCCACGAAGCCGGTCCGTATACGTTGCAGAACCTGAATTCTCGCGATCTTGGCGCCACTTTGCAGTTCACCGTCGGAAGGCCGTGGGGAAAGACCGCTTTTGTTACCGGCTACTCGGTACGAGACCTGCTTTTCAATCCCCTGATACGTGAATTCTTCACGACTTCGACCTACGGCGGTTTTACCCGAAAGCTCGGAATGAGAGCAAATGTAACGATCCTCGGGGAATACGTCCGATCGTGGCGTGTGCAGAATACGCAATATGCGATTGCACAAGCAATCGTGCCGGCAGGCCAATTTGACTATCGCGTGAACAAGAACTGGGAGGTGAACCTCAACGGAGCATGGGGGAGAGGGGAAGGGTTTTCAGTCTATGACAACGTCCAGAGCGGATTTCTCATCTCTTACGTAAAGCCGATACGCCGCTCCGTTGACGATGGCGCCGGGCCGATACCGGTTGATTATCCGCTGCGAATATCCGCCGGATTACAACTGCAAGACTTTTACAGCTTCACTGGCCAGAAGCAGGCTATGTACGAGCCGGTATTTCGCCTGACTCTGTTTTAAGCCAGAAGGGACTCATGAAGATTTGTTTGGTTACGGCGTTTCCGCCCAGCAGGCGGGGGCTGAACGAGTACGGGTATCACATTGCGCGGGAGCTGCAGGCGGATTCACTCCTCAGCGTCACCGTGCTTGCGGATGAAATCGAGGCCGAGAAAGAGGAGTTACCAGATTTCGATGTGCTGCGCTGCTGGACGTTCAACAGTATGGCGAATCCGCTGAAGCTGTTGAAGGCGGTGCGGGAAATCAGGCCTGACGTGGTGTGGTTCAACCTGCTGTTCTCAACCTTCGGTAATGATCCGGTTCCGGCATTCGACGGGCTGGCGACTCCCGCGCTGACGAGAATGGCGGGATATTACACGCACGTCACGTTGCATCATCTGATGGATAACGTCGATCTCTCCCATGCGGGGGTACGGGCGCAACGTCTATACCGCGCCGCTGGATCGATGGCTACGCGCATGTTGCTGGCAGCAAATTCGGTGTCGGTACTGCTTCCCGCCTATCGGCGAACACTAATCGAGAAGTACAGGGGCGAGAACGTGCACTTTCGCGCTCACGGAATTCTGTCCGCACGTCCGGAGTACCCGAATCTTGCACTTCGGGGAAATCCCGAACACCGGATTCTGGCATTCGGAAAGTGGGGAACTTACAAGCGCCTGGAATCGCTGATCGAAGCATTTAAGGTTGTCAGCAAGCAGCTTCCGAATGTGAGGCTAGTTGTTGCGGGAGAGAACCACCCCACGACTCCGGGATACGTCGAATCAATAGCAGCTCAAGCCGCGGGTAACGAGCGCGTAGAGTTCACGGGGTATGTGGCAGAGGAGAACTTAGAGAAGTTGTTTTCAACGGCAACGGTGCTGGTTATGCCGTATTCATCAGCGACCGGGAGCAGTGGCGTAGCGCATTTGGCTTGTCAGTACGGGGTTCCCATCATCTGCGCTGATATCGATGACTTTCGCGACATGGCCAACGATGAAGGATTGGCCATTGACTTTTATCACCGCGGCCAGCCGGAGCATTTGGCGGAGAAGATTATGGAATTGGTGCAGTCTCCGGAGAGGCAATACGAAATGGCCGAGGCGAATTTTTATGCAGCGCTCAGGATGACGATGCCACAAATCATGCGGCGCTATTTACGTTCGTTCGATGTTCATCAACGAGCGAAGGCCCTGGAACCAATTGCGAGGTTTCGTCGTTTACCCGCATGGATTCCCTCCAGATCAGCAATTTTTCGCGCAGCCGCACCGAGGTGGTCGCCGTGGATGTAAAAGCAATCTTGATCGTGGCGCCGCCCGCGGGAGACCGCCAGGGCTCGGGCGCTGAGCTCATCGGCGGAATGCCGTTGGCGTTCGCCGATATCCTCGGCAGGCCAGTTATCTATCGTGTCGTTGACCGGTTATTGAAGAGCGGAGTGCAGTCCATCGCAATCATAAGCGAGTCGGCGGTGAATTCGTGGCCCACCGCCATGCCGGGCGAAATACCAGGCTCAAGATGGATACAAGCGAACGCGGAAAATCTCTGGAAATCGGCGGAACATGCGTTCACGGAGTTCGCCCAGGGCGGCGCCGACGCGGTGCTCGTGTGGCGTGTGGGCGCCTATGCCGAATGCGATCTGGACGAATTCTTGCAGTTCCACGTAGACAGCCAGAGTCATGTGACCGTAATGGCCGACGCGGATGGTGTGCCGCTCGACATTTGCATGATTGCGGCCTCCCGCAGAAATGACGCTGCCTACGCACTGCGTCACCAGTTACGCAAATTTCGCGGATCGAACACACCATACTTCTTCGATGGATTCGTCAATCGCTTATGTGAGAGTCGCGACCTGCGACAGCTAGCAGTTGATTCTCTCCAGCAGTTGACTGAAATCGAACCGATCGGTACCGAGGTTCGGCCGGGGATCTGGCTTGGCAAAGGAGCCCGTGTCCACAAACGCGCGCGCATTCTCAGTCCTGCATTTATTGGAAGCAAGGCGAGAGTGAGAGCGTCCGCCGTGGTTACGCGTTGTGCCGCGCTCGAACATCATGTGGTGATCGATTGTGGCACGGTAGTAGAGGACGTCAGCATTCTGCCGTACAGCTACATAGGGGCGGGACTAGATCTCAGCCATTCCGTTGTCGGATTCCGCCGGCTATGGAACCTGCCGCGGAGTGTGGAAGTTGAGATTTCCGACGCGAAGCTAGTGGGAATGGCCTCATCGAATGCTCCGCTGCGAGCGCTAGCGAGTGCCGCCTCGCTGATCAGTTTTGTTCCAGCACAAGTTCTACGCGGTTTGTTTGCGCCGTCCCAGCGTGGGTATGCCACTTCTTTGCCGGAGGCGATGAACGAACCGTGTGCGGCGCTCAATACTCCGGCAACTTTGCAGACTGCCGCACCTTCGGTGGACACCGGTGAGTTCCCCGCGAATCTAGTAGCAGCGAGGAGATATGGAAACGAGTAAGCCCGTCATCGTGAAACGCATGCCCGATCGCCTGAATCAAAAGCAGGCGCGCACGTTCCTCAACGAGGTACAGCCTTTCCTGAATACCGATCGTCCGCAATTGGTGTTTGACTGCTCGCAGATCCGGCAGATGGATGCCGCAGGAGTCGACATGCTGTTGCGCTGTATGGCCGAGGTGATGCGGCGGGACGGCGAGCTGAAGCTGGCAAAACTTTCACCCCAGGCAGCGGTCATCCTGGAACTTACGAGAACCGACCGCCTGTTCGAGATCTTTGAGACGTCGAGCGACGCGGTCAAGAGCTTCCAGCGCTTCCTCCCCGGCGCGATGAAGAACCTTCCCATGCCCAGCCCGATCCTGATGAAGCGGGCCGAAAAGGAATACTATCCCGAACCTGATAAGCCAGCCGCTGCCTGAGCGGCCGGATCGAAGCATTATGGAATAACCGCCGAGGAAGATGAACGCGCATTGCAAGCCGCCGGAGAGGATCCACTTGAACCGAGGTAGAAAGTGGTCATGAAACCAGGAACACTCGCGCCTGATCCTCCACGGGTCGGATGGCGGGATGCCGTGGCGACGCTGCGCTCAGAACCTACGCACACGCGCATTCTCGGGGGGAGCATCATCATGCTCTTCGGATCGGGACTGGTGAGTCTTGTCAACTTCGGTTACAACGTTGCAGTCGCCCGCCTGCTCGGACCGACTGCCTTCGGACATGCAGCCGCAGCCGTGACCCTGCTGATGTTGGTTTCCGCGATTACTCTTTCGTTCCAGTTAGTGTGCGCGAAGCTGGTTGCCAAGACGGAGATCAAGAGCGAGCGCGCTGCTATTTATTCAGCTCTTTTGCGGCGTTCGTGGGGAATGGGCCTCATCCTCGGATCAGCCCTTTTGCTGGCGAGTGGCCCAGTGGCGCGATACTTAAATCTGCCCTCTCCGCTGATCGTGGTTTTGCTGGCGCTGGGTATCGCTTTTTACATTCCCCTGGGGACAAAGCGTGGGGGCCTGCAAGGCACGTGTGACTTCGGCAAGCTGAGCTGGAATTTCTTTCTTGAGGCAGCCACCAAGTTCTGCGGCGCGATGCTCCTGATCGCTCTTGGGTACGGCGTCTACGGGGCGGTAGCCGCGATTTCAGTATCGGTCGTTCTCGCCTACTTCATTCCTCCCACTTCGCAAGAGCTGCGCATCCCTACGGTCAGCAAGGTAAACACATCGTTCCGAGAAGGGATGCAGGCGATTGTTTTTTTTACGGGGCAAGTCGTAATTAACAATATTGACATCCTATTGGTGAAGCACTTCTTCTCTCCCGATAGTGCTGGACAGTACGCGGCGATCGCGCTGGTTGGCCGCGTCATCTATTTTGCGTCGTGGTCGGTGGTCAGTGCGATGTTTCCAATCTCGGCGGCGGCGCAGCCCAAGAAAGAGAATGTATCGGTCCTAGTAGTGCCGATCCTGATTGTCCTGGGGATTGCGGTGACATTCATTGTTGGTCTCACTCTGTTTCCGGATCCGGTGCTGCGGACCGTGTTTGGGAGCGGTTTTCAGGGGGGTGCAAAGCTCGACGGCTTGTTGAGCTTGTATGCGGCTGCCACGGGCACATATTCGCTGGGAGTCGTGCTGATGGCGTACGAAATGTCACGACGGATCGCCAATACAGGATGGCTGCAGCTGGCGGTCAGCGGCGCCATTGTAGTCGGGATCTATCTGTTCCATAACACGCTTCAAGAGGTTGTGCTCGTCCAACTGGTTTTGATGGTCGGGCTTCTGATGATCGTTTCGATCCCGTTCTTTCGCCAAGGGCGACATCATGTCCTGGAGGAAGCAGCATGAAAAGACTGCGACGCGTCACTGAATCAGAAGTGATTGCGGAATTCCTCAAAAACGAGTTCTACCAGGAAGAGTTTCACCGCGATCGTCACCGATACGAGCACCTGGTGCTCGAAGCAGATCTCACCAACGAAGACGATAACCAGCTGCGAAGAGTTTTATTGTTCCGTCGCCGGGGGCACATGTGGCGCGAACTGCCGCCGGATACTCAGTGGTGGGAAGTAGAACTGGAGCCACGAGACGTGAGCCTGATCCGCGTCTTCCCACGAGCCCACTGGCGCAAAATCGCGAATGGCAGCTTCGCCCTGACCGACATCGTTCATCAAATCCGCTCGCACCGATTCTCCGGCAGGATCGGCGACTTCATCTCTAAGATCCAGTCCTTGAGCTACCGCCTGCGGTTCGACAATGATTTTAGTTCGGTGATCCTGATCGGATTGGACGAGGAGCGCCCGATCACGATCATCGAAGGCAATCACCGCATGACGGCAGGCATGCTCAGTTCACCGGAGACATTGCACAAGCGCTTTCGTGTCTTCCTGGGTATGTCAGAACGCATGTCGGAGGTGTGCTGGTACAACGGAACCCTGCGGAATATTTTGCGGTACATGAGAAACCGAGCGCGGCATCTCTGGGTTGATTCGAACGCCGATCTGGAACGTCCCCAGACAGTTGAAACTAACCCAGCCGCAACTTATGCGACCAAAGCGGTCGCCGCGCCAAAGGCGATGTCGGAGCCAAAGTGAACATGGCTCGCACAAATTGAAAAAGGGAGTACCCCATGAGCACCAGATCACAATGGCTGGCAAGATTCATGATCGGGGCGATGCTGTTCGCTCTCTGCGGAGGCCCCGAACTGATGCAAGCGCAGTCGAGCTCTCCGCAAACGTCCACGCCCCAGAGCGCCACGCCCGATCCGAGTCGCGGACCGCAGCAACCGACAGCAAGTGAACCAGGTACTTCCCTTCCGGAAGCGCCCAGTGCCACCACGCCGAGCCCCGAGCCCACGGCTCCGAGCACCAGCAGTACATCGCCAAACGATGCGACCTCCAATAGCTCGCAGACGCAAGTGGCGCCCACCGGTGCAGCCGCTGCTCAACGCGCGGAGACCGCAGGAGGAGCCGCATCGAGACCTGCCGGGAACGCGATCGCTCCGGCGAAACAGCGACAAACGCGATCGATACTCATCAAAGTGGGTGCAGTCGCGGCAGCGGGAGCAGCAGCCGGGCTGATTTACGGCCTCTCGCGCGGAACAGGATCGCTGCCGCCGGGAGCGCGGACAACTGCAAGCGCTTCTGCCGGACACTAAGTAACAGAATCCAGAACTTGTTGCTCCTGGCGCGTGTGGCTCCGGGCGCGGCAACTACTTGGCTAGAATGGCAAAGAGTCAGCCCCGTAATCCCAAGCAACCGATGTTGATCAGTTTCTCCGGCATGGACGGAGCGGGGAAAAGCACGCAGATTTCTAACCTGGTCAGCTTCGCCGAAGATCTTGGATTGAAGGTGAGTCAGCTGGCTTTTTGGGATGACGTCGTCGTGCTCAAGCCCTACCGCGAGGATTTCGTCCAGAAGGTTTTCAAAAGCGAAAAGGGCATTGGATCACCCGAGAAACCGGTGGCGCGGCGCGACAAGAATGTTCGTGGGTGGCACCTGAACCTGGCGCGTCATTTTCTGTATTCGCTCGATGCAGTCCACCTGTATGGTGTTGCAGCCAAGGCGCAGGCCAGTGGCGCCGATCTGGTGATCATGGATCGGTACATTTACGATGAGCTTGCCAATCTGCCGCTCGACAATCCAATAACGCAAGCATATGTGCGAACTGTGATGCGAATGGTGCCGCGTCCCGACATTAGCTTTGTGCTCGACGCCGATCCGGCCGCGGCGCGGGCGCGCAAACCGGAATATCCCGTGGAGTTTCTCCACCAATGTCGCGCGTCTTATCTGAAACTAGCGGAGTTACTCGGCAATATCACCGTGGTGCCAGCCTTAGGACTTGCCGACGCAAGTCACTTCATTCAGGTAGCCTTTCGTGCCTTACTGGAGAAGCGTAGACGCGCACGTGCGGCAGCCGGCTTGCGTGCGGCATAGCTACCTACTCGATCAACATGCAATCGCCGTATGAATAGAAGCGATAGTGCTGCTCAACCGCGTGCCGGTAAGCGGCAAGAACGCGGCCCTTCTCTCCGAAGGCGCAAACCAGCATCAGTAGGGTCGACTTAGGCAGATGGAAGTTGGTGAGCGCTCCGCTCACAACTTTGAATTCGAATCCCGGATAAATGTACAGGCCAGTTTCGCCCGAGCCAGGTTGAATCAGCCCATCAGGCGAGACCTGGGCTGCATGCTCCAGAGTGCGCACGCTGGTGGTTCCGACGGCGATGACGCGGCGGCGTTCCTGCAAGGCGCGGTTGATCGAATCGGAAGCTTTCTGTGTAATCTGATACCGCTCTCTGTGAAGCTGATGATCTTCCACGCGTTCTTCGTGCACCGGCTGAAACGTGCCGAGACCAACATGCAGGGTGAGCTCGGCGGTTTCGACTCCGCGCTCCGTCAATCGGGTGAGAATTTCCGGCGTAAAGTGCAGACCGGCCGTGGGCGCAGCTACCGATCCGCGCTCGCGCGCATAGACCGTTTGGTAGCGCTCTCGATCTCCGGGGCGGTCATCGCGTCCGATATAGGGCGGAAGCGGCACATGCCCGATGCGCTCGATCACATCGAAAAAGTCAGCTTTGCGGTTGAAACGAAGAGTCCGCTCGCCAAATTCGCCCCGCGCAATGACCTCAGCTTCCAGCTCCCCTGATTCGCCAAAGTACAGACGTTCGCCGATGCCTATCTTGCGTCCGGGTCGAACGAGGGCAATCCAGTCGTTTGATTCGCCTGCGACCTGCTTTACCAGCAGCGCCTCCACCTTTCCGTGAAGGAACTCTTTCATTGCCGGATTCTGTGGGCTGAGTTGCTGCGCGCGGCTGCCACTCCGGTGACCGTAAAGCCGGGCTGGAAAGACGCGAGTGTTGTTGAAAACCAGCAGGTCACCTGGGTGAAGAAGCTCAGGCAGGTTGTGGAACAGAAGATCGTTGAGCTCGCCGGAATGGCGGTCGACGCGCAACATGCGGGAAGCGGCGCGATCGGCGAGCGCTTCCTGCGCAATGAGCTCCTCGGGCAGGTGGTAGTCAAATTCAGAAACGAGCACAGACTATTTTACGATTGAGCCACGGCCCAATCACTCGACAGCGGATAGCCGATATAGAACGGATGCATGCGGCCTCAGCGTGACATCCATCGAAGTAGTCTTCGGTTTGTTCGAGCCACTCCAGAGGTCGTGCAATCGGTAGTTGCCGGCAGGCAGCCCGAGATCCTTCCAGTCATAACGGAGTGATTGCTCACCTTCACTGATGTTGAACACTGCGACGTAGTAGCCGTCGCCAGTCTCAGGCTGGGCGGTCCAGACAATGGTCTTATCGGTAGTGACCACAGGGCGATTCTCGCGCGAGTGCTGATCGACGGCAATCACCTCCGGATTCGTAAGCAGCGATGTCGTCCATTCGTCCATGGAGAGGAGATCGCCGCCCATCATCAAGGGCGAACGAAACATAGACCAAAGTGTCATGAGCGTGATTTGTTCGTCGTGAGTGAACTTGGTGTCGCGTACTTCGCCTTCACCGGCATTCGGGCCCAAGTGCCCGAGTGGCAACATGTCGGCGTCGGGCCAGCGGCCGGGGACATGGAAATCAGCCCATAGCGCGGCGGTGCCAAACTGCGCAAGCAATCCCTGCGACCACGTGTGTCCCTCCCATGGTCCCCAGTGATCCCAAACGTCGTTAGAAATGCGCCACATCTCCGCATGCTTCGCAATGTAAGCGCCCTTGTCGCGTGCGGTCGGTCCCGGCGACAAGCTCAGCACGATCGGGCGGCCTGTCTTATCGAGCGCAACGCGCAGCATGCGAATCTCGTCGGGTTTATAGGGATGGTCGGCAATGCAGTCGACCTTTACGAAATCCACTCCCCAAGTGGCATAGAGCCGCGCGACGGAATCGTAGTACGCCTGCCCGGCAGCGTTGTCCTTCACGCCATAGTTGTATGAATTCCATGGGCACACGTCGGACTTATCAGCAGCATCGGTTGCGTAAAAAGGTGAAGCTGCAATCGACAGGTTCTTGGCGACGGCCTCGCGTGGAATCCCGCGAATGATGTGAATGCCGAACTTAAGGCCAAGCGAGTGGATGTAGTCGGCGAGCGGCTTGAAGCCCGCGCTGTTGGACGCCTCGGCGGATGAAAAGCGCAGGGAATCGGGAACGTACCGTCCATCTTTGTTCATCGCAAACAAAAAGCTATTCGGTTTCGCAGACGCGGGGTTCTTGAGATACCAGCCTTCGTCAATCACAATGTATTGCCAGCCAAACTTCTTCAGATGTTTCGCCATCCAATCCGCGTTCGCACGGATCTGTGCTTCGTTCACAGTTTGCCCGTAGGAATCCCAACTGTTCCAACCCATCGGCGGCGTGGGAGCAAGGAGCGGATCGGCAGCATACATCGCAACAGGCATAGCAAGGAATACGACGGCAAGAAGAGCGCAAAATCTCATCAGAGTGTGTCCGCGTGTCTGAATTGTGCCAGCTCACAAATCTACACCGATCATGCATTCGACACGCAGAATTTTCCCGGAGAGAAACGGCAGTTGCCTAACTCGATCAGCGCACTGTTCTGAAGAGCGACGGCGTGATACAACAACCGTTTGCTCATGGCAGGTTATTTCAGTCGAGACCGCTTTGGTCTACCGCAGGCAATTGGCGCGTTGCTGCTGCTGGCGTTTGTTGCGCAGTGCGTATGGTTCTGCGCGAAAGCACCGTTGTCTGATCGCGAAGTTCAGTATCTACATCCAGAAGCCGCACAATGGATGCACGGAGAAAGCGTGCCGTCGCTGACATCCCCGGCGACCCGCACGCTGACGGCAATAGCAGCTCGCTTGATTTCGCCGCAGGCAGTCGACATATTTCTTGGCAGACTCGTTCTGCGCTTTCCATTTCTCCTGATCGCTACGGCCCTGGGTGCCTCGCTCTGGTACGTATCGAGACGACTGTTCAGCAACGCCGGCGGTTATGTGGCGATGATCCTATACGTGTTCTCGCCATGGGCCGTCATCTACGGAGCCACTGTGCAGCCCGGGGGCCCGGCCTCGTGGTCCGTCTTCGGGATGGTGTTCACGGGAATCGCTGTCGCGCACACGCTCTATGCTCCCCGCGAAGTGGTGCTATGGAACTGGAAACGGATCTTGCTGCTGGGCATTTCCATCGGGTTGGGAGTCAGTTCGATCTTCGCCACGATCCTGGTTCTGCCGGCGGTGGCATGTTTCGTCCTGTACCTGGCTCCTCATCGACGCGGAGCAGCGCTGACGATCCTCGGTGCAGCGTGCGCGGCGGGTTTGCTGGTGGCTTGGATTCTCAGTGGATTTCACCTGCGCGCCTTGCTACCTGATCGGGGACAGAGCGCGCTGCAGTTCTCCCCGGCGCTTTATCGAACGTGGATCAGCTATTCGCTGGTGGGCCGATTCCTGGCGGAGATGCCGTCCGTACTATTGCTGTTCGTTAGCGCGCTGATTGGATTCGTCGCCTGGCCCAAGACTCGCTACTTCAGCACTACCGGGCCACTGCTTATCTTTGTGCTGCTGGTATTGCTGGGGATCGGAATGCCCCACCAGGGCGGAATCGATTTCTTCCGGATTGCGCTTCCATTTATCTACGTCTTCATCGCTGGGGTGCTCGCCGACTTGCTGCAGACCAAGTGGTCCGAGCTGCTGAAAGCGGTTCTGGCGGCGGTCCTGCTGGCACACGCAGTTTTCAGCGTTGCGGGACTGATTCGGATGTAGCCTGACCACTTTCTAGATGCACGGGACCTTTTCTCGGCTGGGGTACGGTTGCGATCGCCCATCTTGTTCCACTTCATGGAGAATCAAATTGGTTAATGTCGAACCGTATTCTCGGCTTTCCCGGAATCGGCTGTTGTCTGCCATTACGTGCATCCACAACAGACGACACGCCCAAATCCTTTCGGGGAATGGATCCTCGTTCCACTGCTTGGCAGATGTCATGGGATCCGCGTATAAATCTGCCTCGAGAGAGAAAAGTGCTCCACTTCAGAAGAGACCCACCTTGCTATTGATCATCTTGGTTCCGAGGATGCTGGATGAGGAGTCTAAGGCTTAAAACAAAAGGGAAGCCGATGCGACTTCCCCACATTCGTCGATCCCAAATAAGCAAATCGCGAATCTATGCCTTGAAGACCGATGCTACCCCCGCCGGCTCTTCTTTGGCGGACAGCAACTGGCGCAGCACGTACTGCAGAATTCCACCGTGTTTGTAGTAGAGCACTTCCTGCGGCGTATCGATGCGCAGCGTGCATTTGATTTCCTTCGTCGAGCCATTGGTGGACTTTGCGCGCACCGTAACCTGCGTCCCGGGCTTGAAGTTGTTGAGGATCGACTCCAGACCGGTGATCTCGAATACCTCTTCGCCGCTCAAACCGAGTGAATCGGCGTCTTCTCCTGCCATAAACTGGAGGGGCAGGATTCCCATACCCACAAGGTTCGAGCGATGAATGCGCTCGAAGCTTTCGGCGATCACCGCGCGTACGCCTTGCAGTGCGGGGCCTTTCGCTGCCCAGTCGCGCGAGGAACCCGAGCCATATTCTTTTCCGGCAAGGATTACGAGCGGCACATTCTCGTCGCGATACTTCATGGCCGCATCGAAGATCGTCATCTCGGCGCCGTCGGGTAGATGGCGGGTGTAGCCGCCTTCGCGATTAGGAACCAGCTTGTTGCGGATCCGAGTGTTGGCAAAAGTACCGCGCACCATCACTTCGTGATTCCCACGACGTGAGCCGTAAGAATTGAAGTCTTTCACCGCGACGCCATGCTCGATCAGGTATTTGCCCGCTGGACTGTCGGCCTTGATCGATCCGGCGGGAGAGATGTGATCAGTGGTGATGCTGTGTCCAAATTTCGCGAGCACGCGGGCACCCTTGATGTCCTTTACCGGCGGAATCTGGGTGGACATGTCATCGAAATACGGTGCCTTCTTGATATAGGTGGAACTGTCCTGCCACGTGAAGGTCTCGCCCTTCGGCACGTCGAGCCCGCGCCAGAGCGCGTCGCCTTCGAAGACCTCGGCGTACGTCTTCCGATACTGTCCGGCATTGATGGCGTGGCGAATCGTGTCTTCCACTTCTTTTTCGGTCGGCCAGATGTCGCGCAGGTAGACCGGGCTTCCATCCTTACCGATGCCGAGCGGCTCGTTTACTGGATTGAAGTCGATACGGCCGGCGAGCGCGAACGCCACCACCAGTGGCGGCGACATCAAATAGTTCGCGCGCACTTCGGAGTTGATCCGCCCCTCAAAGTTGCGATTGCCGGAGAGCACCGACGCAACCACCAGATCGCTGTCGTTTACCACCTGCGAAACTTCGGCAGGCAGTGGACCGGAGTTTCCGATGCAGGTCGTGCATCCGTAGCCGACCAGGTTGAAGTGCAGCTTCTCGAGATAAGGTGTAAGGCCCGCAGCGTCGTAGTACTCAGTTACCACCTTCGATCCTGGCGCAAGCGAAGTTTTCACCCACGGCGGAGTTGAGAGTCCACGTTCCACCGCTTTCTTCGCCAGCAGGCCGGCGGCAATCATCACCGAGGGATTCGAAGTGTTCGTGCAACTGGTAATCGCGGCGATGACTACGCTTCCATGATGCAGGTTTTTACGAATCTCGTCGCCGTTGGTGTGCGCAGCCGGCGCCTTCGAGCTCGGCTTCATCAGACCGGGCAGCGCTTCAGAAAAGCTCTTGCCCACGGAACCGAGGTAAACGCGATCCTGCGGACGCTTCGGCCCTGCAACACTGGGCTCTACCGAACTGAGATCAAGTTGTATGACCTTGGTATAGCTCGCCTCCGGAGAATCCGGCGTGTGGAACAGTCCCTGTTCTTTGCCATACGCCTCGACCAATGCAATCTGTTCAGGCGAGCGGCCCGTCAACGCCAGGAATTTCAACGTCTCCGCGTCGATGGGGAAGATACCGCATGTCGCGCCGTACTCGGGTGCCATGTTGCCGATGGTGGCGCGATCCGCGAGCGGCAGCGTGTGCAAGCCAGGTCCGAAGAACTCGACAAACTTGCCGACGACGCCTTCCTTGCGCAGCATCTCGGTAATCGTCAGCACGAGGTCGGTGGAGGTCGAACCCTCTCTCAACGATCCGGCGAGACGCACGCCAATAACCTGCGGAATCAGCATCGAGACCGGCTGATTCAACATGGCCGCTTCGGCTTCAATGCCGCCCACGCCCCAACCGAGCACGCCGAGTCCGTTGATCATCGTGGTGTGCGAGTCGGTTCCGACGAGCGTATCGGGATAAGCCAGCGGGTTTCCCGTCGAACCCTCCGCGCCGATGAACACCACGCGCGCGAGATATTCGAGGTTCACCTGGTGAACGATACCCGTGTCCGGTGGAACAATCGCAAAGTTCTTGAAGCCTGTCTGCCCCCAGCGCAGGAAGGCATACCGTTCCTTGTTGCGCTGGAATTCAAGCTCGGCATTAAGAAGGAACGCCTTGGGCGTGCCGAATTCGTCTACCTGCACAGAGTGATCGATCACCAACTCCGCGGGTGAGATCGGATTAATCTTCGCGGGATCGCCTCCCATGCGCTTCATCGCATCGCGCATCGCAGCAAGATCGACGACTGCCGGAACGCCGGTGAAGTCCTGCATCAGCACGCGGGCAGGCGTAAAAGCGATCTCCTGCGTGGGAATGCTCGTCGGACTCCACGAGGCGAGCGCAAGAATGTCGTCCCGGCGAACGTTACGTCCATCTTCGGTGCGTAGCAGATTCTCAAGCAGGATACGAAGCGAGAATGGCAGATGCGCGGTGGGCGTACCCTTCTTATCGAGCGCATCAATACGAAAGATTTCATACTCGCGGTTGCCGACACGAAGAGTAGAACGAGCGCCAAAGCTATTCATAATTTCCTCTTACTGATTGGATGAGCGCAACACAGTTCTCGATTGGGGAGCAGACGGTCATGCCGGACCATCCCCACAGAGCCCAACAGCAGAACCGCAACCTAACAGTGTAAAACAGCGGATCGTAGTTTAGAAATTCCCGCCGAACGCCTGATATAGCAGAAGACCATTCAGAAGCAGGATCACAGTCGCCGAGAGGTATGCCAGCCAATTCGTACGCCGGTTGTTTACCAGATCGCCCATCACATTCGCGCGGCGGGTAAGGACGATGAGCGGGATCAGCGCGAAGGGCAGCGTGAAGCTCAAGACCACCTGCGAGAGTACCAGGATCTTCAGCGCGTCCAGTTTCATGCCGATCACAATTAACGCCGGAAGAACGGTGATGAAGCGTCGAAGGAAAATGCTGAACTTCACTTCCAGAAAGCCTTCAATGATCACCTGTCCCGCCATGGTCCCCACGGTGGAAGACGAAAGACCTGAGAGCAGAAGTGCGAGTCCGAACGCGCCCGCCGAGAGGGGTCCAAGCAGCGGTTTCAAGGTGCGGTGCGCATCTTCGATGCTGGTTACGTGCTGTCCGCTGTGAAAGAAGACAGCAGCGGCCATGATGATCATGGCGGAGTTAATCAGCCAGGCCCCGTTCATGGCGGCGAGCACATCGATCAACTCGTAACGCGCATGACGCAGGCGGACGATCCATTGCCCGGTGGGACACTTGAACTCGTCTCCCTGCATACGCTTTTGCACGAGCGCCGAGTGGAGATAGACAACGTGCGGCATCACCGTCGCGCCGAGCATGCTGACCGCGATATAGATGCTTGTCGAATTCACGCGTGGAACGAGAACTCCGGTGGCGACCTGTCCCCAGTCGGGTTTTGCAAGGAACATCTCGATGGCGTAACAAGCGCCGATCCCGAACACGAAGGTCATAATGACGTATTCGAGTTGGCGGAAACCCAGGATCTCGACAGCGAGAATGAGGAAAACCAGGACGGCTGTGATCAGTGCAGCAACAAACAAGTTGATGTTGAATAGAAGATAAAAGCCAAGCGCAGCGCCGAGGAATTCAGCGAGATCGGTCGCAGCGGCCGCGAGTTCAGCGGCTACCCATAGGAGAATTGTCATTGGACGCGAGAAGTGCGCGCGGCAATTCTGTGGGAGGGTGAGGCCGGTAGCGATGCCCAGCTTTGCGGAAAGATACTGCACCAGGATCGCCATGGCATTTGACCACAGCAGTACCCAAAGAAGCGTGTAGCCGAAACGAGTGCCGCCTTCAATGTTTGTGGCGAAGTTGCCGGGATCGATATAGGCGATGCTGGCGACGAACGCGGGCCCGAAGTACGACCATAGCTCACCGCGCTTGTAAGCCGGAAGGATCTTGAAGTGACTGCTCGCCGGCGCCGCAACTGTTGTCGTGGCCGGCTTTCCATTGAGATCCGAATTGGAGGTCTGGGACACCCGTCAGTCTCTCCGCTTTCCATCTTTCTCGTTAACCACCCAGACCTGTTCTGCTGCGATTCTTCCCAGGTGTACCTGCCCGGCGTCGGTATCCAGAACCATGGTTTCGTCGCAATTGCGATCGATCACGCGGAGTGTGCTTCCCGGTCGGATTCCGCGCTTATCGAGGAACTCCAGAAGCTTGCGGTCGCGTTCTGAGGTGCTGCGAACGCGGTAGCTCTTACCGGAATCGACTGCGGAGAGCAGTTGCATGCCGCGTTTACGGCGAATGGCGGCGGTTTCCGGCATTACCGGGTTGCCGTGCGGACACACCCCGCCGGCACCCAGCTTCGCGACTAGCTTGGCTTCAAAGTCCGCCGAAACCGCGTGCTCGAGGCGCTCGGCTTCGTCATGTGTCTTGTACCACTCCATCCCAAACTGCTCGTGCAGCATGCGTTCGATGAGGTGATGACGGACCATGAGCCTTCTGGCGATCTGGCGTCCCTCGGGCGTGAGTTGCACGCGGCCATCAACTCGCACGGTCACGAGGCCGTCTCGCTTGAGGCGGCGCAGCGCCATGGTTACCGCCGGGGCGGAAACCGAGAGCCGATGCGCCAGCGTGGCAGAGATCACCTGCTGGCCCTCGCCTTCCGCTTCGAGGATCGATTTCAGGTAGTCCTCTTTGGAGACGGTAATCATGAAACTAGGATTATACCTTAGAAGTTAACTGTAGTTAATTAAAGCATCGTTCGCGGGAACTTTCGTGGGGTGAGAATCCGGTGGGTTTACCGGGTCCCGTAGCTTTCCATGAGCTGGGCCGCGCGATTCAGAGCGTGTGTCAGTTCAGCGAGTTGAGCGCGTGTCAGGTCGACGTCGTGACGATCGATGGCCTCGGTAACACCGGGCAGAACCGCAGCCGAATAGACCTTCAGCTCGGAGGGGGCGAAAATGGCGTGCCTGAACCATGGGCGTCGCGGAAGGCCGTTACTCAAAAGGAGAGAACGCTCGGTTTGCATAAGAATCCGATTGCGCTGTGCGGCGTGGCCCGAAGATCTCGGAGTCTCGGCGAAGTTGTGCGCTGCCGCGGTAAAGCGCACAGCCGATGCATTCACTTCATTAAAGGCGGGCGATTGTTCGCCGAAAGCATCTTGCGAGTTCTTTTGCGCGGTCTTCAGATAAGCACTGATTTCATTCCCGTAGGACTCGTAGTCGTACGGAAGAACGTCGTAAGACGACATGCGCACAACTTCTAACCCAAAAACGCGCGACAGCTCCTGTGAGTAGAGGAAGGTCGTATCACCGAAGCGGCGGAACCATTCGTAATTGTCGTAGGCTGAGTGATAGACGCCATAGTCACCGGTGGAGCGCACATCCGTTGAGGGAATGCCGAGATGATCGATGAACACGGTGTAGTCGGAGCCGCTACCCAGATCGCCCAGCGCGACGTCGTATCCGCCGCTCGTGGCGGGCGAATTCATGTGATTGGAGCCGCTCCAACTGTCATAGAGAGTGCCACCCTTTGGACTCGGAACACTCCTCGTAATGTCGCGAACGAAGCGTTTCAGGCTCGGCGTAGCTGAGGCGCGGAAGTTCGGTCCATAGGCGCCCAGATCGGTGTTGAAGTAGGCGACGGCATTTTGCAGGTCAGCTTCGTGCTCTTCAGCCCACTCGGTTGAGCCGATCAAGCCCTGCTCTTCCGCATCCCAACTGGCGAGAACAATGGTGCGTTTCGGACGCCATCCTTCTTTTAGAAGTTCGCCAATCCCACGAACGGCCTCAAGCATGGCAGCAGTTCCACTCACGGGATCGACGGCTCCATATACCCAGGCATCACGATGATTGCCTGCAATCACCCATTCGTTCGGATACTGAGTTCCAGAAATTTTGCCGATGACGTTCCAGATCGTCCGGTAAGAGTAATCCTGCTTCAAATGCAACTTCACGCGAACCGGTCCAGGACCCACGTGATAGGTAAAGGGAAGTGCCCCCTGCCATCCTCGAGGACTCGACTGCCCTGCAAGATTTTCCAAGATCGGTTGCGCATCGTGCGCCGAGAGCGGCGTCACCGGAATCCCGGGAATGTCCGGATTAGCTTCCGGTTGAACCCGCTTAGAGGCAGGCAGTGAGGGAAGCGAAGCAAATCCTGGAGTGGTGGGATCGCCAGGATGTTCGAATCCAAACTCGACAGTGCCCCGTTGTACGGACTCGGGCGGCCGCCAGGGTCCATTGGGATATGCGTCGCCTTTGAAGAATCCGTCGTCCATCGGATCCGAATAGAGAATGACGGCAGCCGCCCCGCGCTCCTGCGCGACGAAGACTTTCGCACCGCGAAAGATCTCGCCATACCGGATCATCACGATTTTGCCGCGCACGTCGACCCCAAGTTCATGCAGCTTGTCGAAATCTTCGGGCCGTCCGTAATTGGCGTAGACGACATCCGCCTCCACGTCTCCGGAAGGAGAGTAGCCGTTGAAACCTGCGAGGATTTGGGCGCGATCGCGGACGTTTTCGCCGTCAACCGGCTCAGGTGTCGGACCGTGCATATGGACTTTCGCGGGGGAGACCACATCGACGCTGACTTCGGCGGGATAGTTCATCCACACGCGATACTCGACGATGGACGTCTCCAAGCCGGCCTCGCGAAATTTGCGGGCGACGAATTCCGCGGTTTTGTGATCCCGAGGCGATCCCGCAGGATGAGGTTCTGCGGCGAGAAACTTCATGTCTTCTTCGGCACAGCGCGGATCAGGCACAGCGAGGAAGACCTTCTCCCAGCGCAGTTCAGCAGCAGCATTCTCAAATCCAGGCAGTAGGAGCGGTGCGGCGGAATTACGCGGAAAGGCGCTCGAGGCCAGGAATAGAACGATCAGGGCAAGCCGCGCGCGCTGGGATGACATCCGAAAACCTGCCTCGGGTCGAAACGAAGGGGGAATGGTACCAGAGATTGCGATGCAGGGATGTGGCGAGGCGCACGCCTCAGCTATAGTTTCAGCATAGCTGGCTTATGAAGAGATACTTGTTGTTGGCGCTTCTGGTGTTTGTCGCGTTCGCGGTATTCGCCGGGCGGCTGTTGGTCGTGAACGCGCCAGAGAAGGCAGATGCCATCGTGGTTCTGGCTGGCGGACGCGATGACAATCGGTACTACAAGGGTCTCGAGCTGCTCCGTGCGGGTTTCGCTCCGCGAATGTACGTAGATGCCAATGAAGACGTCAAACACTTCGGTCATCCAGATACGGAGTTCGTGCAGAAGTTTATCCAGGAATCAGCCGGGGCGGATGTTGCGCGGGTGAGGGTCTGCCCCGAGCGCGAGGATTCCACGATCACGGAGACCCTCTACGTTGCGCACTGCCTTCAGGCGGACGGAGCGCACAGCATCCTGTTGGTGACTTCGGACTTCCACACCCGGCGAGCGCTGTCCGTCTTCCAGAAGTTTCTGCCCGAATACCCAGTGTCGGTTGCAGCCGCCCCCGACGTTCGCTTCGGAACCAAGTGGTGGCAGCATCGGGAATGGGCAAAGATGGCGCTAGAAGAAATGGGAGAAGCTGATTTTCTGGGAGTCCGTTGAACGGTGGCGAAGACGCCCTCACTAGCTCCGGCTGCGTTGCAATTCGCGATAGGCCTCGCTTTTGGAAACTCCCATTTCCTTCGCCACGCGTTTAAGCGCCGCCTTCTCGTCGAGCGACTCGCTCTTCATGAGCGCTTCCAGCCGTTCGCGAACGCCGTCTTTATTGACTGGCACAACCGCTTGACCCGGTTCGGCGTGAGCAATCAGCAGCGTGATTTCGCCCTTCAGTTCTCTGCGGGATTCGGCTTCGGCGAGAACGTGCGCCGCTGTTCCGCGCATGAATTCTTCGTGAAGCTTGGTTACCTCGCGCGCGACCACGATGTGCCGCGAGGGACCGAGCACGTCCACGATATCTTTCAACGTCTCGAGAATGCGGTGTGGAGCTTCGTAGAAAATCTGCGTACGCGGTGATTCGAGTATCGCCTCCAGGGACTTGCGGCGCTGCCCCGCTTTAGAGGGCAAAAATCCGCCAAAGCGGAACGTCTCGCCGGGAAGTCCGCTAGCAACCAAGGCAGAAAGAAACGCGGAGGCGCCAGGAATCGGCACTACAGGTATGTGATGGCGTATTGCGAGCGCAATCAGTCGGTATCCCGGATCGGAGATGCCCGGCATCCCTGCATCGGTGACGAGCGCGATGCTCTCTCCGTCTTCCATGCGCACGATCAATTCGGGCGCGCGCGTCATCTCGTTGTGGTCGTGGTAGCTGATGGTCGGAGTTGTGATCTCGTAATGATTCAGCAGCTTTTGTGTCTGCCGCGTGTCTTCGCAGGCGATCAGGTTCACCTCTCGCATCACCCGCAGTGCGCGCAGAGTGATGTCCTCCAGGTTCCCGATAGGCGTACCCACTACGTACAACGAGGGCACCTGCTGCGAGCTGGATAATTCGGCCATCGAGGCGAAGTGTAACACCGGCGCGCCTGCTTTTGCGGGGCTTCACTTTTACGAAACATCGGCTATTTCATTTATCTCGTATTTTCAACAGCTATTAATCTGCCGATCACACACCTCCGATAGGCTCTCAGAGCTGCTGTAACGAAAAATCAAGGAGAACCCAATCTCGTGAAGAAAAGGCTTGTTCGCGTTGT
The DNA here is from genome assembly GCA_963826275.1 of Terriglobia bacterium. Classification (GTDB taxonomy): domain Bacteria; phylum Acidobacteriota; class Terriglobia; order Terriglobales; family Acidobacteriaceae; genus JAJPJE01. The sequence continues at coordinate 203,514 of CAWGWI010000029.1, read as the reverse complement.
TGTGATGTGCGCGTTTGCATGTCTATTGCTCGGCGTTTCGGAGAGCCAGGCGCAGGTCGTTTTGCTGGCAAAAGGGACGCTTACCAGTTCGCGCGCAGGTTCCTATGCGGATCTGTCGGGCTTGCATAACACGTTGGAAAATGGCGTCGCAGCCAACCTGCTTGGAGGGCTTGGTTCTGCGATTACCTACGCTTCAGGAAACACCTTTCTGGCATTGCCGGATCGCGGTCCCAACGCGGTGAGCTTCAATTCTCTGGTGGACGACACCGTAACGTATATCCCACGCTTTCACACCATCACGATGGAGCTCGAGCCGAATTCGGGATCGGGTCTGCCGTTTACCCTGACGCCTGAGTTGCGCTCCACCACGCTGTTACATGCGTTCTTCCCGCTGGTTTATGGCACGGGCGAAGGCTTGAACATCGGATCCGGCAAGCCGCAGCAAAATGGCTTGTTCCGCTATTACTTCTCTGGCCGCTCGGACAATTTCGATCCAAACAGCAATTCCGGCGATCCTCGCGATGCCCGGCTCGATTCAGAAGGCATTCGGCTTTCGAACGATGGACTGAGCGTTTTTATCTCCGATGAATACGGCCCGTACGTTTACCAGTTCTCACGCCTGACCGGCGAACGCTTACGGTCGTTTCAGCTACCCTCGCAGTTTTACGTGACAAACCTCAGACCGACCGGAGCTGCTGAAATTTCAGATAACACGAGCGGAAGAGTGGCCAACAAGGGCATGGAAGGACTAGCCATTACGCCCGATGGAAGAACGCTGGTTGGCATCGTGCAGAATGCGCTGATTCAGGATGCGGCGGAAGGCGGCGCAGCCGCAAACCTGTTGCGAATTGTCACCATTGATATTGCCTCGGGCAGAACGACGCATCAATACGCATATCTGCTCACGACGGGATCTGGCGTGAGCGAGATCACTGCTCTTAATCAGCACGAGTTCCTGGTCGATGAACGCGACGGCAAGGGCCTGGGAGATGGCAGCAAGGCAAAAGTGAAGCAGATCTTCAAGGTCGATCTCGCCGGTGCAGTCGACGTGAGCAAGATGGACGGTACCGAAGCCGCGACGCATGCCGTGAACAAGGCATTGTTCCTGGATATCGTGCAGGTCCTGACCGCGAACGGTATTACCGCCGACCAGATTCCGGCGAAGCTGGAAGGCATCTCCTTCGGACCCGACGTGAATTTCAACGGTTCGAAGGTGCACACGTTCTGGGTCGCGAATGACAACGATTTCCTGCAGGATTTAAATGGACCGAACACGAATCCCAACCAGTTCTTTGTGTTTGGATTTACGGAGAACGACTTGGCAGGATCGAAATTCGTCCCACAAGAGTTTCGTGGGGGATGCGACCGCTGGTAGGTCGAAGCGTTACAACCAAGAGGCGCCGCGAGGCGCCTTTTTCATTTGTGGGGTGATGGCCTTTCGCTTTTCATCGCGTGCCAACTCGTTTTTGCCGCAGCAGCGTCATTGAAAGATACGCACCGATCCACGACCCCAATGCCGCGAAGCACACATACTTCCAGTTTCTGGTGTAGCTGATTACGGCGAAAGCAGAGAGCAGGTACCAAACGCTGCTCCAGGTTGCTGCGGGCACTCGACGCCCAGAAGAGACCGCCGCATTGAACATTACGTATACCGCGTCGGTCGCAGCAGTGGATGCCATCACTCCCAAAGCCATCCATGGGTCAATTTGCCACACTGTGGTGTACCTCGTTTAAAGATTGTTGCTGCATTAGCTCAGAGCGCCTCGTGCAAATACCCGTCGCTCATCGAGCCATAACCTCTGGCTCCTAGAGCAACAATAGTTTGCGGCAATTCGGTTGTCTCGCAATCGGGGAGCTTCAAATGACTGCCTTAGCCCATCCAACCCAAATGCCGCCGCCGATGTTCTGACGGCAAAGGAGCCGTTGTCATTAGGAGTGTCCCGGCATGTAAGGACTGTGAGCGCCTGCTCGCTGGCGCGCATGCTCCCGCAATCCGGTGATCAACGGCTGATTCAGCCTCAAGAACTTAGATGGAGGAAAACGAATGCCTCAGGAACGTATTGTGAAGGCAGGAGACACCAGCCAGCGTGTGGGGGTCGAGGTAATTCGCGCGCGTGGCGTGGACGTCGAAAAACTCATACAGATGCTGATTGCCAACGCGGCAGCAGAATTTGCCAGTACCTATTACTACTACACCATCCTGCGGATGCACCTGGCGGGTCACGAAGATTACAAAGAGATCTGTGAAGATGCACGCCTGGAAGATCGTGCCCATTTCGAGCTGATCACGCCACGCATTTACGAACTCGGCGGAGAATTGCCGAATGACCTGCCCACATTCCACAACCAGGCGGGCTGCCGCGCTGCAAAGCTGCCCGATCCGCCAACCGCAGAGAACATCTTGCAACTGCTGCTCGAATCCGAGCGCTGCGCCATTCGCAGCTGGATCGAGATCTGCGACATGACCTTCGGCAAAGATCCGCGCACTTACGATATGGCATCGCGAATCCTGAACGAAGAGATCGAGCACGAAGCGTGGTTCATCGAACTGCTCGCCTATGAGCGCGACAAGAAGTCGATACCTAGCGGACACTTCCGCCGCGGCGAACCCGGGCATGCACCGTATAGCAAGAATCGGGCGTTCTACATCGGAAGCTGATGCTGCAATACCCCACCCGCGGCCCAGGTCGAGGGTGGGGCATCCCAACAAAAGTGGATAAACAAGACAAAGGCATGTGCATTTTCAGTGTGGTGCTTCGCACACTGACTGAAGATCGAACCATCTCCGTTGCGGAAGACGAGCACATCTGGGATGCCGCATCCCGCCAGGGTGTGCACCTGCCCGCCTTATGTCATCAGGGCTGGTGCTTGACTTGTGCTGGCCGACTTGAGGCGGGCGAGGTAGACCAGCGGGATTCTGTCGGCTACTTTCCCGAGGATCAAGAAGCCGGATTTGTGTTGCTTTGTACCGGAAGACCGCTTTCAGACCTGCGTATCCGGACCCATCAGGCCTCGGCCATGAGAAGACATCGCCTGGCGCTCGGCCTGCCGTCGCCGTATTCCACCGGCTTAAAACGTTGATTCGGCGGTCTGCCTGAAAAGCAGCATTTGTGGAACCGTGCTCACCGATGTTATCGGCCACAGACGGACAGAACGCGCCCAAAACAGCGCGATTCGACGCAAAAACGTGCTAAATTCCACGAGTCCGGGTACGACCGTAACTTCGCCCCGCCCCAGAAATAAGGATACGATTCCTTTCAGCCGGATCCTGCGGCAGAGGAGTTGAGATGCGCCAGCACTTGGCAGTCCCAGTTGTTCTCGTCGGATTAGGTTTGTTCGCGACCAGCAGCGTGGTTGCGCAATCACTTGGCGATTTAGCCCGTCAGCAGAAACAAAGTTCCGCACAGTCGAAGCCAAGCCCGCCCAAGAAGGTGATCACCGAGGACGACCTGCCTGCGCAGGAAACTATCTCTACCGGCAGCAGCGAGGCGGCAACAACTGAGTCTTCGAAAGAAGAAAAGCAGGCCGACTCCTCTGCTGACAAGATGAAATCAGCTGAGGAATTCAAGGCCTCGATCCACGCTCAAAAGCAAAACGTCGACGCTCTGCAGAAACAGCTTAACGATATGAACGGCTCCATCCACTTCGTGGAGGCGAATGCGTATACCAACGGCGTGGAATACAACGAGCACCAGATCAAGAAACAGAAAGAAGCCGAGCGCCTGCAGAAGCAGCTCGACGAAGAAAAGTCCAAACTCCAGGACATGCAAGAGCAGGCTCGCAAAGCCGGCTTTGGCAGCGCCGTCTATGAGTAATCAGTAGCGAAACCCTAGTGCCTGCGACAGGAACTCCAGGAGCGGACTGATCTGCTGGCAGGCCTTCGTGAAGTCCTTCATAAACTTCGGACCACACACCTGCTTTTCTGAGAACTCCACCAGGGCAATGAAGTCTTTTCGCTTCAGGTCTTCGATCAGCGGATGATCTACTGCAAATCCGCGCGGCGGCCGCGACAGCACCTCGCCATCGAGGGTCAGCTTCGAAGTTGCTTTTGTCCACTGGTCAGGCTTGACCATCATTTGCTGCCGGATGCGATTCAAGACCTTCGATTCTGGACGCCACGATCCGCCCGCAAGAAAACACTGGCCCGGTTCCATGTGGAAATAGAAGCTGGGAGCGTGCACATCTTTCTTCTCTGCGGCGTGGCGGAACTGAATTCCGATGTGCGTTTTATATGGCTGCTTGTTCTCGCTGAAGCGAATGTCGCGATAGATGCGGAAGAGCGATCCGCCATGCGGACGCGGGTCGGCGACGATCTGCGCGCTGATGGCGTGCAGCGGCTCGGCCGCTTCGGTGATAAAGCGCAAGCAGGGATCACGAACCACCGATTCGTAACGCTCCTTGTTTTTGGCAAACCACTCACGCCGATTGTTGCGCTTCAGCCGCTTGAGAAAATCGAATAAACCCTCGGTAAAGTAAGTCATTCCTTGTCCCAATTGTGCTCTATGAATTCTGGCTTCGTTCCGGTTAGAAGGGGATCAATCTTTTCAGCGGCGAACCGATTCAAAATCGGGAACCGGTGTACGGGGCTGTAGATGCCGCTGACGCGCCGCCTCCAGAAAACGCTCGAAGATAGCGCGCGACGAAGGCTCTTCGTCGAAAGTGCGCTCGGGGTGCCACTGTATGCCGAGAACAAAGTGATCGGGATTCGTCGATTCCAGCCCTTCTATTACGCCATCGTCGGAATGAGCGACTACACGGAGGCCATCGCCAACATTCTCTACCGCCTGGTGGTGGCTCGAGTTCACCCATCCTTCTTCTGCCTCCCACACCGGAGACAGAATGTTTCCGAGCAAGGAATCAGGCTCCAATTGGATCATGTGTGCGCGCTGCACGGCGCGGCCCTGCGAGTGATTGTCCACATGCTGGATCAGCGTTCCAGTGCGCCACACGTTCAGAGTCTGAACGCCATAGCAGATGCCAAGAACAGGCTTGCGCATGTTGTAAGCATCCTGCAGCAGCAGTTCGTCCGCGTTGTCGCGTTGCGGATCCGCCACCGCCGTTTGGGGGTCGCGCGCAGCGCCATACTTCTCGGGATCAACGTCGGCCGGACTGCCAGGCAGCAGCACGCCGTCGCACGTCATCGCCAGTTTGGTGATTTCCGCGTTGCTCAGCGAAAGATCTACCGGCACCGGCTCACCGCCCGACATCTCGATGGCACAGAGATATTGCGGCAGAGCGCGCTGATTGTAGTCAGGTTTCTGCGAGTGCGGGTGGGGAATCGCGATCCTGGGGCGCACAGTCACCTCATAGATAGTCTACCCCGGGCGAGTTCAGAAATATGCACAGCCGATTCGCGGTGGGCAAAGTCCGCAGGACGGTTTTGGGCGGGCCTAAGCCGCCCCTCCATCCTGAGCCCAAATTGACGAGAAAACTCGTGCACCCTAGAATCCAGAGAAGCATCTGATCCAGTAAGAGTTTTCAACAGACAGGGAGTTCCCGTGCCGCTGTACGAGTACCAGTGCACAAAGTGTAAACATGTCTTCGAGAAGATCCAGAAGTTCTCGGATCCTCCTATAACCAAGTGCCCCGAATGCGGAGCTAAGGTCGAGCAACTGCTCTCAGCGCCGGCTATCCAGTTCAAAGGAGCCGGGTGGTATGTGACGGACTATGCGAAGAAATCCGGCTCCCCCGCCGGAAACGGCAAGAGCTCGGATGTGAAGGCATCGGAGTCGAAGTCCTCCGAGACTAAATCGGAAAGTGCGAAATCCGAAGCGAAGCCCGCAAAGAAAGATTAGCGGCTTACAAATAAGTCTGGTCCACGTAGCACCACGACCAGCTCTGGTCGGGGTACGCCTGCATGATCGCATGTTGCGTTTCGTGGTAGTGCTGGGTTGCGTGCTTTCCTGTGGACGAATCGCAGCAGCCAACGTGGCCGCAGATCTGGCATTCGCGTAGCGCAACCCAGTGTTGTCCCGTCTTAAGACACTCCTCGCAGCCTTGCGGCGTCTTCGGTTTCACATCTGGATTGATCTGATTGGTGTGCGAGCAATTGGCCATCGTCACTCCTCGTGTGACTTCACGTTGTTCGGAAGACGCCGGAACGTAGAGCCACTCAGGCCGCACGCTTGGCCGGTACCTTTGCTCCTGACCGTCGCGCTTTCGATAGACCAATGGCAACCGCCTGCTTCCGATTCTTGTGCTCGCCGCGCTTCAGGTGACGCATTTCCGTCGCAACTTCCTGTTGCGCTTTCCGACCATAACGCCGAGATGATTTACGTCCGCTACGGCTGGCTGTTGCCCGGCCGCTGCGATTACTTCGACTGCGCGTGCTCTCATTCCGATTGCTCCCGCGCTTCCTGGCGGTCGCACGCGACCTGGTGCGGGTGGAAGTCTTGCGCGCAGCGGATGCTGATTTGCGTCCCGACCGTGCGCGTGCCGTGCTTCGACGGCTGGCTGTAGTACGCGAACGGGTGGATTTCTTGCTCGCTCTCTTCTTCCCGCGCCCGGTCGACTTCTTCGTTGCTGCCATTGGTATTCTCTCCTTGTTGTGTCGCCGCATGCATACTCTTGCCAGCGGTGTACTCAGTGTGACGTCAGGCAACCTCAGTAAGGTTGTGCGTCCAATGTGCACATTCGTTGTTCATGCGAGCTGCGCGATGCGAGACAATTGGGCGTGTGCGCTTCGATCAGGAGGAGCAGTTGTTCGTCGGTCATTACGGTGTGAGTTTTATTGCGAAGACGAGTCGTCAGGAAATCCCACTGTGGCTCCTATTCATTGCGGTGCAATTGATCGACGTCTTCTGGGCAATCTTCATCTTGCTCGGGATTGAGAAGGTGCGCATCGTTCCCGGCTACACCGCATCCAGTCCACTGGATCTTTATTACATGCCGTATACGCATAGTCTGCTCGGAGCGGCGCTATGGTCGGTGGCATTCGGGGCGTTGTGCGTCATGATTTACAAATGGAACCGGGCCGCAGGTGTGATCGCGGGGCTTGCGGTGTTCTCGCACTGGGTCCTGGATCTTGTGGTGCATCGTCCGGATCTTGCGCTCTGCGACAGTCACATGAAGATGGGATTCGGGTTGTGGAACTACAAGTGGCCGGAGTTTGCGTCAGAAGTATTGCTGCTCTTCATTGGCATCTACATGTATATGAGAGCCACGCGAGCAACCAGCGGAATCGGAAAGTACGGTTTCGTCGTGTTCGGAATCGCGATGCTGGCGATGCAAGCGTCGCAGTTTTACACGCCTCCACCACCCTCGGGGAAAGTGGTAGCCATCTCGGCTTTGGTTGCGTATGGAATGTTTGCGATGATTACTGCTTGGATGGAGCGCCAGCGGGTGCCGGCATCAGAAAGCAGCCTGCCCTCCTGATCAACTTTCATGCGCAAGCTGGCTGAAATCTGCGAGAGCATTGCGTCGACCACGAAGAAGAACGAAAAAGTTCGCATCGTCGCAGACTATTTCCGGTCGCAGGCTGTCGACGAGGCGGCCATTGCGGCCATCTTCCTTTCCGGCCGTACCTTTCCTGCTTTCGAAGAGATAACACTGCAAGTGGGCGGCAGAATGCTGTGGCAAGTCCTGCTCGAGATCGCGCATGCGTCGGACGAAGAGATGGCAGCAGCCTACCGCCGATACGGCGACCTTGGCTCCGCGGCTTTCGACATATTGCAGTCCACCGCCTCCACCCAGAGCACACTGACGCTGCAGCAGGTAGAACGCGAGTTTCATCGCATCGCGGACACGCGTGGCGCCTCATCGAAAGCATCCTTTCTCCGATTGCTGCTCTCGAAGGCGACGACACTCGAAGCGAAGTATCTGGTGAAGATCATCAGTGGCGATCTTCGCATTGGTTTGCGCGAGAGCCTGGTGGAAGAAGCTATCGCGAAGGCGTACGAAGATCCGTACGCGGACGTGCAGCGCGCCAATATGCTGCTGGGCGACATCGCGGAAACACTTCGGCTGGCAGCTGCCCACCGGCTTGGCGACGCGCACATGCGCATGTTCCACCCTATCGGTTTCATGCTGGCGAGTCCGGTGCAGACGGTAGAAGAAGCTTTCACTTACTTCGAGCATGCGCAAGTGGAGGATAAGTACGACGGCATTCGAGCGCAGGCACACGTCGCCGATGGAGAGGTCCGATTGTATTCGCGCACGCTCGATGAGATAACCGACGCGTTTCCGGAGCTGCCGGACGCGCTCGCCGCTTTCCCCGAAGACATGATCCTCGACGGCGAAGTTCTTGCCTGGAGTCTAGAAGAAGGACGCGCACTCCCCTTCTCGCAGTTACAAAAGCGACTCGGTCGCAAGAAGGTCACCGCCAGCATGATGCGCGACGTTCCCGTTGCTTACGTTGCCTTCGACCTTCTGTACGCCGGCGGCGAACTTGTAATCGACAAGTCCCTGCGTGAACGAAGCGCTTTGCTCGACGAGCTATTCTTAAAGGCTGCGCAATTTCCCCAAAGCAGAGCCCGAGTGGCCCGCGTACGCACTCCACAAGGGACGCTCGCCTTTGAACCTGAGGTGATCGCCGATCCTGCAGGTCAAGTTCCCAGCCGGATCATACGAGCACCGCTGACACGAGCAGATTCCGCCGAGCATCTCGCGCAAATCTTCGAAGAAGCACTGGCCCGAGGCAACGAAGGCCTGATGATTAAGGACCTGAACTCTCCGTATGCTCCCGGACGTCGCGGCAAATCATGGCTAAAGTTGAAGCGTGAACTCGCAACCCTCGACGTGGTAGTTACCGCCGTTGAATACGGACACGGTAAACGAGCAGCGGTGCTCAGCGATTACACCTTCGCGATCCGTGCGGGCGAGACTGACGATCAGTTGCTGAACGTCGGGAAGGCCTACTCTGGACTCACCGATGCCGAGATTGCGCAGATGACAACATGGTTTGTCGAGCACACAACTGACGATCAGGGCTTCCGGCGAAAGGTGGAGCCGAAGATCGTTCTAGAAGTTGCATTCAATGCCGTGATGAAATCAGATCGTCACGAGAGCGGCTACGCGCTGCGATTTCCGCGAATTCTACGTTTGCGTCCCGACAAAACGGCAGATCAGATCGATGTGCTCGACCACGTGCGCGAGATTTACGAGAAGCAGCTGCTCTCCTTTCCCCCCAACCGCAAGTCTGGCTAGACGTCCTCGGGGCCCTAACCTGCATCACACAAAGTGCGCCGCTAGATACATTCCCCAGATGGAGTTTCCATGTCCCACTATTCCACATTGCAGGATTTCCAGTTCGATATCGACGTGAAAGACGTCCGTGGCGCGGCATTGTACGGAGTCGACCAGAAGAAAATAGGGAAAATCACGGACGTCGTCTTTGATCATGATGATGGAACGATTCACTACCTCGTAGTGGATATGGGGCACAATCGCCACGTGATGCTCCCGTTGAACCACATCTACCGCACGGCCGCCGATGAAGATGCCTTTGAGACGGACCTGGACGGATCCGAACTGGACCGACTTCCGGCATTCGATAACAAGGTGTTCGATTCTGACCAGAGCTGGCAGAGCTACGAACAACTTCACGTCAGCGCGCTCGAGGAGCGGGACCAGGCTGCGCGCAAGGAAGTGAAGGAGCATTGGGAACAAGATCCCATTCTTCACGTCGAGGGATCTGACCGCATCGTGACGCCGCCAGAGAGTGAGGTAAATTCTGCCGAGCCGATACGAACACAGTCGAGCAGGATAGGTATTCCCGCAGCTGAGTTGTTTCCAGACCGCATCACCGACAAATTCACCAGTACTACTCCCGGCCCCGAAAAAATCACGCTAGTACCCGAAGAATCGGCGCGCATTCAGGACGCGGCCTATGGAACGGAAACATTAGGCCCGCGTTGGGATGCCTTCGAAGATGCCTTGCTCGAGAGCCTTCCCCAGCTACGCAAGCGCTGCGGAACGTGCTCATCTCAACAACGCAGAGTCGCGTAACTGCCGGACATAAAAAATGCCTCTCCGAAAAGGAGAGGCATTCCTATTTGTAACGCGCTTTGGTTTTAGTACTGAGATTTTTCATCCTTCAGCCATTCGCGCGTGTTTTTCGCGTAAATCGCAAGACAGATGATATTGGCTGGAATAAGGCCGCTCAGGCCAGACTGGTGGGCGATATAAAGCAGCACAAAACAATTCACGGCTGCCAGCACCCATCCCCACCAAAGCTGCCGGCCCACGACGATCATGGAACTAACGGTAAGAAGACTGCTGAACCAATCGAGTTTCACTTGGATACCTGCAAAAAGAGCGAGCGTGCCGAGCTAAGGTGTTATCGGCTTCCGCCACGATCATTTTTCAGCAGTTTGCCCCAGAAAGTAAATCCGGCAAAACACCGGGAGGGAAAGCCGTTACTTGACCTACTGTAATCAGGTGAGTGCCTCAGATCACAGCGCACTAAAACGGCCCATTACTCCAGCAGGTCGCCTTTGATGAGTTTTTGCCCGCCCATGGCAGCATAGAAAGCCCAAATCGTCAGTGCCAGCACAATCGCAGGAACCAGCAGCGTGGTAGTCGCATACCAACGGGAGAAGTCTGCAGTCAGAGGAGTGTTTCCCAGTCCGTCGGTAACGAAGACCGCAATCGCCAGGGTTACGAGACCGAAGCGCACAATCGCAAATGCCGCGATACCGTATACGAAGATCTGCCCGGCGATATCGATTCCTAGATGATGGCTGCCGAGCACCTTCAGTGTTGTCCATACGGCAACGAAAGCGGCCGCCGCCAGCCATTGGTTGCGAAAGACGATCCGAAGCACGAGCAGCATCGCGAAAAATAGAAGCGTTGCTTCAATCGCACTGGGGATCCGGAACAAGGTGGCGCCCACTGCCATGCGCCCACCCATCAGGTAGTCCGTTGAAGGGAGCGAATAAGGCTCGCCGAGCCTCAGCAGGATAAGGTTGAGGGCGGACAGGCCCACGATCCAGGTGAGTCCGAGCAGCACACCAAACAAAACGTCACGGCCGACCAATGGATCCCGGACTTTGCCGGTCAGGATGCGCGACCAGGAGATGATGGTCTGCGGCCAGAATTTCCGGACATATGGCTCGAGAGCCATGTAGAGCGTCCAGACCATCGCCGCCATAAACAGGCTAGAGCTAACCGTGAGTATCAGCATTCCGACCGTACCGACAACAGGCACGAAATGCTCGTAGCAGACCCATAGCAACATCTGCAGCACAAAGACGACGAGCGCAATTCGGAAGGAACCCTGGCGATCTCCCTTGCCGCGCCGATAATTCAATCTCGCAAGCAATCCGGCAGCGGCCAGTAAGAACAGAAAAATGACAATGAAGATGACTTGGCGCGCCTTATCGCCAGGTGCGTAGTTGTAGGGCTGCATGCGGTACGCATGTGTCCAATCGCCGATAGTGTTGAAGAACACGGGCTTGCCGTGCCACGCCGCGGCCTCGATGCGCAGCGGTCGGTTCGAGCCAGGCCATGTTCCCGTCCACGCCGCGCGTGTATCGGAGTTGGCCAGCGACGACCATTGCGGTGCCGCCGGCTGCAACTTTGAAGGATCCAGTCCAGCCAACTCGAACAGCGGAGACCAGTCCACAACCTTCGTCGTCGCTGGCGACGTATCGAGCTCGGGAGGAATTGCCTGGAATCCGATCAAGTGGCCCTGTGGATCGAGCCATATCGTCATCATGCCGGAGATTGTTGGTCGTGGATCGTCCGAGGTAATGATGCCGGGTGTGAAGTTCAGATGATAATCCGACGGTACCATGTAACGCGGGCTGGTCCGGTAGTAATAGAGGAGCGGTGTTGGGCGTTGCGCGTAGATCTGCGTCCATTGTGCGCGCGGCTTATCGTGATCGCCCACATAAAGGAGCAAATCGCGATCCTCCACGAAATCAGAAGCGTGGTCTGTAGCCCGCGGGTCGTACCCTAGGCGGGAGATCACGTCGCGAGCCCTTGCCGAAAGCGCCTCGGGCGGCAACTCGAGCGTCATCTTTTCGTAGGCATTCGAAGCAATGAGGAGCCACACGCCAACCGCGAGTCCAGCGACGGCCAGGACCAGGCAGATCACCGCATACAGCGGCTTCATCCCTTCTGTCTGGCCCGCGGCCGCGACCATTTGCGGAGAAGGCGTCTCGCCGGCCGCTAACGCCGCAGCGAGAGGATCGCCTCCAGGCAGCGCAGCCGCAACCGTCAGGACGCTGGCGGGACGGTTCGCCGGTTCCAGTTCCAGGCAGCGCAGGATCACGCGTTCCACCAACGGATCGATGTCTTTCACGATTGATGACGGACGGCTTACGGTGGCCGCCGCGGTACGTGTTTTGATCAGATCGGCAAGATTGTCAGCGCTGTATGCGCCCTTCCCCGTGAAAATCTCATATAGCACCAGCCCGAGCGAGTAGATGTCGCTCTTCTCGGTGACTTCTTTTCCCGCCAGCTGCTCGGGCGCCATGTAGGCCGGCGTTCCACTGCGGACGTCCGCGCCCGTAACCTGATCTACGAAGGCGGCCAGCCCAAAGTCCGTCACCATGACCTGCCCGCGCCCATCGAGCATGATGTTGGCGGGCTTCAGGTCGCGATGCAGCACTCCCTTGGCATGAGCAGCAGCTAATCCCGCACATAACTGGCGTGCGATCTCCAGACCTTTATCACTCGGCAAACGTCCGATTCGGCGCAGCAGGGAAGCCAAGTCTTCGCCGTCGATGTACTCCATGGTGTAGAAGGTCAGGCCGTCGACTTCGCCCACGTCGTATACGCGGCATACGTTCGGGTGCGATACCTTGCGCGAGATTCGCACTTCGCTGCGGAATCGTTCCAGAAGTTCGGAGTCGGTGCTGGCCTCTTCCGGCAGGAACTTCAGCGCAACTGGTTGGCCAAGGGTCAGATCGTCCGCCCGGTAGACCTCGCCCATCCCGCCCTTGCCCAGCAGGGAGATGATTCGATAGCGCTCGCTGAGAACTGTCCCGGGCAGGAAACGGCCCTCTCCGTGGACGCTGCTGGGACTCCTGCCAGAGCTGGAAGCTGGGCGCCCCGAACGCGGTCGAGCCGGCGCCGCCATCGTTGCGGCTTCGCTTGAGATAACGGTGGCTACTTCATCCGAGGGAACGGCCGTGCCGCAAGTCGAACAGAATCGGCTTGCTTCCGCGATCTGCGAACCGCATGAATGACATGTAGGCATATTCAGTCCTGCCGCTTGTCTGCTGGAAGTTTACGCGAGAACTAGACAGAAGCGGAAGCCGGGCTACGTTCGGCGAATCAGGAACACCGTCTTATCGTCGATGCGGTCGGCTTCGCCTGACTCGCGCAGGCGCAAGTCCTGTTCGACAGCGTAGCCGAGAACGGCGTTGCAGATATCCTTGGCCGGCAGATTCTTGTGCTCGTCGATGACTTTCTGTATGGCGATCCTGTTCTCTTCGTCGCTGCCGTCGTACACACCATCGGTATATAGAAACAGGATGTCGCCGTGATTCATCAGCGTGATCTGGGCCACGTCTGATTCATCCATCTGCCGCTTGCGCACTTTCATGGAGAAATACTTGTTCCGGTCCGGATGGTCTTCGGGGATCTCCAACCCAAGCGCGAGGAATTGCACCATGCTCTCCTCGTCGACGTCCATGAAACGGCCGAATTCCGCTGAAAAGACCAGCGGTGGCGGATGACCGAAGTTCACGAAGCGGAAAATACCTTCCGGCTGAATCTCGCCATAAACCATAGTGGCGATTTCGCGTTTGGTATTGTCCGTGCGCCCGAGTGCATTGCGCGCTGTGACTGATTGCGCCAGCCTCAGGTTGATCTTCTCGAAAAGGTCGGTACTGGTTTTGCCCTTCTGGTCCAACTCCGACAGCATGAAGGCGTGAAATGTATCGTGGACAGTCGAGGCAATCTTTGCCGCAATCAGATCGTGACTCTGCGCATCCACTAGGAGCACGCCGGCGGTGGTGTAAAGCTCGTGAAGATTCTCGGCGATTTCCAGCTGCTCGGAACTCTTTGCTTTGCGATACGCAACGCCATCCGCCGGACTGTAATCCGGCCGCGATTCCATCCACCGCACATGATGGTCCACGCCGTTCCGAGGGCTGGCGCCCTCGGGCAATGGTTCCAGGTCTTCCTTGGCCAGGCGCAGCGCGCGCGCAATTCGAGCGTCGATGTTGTACCGCTGTTGAAAATTGATGTACTCAAACAGATCCCCGCCTACGCTCGCCGCCGGAATTGAGTTTCCGTACATCTCGATGCCCGGCAACTGCGGGATCGCACCCTCCACGGGCATGAGCCGCTTGCGGAGATATTCGTCAATGCTGAAATCCAGGGACGGCAAAACCATGAGAGATTTATTTCCAGAAGAATTTTAGGCACGCGCTCGCCGTCAACGAGCCAAGACAGACTATACGGGAACAGGCCGGACTAGCGCCATCCTGTGATAAGGCATTCGGGTCATTTTCGAGAGCAGTTTTCCCGATTCCCAACGGAGGAATTTATTGGAGCCACTCTCCCCGAGCGGGCGCCTGGATCGGGGAGAATCCGTGACAAACTCGCACTGAGTCTCGCCACAAACGCTCTGTTGCGTTATCCTCTCGCGCGAGACGTTTCGGACAAGGCAAACATGCGCAAAGCAATCTGTGTATTTCTCCTACTCGCGTGCTGTATTCCGATTTTGCGCGCAGCCGAGCACTCGGCCACGGCCCAGAGCACGGTGACGCAAGCACCGCCGCAGCCAACTACCGCGGCTGGCGCTCCCGCCAAGCGCATCACTGCCTACACGCTTCCGCCAGATCTGTACCGCAAGGCGCGCAACCTGAACCGGATGCGTTTCGGCTATCGCATCTTCAGTATCTTCTACAGCATCTTCGTGCTCTGGCTGGTGCTGCGAACCAAATGGTCCGCGAGATTCCGTGATTGGGCCGAAGCATCCACCGGAAAGCGTTTCCTGCAGGTGCTCATCTACACCGCATTGTTTGTGCTTACCCTCGCCATTCTGCAGCTCCCCTTCGACATCCTCGAAGAATACGTCGCCAGGCTTTATCACATCTCCGTGCAGACTTGGCCCTCATGGGCCGGCGACTGGGCCAAAGCTCAAGCACTGCTCATCGTGATCGGCACTATCCTTGTCTGGATTCTCTACGCCGTCATTCGCCGTAGTCCGCAGCGCTGGTGGCTCTACTTTTGGCTGATCTCGCTTCCCATCCTGCTCTTCATCTTTTTCATCTCGCCCTTCGTTATCGATCCCATGTTCAACAAGTTCGAGCCGCTCGCGAGCAAAGATCCGCAGCTTATTCCCTTGCTCCAGCGGGTCACCCGTCGTGCCGGGCAGGAGATTCCACCCGAGCGCATGTTCTGGATGAAAGCCAGCGACAAGACGAATTTCACCAATGCCTACGTAACCGGATTCGGTGCCTCCAAGCGCATCGTGATTTGGGACACCACGATTCAGAAGGAAACGCCCGACGAAGTCGTTTTCGATTTTGGCCACGAATTGGGACACTACGTGCTCGGCCATGTCTGGAAAGAATTGGTGTTTACCGCGCGTACTTTTCTTCCTGCTGATCTATGCCGGCTATCGCTCCATCGGATGGCTGCTCGCGCGCTACGGGGCGCGCTGGGGCATCCGCGGACTCGACGATTGGGCTTCACTTCCGGCGCTTCTTCTAATTCTCACTGTTTTCGGATTTGTCGCCAACGTCGCTGGAAACACCGTAAGCCGCTACTTCGAAAACCAGGCGGATGTCTATGCCCTTGAGGTCACCCACGGCATTATGCCGGATCCCGGCCAGGCCGCGGCACACGACTTCCAGGTCACCGGAGAAATTGGTCTCGGTGATCCCGAGCCGAATCCGGTGAACGTATTCCTTTTCTATGATCATCCATCGTACCCGGCTCGAGTGCATCAGTTCGTCACCTACAATCCCTGGGCAGAAGGGAAAGAACCGCAATTCGTGAAGTGAGAGATCGCTTCACCGGCGGTTTCTAGTTCAGAGCTTCGCCAAAGCATCCTTCGCCACCGAGGTCATGGTGAGCGCAGCGAATCCATCTATGCATTTCTAGGCAGATCGTTAGAGAGACGCGCTCGGCCTATCCACGCGAGCATCCCTATTTTCGATAATCTCACTCTCATACCCCAGCACTGCACCGTTTCTGCCGTGGGGGCCCCATGACATCTGCCTGGGAACTAGGAGGACTATCGAAAGGGGAACTTACCAAGCGCGTTTGGCGGGGCATCAACGATGACGATGTACTCGGCCGCGCAGCTCAACTTGCCTATAACTTCCTGTTCGCGATTTTTCCAGGACTACTCTTCCTTACCGCCCTGCTGGGAATGCTTGCCGGGCCCGGTTCGCAGTTGCGCGAATCGTTGCTGAAATACCTCGGTACGGCCATGCCCGGCGCAGCTTACGGCCTCGTTGAAAAGACTCTGCAGGAAACTTCGCGCGCCAGTAGCGGTGGAAAACTCGCTTTGGGATTAATCCTGGCACTCTGGTCGGCATCAGCCGGAATGGCCGCACTCCAGGACACACTGAATGCCGTCTACGGCGTCAAAGAGGCCCGTCCGCTCTGGAAAGCTCGCGGATTGGCGATCGTACTTACGATCCTATGCTCGCTGCTGGTGCTGGTTACCCTCGCCATCATTCTTTACGGAAACCAGGCGGCAAACTTCGTTTCCGCTCACCTGGGACTGGGGCCGGTGATCACGTGGACGTGGAAGATCGTGCAGTGGCCCATCGCCTTCTTCTTTCTTACGCTCGTGTTCGCGATCATCTACTACGCCGCGCCTGACGTGGAGCAACGCCACTGGCAATGGATCTCACCTGGGGCTGTGATTGGAATCGTGCTATGGTTGGCCGTCTCTTTCGGATTTCGCGTCTATCTGCATTTCTTCAACTCCTATAGCGCCACGTACGGAGCGCTGGGCGCCGTCATCATTCTTCTTCTATGGTTCTACATGACCGGAGCCGCGATTCTTGCGGGCGCCGAGGTGAATGTGGAAATTGAAAATGCTGCTGCCAAACGAGGAGAGCCGGAAGCCAAGCACAAAGGAGAGAAGAGACCGCAAGCAGCTTAATCGCTCGCCCAGTTACTCGCGGGCATTGCGCCCTCCGTTGCTATTCCTTTGCAGGATGATGCGGCAGCGCAAACGGCATCTCGGACACATTCCACGCCCATGCAGCCAGCAACGCCGCGCCTTCATTGATCTCGCCAGGGATTACCTTGTCGAAAGTGTCCGTCTGGCTGTGATGGGCCTCGCCATAGTGGGCCGGTGTCTGCACGCAAAAGTACGCCGGAACGCCCTTGTCGAGAAATGGCTCGTGATCCGACGCGCCGAAGTTACGAGTGCTGAGTGGCTGCATGTCGAAAACACTCTGCAGCGGCCGGTATATTTCCGTCATCAATGGCGCCGTCTCGTAGAGATCCTCCAGCGCGATGCTGAAAACTTTCCCCGTGCCGGTATCGAGCACCAGCAAGCCATCCATCTTCGGGATCTCAGCCGCATGGTCTTGCAGATAGAGCTTCGCGCCGTTGCTCCCTTGCTCTTCGCCTGTGAAAAGAATGAACGTGAGCGTCCGCTTCGGCTTCCATCCAAGCGATTTCAGGGTGCGAGCCGCTTCCAACACGGCCATCGCTCCTGCACCATTGTCGAGCGCGCCCTGGCCCAGATCCCACGAATCCAGATGCCCGCCAATGATCACGCGCTCGTCCGGCAGTTCCGTGCCCTTGATCTCCGCCACCGTAATCGACGCCGGCACCGGTCCGGGCGAGAAGGTCCCGGCAAGATTCACGCTCATCTTTACTGGACCCGTCGCGGCCAATCGCCGAACCAGCAAAGATTCTTCATGACTCAAGAATGCGACCGGCGCTTCCGTCGGCTGATATTGGCCCAGACTGGTCATGTTGAACAGATTGTCGGTCTTGCCACTGTCCAGCAGGATTGCGGCAGGCTGCTCGGCGATGATCGCCTTCATCAACTCCTTCCGCTGGCGGTACTGATTCATCGCCGACTCTGACGGAGCCCCACGCTTCTGCCGGACGACCGCATCGTACGCGTTCTCGGGCGACTCATCCTTATCGGGCATTTCCGCCGAACGCATCACGACAAGCGCGCCCTTCAGCTGCCCTTTGTACTTCGCCAGATCCTCGACCGACTTCGCATCGATCGCCAGCACCGCCGCAGTCACCGGACCCGGAGTCGCCTTGCTCCATCCCAGCGACCGTATCTGCACCGCGCGCTGAATCGGCGCCACGATCTCCGCGGTATCCGCGCCGCGCGTCCATGCATGCGGAACCTCCAGCGTCTCCAGGTGCGCGTCAATGCCATAGTCTTTGAAGCGCTGCAGCGTCCAGTCACTAGCTCGCTGCATCTGCGGCGATCCGGTCAGACGTGGTCCGATACTGGTAGTCAGATACTCCAGGTTTTTCATCAGCTCGGAATGAGCCTGCACGTCGTCATAGATCTTCTGGTCGGCCTGCTGCATTTCCGATCGATAGACGCGTTTGTCCTCATCGGTTCGTTCAGCGGCGCTACCGATGACGGGAGTGAGGAGTGAGACTAAAAGAACAAAGCAGGTAAAAGCCTTACCACGAGAGGAGTCGGACAACGTTGCCATACCTCAATAAGAGCGATGAGCCATCATACTGGCCGCCGATTCGGCTTGGCAAAAGCCCATGTTCAGCCGTCACCGCTGCTACAAAGCTGAGTAGTAGAATTATTTCTTGCCTCCAACCTCCAATCAGAAAGTAGCCACCCTCGGCGCTTTGCGCGGATTAGCTGCCCTCGCCGTCTGCTGGTATCACTTCACCTACGGCCAGAGTGCCGCCCTCAAACACACGGGAAATTATGGCTGGCTCGGCGTCGAAGTCTTCTTCGTCATCTCCGGATTCATCATCCCGTACAGTCTGTATCAGCGCAGCTACCGCTTCGGCGACTACTGGCGATTCATGATGAAGCGGATGGCGCGGCTGCATCCGCCGTACCTCGCATCGATCCTCATTACACTGTTCATCGCCTATGCCATCTTTGTGGCCTCGCGATTTCATATGCCCGCGCCGGGCTACAGCATCAAGCAGCTCCTGCTCCACTTTTTTTATCTGAACGACTTAATGGGTCAGCCATGGGTGAACGTCGCCTACTGGACGCTGGCGATCGAGTTCCAGTGGTACATCTTCGTCGGACTCACCTTCCCGCTCATCGCGCATCGCAATCCGTGGATTCAGACGGGCACGGTCGTCGCGTGGATAACGTTGTTTCGTGTCTTTGTTTCCCAGGACAAAATCGTCTTCCATAGCCTGCCAATTTTTCTCGTGGGCGTCTTCATCTTCCAGTACCGCGTCGGTCTCATGGGAGCCGCGCGCACCGTCGCCTGCCTCGGCTTGAACTTTGTGATGATGGAGAAATTCCACGGACTATCCGGTCGCCTATACCGCGCTTGCGACAGGTTTGCTGATCGTCACGGTCTCCGTCGACAATCGCGTGCTCAACTGGTTCGGCGATATCAGCTACTCGGTATACCTGCTGCACCTGCCCATCGGCGTGGGACTCATCGGCCTGTTGTCGCGCCTGCCGTATTCCGGCTCGTATTTGTTCCTGGTCGACTTCGCCGGGCTCACCGCAACGATAGCGGCGAGCTGGGTGCTCTATCGCTGGGTAGAATCGCCGTCGCAGGAATGGTCGTCGCGCATTCGCTTTGGCCGTGCGCCTGCCGAGGTGCCGCAAATGTCACGCGCCGCAGTCGGCGCCGACTGAAGCATTTTCTAGGTGTGATTTAGCTTTTGAATCACCCAATAATCAAATCACCCAATCGCTCAATCCTCTAGTCCCCGTGGTCCATCTGCTTTTCCACCGACCACACATTCGCGGCATTTTTCTCGAACGGATATACATGCACCATCCATCCAAAAATCACCGGATGAAACTCGCCGCTCGCCGCTTTGCATTGTTCTTCCGTAGTGATCGATCCGCGCAGTCCAAACTTCGCGTCCTTGCCGAAGTATTCCGACTTCCTTCCGTCGGGCGCCTTGCAGAAGTTCACATGCTCGTGCCACTGCGCGATGCTCAACGGGATCCGCGCATTGAGCTCGTCTTCGCTGAAGCTCTTGGGAGCCGTATACATCGCGCCGATCAGTTTGTATCCCCCGTCCGACGTCTTCTCGTACAGCAACGACGTGGGATGATCCGGATTGAAACCGTTTCTCGCCTCGAATGCATATCGATAGTTCGTGAAGTGATACTGCTTCTGCGGAACATCGGGCAGGAAGATCCGGAATCCGTCATCGAGCGCGACTTTGTAGTCGGTGTATTTCGCCATCGCCTTACGGCTGGCGGCGACAACCGCGTCGGCACGCTGCTGATCACCCGGTTGCACTGGCCGCAGCGCCGTCATCTTCATATGCGGACCCATGTCCATGTGCCCAGACATCGCGGCCACCGCGTGATCCATGCCCGGCATGTCAGCCATCGCGTGATGATCCATGTTTTGCATGCCGCCGTTCGAAGAAGGCGCAGCGTCCTGTGTCGAGATACCAACGGCGATCAGTAAGACGCCAAGCCCAATAATCTTCGCAATCACCGACTTCAGCTTCATCAGCTCCCCCACACGTCTATTTGTAACCCATTACGGCGAGCATAGTTTTTTGGTTAACAGCGGTCCCGCTGGCCAGACCCGTACCCCGCAATAACAGCGTTGGCTCCGACTTCTTAGATGTGATACTATAGTCTAGTCAGACTAGTCTGCAAGCGAGGAGTTCCCACATGTCCAAACAAAGCGCACACTCGCGATCGCCTAAACCAAGCTGGCAGCTTCAAAGCGCCAAGGCCGAGTTCAGCGAACTGTTTCGCCGAGCACGAACCGAAGGACCTCAGTGGGTCACGCGTCAGGGGAAAGAGGCGGTCGTGGTACTGCCAGCGGAAGAATTCGAACGCCTGCAGGCACGCGCATCTCAACCGCTTAGCCTCGTCGAGTTCTTCGCGAAATCCCCTCTGGCCAAGGTCACCCTCGATCTGGATCGCAAACCGGACTACGGTCGGGATGTTGACCTGTGAGCGGATTCCTGTTGGACACCAACATTATCTCGGAACTGGTTCGGCGCAGGCCTGAGCCGAAGGTAACTCGATGGGTCGCGGCTACGGATGAAGAATTGTTCCACTTAAGCGTCCTGACGCTCGGCGAGATACGAAAGGGTATCGCATCACTCAAAGACGTTAGCCGACAGGTGGAACTACAAGCCTGGCTCGAGTCCGACCTCATTCTGCGCTTTGCTGGCCGCATTCTATCCGTCGACGGCCCCGTAGCCGACCGGTGGGGCCGACTCACCGCCCACGCCAAGGCACCCCTGCCCGTTATTGATGGTCTGCTGGCCGCGACTGCCTTGCACCACAACCTTACGTTGGTGACCAGAAACACAAAAGATGTGGCGAGAACGGGCGTACCGTTCTTCGACCCTTGGAACGCCTGAGGCTGCCCTCAACTACTTGTTTACTCCAGTGGGACGGGCGAAAGCGGTGGCACTTTCTTTGGTGGCGACGCCCGGTCGCGCGAATCCAAGCTGCTGGAGGACATCGGCCGCAGCCTCTGTTCCGGAGGCGATGCAGTCGGGCACACCGATCCCCTGGTAAGCGTTTCCCGCGAGCGCAAAACGTCGCAGCTGTTTCGAAGCATCCTTGATGCGCTGCACACGCGCTAGATGTCCCGGCCCATATTGCGCCATCGAACGGTTCCAGCGATAGACTCGCTCGGCACGCGGCTCGGCTTCCAATCCGACAATTTCCTTCAACTCGCGCCGCACTGTCGCCAGGATCTCGGCGTCGCTCAGGGATAGCACGTTCTCATCGCGCAGACCTCCAAGGAACGTTCGAATGATGCCGCGATCGTCCGGCGCACGGTGCGGAAACTTGTTGTGCACGAACGTGCATGCCAGCATGCGCTTGCCTTCGGTCTTGGGAACGAGGAACCCGAAGCCTGGCGGCAGATTGCGCAGGTCCGCGCGATTGTAGATCGCCGTCACCGTCACCGAAGAGCTGTAGCTGATATCCAGCAGTTCGTTCGCGAGTGTAGGCGCCGCCCCGGAAATTAATCGTCCCGCTAACTGCGCCGGCGCCGCCAGCACCAACGCATCAAAGCTCTCCACCCCGGCCGCGCTGATCAGCCGCCATTGCTCGCCGTCGTGCAAAATGGCGGTAACATCTCGATTCAGGTTAACGGCCTCGCGCGGAATGAAATCCGAGATAGCATCCACCAACTGCTGCATGCCATTTTTCAGAGAAGAGAATTGCGGTCTGGGTTGTGGACGATGATTCTCGCCATGTTTCTCGCGCATCATCGCAGCCATTTTCTTGCGTGATGCCAGCATGCCGCGGCTCAGGCTGCCATACTGCCGTTCCATGTCGACGAATCGAGGAAGCACCGCCGCCGCGCTCAGCGAAGCCGCATCGCCACCATAAACACCCGCCAGCAGCGGATCCGCCAAACGCTCTACCATCTCCCCGCCGTAGTGCCTCTGCACAAGTTCGGCCACCGATTCGTCTCTTCCATTTGCAGCAGCTTTCGGCGCATGGAAATACTCCAGCCCCATGCGGATCTTCGTGCCCAGCGAGAACAGCGGCGTGGTGATGGTCGGCAACAGCTTGGTTGGGACCATAAACATCAGGCCGTCGGGAATCGTGACCAGCCGCCCGTTTACCAAAATGTAGGTTTTGCGTTCGCTGTCGTTCGAGCCGATCAGTTGATCTCCGAGCCCTAGCGAGCGGCAGAACTCCAATCCCCAGCTCTTCTCGGTGAGAAACGAATCCGGTCCTGCTTCGATCAGGCAGCCGTCGACATGATCGGTGATCATCACGCCGCCCAGGCGTGACCCGCGCTCGAAGAGTGCGAACTCGATCTCGGCACCGCTCTGCCGGGAGCGCTCAAGAATAGTGGCTGCGGCGAGTCCGCTAATCCCAGCTCCGACAATGGCGATGCGCTTCATACTTAATTGGTTTCACGTTTCGCGTCCTGGTTTCATTGAATCACTGAGAACAAGCTCATCCTCGCCACATCCGCCACGGCCGCTGCGAACGTCGGCGAACCATTCAGCGAGTCAGCTCGCCACAATCGCATGCCGTGCTCTTCAGCAAACTTCCGGAACGCAATATCGATGTCGTACAGAATCTCCACGTGATCGCATACGAAGCCTATGGGCTGTAGAAAAACGCTCGTATGCCCTTTTTCTTTCAGGCCAAGAATCGTCTCTTCTACCGTCGGACCCAACCACGCTCCGCCCGACATGCCCTGGCTCTGAAACGCAAAACTCCACTCGCCATCAGCCAATCCCACAGCTCGCGCCACCAGCGTTGCCGTCTCTCGCGCCTGCGCTTCATAAGGATCGCCGTCCACAATGGTTCGCTGCGGAACACTGTGCGCCGTGAAGATCACTGGTACCTTCGCACCGGCTTCGCGACACGCGCGCTCCCAGCCTTCTTTGAACTTCTCGGCGAACGCGCGAATCAGCAGCGAATTGTCGTGCCACTCCTCGACGAATTCGATCTCGAATGGCGCTGCTCCCGACTCGCCGAGTAGCGCTTTCTTATACAGTCCAACGCTCGTTCGCGAATTCTGCGGAGCCAGGCAGATCGCCACCGCTCGCGTCACCCCGTCCTCGGCCATCTGCTTCACCGTGTCACCGATGAACGGCTTCCAGTTGCGCATCCCGATGTATACCGGAATTCCCAACTCCCGCCTCACCCCATCCGCCTGATCCATCGTGTGGCAGGTCAAGGGCGAGCAGCCAATCAAGCCGTAACGATGTTTGATTTCTTCGACGACTGCGTCCGGCAGCGGACGCCCGCCAGTCACATTGCGCAAAAATTCTGGGATTTCCTCGACACGGTCGGGACTGCCATGTGCGATCAGCAGAACGGCCTGTTTCTGATTTGCTTCGCTCAAGCTCTACCTCAGCGCTCCGCTTTCGCTGTGGCCACTGGCCGACGGGAGTGTTCGTGCACCACTTCGATCAGGTACTTCACGTTCTCGACCGGCGTCTCCGGTAAAATTCCGTGCCCTAAATTGAAGATGTGGCCCGGCCTGCCGCCCGCTTGCTTCAGAACATCCAGCGCGCGAGCACGCAGCTCCTTTTGGTCTGCGAAGAGTAGCACGGGATCCAGATTCCCCTGAACTGCACCACGATTGCCAAGCACCCGCCAACCCTCGTCGAACGGAATACGCCAGTCCAGGCCGATCACATCAGCGCCAGTCTCCTGCATTGAGGTCAGCAGCGTCGCGCTGTCAGTGCCGAAATAAATGATGGGCACTCCTGCACGTTTCAGCCGCGCAATCAGATCTTTTGTGTGCGGCAGAACGTATCGCCGGTAATCTTCTACGCTCAGACAACCGACCCAGCTGTCGAATACCTGGAAGACGTCCGCGCCCCGGCGCACCTGCTCGGCGGAATATTCCGCCAGCACCGCCACCAACTTCTGCATCAACTGATCCCAAACCTGGGGCGAGCGATACATCATCTTCTTAGTCTCGACGTAGTGTCGCGAACCGCCGCCTTCGATCATGTAGCTGGCCAGCGTGAACGGTGCGCCGCAGAATCCAATCACCGGCAGCTTGGAGCCAAAGTGCTTCGCCACGAGCGAAACAGATTCGCCCACGTAGGCTAGATCCGCCGCACGGTCCGTGCGCAACGCGGCAACGTCTTCGGCCGTACGCGCCGGCTTTTCGATCACCGGACCTTCGCCCGGTTCGAAGCGGAAGGGCAGTCCCATTACTTCCAGCGGCAATAGAAGATCCGCGAAGATGATCGCCGCATCTACGCCCAGGATCTCGGCCGCTTCGATCGTGACCTGCGCAGCCAGCTTCGGAGTTTTGCAGATTTCGACCAACGAATGGTGTTTGCGCACGGCCCGATATTCGGCCATGTAGCGCCCGGCCTGGCGCATCAGCCAGATCGGAGTAAAGTCGGTCACGTGGCCTTGGCACGCTTGAACAAAAGTGGATTCGGGGGCTGCCATGTGCTTCCAATGTAGCATTTCGGGCCGCAGCCCCCGCGGTGAACAGCTCACAAGCAGGTGTGACGCTGCTCACAAAACACCGGGACCAGGCCCACGCTCCCCGCAACTTACAATGATCTCGTGAATTCCGGTCACATGACGGGCTACCGCGGCCGTCTCGCGCCCTCTCCCACCGGGCTCCTCCATCTGGGCCACGCAGCCACCTTCTGGACAGCCTACCAACGCGCTTTGAATGCCAACGGGACGCTTGTCTTGCGCAACGAAGACCTCGATCCGCAACGCTCCAAGCTGAAATACGTGCAGGCTTTTGTCGAAGATCTGCATTGGCTCGGAATCAACTGGCAAGAAGGAGCTGACGTCGGCGGCCCCTTCGCTCCTTACTCGCAAAGCGAACGCTACAGTTTCTATCTCGACGCCTGGCGACGGCTTCGCGACGGCGGCCAGATCTTCCCCTGCAGCTGCTCGCGCAAGGATTTGGCCGAATCCGCCAGCGCTCCCCACGACTCCGACGATGAGCCCATCTACTCCGGCCGCTGCCGCCATCGCGTGTCGGAAGCGCAGCAGAATGAAACTCCCGCAGGCGCAAATTGGCGCTTTCGTGTTCCTGATGGCGAACCGATCGCCTTCACCGATCTGCATCTGGGCGCGCAGCAGTCTTATATCGCCGGCCAAGATTTCGGCGACTTCCTCATCTGGCGCCGTGACGACGTTCCCGCTTACCAACTCGCTGTGGTAGTCGACGACGCTGCCATGCAAATCACCGAAGTCGTTCGCGGCGCCGATCTGCTGCGCTCCACAGCGCGCCAAATCCTGCTCGCCCGTGCGCTAGGTTACCCATCACCTGCCTGGTATCATTGCGACCTATTACGCGACGAACATGGTCAGCGTCTCGCCAAGCGCGCGGACTCGTTGAGCCTGCAGCATTTACGCGAGATGGGGCTCACGCCCAATGAGGCACGGGAACGCTTTCTTCCTTAAGAGGAGTACAGTCCGGAACTCGCTCCGGCAGCCCATGGCCCTCCAAGGCTCTCTTTCCGGGCAACATGGGAGGTAACCAAGTTTTGCAGCCTCACGTTGACGTGTGACATCTGTACCTATACGATGTTCGAGATGTCCAGCCAGCTCCAGATGATGTGTTGTTGTCCATGCTGCAACATGTGTTGCATGACGCACATCTCTGGCCAGCGCAGACTTCGAATGTAAGATCAGTTAAATCAAGATTCCGAAGCCCACGTGCCAGAACTTACAGCATGTGGGCTTTTTGTTTTTGCAGCACCGGAAAAGACAGGACCAATGGCCGAAATCAAGGAAAGCAAAGCGCAGAAGGTGGAGCGGCTCAAACGGGAAAAGAATTCCTGGGAGCACCTCGACGAAATCCGCTCGTTCGCCCGCAATGGGTTCACTTCCATCCCGCCTGAGTGGCTCGGAACGTATTTCCGCTCCTGGGGCGTTTACACGCAGGGCGACGGAGCCGGGGTTACTGGCGGCGTGGGCGGCGAAGGGAAGTCGACGCAGTTTTTCATGGTGCGCATCCGCATTCCCAATGGACTGCTTTCCACCACCCAAGTGCGCACCATCGCCGACATCGCGCAGCAACATGCGCGCGGAGTCGCCGACATAACCGTTCGCCAGAACGTGCAGCTGCACTGGGTGACCATTGAGTCGCTGCCCGAGGTTCTCGATCAGCTTTACCGGGTTGGCCTGACCACCACCGGCGCCTGCGGCGATGTGGCACGCGCCGTCACTGGGTGCCCGCTCGCGGGACTCGATGCCGACGAAATCTACGATGCCTCGCCGATCGCACTGGAGCTTGACCGACATTTTGCCGGGAACGCCGAGTTCTACAACCTTCCGCGCAAATTCAAGATGTCGGTCACCGGGTGCCGCGTCTGGTGCTCGTATCCGGAGATCAATGATGTTGGTTTCACCGCTCTCACCCGCAAGCGTCTCAGCGGAGCAGAAACCGGATTCTCTGTTCGCATCGGCGGAGGTCTCTCCACTGAGCCGCATCTTGCCGTGCGCTTGAATGCGTTCATCCGGCCCGAACAGGTGCTGCCGGTCGCGCGCGGCGCCGCCGAGATCTTCCGCGCCAGCGACGAGCTTCGTCAGAACCGCAAGCAGGCGCGCCTGAAATATCTTTTCTTAAAGCATGGCTACACGACCGACAGCTTTCTCGCCGAACTCGAAGACCGCATCGGTTTCAAGCTCGAGCCCGCCGAGCACGAAGATCCTCCCGCGGATGTTTATCGTGATCACGTCGGCGTTCACGGCCAGAAGCAGCCCGGACTCTCGTCTGTCGGCGCAGCTGTTCTGCGCGGCCGCATTACTCCCGATCAGCTTCGTGTCGCGGCCACGCTTGCCGAACGTTTCGCCGATGGCCACGTGCGCACGACCGTGATGCAGAATCTGCTGCTGGTGAACATTCCCAATCAGGACGCCGATCAAGTCGCGACCGAACTGCAATCCGCCGGTCTGCCCGTGGGTGGAACAACGTTTCTGCGTGGCACTGTCGCATGCACCGGATCCGAATATTGCAAGCTGGCACTCACCGAAACCAAGGGCTTCGCACGCTGGCTCGTTAGCGAATTGGAAGAGCGTCTGCCAGGATTCGACCAGCAGTTGAAACTGAATATCACCGGATGCCCCAACAGTTGCGGCCAGCATTGGATCGCCGACCTCGGCATCGAAGGCAAGAAAATCAAAGTCGATGGTCGCATGCAGGACGCTTACTACTTCTGTGTGGGTGGCGCCGTTGGCAAGTTCCAATCCATCGCGCGTCCGGTTGGATACCGCTGCCTGGCCACGGAGGTTCCCGACGCGATCGAGCGGCTGCTGAATCAGTTTCAGCTCGTGCATTTACCGGGCGAGAACCTGCGGCAGTTCTTCGCGCGCCACAGCAACGATGAGATTCGCGCGCTGCTCTCCGGAGAAATTCGGCCACCTGTAGACCGCGACTTAGCGATCGGCTCGGTGCCGCAAGGGGTGGAAGGCTAATGTCACTGCTTCCCGTCTTTCTGAAACTCTGCGGTCGCAGAATCCTCGTGGTTGGCGGCGGCAATGTCGCCGAGTCAAAGATCGAAAGCCTGTTGCTCTCGGACGCTGAAGTTCACGTCGTCGCGCCCGAACTGAACGCGAGCGTCTCCGGACTCGCCTGTGCTGGAAAGATCGTCTGGCGACAAAAATCTTTTAATCCGGCTGATCTCGACGGTGTTTTCCTCGTAATCGCCGCGACCAACATTCCCGAAGTCAATCACCTTGTCTATCGTCTCGCTGAAGAGCGCTCGATTCTCTGCAATGCGGTCGACGATCCCGAGTACTGCCACTTTTATTACGGTGCCGTGGTCCGTCGCGGTCCGTTGCAAATCGCAATCTCGACCGACGGGCTGAGTCCCGCACTGGCGCAGCGCCTCCGTCGCGAGCTCGAACAGCAGTTCGGTCCGGAATATGAAGCCTGGCTGGAATATCTGGGTGCGATGCGTGATCTGATTCGCACATCCACGCCCGATGAGCAATCGCGTAAGGAGCAACTTCACAAACTCGTCGAGCCCGCCGCCTTTGCCGATTTCATCAACTCGCAAGATCGCGTCGCCGTCGGAGGTAGCCGCTAATGGGCAAGGTCTATCTCGTTGGCAGTGGTCCTGGCGATCCCGAATTGCTTACCGTGAAAGCCGCGCGCATCTTGAACTCCGCCAACGTCGTTCTCCACGACTCGCTGGTAAGCGCGGAAGTCCTTGCCATGATCTCGCCGCAAGCCGAGCTCATCAGTGTCGGCAAGCGATGCGGCCAGAAACTGCTCACGCAGGACGAAATCAATTCTCTGCTGATTTCACTCGCCGCCTCGCACGAAATCGTTGTCCGCCTCAAGGGTGGCGATCCGCTGATCTTCGGCCGTGCTGGCGAAGAAATCGAAGCGCTGCTCAATTCGGGAACGAAATTCGAAATCATTCCCGGCATTACCGCTGCCGTGGGCGCCGCTGCCGGCGCTAAAATATCGCTGACCGATCGCCGCGTCGCTTCTCAGGTGCTGTTCACCACTGTGCAGCGCGGCGTGGGCGAAAGCACTGTCGACTGGGGCACGCTCACTGGATCGACTACGCTCGTTATTTACATGCCGCAATCCGACTACGCGCACGTGGCCACTCTGCTACGCGAGCGCGGGTTGCCCGAAGACATGCCCTGCGTTCTTGTCTCGAACGCCAGCCGTGAAAATCAGCGGGTCCATTGGACTCGTCTCTCGAATCTGCCGAATGTCGATCGTCTGCCCGCGCCCACGTTGCTGATCGTAGGGCACGTGGCGACGCAGGATCAGTCGTTAGTCGCTAGTCATTGGTCGTTCGCGAACGCTCACGAACCAAAGCGCGAACGGCTAACGACCAACGAGGAACGCCTGAACTAATTGAGGAGGATGAAGTGAGCTCCAACGATGCCATCGTATCGAAGAAGAACTTTCGTTTGCTCAGTCTTGACGGCTGGGCGGTTGCCCTCGCGCTTGCGGCTGCACTGCTGGTGCGCCTTGGCGTGGTGAAACACATCCCCTGGTAATCAACAAAGAACGAAAGGTGACCCATGGCCAACGCCGTCGCCGTACCCCGGCTGCAAACTGAAAATCCGTTTCTGCAGTTCGCGAAGCTGCTCCCCGGAGTTGCGTTGCTGGTCGCAATTGGTTATGCCGGCAAGGTGCTGGAGCAATCGATCGGCCGCTACAGCAAAGCGCATCACCTTGTTGTCCCGAATATCGAGTACGTCCTCTGGGCGATTCTCATTGGCCTGGTGATCGCGAACACCGTCGGCGTTCCTCAGATCTTTCGAACCGGCGTCGCTACCTATGAGTTCTGGCTGAAGACCGGCATCGTGCTCCTCGGATCGCGCTTCCTGCTTGGAGATGTGTTGAAGCTTGGCGGTGTCAGCCTCGGCCTGGTCGCGATTGAACTGCTCGTCTCGCTTACATTCATGACGTTCCTCGGCCGATGGTTCAAGCTGCGTCCAAAGCTGACTTCGTTGCTCGCAGTGGGATCTTCGATATGCGGAGTGTCGGCCATTATTGCCGCGCAAGGCGCAATTGACGCCGACGAGGAAGATTCGTCTTACGCCATTGCGGCGATCCTCGCGCTCGGTGCGCTGGCGCTCTTCACCTTCCCGCTGATCGGCCATGCGCTTCACATGAGCGACAAAGCATTCGGCTTGTGGTCTGGTCTGGCAGTCGACAATACCGCCGAAGCCACAGCGGCTGGCGCGCTCTATTCCGACGCGGCAGCGAAGCTGGCCGTTCTGGCCAAGACCACGCGCAATGCCATGATCGGATTCGTCGTCCTCGGATATGCGATTTATTGGGCGACGAAAGGTCAGGCGCGAGAAGTGACCAACAAGGGCGCGTTCCTCTGGCAGAAATTCCCGAAGTTCGTGCTCGGATTCCTGCTGATCTCCATCCTCGCCACGTACCAGGTTTTCAGCAAAGATCAGCTCGGTTCGCTCGCCAATCTTTCACGCTGGGCTTTCCTTCTGACTTTCGCAGGAGTGGGTTTGCGCACAAATCTTCGCGACATGAAGAAGCAGGGTCTGCGTCCATTTGCAGTAGGAGCGATCGGCGAAGTGATCATCGCGGTGTTCACACTCGTGCTAGTGCTCGGAGCGGAACGCGTACTTCATTTCTAATGACGAATGATTATTTCGTTTATGCTTCGCGGCAATAGCGGGACAGTTGGTGGGTAATCGGCGCGAGATGAAACGCCAGCGAGTTCATTCCAATGTGCGCCAGCGTAAAGCTCAGCGTCGAGACTCCGATGATCACCGCGCCCAGTGCGAGGGTCACGCCCCAAGTCGTCTGCGCCAGCGACACAAGTATCCGGCCACGCTGCGGGAGGGCTGCGCTCTGGGGGTCGGAAGTGATGGCGATGCTCGACATGATTCGTGCCTGCATCCATCTTCAGGGCACGCACCCAATGCGGCAACGGTACAACGGTAACCACAGCACCAAAGTAATGCCGAATCGGCTTCCAATCTTTTCCGGGACGTGATCTGCCGCTGGAGGCGAACATTTCCTAAAGAGTTGCGAGCAGAGGCAGACCACGTAAGTCACTTGTTTTCAGTTAGCAAGGGCAGGCGAGCCAGAATCTTGGGTTCGAAGCTTCGTCAGGAGAGCCGCGGAGCGGCGTCATTCGTAAGCCCAGACCGTGAGGTCTGGGTAGGGAATTGAGAGTCCTACAAGCCCCGGAAGGGCGGCACACAACTGGCGCGCTGTTCCTCCGGCAGAAATGACGCCGCAAACGAATTCCTCGCCAGCTGCGCGAGTTGCGCGTTGGTAAACCCGAACGCCTCCTGCGCCAGTTGATACTCGCGATTCAGCGTGGTCCCAAACATCTCCGGATCGTCGGTGTTCAACGTGACCAGCACGCCTGCATCGAAATAGCGCTTCAGCGGATGATCTTCGATCCGTGCACAACACCCTGTTCGCAGATTGCTGCTCAGGCAAATCTCGACCGCAACCTGTCGCTCTGCCAACAATTCAACGAGCTGTGGATCCTGAATCGCCGTCAGTCCGTGCCCGATCCGCTCAGCATGCAACAGACTCACGGCCGCAGCGATCGATTCCGGTCCGGCGCTCTCGCCGGCATGCACAGTCAGTCGCAGTCCATTGTCTTTCGCGTAAGCGTACTCGCGCTCGAACCACTCCGCTGGACCGCGCACTTCATCTCCGCCAATTCCCAACTCCCACCACATTGCGATCGCGATACTTCACGGCTTTTTCGAAGACGCGTTGCGCCGCTTCGGCTCCAAAATGTCGCACGGCATCGAAGATCCACAGCAGGGATACGCCGAAATCTTTTTGACCGCGCTCGCGCCCGCGCTCCAGGCCTTCGAAGATGGGATCAAGCTTCCTGCCCGCGCCAGTGAATCACGCCCACTGAAACATAAACTTCTGCATGCTTCACATTCTGCGCGGCCAGCTTCTGCATCAGCCGATATGTGATCAGCTCGTAGTCTTCGGCCGTGCGCAGCCGCTGGCTGACGGCCTTGAACGCCATCAGGAATCCAACGAAATCTTTGTATTGATAGAGCTCGCGCACTTCCGCTTCGGTCAGCTCCTTGCCGCTCTCGGGATCGAAGCCGTACTGATTGCCATCGCCGGGAAGAGGGACATTGTGGCGCCGGCTCAGCTCAACCAGCGTCGGCGGATCGACCGATCCTTCGAGATGCAGGTGCAACTCAGCTTTCGGAAGAGATTCGATGAAGGTGAGATCGGCCACAGCTCTATTTCACCATGGAGGTAAAGAACAGATTGGTAATTTGTGATATGTAATAGGTAATCGAAAATCAGGATGCTTTGTGGTTTTCAATTACATTTTACCTATCACAAGATTACCTATTTCGCGAACTCGCTATGCCGTCTGCTGTAGAAGATGTAAATCACCAGTCCCAATAGGAGCCAGAGAAAGAAGCGGATCCACGTGATCACCGTCAGTCCGGTCATCAGGCCACCGCAGAGCACGACTGATATCAACGGAAAGAACGGCACGAACGGAACTCTGAAACCACGCGGGCGATCCGGTTGCTTGCGCCGCAGCAGAATCACGCCAAGTGACACGAGTACGAATGCGAACAGTGTGCCGATATTCGAAAGATCGGCAGCATCGCCAATATCAACAAGTCCCGCCGGAATGCCCACTGCGAAGCCTGCAATCCATGTAGACCAGTGCGGTGTCTTGTAAGTCTTATGCACCGCCGAGAAGAGCTTCGGCAGCAGCCCATCGCGCGACATCGCGAACCATATGCGCGTTTGTCCGTATTGGAAGACGAGCAACGAAGAGAGCATTCCCGTCAGTGCACCAATAATGATGATCGACTGGAAAATGGGCCGCGTGCCTAGTGCTTTCAGTGCGTAAGCCACTGGTGCTTCGGCCGCAGCGCCCGAGATGAAGGTGGTGTAGCGCATCATGCCCAGCAGCACCAGCGCCACGCCCACATAAAGAATCGTGCAGACGATCAGCGACATGATGATGCCGAAGGGTATGTCCTTCTGCGGATTCTTCGCCTCTTCGGCGGCCGTCGAAACCGAATCGAAGCCGATGTACGTGAAGAAGATGATGGCGCCGCCAGTCACGATTCCAGCAAAGCCCGAGGGCGCAAATGGATGCCAGTTCGCCGGACGCACCAACATGCCGCCAACAACCAGGAACGTCACGATCGCGCCAATCTTGATCGCGACCATGATGTTGTTCGTCTCCGCCGACTCGCGCACGCCGCGTATCAGCAGCACCGTCAAGACGAAGACAACAAGGAACGCCGGAACATTGAAGTAAGCTCCGGTCCAGTGACCGCCCGCCCACACGGAACTCGACCAGTGATCGGGAAGATTGATTCCGAACGCGCTTAATTGTGCCTTCAGATAACCGCTGAATCCAACCGCAACCGCAACATTGCTGACCGCGTATTCGAGAATCAGGTCCCAGCCGATGATCCACGCGAAGATCTCGCCCAGCGTCGCGTAGGAATACGTGTACGCACTGCCGGCAATCGGGATCATCGATGCCAGCTCCGCATAGCAGAGACCGGCAAAACTGCACGCAGCTGCAACCAGGATGAACGAAATCGCAATCGCCGGTCCCGCCGGCGGCCGTCCATGCATCAGTGCGCCCGAGATGCTTCCATGCTGGATCAGGTTCGCAAACAGATCCAGAACCTGCGCGTGCAGAATCGACGGAATCTCGAAGTGCTCACCCGCCGCCGCGGTTCCGGTAAGAACGAAGATGCCGGAGCCGATAATCGCCCCAATCCCCAGCGCAGTCAGGCTCCATGGCCCGAGGCTCTTTTTCAGCCGATGTTCGGGATTCTCCGAATCGGAGATAAGCTTGTCGATGGACTTGCAGGCAAACACCTGCCTGCCGGAGGTGGTTGTGGTTTCTGTCGTAGCGGTTCCGTGTGCCAAGAGTGGCTTCCGATCCGAGCTGGTTTCGTCGCCGTCGCGGGACGTGGTCCTGTTGGGAGGGAATGATAGCACTACTCAATGCTGCTGCGAGGGTTCCAATCACCATAGGAGGCGCAGAGCAAATTCTGTAATACGCAATCGGCAAAAGGTAATAGGCAATTTCGAGAGCTTCCAACGCACTGCTCTTTCAATCACCTATTACCTATTACCCGATTACCTATTTTCCCTAGCGCTTGCTCTGACCGCGTACCAACTTCTTCACTTTGCGCTTCGTCGAACCACGGGGAGTAGTACGCTTCGGCTTCGGCGTAGCCTTCTTCCGCGCAGTGCGCTTCGCCTTTTTGCGTTCGTCTTTTGCAAGAGCTTTTGTGTTTGGCATTCTTCTTCCTTTTAATTGCAAGTGAGTGTTACTGCGAATTCAGCAGCTTTCCAGCTGCGCGTACTTTTCCACCAGCTTCTTCAAGCCGAAGCGTGAAAATTGTACCGTAATCTTTGCGTCCTCGCCGTCGCCTTCGCGTTTGTAGACCGTCCCTTCGCCGTACTTGGGATGCTTCACGCGCTGTCCCGGACGGAACCCGCGCTTTCCCGTCGGCGCTTCCACTTCAACTTTCGGTCGCGAGAACTTCTTTCCACGCGACGCGAAGAACTCGGCAATATTGTCGATCGAGTTGTAAGCTGGACCGCTGTACGTGGTCTTCTTCGGCTGCTGATTCCCATAGCGCGGCCGCTGATCTTCATCCTCGTACGCATAATGCGTCGATCCGAAATCGTGATCTTCGCCCGACGACCAGCTCGGCGTCGAGGCACGCGTGTCACGCCGTCCCGGCGATCCGATATCTTCGATCAGCTGCGGCGGAACTTCTTCCAGGAAGCGTGACGGTACGCTAGCTTCCGGCATGTCGGTTCCATAGCGGCGTCGATAGCGCGCTCGGCTCAGCACCAGCATGTCCATGGCGCGAGTCATGCCCACGTAGCAGAGTCGCCGCTCTTCCTCCACCTCATCCGGATTCAGAAACGTCCGCGAGTGCGGGAACAATCCTTCTTCCATCCCGGCCAGCACCACCAGGGGGAACTCCAGTCCCTTCGCGGAGTGCAGCGTCATCAGTGTGATCTGCGATCCCGCCTCGTACTGATCCGTGTCGCTTACCAACGCCGCATGGTCCAGAAACTCCTGCAAGGTCTCGCCACGATCGCGGGAGTCCATCGCCGCGTTCACCAGTTCGCGCAAGTTGTCGATGCGCGCCAGCGCATCCGGCGTGTCTTCTTCCTCGAGTTGCTTGATGTAACCGGTACGATCATGCAGAAACTTCAGGACTTCCGCCGTCGAACCCGGACGCGAATCCGTGGGTTCGCTGCGTTCTTCGATATCAAGCTCGCTCTGATCGCTCGCACTCCCCAGCCACTGCTGGTACGTTCCCGCCAGCATCGCGCGTGATCCTTCAATGATGTCGCGGAAACCCTTCAACGCAGTCAGAGCACGCGCTGGCAGCAGTTGTCCTTTGATCGCCTGCTCGGTCGCATTCCACAGCGAAATACCGGTTTCGACTGCGAGCCGCTCCAGGGTATCGAGCGTGCTCTTGCCGATCCCTCGCGTAGGCGTATTCACCACGCGCATGAAGGCAATCGAGTCGTCCGGATTCTGGATCAGCTTCAGATAGCCGATCATGTCCTTGATTTCAGCACGCTCGTAGAACGAGAAGCCACCCACAACCTTGTATTGCAGCTGATAACGTCGCAGCGCCTCTTCAAACAGTCGCGATTGCGAATTCGTGCGATACAGAATCGCCGCCCGCGCCTTGTCGTCGCCGTCAGCGCGCGCCTGCGCCATGTACTTGCTGATGTAGTCCGCGGCGAAGAGTGCCTCGTTTTCGCCATCGGGCGCTTCGTAGTAGCCGATCTTCGATCCGCCCTCACGCGCCGTCCATAGGTTCTTGCCCTTGCGATGGACGTTGTTCGCCACCACCGCCGACGCCGCTTCCAGAATCGGTTGCGTCGATCGGTAATTCTGTTCCAGCCGGATGATCTTCGCTTCAGGAAACTCGCGCTCGAAATCCAGAATGTTGCGGATGTCCGCCCCGCGCCACGAATAGATCGATTGATCTTCATCGCCCACCGCGCACACGTTGTGATGAACTCCAGCCAACAGCCGCATCAGCTCATACTGCGGACGATTCGTGTCCTGATATTCGTCAACCAGCACGTACTCGAATCGCCGTGCGTAATAGTTGCGAACCTGCTCCGAAGTCTTCAGCAGACGCACGGTTTCGAGCAGCAGATCGTCAAAGTCCAGCGCGTTCGCCTTGCGCAGCTCCTGCCGGTAAATCTCATACACATGCGCAATCTGCTCGGTCTTCGGGTCGCCCGACTGCAGGTAGATTTCCTGCGGATCGAGCATGTGATTCTTCGCCCACGAAATCCGCGACAGCACATTCCGCGGCGTGAGCTGCTTATCATCCAGCCCGAGCCGCCGGATGGCGGCCTTCACCACCTGCTGCTGATCGGTCTCGTCGTAGATGGCGAAGTCTTTGCGATAACCAAGCTCGCCGATGCGCATCGCTTCAATATCGCGGCGCAGCACCCGCACGCAGAAGGAATGGAAGGTCGCCACCAGGGGCTTGGCGACGCCGAAGCCGCCCACCAGCTCTTCCACGCGCAATGCCATCTCCTGCGAAGCCTTGTTGGTAAACGTCACCGCCAGCACAGACTCCGGCCTGACGCCCTTTTCCTGTAGCAGATAGGCGATACGGAACGTAATGACGCGCGTTTTTCCTGAGCCGGCGCCCGCAAGGATCAGCAAAGGCCCGTCGGTACTGACTACCGCTTCGCGCTGCTGGGGATTTAGTTTGTCGAGAAACTGCTGCAATTCGTTTCCTGTTTTGCTTGTTTCACGTTGCGTTCCACGCTCTTCTACGCTGCGAAGCGTCGAACGTGAAACCTGAAACGCGAAACGAACTTAGTGTGGCACGGTCCGGGTTACGCCCGACCCTGGAGCCTTCGCTGCTGTCCGTAGATCGTTGCACACTGCGCACGGGCAGAACTCGCGCAGAAATTCCCACGAGTAAATGCCGTGCTCGTGGCCGTCATTCCAGGTGAAGCGGATCGCGTACTTGCCAACTCCGGCGGTTTCCACCGGCTTCGGAGAGGACTTGAACATGGGCAGCGTGCCCGGTTGCGAGGGCCGTGGCTGTCCCGGTTCGCGATTCTCGCGCACGCGTTCGTCGTTGCACAGCGCGCACGGACACGCATCGCGCAGGTACTGAAAGCTGTAGTGACTGTGATGCCCGTCTTTCCAGTCAATGTCCATACCGGTGCCCGCAGTCACATTGACTTTCACGGACTTAGGAGAGGTCTCCTCAACGGTGGGCATACATCCAGTATCGCATATCGGATGCGCAGATTTCGGGGCCAATGGTGCCCCATATCTGCCCTCTTTTGGCAGATGTGGGAAACTGAACGGAGCCGCTACTCGATCACTTTGCTGAAGATCACGTCGTGCTGGAAACCAACTTCGTATCCCTGCTGTCGCAACACTGTTGCGATCTGACCCCAGTGGCGGATACTGTGGATCACGCCATGGAGCAGCAGCTTTCGCGGCGTCGCTGTGAATTCGCCCAGCGTGATGCTGTCATACGTTTGCGGAGTCGCAAGCTGCTCGTCGGTAGCACTCGCGAGATACTCGCGATACTTCTTGCGCGCCAGTCGCCCAATATCGAAGAGCTGTTCGAGCGTGCGCGCCTCGAGCGCTCGATCGGGCGTCATCTCTTCGCCCAGCAGTCGCTCGGCATTTCGTTGGGCCACGCTGAAGATGTGGAAGAGCTTGTTACGGAGTGTGTGCTTCAACTCCACGCGCGCGCTTAGCGCAGGCGCATTGGTGCGGAACCACTCTTCCCAATGGTTCGCGTCTTCTTCTTCGTAGGCGAACAGGTCGGCAAACGAGACGCCAGGCCCTGTGCTCATGCATGTCCTCTGTGGATTAGACGGGATAATTGTCGATCAGGATTCAGCCGCTTACTTCAGCCCGCGGCTCGCGATGTCCTTGCGGTAGTGCATGCCTTCAAAGCTGATCTTCCCGACAGCTTCGTAAGCCCGCCACACCGCCGTTTTCAGGTCCGCACCGCGTGCAGTTACACCGAGCACCCGGCCGCCGCTGGTGACGTACGCGCCGTTTTCCTTGCGCGTGCCGGCGTGGAAGACCTTCACGCCTTCCACCTTCTCCGCTTCCTCGATACCCGAGATCACCTTCCCCAACTCCGGCGTGTCGGGATATCCACGCGAGGCCAGCACAACGCAAACCGTCGCGTCATCGGACCACTTGAAGTCGCCATCGCTGATCCGGCCTTCTGCCGACGCGATGAATGCTCCCAGCAGATCGCTCTCCAGCCGCATGAGGATCGGCTGCGTCTCCGGATCGCCAAAGCGGCAGTTGAACTCCAGCACCATCGGACCTCGGGCCGTCATCATCAGCCCGCAATACAGAATTCCCGTGAACGTTGCGCCCTCTTCGCGCATGGCATTCACCACCGGACGCGCCACATGATTCAACAGCCATTCGCGCATCTGCGGATCGACAATCTTCGGCGTCGAATACGCGCCCATGCCGCCAGTGTTCGGACCGGTGTCATTGTCGCCGACGCGCTTGTGATCCTGCGCCGCCACCAGCGGTACCACACGTTCGCCGTCGCTGACCACCAGGAACGAGAGTTCCTCGCCTTCCAGGTATTGCTCCAGCACCACGCGCGCGCCCGCTTCGCCCACCATCTTTCCGGCCAGCATCTCGTTGGCGACCGCACTGGCTTCTTCGCGGCTCTGCGCGATGACTACGCCTTTGCCCGCTGCGAGCCCGTCGGCTTTTACTACGATGGGCGTGCCAAAATGCGGCAGGGCTTCCTTGATCTCTGCCGCCGTGGTGCAGATCGCAAAGTGCGCCGTTGGAATGCGATGGCGCTGCATGAACTCCTTGGCAAAGATCTTGCTCGACTCGAGCCGCGCCGCCGCCGCCGTCGGTCCAAAGATTCGGAAACCACGTCGGCGGAACTCGTCGACCACTCCCAGCGCCAGTGGGACCTCGGGTCCCACCACCGTCAGATCAGGCTGAATTTTGCTGGCCGCCTGCACCAGCGCGTCAATGTTCTTGACGTCAACGGGAACGCATTCCGCTTCGTCACAGATGCCGCCGTTCCCCGGAGCACAAAAAATCTGCGTCACACGCGGACTCTGGCGCAGCTTCCACACGATGGCGTGTTCACGCCCACCACTGCCTATCACGAAAACTTTCATTTTTGATCTCGGGAAAAAGGGTAGGGCGCACGATCAGCAATGTCAAACAAACATGTTCGGACAAACAAAAACCCCGCACCTTGCGAGTGCGGGGCTTCGCGACTCAATCTCGTCTACTGCTCGTCGTGATCCTTCAGATCCTGCAGCGATTTCTCCAGCTGCTTGCGCATCTCTTCCATCTGTTTCTGCAGGTCTTTCTGATTCAGTTGCATCGCCCGCTGGGCTTCTTTCTGGGCGCGCGCGATATCGCGTTCGATCTCCGGCTTTAGACGTTCCATCTCGGCCTTCACGCGATCGGAATTGATCTCTTCCATTTCCTTGCGATGCAATTCCATCTCGCGCTTCACTTCTTCCTGGGCCCGCGCGGTTTCCCGCTCAATTTCCGGACGCAGCGCCGCCAACTGTTTATTGATTTCGTTCATATTCGGCATGGTGAACGAGCCATTGGCATCACTGCGTGAGCGGTCCGGCACGTTGAAGCTCAGAGTCTGTTCACGCCGGTCGCGAAGCACTTTCACGCTAAGCTTACCGCTTTGCTGACGCAGCACCCGGCTCCAGTCGGAGACGTTGTCCACCGATGAGTCGCCGGCTGCGATAATCACGTCACCCGCCTTGAAGCCCGCAGCTTCGGCATTGCTGCCGCGGTCGACCGAGCGCACCAGCACGCCGCGTCCACTCTTCGTCCCGAAGTACTGCGCGAGTTGTCCGGAGAGCGACTCCACCGTCAGGCCACTGCGCCGCTGCATGACGTTG
Source organism: Terriglobia bacterium (assembly GCA_963826275.1). Taxonomy (GTDB): domain Bacteria; phylum Acidobacteriota; class Terriglobia; order Terriglobales; family Acidobacteriaceae; genus JAJPJE01. Next base: position 163,621 of record CAWGWI010000029.1, on the reverse strand, counting down.
ATCACTGGAGGCTCAGGGATGTTCATGTTCATCGGCGGTATCGGCGGTATTGGCGGAATGTTGAAGTGAAAATCGAAAGTCTGCCTGCGATCGGCAAGTTGCACCGGTACTATCTGCATCTGGCCACCACGACTAATCCCGAGCTTCACCGTTTGTCCGGGAGGAGTTCGCCGTATGAAGCGCCGCAGATCGCTCGAATTGTTCACCTGCTGGCCGTTAAAAGACAGAATTACGTCCTGCTCGCGCAGGCCCGCCTTCCCCGCAGGACTGTCCTGATCCACCGTGGTGATCTCTACCCCGCGCGGCTGACTTAGTTTCAGGTGACTCATGGTGTCCTGCGTAACATCATTGGGATCGATTCCCAGATAGGATCCCGAGGATCGAGCCGGAGCCGCAGGTGCTGCCGGAGCCGCAGGCGCTGCCGGAGCCGCGGGTGCAGGTGGGGCCGGCGGAACGTTCTGTGCTATCTGAACCGCTACCGTTACCGGTGCGACCTGCGCGACCGCAGCCACGGGAGACGCCGGAGCCACCTCAACGTTTGCGACCGGAGCCACAGCCGCTGCCGGAGCGACCGGTGTTGCCGCGGCAACTGCCGCTTCCGGCGCAATCTGCGCCAGCGCGAAAGCTGCAACAATCAGAATTAAGAAATTTACGAATACGGCTGTCCGCATGATGGTTTCCTTGGGTGAATTCCCTCCAGCTCCACTTTCTTTCCGCCCCACGTTTGCGAAGCCAACGTGAGAATCCCCACCCCCGATCACTACTTTCCCGCCTTTCTGAATTCGATATTGCCCAGGTTCGTCACGATTTTCAGCTCAGGCCCACCACCGTTCAGGCTACCTTCGGCGTACATCGTTTTCGGTCCGTAGCCTTCCCCCTCGGAGGTAATCTTCAGCTCCGGAAAATCGCTGCGGATCTTATGGCCCATAGCAGTTTCGATGGTTGCATGCACCGTGATGTGAACGTCAGGGGAAATGTAGACGATCACGTCGCCAGTGGAGGTTTCCAGCGTGGATGCGCTCGAGCCGTTATTGCCGACGAACTCAGCGGTGATCGTGCCAGCGCCGGTCTCAGCCTTCGCACCCTGCATCAGCTTCCACAGCTCGATGCTGCCGCCACCGGTTTCGGCATGCACCGGGCCCTTCGCTCCGGATAGCCGGATGCTGCCACCGCCCGTGTCCAGCACGGCGCGATTCGCCACATCGCTCACGGAGATGCTGCCGCCGCCGGTCTCAGCTTTCACGTCGCCGCTGCACTGGCGAATGTCTACGCCGCCGCCGCCAGTCTCCGCTGAGACACTGCCCGCCGAACCAACGGAGATCGTTCCGCCGCCGGTCGACGCGACCAGCCTGCCTTTCACAGAATTCACATTGATCGAGCCGCCACCGGTCTCCAGGTGAAGATCATTCCAGGTGGTGCCCACGTTGATTGCGCCACCGCCTGTTTCGGCCGTCGCGGGACCACCCAACTGATCGAGCGAAATGGCTCCGCCGCCGGTTTGACTCGAGACCGTTCCGGTTATGTTGCGGACATTCACTGCGCCGCCATCGGTTTCTATCTTTACGGCGCTCAGTTCACGCGGCACCGTAAAACTAAAATCCGCGTTGAACTTGTGGCTGCGGCCTTCAGAATCCCCCTGGAACATAGCCATATCGCCCCGGCGAGTCGCAGTGACCTTAAAATGCTCGAAGTTGCGCCGGGCTTCGTCTTCCGAACCAGTGTAAGAACGCTTCTTGATGACGTATTGAATCTCGTTCTGAGTTCCGCCTTGCACTTGTACTGAGCCCACATCCGTCTGCACTCGCAATTGCCTGGCATCAGCGACGGTACCCGTCACCTCTTCGACCCAGGCATTACCCTCGCGATACACACGGGATTGTTGCGCCAGTGCGGGAACGGCAGCGGCCAGAGCCGCCAGTACCACAACTGCCGCGAATTGATTGATCGGTTTCAACGTTAGCTCCTAAACTCCCACCAGACTGCTGGAATTTCCCCTTTGGTTCATCTCCCTGTGGCTTACACCACAAGCTTGCTAATCGATCTCCGGTGTCGTGTTCAGCATATTTCGCGACTGCCGGCGAATGAAAGTATCTTTGTCCTTGTCTGCCAGGTACTGCAGTGCCATGCGGACGCTACCATCGGCCTTCACCGGTTGCAGTTCGTGCAGCGCTTCGGCGCGCACACCGGGATTGCTGTCGTGCAGCACGGCTTCGATCATTGCGTCACGCACAGTGACGTCGTTCTTTACATAAGGACCCAGTGCATCCAGTGACTTGATCCGCACCCCGGGGTTCGTGTCGTAGCGCAGCGCTGAAACCAGCGCCTCACGAATCGCAGCATCCTGCGGGCGTTGTGTCAGCAGGTCGATCGAATCCTGACGCACGCCGGAGTTGTTGTTGCGAGCTGCGTAGAGCAGCAGCTGCTGAATGCGCGCATCACTCAGGTCACCTTGAAATGTTTGCGGCTGAAGCGTGTCGTACTGGATTTCGACTTTGTTTGAATTTGGGACCTGTGTAATGGTGCGGATTCCGGCAATCGACATGGAGTCAGCGGCTGCTGAAGGATTGCTCTTGGCGATTGGTTGAACGGTTGTAACTCCGCCTGAACCGCGGTCCTGCCCCATCCGATAGGCAGTCAATCCGCCGCCTGCGAATCCAACCATTAGCAGAACCGTCGCCAGCGCCGGAGAAAACTTCATTTGTCGCAGCCACGCCGTCGGATCAAAAAACAGACGCCGCCATCCACGCTCTTGCTCGGTCGTCTCCAGGGCCTCCTGCAAACGCATCCTCGAGGCAGCAAGAAAGCTGGGAGAGGGTTCCAGGCGCGGCAGGGCCGACATCTGCTCGCGAAAATCCTGCACCGACTTCAGCTCCGTCGCGCAATCGCCGCAGCGTTGTACGTGCTGCTCCAATTCGATGCGCGCGTCGTCCGTGAGCTCGTCGTAGCTGTAGAGCGTGATGTTTGCCTTGACCCATTCGCAATTCATACTTACCTCATCTCTGCCAGTGCCAGCCGTAACTTCTGTGTTGCCCGGAACAGCGTGTTCTTCGCGGTCTCTTCCGTGGTGTTCAAGATCTCGCCGATGGTGCGCAGTTTGAGTCCCTGGTAATGCTTCAGTTCAAATACCATCCGTTCGCGGACCGTAAGCTTCTCGAGGGCCGTGCCGATCTTCGTCCCCAGTTCGCGTCGCAACAGATCGCGCTCGGGGTGATGCGTAGGCCGCGCGTCGGGAACCTGTTCGAGCATGTTGAACTCTTCGCCTTCGGAATCCGTGGTGACCGGCGCATCTTCCTTGCGCACTTGCCGTTTGCGCAAATGATCGAGGCACAAATTGGTCACGATCCGATAGAGCCAGGTGTAGAAGGAGCATTCGAAGCGGAAGTTCCCGAGACTGCGATAAGCCTTCAGGAACGCGTCCTGATAAATGTCCTGCGCATCGTCGGGCGAACCTGTCAGGTTCATTGCCAAGTCGCAGAACCGCCTGGTCGTATTGCCGGACCAGCTCTTCAAAAGCGGCGCGATCACCTTGTTGCGCCTGGCGTATCAGTGCAGTGTCGTCGATACGGCCTTGTCGTTGCCCGAGCATCGGTCTCCAGGACGAAGTCTTATCGTTGGGAAACTGGGGCTGAGCACTACGCTCAGCGACCCTGATTGCGCCAACCGACAAATGAATCGCCATTGTCTCGGCCGGCATGATCCCGCTCACCTCGTCCCCTGCCGACGATCTTTTCTTGCTCAGACCGTCGTGCTCACTGCGCCCAATAGCACGCTTCGTGGCTGCTTCTACTATCCCCACTCACCAGAGGTTATCTTCTGGCTCGCAAGGACTTAGACGAGGGGTAGCCAAAATCGTTAGCGATTATAGGGAGATGGCGAAGAACGTGCAAAAGAGGGAAAAATCGGAGAAGGGGGATCAGCGGCCGGGCCCGCCATCGAGCAGGTCGTAGGGGTTGGCTAGCGCCGGTTGCGCAGCAAGGATCCGTAACGAATCCTGGGCGAAATGCGTAACAGCACTTCGCCCCTAACAGCCGTTTCGGGAGCCGATTCGCGGCCTAGGCAATCCGCTTCGGAGCCCGAGCTTCTCTTTCTCTTCGCTCGCTGGCCAATGCTTCTTCGGCTTCGCGGGTCGTAATCGGCACTTTGGCGCCTCGGATCGCAGCGTAGGCTCCTGCCGCCAGAGCCGCCCCTATCAGTGGCGCGATGATGAACATCCACAGCTGCTGTAGCGCCCAGCCTCCTACAAACAAAGCCGGGCCAATGCTTCTTGCCGGATTCACGGATGTATTCGTGATCGGGATTCCAACCAGATGGATCAGGGTCAGAACGAGGCCAATCGGGATCCCGGCAAAACCCACCGGAGCAAGCACATCCGTCGACCCCAATACAGTCAGTACCAAGAACATGGTGAGCACGATCTCGGCGAGGAAACAGGCACCCATGGCGTATCCAGCAGGCGAATGATCGCCGTAGCCATTCGCGCCCAGTCCACCGACGCTTGCGTCATAACCCCCGGGCAGACCCTTGGCGATGGCCAGAATGATGGCCGCCGCGATTACTGCTCCTATAATCTGCGCGATGATGTAGCCAACGGCGTCGCGTGCGCCGATCTTACGAGCCAGCAGCACTCCGACGGTCACGGCCGGGTTAATATGGCATCCGGAAATTGGTCCAATCGTATAGACCATCGCCAGCAGTGACAGTCCAAAAGCGAATGCCACGCCAACGAAGCCGATTTTAGTGCCGGCTAGAACTGCGCTTCCCACTCCGCCAAAGACGAGCACAAACGTGCCGAGAGCCTCTGCCGCATACTTGTTCATCCGAGCCTCCACGACGGCCAGTTTCCTGGCAACCTCTCTTCAGAGATCACATGGGTGTTCGGAAGGGAGGAACGCACCAAAGGTTTCCCGAATCCGACAATTCCTTTGCCGATTCCGTTCAATATCGGCACAGTCTTGCACTTTTTACCTCACCGTCATCTTCATTCATTAGAATGCCGTAAATGCAACCTGTGTTTCGACTTTCCGCAAAGCTGATTGTGCGGTGGATCGCAATCGTAGCCGCTTTCATGCTGTCGGCTGCGGCCATCGCTCAAGAGATCCCGGCCGGGACTGTGATACCAGTCATGTTGAATTCAAGTCTGAATGCGGCCAAAGACCGTGCCGGAAAGAGTATTGAAGGCAAGGTGATGCAGGACGTTCTGACGCCGCTGGGGTCCACGATCAGCAAGGGTTCGCGGATCACCGGTCACGTGCTGAGTGCCGACAAGTCGGGATCCAGCCTTATTTTGAAATTCGACTCCATCGACGATCATGGGCGCACCCTGCGTTTGACAGCCGCTGTTCTGGCGATTGCCTCCATGCAGGCGGTCGCACAGGCTCAAGCTCCGATCAACTCCAATCCCGACATGCTCCCCGCAACTGGCTGGACAACACGTCAAGTCGGCGGGGATGTCGTGAATCGCGGGCAGGGCAAGGTTGGAACATCCGGCGGGTCAACAGGCACCTGGCTGGAGGGAAGCTCAGTGCTGATCAAACTCACTCCCAATCCCGACGCTGGATGCCCCGGTGGTCCCGGCTATGATCGTGCACAGCCGGTCTGGATCTTTTCCAGTGCTGCTTGCGGAACCTATGACTTGGGCAAGGCGAGAATCGAGAACTCGGGTCTGAATGCGCCGGTTGGCAATGTCGCGATCAGCTCCGATCGCAACGTCCAAATCCGCGGGGGCAGCGGCTGGTTGCTGATCACGGTGGCCGCGAAGTGAATGAGCGAGGAATCCGCGCTGCGGAGGAAAGCTTTCTGCGGGAGTTGGGCTGGCTGTGAAGGCGCTTCCGGTCCTTTCCTCGCGGGAGAGGACCGGGCACCCGAAGCTAGCAACTGCCAACTAGCAATTACTCTTCCGCTTCTTTGCCGACCTGGACTTTGATCGTTCCAACTACTTCTTTGAAAAGCCGGATCTGCACGGGGAACTCGCCGATCGTCTTCAACGGCTCGTCAAGCACGATCTTGCGGCGATCGAGGTTGAAGCCCTTCTTCTCGAGCTCCGCTGCAATGTCAGAGGAGGTAACCGATCCAAACAGCTGGTCGTGTTCGCCGGCGCGACGGGTGAAGCTGAGCGAAACTCCAGCCAGTTGCTGCGCCAGCGCCTCGGCTTCGGACTTATCTTTCTGCGCGCGACGGACGGATGCCGCTTTCATCTGCTCAATCACGTTCTTGTTGCCAGAGGTGGCTTCGATCGCGAGCTTTTTCGGCAGCAGGTAGTTGCGGCCGTAGCCCTCGGCTACTTTCACCACGTCGCCGCGCGATCCCAACTTCGGCACATCTTCTTTCAGAATCACTTCCATGTCATAACTCCGATCAGAAATTGTTCATACGTTCCGGCCCCTTCAAAGGAGGGAAAGGACCGGGCCCGAATTTCGGGTCAGAAACTTACCTCGAGCTTCCTGCGAACGGCAGCAAGGCGATATTGCGCGCGACCTTGATGGCGCGTCCCAGGCGGCGTTGGTGTGGCGTGCATACTCCGCTCAGTCGGCGCGGCACGATCTTGCCGCTCTCCGCGATGAACTGCGAGAGCAGCCGATAGTCCTTGTAGTCGATGGCATCAATCTTCTCGACGCAGAACTTGCACACTTTCTTGCGGCGGAAATATTTGCGTTGTTCGCGACCGGGGCCGCCGCCGGGCCGTCCGCCTGGACGCCCACCACCTTGGCGCGGTTCGCTGGCAGCTGGAGCTGCCGGTGTCTGCTGAGTCGTTTCGTCAGCCATATTTCTCCTTCTTCCTGGCGGTCCATCGACCGCTCAATCTTCAGTTATGCGGCTGAGCCGCTGAATTCTTACGCCTGCGCCGGTGTTTCGGCCGCAGCCGACTCGGCCTGCGCGGCAGCAGCAGCTTCCGCGGCTGCGGCAGCGTGCGATCCCGCACCACGACGATGCGCATCGCGAATCTTTTTCACCTTGTCCAGGCGCTTCTGTTCGACGTCCACACGCACAGTGATGAACTTGATCACCGGCTCACTCACGCGCAAGCGGCGTTCTAGCTCCTGCACCAGTTCGCCCGGACCCTCGATCACATACAGGACATAGATCCCTTCCGAGAACGTGCCCACGGTGTATGCGAGGCGACGCTTTCCCATCTTTTCGACGGCCTTCACATTGCCCTTTGCATTCGTGACCTGCGTGCTCAGCGTCGACGTGAGCTTTTCCAGGTCTTCATCCGTCATGTCAGGACGGACAATAAACATCAGTTCGTAAGTGCGTTGCATTCTTTAGCTCCAATTCAAACTAGTGGCGTATTCGCGCTTGTTACTCTGCCTGCTCTTCTGTTTCCGGCCGACGGTTGAAGCGGTTCATCGCCGCATTCACGCCTTCGGTTACGATCATCCGCGCCGCTTCCGCCGCGCTGTCGAGCAGTTCGTCCACTGCTTTCAGCTCCGACTTCTTCAACTGCCGGAGCACATAACTCTTGCCATCGCGAATCGGTGTATCAGGTCCAATTCCTAGCCGGACGCGCGTGACTTCCTGCGTGTCCAGCGCCCCGATCACCGACTTCATCCCGTTGTGCCCAGCGGCGCTTCCGCGCTGTCGGACTCGCAGGCTCCCGAACGGCAGATCCAGCTCGTCGTAAATCACGATCAGATCGCTTTCGGGATTCAGCCCATACTCGTCGATCAGTTCCCGAACCGACATCCCGCTCAGATTCATGAACGTCTCGGGTTTCGCGAGCACAACTTCCTGATCCCCGATTCGTCCTTTGCCCGTAACTGCACGGCAGTGCCGGTTATCGACTCGCGCATCCAATTGCTCCGCTAGTCGATCAATCGTCAGAAAGCCCAGGTTATGGGGCGTGAACTGATACTCGATGCCAGGATTTCCAAGACCAACGATCAGTTTCACGCTTGAACCATCCACCCTCACACTGTTGTCGTCGCGAAGGCGAACGACCGTGGCCCGTTCCTTCGAACCGGCCACATGCCGTTACTTCTTTTCCTTCTTCTCGGACTTCTCCGCGGCCGGTGCGGCGGCGCCTTCCTCGGTCTCCTGCTTGCCCTTCTTGATGACTTCGGGCTCTGCCGGAGTCGCGGCAGCCGCAGCCTCCGCGCCTTCCGCCGGAGCTGCTTCCACGATTTCCTTCACTGAAGTGATGTGCGCCACGGGGATGTTTTCGTCCGTGAGGAACTTGATCTTGCCTTCCATGTGCGGCAGATCGGCAACGCGCAGCACCTGCCCGAAGGTCAGATTCGCGACGTCCACATCGAGGTGAGCCGGAATATCTCCCGGCAAGCACTCGATTTCCACTTCACGAAGCAACTGTTCCAGAATGCCGCCTTCTGTTTTTACGCCCTGCGGCACACCCAAGAGGAGAACCGGAACCGCAAGCTTCAGCTTCTGGTCCATGGCGATGCGTTTCAGGTCGATGTGCAGCAGCGATCCTTTGATCGGCTCGTGCTGGTAATCGACGATCATCACTTTGCTGTTCTCGCCGTCGACGCTGAGATCGAAAATCGTGTTCGCGCCCGAATCCGAAAGCAGGATCTTTTTGATCTGCTTCGGATCGACGGTAATCGACACTGGATCTTTGTGCGCGCCATACATAATGGCGGGGATTACGCCCTTCTGTCGCAGACGGCGGGCTTCATTCTTGCCACGCTCTTTCCGCGGCTGGGCTTTCACATTGAGAGTTTCGTTTGCAGTAGCCATATTCCTTCCAATTCGTATGCTTCAAGCTGATAGTCAGATAAACAACTTGCTGACCGATGTCTCTTCGTGAATCGATTTGATCGCACTGCCAATCAGGCCCGCGATCGACAAAACCTTGATTTTTCCTGCCAGATCCCGCTTCGCTTGTTCGGTGAGCGGAATGGTATTCGTTACCACCACCTGCTCGATCGGCGACTGCGCCAGTCGCTCTGTTGCCGGGCCGGAGAGCACCGGGTGCGTAGCGCACGCCACAATTCGCTTTGCGCCCGCTTCCTTCAACGCCGTAGCCGTTTTCACCAGCGTACCGGCTGTGTCGATGATGTCGTCGAGAATCAGGCACGTACGTCCGGCAACATCGCCGATCACGTGCATCACTTCGGTGACGTTCATTCCCGTGCGCCGTTTATCGACGATAGCCAGCGCCGAATCGTTCATCTTCTTCGCAAAGAAGCGCGCGCGCTCCACGCCACCTGCATCCGGAGAAACCACCGTCAGGTCCGGCAGATTCTGTTCCTTGAAATACGAAACCAGAACCGGCGACGCGAACAGGTGATCCACCGGCATATTGAAGAACCCCTGGATCTGCGGAGCGTGCAGATCGACAATTACCGCCCGATCCGCTCCTGCGGTCGTCAGCAGGTCTGCCACCAGCTTCGATGAGATCGGCGACCGCGGCTTGTCCTTACGATCCTGTCGAGCATAACCAAAGTACGGAATTACCGGAGTGATGCGCCGCGCCGAAGCGCGTTTGAACGCATCGATAAACAAGAGCAACTCCATGATGTGCTCGTCCACCGGAAAACAGGTGGGCTGCAACATGAACACATCCGCGCCCCGCACGTTCTCCAGGATCTGCACATACCGCTCGCCATCCTGAAAACGCTGCGAGGTGGTCTGGCCGCGTTCCATTCCGAGATGCTTGCAGACTTCATCCGCAAGATCGGGGTTTGCCGTGCCGGAGAAGATCTTGAACTTCTCATCGATACGGCGCTGCGGTTTGCGTTCGCCTTTCGGCTGCGCGTGATCGTCTTTCTTTTCTGCCGGAGCAGGAGTCGTTGCTGTCGCCATCGCGTCTACCGCCGTTGCGGTCTGTTGACCGGGATCGCCTGGTTTGGCTAATTCTGGTGCTACGCTCATCGTCGACAAACTTTCGATTGATAACAGGTAATTGGTAATAGGTAATTGAAAAATCCGAGAGCTTCCTCTTGCCTTCAATTACCTGTTACGTATTCCGCAATTACGTATGTCTTTGGCTGGGCGGCTAGGATTCGAACCTAGACAAAGTGCTCCAAAGGCACTTGACCTACCATTAGTCGACCGCCCAGTGAAGCAAGCAATCGGTAATTGCGTAATGGGTAATTTGTAATTGAAACCCTAGATTCACTATTACCAATTACAAATTACCTGTCCCAAATATCTCGCCAGTACTCGGCTCTGCTAACGGTTCTCGTCGCCTCCGCCGGAATGCCTTTCGCCTGCAACTTCGCAGCGGCCTTTTCCGCAGCCTCGGCACTCACGAACAGTCCATAGACTGACGAGCCAGATCCGGACAGCGAAGCATACTTCGCGCCTTCGCGCTCTAACACTCGTTTCACGTCACGCAGTTCGGGATATTGAGGAAATACGACGCGTTCGAAGTCGTTTTCTATCCCGGCACGGACGAGGTCGAGAAGCAGTGTCTCGGCCCGGTCCCCGCTCTTGGCGGGAACACCGGCAGTGGTACCCATCAGCCAGGCAAACACACTGGTACTGAACCCGTTGATTGTACCGGAGGCGGAGTTGGCGGTCAATTTCTTATCGGACTCGCTACTGCCGTTCGCGAACTTCTCGTCCCAGTCCGCGAACGCTTTTGGCGTCGAGACCGGAATCGGTGGTATTGCCACCACGCATCCAACAGTCGCCAAATCGGGGAGCGGAAAAACCTGTTCGCCCCGGCCGATTCCCAGGATCGTTCCTCCCACCAGGAACAGCGGCAAGTCCGATCCGATGGCTCCCGCTATTTCCATCTTGTGCGCTGGCGTTAGCCGCTCGCCCAGTTCTTTTTCCAGCGCCAACATGGTCGCTACGCCATTGGAAGACCCGGCGCCCAATCCACCCTGAACCGGCAGATTCTTCGTAATTGCAATGGTCACCTTCGCGCGTTTCTTCAACGCCTTCAACACGCGCTCAGTTACCCGCCAGCAAGTGTTGGTTTCGTCCTGTGGGACCTTAGGATTCTTGCAGCGAATCTCAATGCCCATGCCGCGGCCAGCCTGCACCCGAATCACGTCATGCAGCGCGATCGTCTGGTACACGGTTCGCAACTCATGGAATCCATCTTCGCGCACTGCACCGATGTGCAGGCCCAGATTGATCTTCGCGTACGAACGAACGCTGGTTGGCATGCAAGTAGATTCTATAGCCAGTGGCAACTAGCAGTTAGCACTTAGCACTGAGCTATTGGGGGGCTCTATCGTCTAGCTTGGTCAGCGAGGAGAGTGTCTCAGTCATCCCAAATGGCTTTATAGGGGAGAAGTTGATGGACTAAGTGCAAATGGCTGACTCCTAAGAGCGAATGGCTCAAGAGCAACCCAGCGCTCACTTCCGTGCTCATGTAAAATAAGTGCAATCATCCCGAGTTCTGGCAGGATCCTATGAAGAAGTACCTCCTTCCGCTGGCCGTAATCGTTCTCGCCTGCGGCCCCGCATTCAGCGCCGATAACAAGAACAGCTCCGATCAAGTCATCGTCGAAGAGATTGTTGCGCGTGTGAACAATGCCATTATCACTCGCATGGATATTCAGAAGGCCCACGAGCAAATGGCTGCGGAGCTCAAGCAGCGCTCCGGTGGAGTCGGTAGTGTTGACGCCGAAGTGGCCGAGCACGAAAAAGACATCCTCAGCGATCTCATCGACACTCAGCTGCTTCTCCAAAAAGGCGATGAACTTGGAATCGATGTCCAGACGGAAGTGATCAAGCGTCTTGACGACATTCGCAAGAGCATGAACCTGCAGAGCATGGAAGACCTGGAGAAGGCCGCCACCTCGCAGGGTATCTCCTACGAAGAATTCAAAGATAATCTGAAGAACGACCTCATCAAACGCAACGTCATCTCCAAGGAAGTCGTTTCCAAAATCCAGATCACTCCGAAAGAGGCGCAGGCATACTACGACGCTCACAAAGCCGAGCTCGAACACCCTGAGCAGGTGCACCTCGCGGAAATTCTGATTGCCCCCAAGACAGCTGCCGCGGAACCCGGCAAAGAAGCGCCCATCCCAACCGACGAACAGATGCAGGCAGCGCAGAAGAAGGCGGAAGACGTGTTGGCGCAGATCAAGGGTGGCGCGAAGTTCGATGAATTGGCGAGAAAAGACTCAGACGGGCCAACCGCGGCCCAAGGCGGCGATCTGGGAATCTTCAGGCCGGGGACGATGGCTAAGGAGCTTGAGACCGTCACCTTCGCAATGAAGTCGGGCGATGTCAGCAACGTGATCCAGACCAAGCAGGGATACGTCATCCTCAAGGTGATTGAGCATCAGCAAGCCGGAATTCCTCCCTACAAAGACGTTGAGACCCAGGTGATGGATCATCTCTACATGGAAAAGACCGATCCGGCTCTGCGCACCTATTTAACCAAGCTTCGCGAGCAAGCATTCATAGAAATCAAGGCGCCGAATGTCGACACGCACGCCAGCCCGAATGAATCGAAGCCGGTTTACGTTACTGGAAGTGAGCAGGCGTCCAAGCAAGCCGATAAGACCAAAAAGAAGAAAAAGCTGCTGCTGTTCTAGGCAAGACCTGCGTCGCGCAACCGAACGCGCCACCGGCAGTTCTGTGTTTGCCCTCGTTTCGCCGAGAATCAAAAAACGAAAGGCCCGGGCTTCTTCTCCCAGACCTTTGTTTGCCTTGCGTGGTGGAGTCCGACTGGTTGGTCAGCTCCGTTTCAGGCTAACGTCACTCCGGAATCAACGTCTTGTTGGGACGCATGGAATTGCCGGAATCTTTTTAAACTCTCCGCCGACATGTAACGCGACAGAACCTTGGGATCTGTCCTTAGCAGGTCCACCAGCACCAACCCGTCGACTACGTCGGAAAAGCTCGGGTCCACGTTAAAGCCCAGCAGACGCCCTCCCAGCTTCAGATACTGCCGGAACAAAATGGGCACGCCTTTGTGGTCCAATTCAATGTCGCTGATCGGTTCGGAAACATCCTCAACCGTTCGTAGTGCACTGGCGATCACGCTAATGTCTGATTTTGGAATGCGCCGCGCGCGAAATGGCATACGGGGCTCAAGGAAGCGTTCCAGTTCGTCTGACTCCGAACGTGTCTCGAAGTAACGCACCAGCAACTCGCGCGAAATCGCATGATAGTTGTTGCTGACGCTCACCGCTCCGAGCAGCACTGCGGTCTCAGGTCGTTGCGCGACATATTCGGCAATGCCCTTCCAGAGCACCAGCAACGAGGAATACTGCTTCTGGTAGGCCTCGCAGATGAACGACCGGCCGAGCTCCAGCGCCGGACCAATGCGCCGGAACAGCTCGGGATCGTACCGGAACAGCGAACTGGTGTAGAGGCCTTGCACGCCGTGCTTTGCGAGAATCTCGTCGACGCGGCCAATCCGATACGCCCCCGCCAGTTCCTGATTGACGTTGCTCCAGAGGAACAGGTGGTCGTAATACGAATCGTAGCTGTCCAGGTCGTATGCGCGCCCGGTGCCCTTCGCCGGCGGCGCGGAACGTGACCTCGCGCAGTCGCCCGATCTCCATCATCAACGCCGGAATCTGGCTGCTCGTCGCCGTGTAGACGGAGAACTCGCGCGACTCGACCAACTTTTGCGACGGAGGCAGTTGCGCGATCTCGTTTCGCAACACGCTCCTTGGCAATCGCGGTCATCACTTCGCGCGGCGGCTCCGGCTTGCGCAGACGAATCCGGTGAACCTTGGGCTCGGCTGATTCCGCTCCGCCAGCAGATACGTTCTCCAGCGAAGATACCGTGTCGCCGCTTCCGGCTCTTGCAAGGCTGCAAGCTGTTCCGCGGGAATATCCGATCCGATGCTGATCTCGATCGTCTTCCCGCGCTTGTTCAGCAACTCCTGCGGCAGCCGAACCGTACGCAGCCGCGGATGCACGAATCCCAGCAGGTGAAATGGCAAGCTGTTTTCGCCCTTCACGTACACGGGAAGCACTGCTGCTCGACTCGCTCGAGCCAAGCGCGCAGCTGTGTCACTCCACTTCGGATCGATGACACGCTGCGTACGCAAATCCCAACTGGAAACTTCTCCCGCTGGAAAGATCACCAGCACGCCGCCGTTGCCGAGCCACTCCAGCGACTCACGGATACCGCGGCGGTTCTGCAAAGGCGAACGTCGATTGCGAAATGGATCAACAAAAATGCAGCTCTGCTGCAGCTCCGGAATTCCCGCCAGCAGGTAATTCGTCATGACCTTCACGTCCGAACGAACGCGTGCAAGCATGCTACCCAGGATTGCACCCTCGATCATCCCAAACGGATGATTCGCCACCACGACCAGCGGACCAGAGCTTGGAATGTTCTTGAGATCCGAGTCGCTGACTTCGCAGTCGACCTGCATCTCCTGCAGAACGCCTTGCCATATGCAACTTTGATCGCTGCTCTTCACGCGTGAATACAGTTCCCGCAATGCATCGGGGAACAGCAGCTTCTGCATGATTTGATCGGGAAAAGAAAAAAAGCGAGGGAGCCGAACTTGACCAGGTACACGTAAACTGTGCCGTGGTGCCCGCATGATGAGGTTGTACCTTTTCGCCTTTAACAGCGGATGAAGGCTCGGTTAAGAATCAGTGAATAGTTGCCGAACTTGATTCGGCCATTGGTCCAATCACCACCTGTACCTAATTAAATGACAGGCAGAGGAGTCTTCGAGAAACGTGCTGTGGCATCAGCCTGCTCGTGCGCGTGATAACTGGAGCGCACTAGCGGGCCCGATTCCACATGCCGGAAGCCCAGTTTCAGGGCCTCTTCCTTTAAGAGCTGGAATTCCTCGGGCGTATAGAAACGCTGCAAGGGGAGTTGGTCTTTCGAGGGACGCAGGTATTGTCCAATGGTAAGTATGTCGACATCGCGCGCAGCCAAGTCGCGGAACACTGCAATCAGTTCCGGGATCTCTTCGCCGAGGCCGACCATCACGCCGGTCTTGGTGACTGCGTTTTCATCAATCTGTTTCGCGCGCTGCAACAGTTCCAGCGTGCGTTCATAACGCGCACCGGAACGCGCCGCCGGATACATGCGCGGTACGGTCTCGGTGTTGTGATTCAGAACGTCGGGCTTCGCGCCCATGACGATGCGCAGGCAATCTTCACGTCCCTGGAAGTCAGGGATGAGAACTTCCACGCGGCAATCGGGAATCATGCGTTTGATCTCGGTGATCGTGTCGGCGAACACGCGTGCCGCGCCAACATTGTCGTCGTCGCGATTCACGCTGGTCACAACCGCATGCTTCAGTCCGAGCGTCGCGACCGCTTCTGCTACGCGTCGAGGCTCGTCGAAGTCGATCGGATCCATGTGCCCCTTGGGCACGGCACAGAATCCGCAACGACGCGTGCAGTGATCGCCGAGCAGCATGAACGTTGCGGTCTTGTGATTCCAGCATTCGCCAATATTTGGGCACTGTGCCGACTCGCAGACCGTATGCAGCCCGAGTCCACGAGCCAGCTTTTTCAGGTCGTGATAGCCCTCGCCCATAGGCGCACGCGCCTTCAACCACTCCGGCTTGCGCTGGTGCGGACGGGGATTTGTCTCAATCTGGATTAGCTGGACCTGGCTGCTCATGCTGATCTGTTCAATTGTACGATGACCGCAGCCTGCCTGACGACTCGGAGGGAGGACGGGTACAACCGCCAAACGGGCGAGCCTCGAAGTGGGGTACTACTGTCTGTAATCCCCGCCGCACATGCGCACTTCATAGACAGTCGGCAGAATGTTCGAGCTGGGGCGGACAAAGCTTCTTACCAACTCCGTTCGTGAAAAGTGTCCAAGGCTTAGTAGACGAATGCACTCGTCTTTGGCACAGGTCTCCCACGACAATCGCCGACCCCACGGGAAGCAGCTGACTTCGATGGCACGGATGGGAAGATTCTCCGCGAAGCCCAATGCGATCTGCTCGTGCAACCAGCGGAGATACGCGAGTTTCTCGGCAATCGCCAGTTTGGGGTCTTCGCGGATGACGACGCCGGAGAAATCGGGAATGTCGTTCCGCAGTGTGTGGATATGACCGTGCCCTTCTACTAGGATCTCGATATCCAATTCCATTAGTCGTTCGAGAGTCTCCAGCCATTTTCGGCTGTCAACGTCAGGATTCGGTGTGGAAAAATACGCACCCATGAAAGCGTCGCCCGCCAGTAACAGCTTTTCATGCGCATCGTAAAGGACCACGTGGTCGTCGCTGTGGCCTGGAGCTGCCATCACCTGCAAATCGCCGGAAGAAGTTGCGAGTTTCTCAGGCAAGATGTGGAACGGAGTCTCCAGATTCGGAGGCTGGCCAATGATGACTGCACGTACCCAGGGAAGTGTCTTGAATGGCGTCAAGAATTGGGCTGTCATCTCCGAAACATAAATCGACGCTCCCGTCCGCTGGGCAAGCCAATTGAGATTGCCGATATGTTCTTCATGCGCATGAGTTGCCACGATCTTCAAGATCGGGCGCTTGAGATAAGTCAGGCTGGAGGCGAGGGAACGCCGCATCTTCGGCGATCCTGGATCAAGTGCAACGCCGTCATACACCACCGCGGTGAATAGTTCACCGAACAGAATTGGTACAGTGTTGGGTAGCGCGCCATTCAGAAACAGAATCGTCAGTTTGCCGTTCAGCAGCTCGAGTCGTTTGTGATAGGTTCGGAAAAATATCACGATCCGGCTGACAGCATCCTTACTTGCCGCATACAAGATCAATGGCAGGCGAATGAAGAATCGCATTGTGTAGCAAGACCAAAATGCCCCAGCCGCGCTTGTTGCCGGACTGCATTGGGTCGTGCAACTCGACAAGCACCACCACGGCACTTGCTGAGGGAATATCGGTTGGTGGCGACGAAACTGTAAACAACCCGTCCAACCGTCCTGAAGGGGGAGAGTCCGCCCAGTGTGCCCACTATCCATGTTGGAGGGAACAGTCTGGCCAAGCACGCCACCGCGTCCCATCCCACTAATATCCGGCCCTCAGGAGTCAGTACATGCAATTGCCGCAGGCAGCCATCCAAATTGAGTCGGCTATCCAGCGCCGCTACGGCTTCAGCGCTGATTGGTAACGCAGTCGTTTTTCCCTTAGCGTCGAGCGCCTTCAGCCAAGAGACGCATGCCTGGCAAATCTCACACTGGCCGTCGTACAGCACGACGTACTTGCCACCTAAGGGGCGAAGGCTGGCTGGATCAAATGACATGCAAATACGCGATCACGTCCTCTAACTGCTGCTGGTTCAAGACATCCCCAAAGGCAGGCATCATGGCGCGGCCCATGCGAATCGTATCGCGCACGCGATCGTCGTTTACGGGCATGCCATTGATCATGTAGCGCTTCTTGTAAAGGCCAACAAGGTTCGGTCCGTGCTCGCCATTGCGATGGCATACGGCGCACGTCTGATTAAAGAGCTGCTGCCCCGCAACCTGCTGCGGGGTGAGGGTTGTCGCGACTTCAGGTTTGCTGGAGTTGCATCCTGTTGCCGCCATCAGCAACGCAAGCGCGGTACAAACGATCGCGTTTTGCGCGATTACTTTTGTCATCATCGATGCACTTTGGTGAAAGAACTCGCGGCGCCACCAGCCGTAGAATGAAAAGAGCAATGCCGGTATCACTCAAGCGCGCCTACGACCCACCATCATCTCACGACGGCACGCGCGTCCTGGTAGATCGCCTCTGGCCCCGCGGCATGACGAAAGAAGCGGCCAAAATCGACCTCTGGCTGCGCGACGTGGCGCCTTCGAATGAGCTCCGCAAATGGTTTCATGAGCGTCCTTCGCAGTGGCTGGCATTTCGCAGGAAGTACCTGCAGGAACTCACTACTCCGGAGGCCAGCGCGGCGCTCGATCAACTGCATCAACTTGCCATGCGACGCAAACCGGTCACCCTCATTTATTCATCGAGGAACGATTCTCACAATAATGCTGTAGTCCTGAAGGAATTGCTGGATGGTATGAAGAAGCCGCCTTCTTCCACTGGGCCAGGCGGAATCGCCGCCGGAAGAGCCCGCGTGCGCATGCCGCGCCCTAAGTAGCTCAGCGCTTCTTGGCCCCATACGCGGCTACGGCGTTCACCATCTGATCCATGACATCTGTCGCACGCCGGTTCTGCAGATTGTGATTGTTGGCCATGATCGAAAACACCACCCGATCGCCGTTCAGCGTGGTGAGATAGCCCGACAGGGTATTCACATGCCCTAGTGACCCCGTCTTTCCCTGCACTCTGCCCTGAGCCGGCGAATCCTTGAATCGATCGGCAAGCGATCCATCAACACCACCGACCGGAAGCGTGTCCACAAACTTCGGACCCCAGGGTTGCGTATCGACATACTTGAGCAGCAGCACCGTAGCACGCGGCGTGACCAGGTTTTGCCGCGACAACCCGGACCCGTCGAAGAAGATGAACTGATCCGCGGGAACGCCCGCTTGTGTCAGAAATGCGCGCACCACTTCCAGTCCCGCCTGCACGGTGCCCGCCGTGCCTTTCTCGCGCCCAAGGAGACGCAACATCAGTTCGGCGTGCAGATTCTGGCTCACCTTGTTGACAACACGTAAATCCTGCGACAGCGGCTGTGATTCGTAGCTGGCCAGCACCAGCGTCATCGGTAACGCCGGAGGCCGCACGGGCAGGTCGCTGCCTCCGCCGTTTGCCGGAGCGGAAGCCGTGACCGTGAACGTTGAGAGGGTCGCCAATTCGGTGTGCTTGGTGCGAGTACGACCGTAAATCACGACACCGCGCTGCTCCAGCAACTGGCGGAAAACGATCGCGGCAAATGCAGCCGGATCCTCAATCGCCAGCGACTCGGTCGCGCCCGGATCATCAACTGGGATATTGCCCCACATTGAAAGCTGATTCCCACCGGGCTCGCGCGTGATGTAGACCCTGCGCGGGCCAGTGCCTGCCGGCGTGGTCATGATCCGATTGTCGACCTGGTAATAATCAGCATACGGAGTGATGTTCACGAAGGCGCGGTCTCCGGGGCGATCCGCGGGAAGAATATTTACGAACACCACATTGTCGTTGATACTGAGCGCCGAAACGGGAGCGCCCCACTCCCACACCATGTCGTCCTGCGCCCAACCTTCGCCGTAGCGCTCGAATGCAAAATAGGAGTCGTCGCCGATCACATCGCCGTCGATAAACTTCACTCCGCGTTGCACTACCTGGTCTGCGAGTTGTTGCAGAACCTGTATCGGCGGAAGGCTTCGCTCGGTGTGGATGTTATAGGGCAGGGCGCGCCCGGAGATGTTCGGATCCCCACGTCCCACCAGCAGCAGATCTCCGTTCAGGCGTCCATATTTGTCGACCATGCCGCCGGTTTCAACCGTGGTCCGAAAGCGATAGTCCGGACCGATCAATGCCATGGTTGCTGCAGTGGTGAACAGCTTTGTATTCGACGCTGGCGTGAAGAACTTGTCCGCGTTCAACGAATAGAGAACTTTTCCATTCGTTAGCGAGTCGAACTCAATGCCCCAGAAACCACGGGCAACATCCGGCTGCGCAAGAATTTTGTTGATCGTGTCGGCAACACCGGCGGCGCTCGTCTCGACCTTCGGCGGATTCTTCGCCGAAGTACTGAGGGCGCAGCAAACCAGCAGGAGCCAGACCAACAGACGGGCGGCATGGCTTGGACGACGCATGAACGTACCCGGATTTTAGCACCGTTTCGTGCGCCTTCAGCTCCGTGCAGGCAGTTACCTTCCGTTACAATCGGCCCATGCGCCCTGTCTTCCAGTGGGCTGTCGGCGACCGCACCATCGAGCTCGGACGCCGCACGCTCGTTATGGGAGTCGTGAACGTCACGCCCGACTCCTTCTCCGATGGCGGTCAGTTCTTTGATCGCGGCCGCGCGGTTGAACATGGCCTGCAACTGCTCCAAGAAGGCGCCGATATCCTCGACGTCGGCGGCGAATCAACAAAGCCTGGCGTGAAGGTGCAGGTCACGGGTACTGCCACCAGGACATCGTCGAACACAGTAGCGGTGAGCGCGGAAGAAGAACTGCGTCGTGTATTGCCCGTGATTGCTGAGATCAAGCGAGTACGGCCGGAAGCTCTCATCTCCGTTGATACTTACAAAGCCGCGGTTGCGCGAGCCGCCGTCGAAGCGGGCGCGGAGATCGTCAACGACGTCAGCGGGCTGCAATGGGATCCGGAGATGAAGAAGACCGTTGCGGCTCTCTCCTGCGGTTTCGTGCTGATGCATATGCGCGGTACGCCCGAGGAATGGAAGACCCTGCCGCCTGTCCCTGACGTTGTCAGTCTCGTGAAGCGCGAACTGCGCGAGCGCGTACAGCAGGCTGAACTGGTGGGAATCAAGAAGAAGCGAATCGTCGTCGACCCTGGCATTGGTTTCGGCAAGAACCTCGAGCAGAATTATCCGCTGCTGAACCACCTCGACGAATTGCAGGACCTCCACCTGCCGCTTCTGGTTGGAACCTCGCGCAAATCGTTTATTGCGAAAGCGCTGGAGAAGAACGGCGAGAAACCTTCACCGCAAGATCGCCTTTACGGAAGCCTGGCCGCGATGATGATCTCGATTCTGAATGGAGCGCAGATTGTCCGCGTGCATGACGTGAAGCCCGCGGTAGATGCAGTAAGAGTGGCGGACGCAGTGCTCAACTCACGGTGATAGGTAATTTGTAATAGCCAATAGGTAATTTAAGTCGCATGTCGACGCCTCGGGTTTTCAATCACCTATTACCTATTCCGCAATTACCTATCAAAACGCTTTTCTTGAGTCGATCAGTATCGTCACCGGCCCATCATTCACCAGCTCCACTTCCATCATTGCCTGAAATTTCCCGGTCTCGCAGCGAATGCCGGCAGCACGAATCTTCTCGACGAAATACTCATAGAGCCTGCGGGCTTGCTCGGGACGCGCAGCCGCATCAAAAGACGGACGCCGACCGCGACGCGTGTCGCCGTACAGTGTGAACTGGGAAACCGCGAGAATCGCGCCGCCGACTTCCGTGACCGCGAGATTCATCTTCTCGTCGGGATCCTCGAACACGCGCATTCCAACGATCTTGTCGGCCAGATAGTCAGCGTCACCTTCGGTGTCATCTTGTGCGACTCCAAGCAGCACCAGCAGCCCCTTCGCGATCTGACCGACGGTCTCAGCGTCGACCTTCACCGTAGCTCGCGCTACTCGCTGGACGACAGCTCGCATTCTGCTATTTCACCACAGAGGCACAGAGACACAGAATTAAGAATTAAGAATTCAGATTGAAGATTGACTCGTCGCAGATCACCGCGAGCGATGTTCTTCAATCTGAGATCTTGAATCTGAAATCTTCAATTTTGTGAATTACGCACTCACTGCCGCAAACGCCTCTCTTGCCGCTGCCAGCGTCTGTTGCACGTCGTCCTCTGTGTGCGCCGCGCTGAAGAATGCCGCTTCAAATTGCGAGGGCGGCAGATACACGCCCGCTTCCAGCATCGCGCGATGGAATTTCCCAAACGCCTTCGTATCGCTCTTCGCGGCCGAGTCCCAGTCGGTGACCGGGCCTTCCTGGAAGAACCACGTGAACATCGATCCCACGCGGTTGTACGTAAGCGGAACGTCTGCCTCGCGTGCCGCTTCGGAGACCATGCTCGCAAGCGTTCCGGCCAACCGCTCCATGCGTCCGTAGATCTCGTTGTTATCGCGCAGATAGCAGAGCATTGCCTTGCCCGCGGCCATCGCCAACGGATTCCCAGACAAGGTTCCCGCCTGATACACAGGGCCTACCGGCGCCACCATGTCCATGAATTCAGCCGGACCAGCGTAAGCGCCCACTGGCAGTCCGCCGCCGATTACTTTTCCCAACGTGACCAGGTCAGGCCGCACACTGTAGAGTTCCGTCGCGCCTCCATAGGCAACGCGGAATCCGGTCATCACTTCATCCAGAATCAGCAGCGCGTTTTCACGCGCAGTCAGGTAGCGCAGTCCGTCGAGAAATCCCTTCGCTGGCAGAACGCAGCCCATGTTGCCTACGACAGGCTCCACGATCACGCAGGCGATCTGGTCCTTGTATCGGCGGAACGCCTCTTCCACCACGTTCAGATTGTTGTACGGAAGCGCGATCGTGAACTGCACGAACTCCTCGGGAACGCCCGCCGATCCCGGAATTCCGAGCGTCGCCACTCCTGATCCAGCCTTCACAAGCAATGCATCCGAATGTCCGTGATAGCAGCCCTCAAACTTGATGATGTATTTGCGATTCGTGTACCCGCGCGCCAGCCGTATCGCCGACATAGTCGCTTCCGTCCCCGAATTAACGAAGCGCACCTTCTCGGCAAATGGATACGCATCGAGCACGGCTTCCGCCAGATCAACCTCGCCCGGCGTCGACGCACCAAAGCTTGTGCCTTTGCGGGCCGCCTCGATCACCGCCTCCGTAACTTCCGGGACAGCATGGCCAAGAATCTGCGGACCCCACGAGAGCACGTAGTCGATGTACTCGTTCCCATCCACGTCCCATATGCGCGAACCCTCGCCGCGTGCGATGAATGGCGGCTCTCCGCCCACGGAGCGAAATGCCCGCACGGGCGAATCCACTCCTCCGGGAATAATCTCTTCAGCCCGCTTCTGCAACTCATGCGACTTCCCAATTTTGCGTGTCATGACGACCTGCCAATTAGATAGCGAACGAAAATTCTATCAGCGCTGCCAAACATGGGCTTGTGAGCCAGATCACGTGCAGATCGTGTGGGGCGGACATCCGTCTCGGCCCGCGCTTTTTCCGCAAAACCAGAAGTTCTGCTGGTTTGGACAACTTTGCTTACTTTTGCGGTACATTGTTGCGCGTCGGAGAACGAGATATGCGCGTGACTCTTACTGGCTGGCTACTCTTGGCATCCGTCCTGACTGCTTTCGCGGAACAGCCTTCACCCAAGAAGACCGAAAAATCGGCGATGGCGGCGGATCCGATCCCTGCTTACCAAATTTCGTTCAAAGCCGTCGACGGAATGCAGAGTATCCCGATCCCAGGTCTGATGGCGGGTCGCCTCCCCGTGAACGACCCTGGTTGCGCGAGCGATGGTACCGCGCTCCTGCACCTTATGGAGTTTCCTCCAAGTGGATGGCCCATCTCTTCCTACTACTCGGTTTCGCCTTCTCAGGAGGCCAACTCCTTTTCGTTCGACCAGGCTCCCAAGATCTATGACCTGATCGCTGGCGAAGGTTACATCGGCGAATCGGAAGTAGTGTTCGAGGTGAGTGGTGCCACCGAATACAAAGAGGGCAAAGGATACGCGTGGCTCGACAGTGGCGAAACCAAGGAATGGAAAGCAAACGCAGCGGAACACCATAGCTACATCTTGGCCTATGGGCGCGATGGCAGGTTCAAGCGAATGGTTCAGCTTGACGACAGCTTCAGGATTCACGTTCTGGGAGTCTTTTCCGGCGGAACATTTCTCGCCTATGGCTTCGACAATGTTTCCAAGTCTCCCCGCCTGGCGCTCATCAAAGAAGACGGAACTCTTTTACAGTACCTTCAGCTGCCGGACAATTATCTCCCTCCTTATCTAAAGAAGGCCCAGGATGAGGAGAATCGCCGCCCCTCGGAGCCGCGAGCCATCAACATCGGGCGTGTGCTTCTTGCGCCCGCCGATCCGTACATCATCGTTGCCGCGGTGGATTCACACCTTCCCCTGTTGGAAGTAAGCGAGGCTGGTGCGGTCCGTGCGATCCCGCTGAAGGTTCCGAAGGACGAGATCGTCGAGACGGTGTTTGCATCGGAAACCTCTCTCTACCTCCGAATCAAACCTGCATCTGAGTCGAGTGAGAAACAAGTCGGAAAGTTTCAGCCAGCAAAGAAAGACGTTTTCTACGAAATCAGCCGCGAAGACGCGACCATTCGCAAAAAGCTGGAAGTCGCTGGAAAAGCAGGCACTCGCGTCGCTTGCGTGCACGACAACGACTTTTTGAGCTTTGATTATTCGGGAGATGGGAAGCTCCATCCGCTAATTGGAACCGCCGAACCCGCATCGAACGCCGCCACCGCCCAACCGATCACTGATCAGCAGTGATTCTTCTTACGACTCTTTTATTTGACTCAATTTTCGAAGCCCCGTTAAGGTCGTAGAGGGCAATGTATTGAGCGTGATCGCTTCGGCATGCAAGCTGTTCCGTGGATTCTGAGTAGCCGAGACTCCCGTGTGACCAGCAGATTCTGGTCTCCCCGTTCGGATTCCTCTCGCCTCTGGAAGATGTCTTTCATCTGTATGAAACATGACTGTGAGCTAAATAAGGGCTGCTTTCCGCGTGAAGTTCACGTCTCCCAATTCGACCAGACTTCAAAAGCCGCGACGGCGGCTGTTGATTCTGCTTGCGATCGTTCTCTGCTACACGACGCCCTTTTACGCCCAGCAGCAAGATCAACAGGAGGAGGAGCAGCAGCAGGAGAACGCTCCCGACTTGCACGATCCCGAGACGTTCTTTCCCCATCCTGACAAGCGCTACTGGATCTCCGGCCAGATCAACTTCATCTTCCAGGCGAATCCGCCGTTCGACGCCGAATATAGCGGGCCGCACAGCTTTCTGAATCGCTACGAGAAAGCTACTTCGCGGGTTATGACGCTCTTCACCGGCCTCAAGCTGAACGACTCTACCGAACTGCTGGTGGACGTTGAGGAAACCGGCGGTCGCGGATTGAGCGATGCGCTGGGCCTCGCTGGTTTCGTCAATCTCGATGTCGTCCGTAATCCCGACATTGGCCAAGCGCCCTATCTCGCGCGTGCGATGGTGCACAAAGTGTTCGCACTCAGTAAAGATAAAGTCGAAGTCGATCGCGGGCCGCTCTCGGGATTCTCGCAATTGCCGGCGCGTCGCATCGAAGTTCGCTTCGGCAAGTTCTCTATGGCTGATTTCTTCGACCTAAACACGGTCGGTACCGACAGCCATTTCCAGTTCATGAACTGGACCATCGATAACAACGGCGCCTGGGACTACGCCGCCGACACGCGTGGATACACAGTCGGAGCGATCGTCGCCTATGAAGATCGTGGCTGGGCACTGCACTTCGCCGAGGCACTGATGCCAACCGTCGCCAATGGTATCGACCTGCAGTGGAACCTGAGCAAGGCGCGTGCAGAGAATGTCGAGTTTATCCTTCATCGCGGATTCATTCCAAAGCGAGAAGGAATCGTGCGCGTGCTCGCCTACAACAACACCGCGAACATGGGGATCTACCGGGTTCAAAATCAGTTGTTCTTGCAGGGACTAACGCCAACGCCGGAGATTACAGCGCATCCTCTGCAGGTCACGGGAAAATACGGCTTCGGGCTCAACTTCGAGCAGGAACTTAACTCCTGGATGAGCGCGTACGGCCGCTTCGGCTGGAACAACGGCAAGACCGAGTCCTACGCCTATACCGAGGTCGACCAGACCGTGCAGATAGGGCTCGGTGTGTATGGAAACCGCTGGAATCGGAAGTACGATCGCGCCGGAGTGGCATTCGTTTCCAACGGAATCAAGCGCGATCACCAGCAATATCTGGCGCTCGGTGGACTCGGATTTCTATTGGGGGACGGCCGCCTGGTGTATGGTCGCGAAACGATCTTCGAAAGCTATTACACCGCGCATCTATGGAAAGGCCTGTATCTCGGGCCTGATGTCCAACACATCAACAATCCCGGATACAACCAGGTTCGCGGCCCCGTGTTCGTCGGCGGCTTGCGGGCTCACCTGGAATTCTAGGAGTGCTTCCCGCTGACAACTTTATCGATCTTGGCGCGCAACTCGTCGTACGTCATCCGGCCAGGATGATACATCGCAACGCGACCGGTACGATCGATCAGCACCAGCGTGGGCGTCGTGCTCGCGCCATAGCGCCGGAAATTCGCTCCACTCACCGGAACCGGCACATCACGCAAATCCGCATAGTACTTGTCGCGAACCTGCTCGATGTACTGCATCTCCGCAGCGGGCGGCGCGTCTTGACCCTGGGCGATGGATCCATATAACTGCGTGGGACCAATCAGCGCCAGTCGCTTGCTGGCATATTCAGACTTCAATCGCGCGAGGATAGGCACCTCTGCCCGGCAATCGGGACACCAGTGTGCCCAGAAGTACATCAGTACGGGCTTACCGCGAAGAGACGCAAGTGTTGGGGGCTTCGCCCCGATGTAGCGGGTCTCATCCAGCGCCGGCGCCGGACTACCCTGTAGGGTGAGCAGGTTCAGGTTCTTTTGGATGCGATCGCCGATCGAGGTGGTTCCGTACTTCACCAGCTGCGCTCGCAAATACTGACTCGCCGCTACTTTGCTCCCGCGTTCGGCGAGAACCTGCGCGTGAACTTCAATCGCCGCGCCTAGCGCAGTGGCCAGATTCTCATTCACGTCGGCGGATCGTCCAGCCAATTGCTGCGTCGCCAGAGTATAAGCACTCTTAGCGTACTGATCGGCAGCGTTGTAGTTATTGCGGGCGAGTTCGCCTCGCGCCAGCCACGAGATTGCTTCTGCCAGTTCCGGCGAGGCACCTCGCTGCTTATACGCTTCAACGATGTTCTTGGCGGACTGGAAGTCGTTGGCGGCGATCGCTGAGCGAACCTGCTCGATTACTTGCGATTGTCCGAGAACAAGTAAGGTGCCCGCCACTAGGACGACGGCAATACGTTTCGCAAAAACCCACATACTCAATAGACTAATCGTAACAGCCGTCGTCATACGGCACTATTTTGGGTGACCAGCATCGCGTGAGCTCCGTCTAATAGAGCAGCTTCCATGAATGCGAGCTTCCAGTGTGCCGGATGCGGCGAAGAGAATGAGACGGACGTCGATCCATCTGCTGGGAGCCAGCAGTCCTATGTGGAGGATTGCCAGGTCTGCTGCAAGCCGAACCTGCTACACATCTGGTGGGAGCCTGACTTATCGGAATTCCTGATTTCTGCCGAGTTGGAGTGAGGAATCATGAAACACATCGGAATCGTGGCCTGCACCGCTGAAGGCGCTGCCCTCTGTTATCGGACCATCTGTGGAGAAGGAGAGCAGTTCCTGGGAAAACATGGTCATCCGGAAGTCAGTCTGCACACGCCTCCGTTCCATCTCTATATGGACTGCTTTGCTCGCGACGATTGGCAAGGCGTGGCCGCCCTCATGCTCGACTCCGCTCACAAACTGGCGAATGCGGGGGCTGATTTTCTTATCTGCCCGGATAATACCATCCATCAGGCTCTGCCGTTGGTGCGCCCCAAATCTCCGCTGCCGTGGCTGCACATTGCCGAAGTAGTGGCAGAACAGGCGGTCAGCAAGGGTTACAAGAGAGTGGGATTAACCGGGACCCGCTCGCTGGTCGACAGCAACGTCTATCCCGAGAAACTCTGCGAGCGGGGATTAGAGTTTCGCCGTCCGACCGAGCCGGAGCGGGCCGAAATCGATCGCATCATTTTCGACGAATTGGTCCGTGGACAGTTCCTGCCCCAGGCGCGGGACTACTTCATCAAAGTGATCACGCGCCTGACGAAGGAGGATCAGTGTGATGCCGTCGTTCTCGGCTGCACCGAGATTCCACTAATCATCACGCCTGCTAATTCGCCACTCCCGACACTCGACTCCACCCGACTGCTGGCCCGCGCGGCTCTACGCCACGCACTTGCCGAGGGTGCTGCAGCCGAAATCCCGTACTAACGCGCGCGATCGCAAACGCGGAAGTCCGCGCCAGGCTTGAATTGTCCGCATTTTTTCACATTGCGTGAATTGCAGAGGCGAGTGCTGTTTTGCGATCTGACCTGATCGATGACAGCGAAAGCCGCGGATTCCGCGGGTGTTCGTGATCTGGTTGAGAAGCCGATTGCACAAAATCCGGTCATGGGGCTGTGGACGAGCTGCACTCGATTGAAAACACAAGGGATAAAGTTCTACTGATTTTCTTGACTCTAGAAACAGTCGGCGTAAATACATACTCGTTCTTTGACAGTTCCTGAGTTTTTGCAGTTGGTGCCGAGAACCGGGGCTGAAGCCAAATCCGAGTGGAAGGACAACCCGCAAGGGATGAAATTCGACAGAGGGTGCGGTAACGGTCTTTAGCAAAGCGCTGGTTGACGAGAACAGGGAATTTAAGCAAAGGCGAGATAGAGTCCCGAGGTGGTTGGGCTGGTTTGTCCGGTTGGTGATGAGCCCGGAACCCGAGCTTAGTCGGCTGAATCATACTCGCAAGAGGGGTTCAGAGAAGGCGAGCAAGGGTCTAAAGCGAGTTGCTGGGCGAGACGAACGAGCTTAACCAATAAACCTCGGGACTCTGTGTGTTTGGACAGCAGCTTTTAGCAAATAGATCTTTGTATTTAGCCAGTCAATGGCAGCTGATTGCCAACGGTCGCGGTCCCTGATGATTGTTCGTCAATCTGCAATCTGAAATCTTCGATCTGAAATCTTCCACCGACACTTTCTCGGCACCTTAGTGAGTCCACTCTTGCATCTTTTCGTGACGGAATTGAATTCCGGTCATCTACATTTAGAGCCAATGCTTGGGGCTAAGTCTGGGAGAATCCTGCCGGACAGTCAATTTTGACCGACACTCTCAAATTCGTTGCCGATCACGGGTATGTTCTCCTGTTCTTCTGGGTTTTGGCAGAACAGATAGGACTTCCGATCCCGGCGTTTCCGATTCTGCTGGCGGCCGGAGCTCTCGCCGGTTCGCATCAGCTCACGCTCGGAACTACGCTCTTTCTTGCTGCGATAGCGTCGCTCATCAGCGACAGCGTGTGGTATCAGCTCGGGCGTACGCGCGGCGCATCCATCCTTGGCTTCTTATGCAAGATTTCACTGGAACCCGATTCCTGCGTCCGTCGGGCCGAAGACACGTTCCAGAAATACGGTGCACGTTCTCTGCTGGTCGCCAAATTCGTACCCGGCCTGAATACGGCAGCTCCGCCAATGGCCGGTGTGACCGGGATGGCGCGCTGGCGGTTCACCACCTGGTCGGCCTTGGGCGGCTTGTTGTGGTCTGGTTGCTTCATCCTGGTTGGATATTTCTTCAGTAACCAGTTGGAGCGGATCGGCTATTTTTCTGAGCGCCTCGGCAACGGCGTGATCGTTTTGTTTGCGCTGGTTTTCGCCACCTATCTTTTCCGCCGGTACCAGCAGCGCCGAGCTTTCATGCAGCAGTTGATGCGTGAGCGCATCGAGCCGGAAGCACTACACGAGATGCTGGATAACGGCGAACCGGTTTACATCCTCGATCTGCGCCATGCGCTGGATTTCCTCGCCTATCCGCAGATCATTCCCGGCGCCGTGCGCCTCGATCCCAAGGATCTGGACGAGCGTGCCGCCGACATTCCGCGCGATCGCGAGATCATCCTGTACTGCACTTGACCGCACGAAGCCACTAGCGCCCGTGTGGCGCAGCAACTGCGAAAGAAGGGAATTACGCGAGTGCATCCTCTGGCCGGCGGGTTTAATGGGTGGAAAGAGCGCGGGTTTCCGCTGGTCGAGGCCTTTCCTGAAGCGGCAGCTGTCGGCAAAGCTTAATTCTCGAACCCAACAGGATCTCGCATTAGACTGTACGCGATGGGCATAATCCGCCTTCTCACGCTGGCACTCACCATGACAGGCTTCGGCTCCGCTATTTTCGCGCAATCGGTCGGCACATCCACTCGCATTATTCCAGTCGATTATCAGGGCTGGACCAATTCCTACTTCATGAGCAATGGCAAGGTCGAGGCGATCGTAGTTCCAGCGATTGCTCGCGTGATGCAGTTCCGCATGACCGGCGACGATGCCGGTGTCTTCTGGGCCAACACCGATCTCTTCGGCAAGCACCCTGACGCGAAAAAAGATGAATGGGAGAATTTCGGCGGCGACAAAACCTGGCCGGCTCCGCAGGAAGATTGGCCGCAGACGATCGGTCGCGGCTGGCCTCCGCCTTCAGGCTTCGATGCCAAACCGATGGAAGCCAAAATTGAAGGCGACGAACTCGTGCTGACGTCAAAGCCCGACTCCGACTACGGTATTGAAGTCGTCCGGCGCGTGGCGTTGAAAGCAGAAGCCAATGTCATGACGATCACGACGGAATATCGCAAGGTCAGTGGCAATCCGGTGAAGGTCGCTGTTTGGGTGATCACGCAGATGCGCGATCCGCAGCAGATTTTTGCGCTCCTGCCCGCGAAGCCGCTGTTTCCCGGCGGGTACAAACAGCTGATGGGTCCGGCGCCGAAAGATATTCAGGTCGATGGACGGCTGCTCTCCCTCACGCGCGATCCGAAAGAAGAAATCAATATCGGCACCGACAGCAGCAGCCTGTTGTGGGTGGGCGCCGATTACATCGTGCGCATTGATTCCGAGCGCACGCCGGGAGACTACCCCAGTGGCGGATGCAGCGCGTATCTCTACACCAATCCTGACCGCGCGCCTTATGTTGAATTGGAAACTACCGGTCCGGTGCAGACGATGAAAATGGGCGACACGATCCAGCGCACGAATACTTACACCATCGTGCACCGCGGCAATCAAGACGCGGTCACCGAAGCGAAGATGATGCTGGGAGTGAAGTGACCGGAAGCGCCACTTCCGACAAGGCAGGTCAACCTAGGAGCGAATGCGTTTCGCTTTCTTGCTGCTTGTGGAGTCTCTCTCTGGCCCCTTCTTTTGACTGAATGCACGGAGCATCTCCTGGCGCAGAAGAGCATTTGCTTTCGTCTGATAACCCGGGCCATCTAGTTTTAGCCATGCGATCACGTCAGCATCGAGTCGCATCGTTACCGATTTCTTTATAGGACGATACATCTGGCCGCGTGTGCCATGCGCAACTGTTCTCGTGTCAACTCCGGGATATCCGAAGTGTCGATTCGTCTATCCGGGATTTTCGTAATGGCCTTCAGTTCATCGTGTCGCTGTCTATTTGTCGACTTCTTCATAAAATGTTCGCTCTCTCGGGGTCGCTTTGCGCGCTGAGATAATTCGAATAACTTCTTCACCCTCTTTGTCCGTGACGGTGTGAACAACCACCAAGATCACCAGTTTTGCCACTCGACCGATCGTCCAATAACGGTCGGCGCCTTCGATCGTTTGATCGTGAATCGTAAGGCAGAACGGATCAGCGAAAGCTTCCTGTGCAACCTCGAATGAGACCCCATGTTTTTTGCGATTGAGTCGATTTTTGGCTTGATCCCATTCGAAGAGCATCAGTCCTGCCGATTTATAGAATATCTGACCAAGTGAAGATGTCAATACATAACTGTACATACAAACTCAGGGGAGTCTACTTGCCAATGCAGAAGCTCCCGAAGATCAGGTTCAGGATGTCATCTGCTGTAGTCGCGCCCGTGATCTCGTCCAGCGATCGCAGCGCCCCATAAAGGTCGAGCAGAATCATCTCGTGCGGAACCTGAGCACGCGCGGACTCCGCCGCTGCATCGAGCGATTTCACCGAGTTCTCGACCAGGCCCGCCTGACGCATGTTGGTGAGAAAAGCAGCTTCGGGCTGCACGCCGGCGTCGCCGCTGATCTCGCGCAGAATCTCTGTGCGAAGTTCGGTGACGCCTTCGCCTGTAAGCGCTGACGTTCTTACGCGCGGAATGCCGTTGCTATCACCGACACGAGCACTGCCTGTCAGGTCTGCCTTGTTCTCGACGACGATCGCCCGTCGTTGTTCGATCTGTCGCAGCAACGTCTGGTCTTCTTCGTGAACCGGTTGCGTCGCGTCCAGAACGAACAGCACCATGTCGGCGTCGGCGAGTGCTTCCATCGATTTGCGAATGCCAATGCTCTCCGCCTCATCAAGCGCCTTGCGGATGCCCGCGGTGTCCACCAGCTTCACCGGAATGCCGCCGATCGCGACCGTCTCGCTCACTAGATCGCGCGTGGTTCCCGGAGTTGCGGTGACGATGGCGCGCTCGCGTTCCACCAGTCGATTGAACAAACTTGATTTGCCCGACATTCGGGCGTCCCACGATCGCGAGCGTCAGGCCTTCATGCACCAGCTTGCCGTAAGCGAACGACCGCAGCAGCTCCGCCAATCCGGCGCGAATCCCTGCAATATGCTGAAGAATAATTTCCGCCGCGAGCACCGGCACATCGTCTTCGGCGAAATCGACTCCAGCTTCCATCAGCGCAATCAACTCGACGAGCTTCTGCTTGATCGGCTGCAATCCGATGCGAGAGCGCACCTTGAAGCTGTTGCGCGGCCACGCGCGCCTGGTACAGAGTCTGCGAATCGATCAGATCGCGAACGGCTTCGGCCTGCGTGAGATCGATGCGCCCATTGAGAAACGCTCGCATCGTGAATTCGCCAGGTTCAGCGAGTCGTGCACCGGCGGCCTGCGCGAGTTCCACGACATGTCGCAGCACCACGGGCGATCCATGAGCCGCAATTTCCACCAGATCATCAGTCGTGTACGAGTGCGGCTTCTGGAAGAACGTAACCACAACTTCGTCGACTCGCTCGCCAGTCGCCGGTTCTACCAGTTCACCAAAGATCGCGCGCCCAGCCTCCAATTCACGCGGCAGGCGCAGCATCGGTGCGGCAATCGCGCGCGCCTCGGTACCGGAGAGACGCACAATGCCAATGCCTCCGCGCCCCGGAGGCGTGGAGATGGCGACGATGGTGTCGTCGAGATTCATGCTGCTGGATGATTGTAGTGATCCGCGTATCGGACGGACAGGCGGGATTGCCTGTCCTACACAGACTATCTTCGCCGGAACGACGGCCGGCTTGGCGCTGCGCCTTTGTAGTCCTTGGGAAAGACTACGACGCGACGCTCGGCACCCATGCCTTCGCTTTCCGTACGGAGATCCGCAGAAATCGCGCAACGCGAGGTGAACGATGCGGCGCTCGCGCGAAGACATAGCTCCGAAACGATAAGGTCTTCCGGTTTCACGAACTCGTTCGGCGGCAACATTGGCAGCGAGCCGCAATTCTTCCAGCCGCATCGAGCGGTGATTCATGCAGTCGAAGATAAGCTTCTCGTGCTCGTCATGTTTCAGGTCGAGTGACTCTATCGCCAGCAACTCAACCGCTCGCAGCAGTTCGCCATTGTGAGCCAGAAGTAGGCGGCTGTCAGAGCCAGAGAGGTCGACAAGGATGGAGGGCCGCTCCCAATCACGGCTGTCGGTAACCGGCGGGTCAATGGTGATCCGGTAGCGAAGCCGGAAGTCGCCGTTCTGGATGACTGTTTTGAGGAAGGCCTCAATCTTACGGGCCGCAGCTATTTTGTCGTCGATGGGCATGAGCGCAAGCAACAGTTGTATCAAAAAGGAGGGCCCGTGGGAAACTGACAGTCCCAGCAGCCCCCGATTGCGTAAATCCCCTAATGTCGCAGATGGCCCATTCGGACCAAGATCAGCGGAATCAGCTTAATCGCCACCGAGGCGGAAGCGCAGGCCGGCTCGGAAGTTGGTGTGCAATGCTGGATATCCGGCAGCTTCGTCGTATTTGCGATCGGTGACGTTGAAGATGTTCGCGTATGCGGTCACACGCTTGTTCATGGCGTACCAGCCCCCCAGATCCAGACGTCCGTAGCCAGCCGAGTAGGTGATCGGTGGAAGTAGGCCTTCAAAGTCGGAGTCTGGTCGGCGGGTCATCGCGGCCGCGGAGAGATTTGCTCCCCAGCGCGACCCCAGGTAGGAAATCAACAAGTTTCCCGAATGCTTCGGACGACGCAACAGGGGCCGTCCTGGTTCAAGGAGCGGATCGCTGGCAAAGGGCTGGTCGAGAATCTGCGTCGATAGATACGTGTATCCACCGTCGATCGAAATTCGCGTCCACGGACGTGCGTGTAATTCCAACTCGGCCCCATGTGCCAGGGCTTTATTGACGTTCACATATTGTGAGACGAATGTCGTTGGGTCAAAGCTGAACGCAATCTGATCGGTGAACAGATTATTGAAGTAGGTACCGGAAATCGCATAGCGGCCGCGTGATCCAAAGCTCTGGTCGAATCCAGCCTCGAACGCGCGATTTTGCTCAGCCTTCAAACCAGGATTAGGAACGATGCCATACCCGCCGACGCCAAAAGACTCTTCCAGGGTCGGCTCAAGAATTCCCTGCGCATACGAAAAGCGAAGACGGGTTGCAGCGAGGTGCTCATTCCCTCGACGCACAAGATAGCTCGCGGCCACTCGCGGTACTGCCTTGTTGCCGAAGCTGCCATTGTGTTCGAAGCGCAATCCGCCGATCAGCGAGAACCTGCCTAACGACAATGCTTCCTGTCCGTACACAGAATGATTTAACCGCAGACCATGGCTCAGCGGCAGCGCGGTAAGATCGCCGACAAACCCGTTTTCATCCTCGAAGCGATACCCCACAGTTGTGTGTGCCCAACTGCGCGGCTGCCAATCACCCTGATATTCGAGTCCAGCGCGATTCAGGTTTGCGACGCTATCGAACGGAAAGTCAATCGGTCCGAATAAAGGCGAAACGCGCCCCGGATCCATGAACGTGTCCAGGTTAGAGCGCTTGTGGTTGTACTCGAATCCACTAATGCGATGTTGCCAGTGCGACGACGCCTGGATGGTCAGCTCAGTGCTGGCGAGAAAATTGTTCTGGTGTGCAAGTTGATCGCTGTCCGGCGGAATATACGGCTGGCCGTTGAAATTCCAGAACGACTGTACTCCGGTGAAGTTGTTGGAGTGTCGCGCATGGAAGCGCAACAGCACCTTCGGCGTGATCGCCACACCGAGATTCGCACCTTGTGACGAGTTGGAGTACGCGTCGTTGATACCTTGGCCCTGGGTGTTGAACTGATTGGCGAAAACGTTGTAATCGAAGCGCCCGCGCGCGCCGGAAAGCGCAGCATACCCGTTCGCCGTCGAGAAGTTGCCGCCATCGGCGCCGAAGCGGAGCTCGGGAGTGTGAGTGCTGCCGCTCGCGGTCCACGTCTGCACTACGCTGGTCATTGCGTCGGAGCCGTATAAGGTACTGTCGGCGCCGCGTACGAGCTCAAGGCGATTCATCTCCTGCATCGGCACCACACCGAAGTCGAAAGTGCCGCCGTCTTCGTTGACCGTGACGCCGTCGATGATCACCTTGTTGTAGCGCGACTCGCCGCCACGAACGAACAGCGAGGACAGACTTCCGGTGCGCCCGTTCTGGCCGATGACGACACCGGGCAGAAACCGCAGGGCGTCCGCCGTTGCTGTCGGATTCAAGAGCTGAATTTGAGCTTCATTCAGACTGGCGGTCTGCGCTCCACTTTCGTCTTCCGGCAGAGGTGTTCGGGAAGCGCTCACCACCACGCTGCGCGGTTCGGCAGTGATTGCGAGCTTTACGGTGACGGTTTCTCCAGGAATGCTGATGCTAATCGTCTCCGGGGCGAAACCGGGGGCCAGCACCTGGATTTCGTAAGAGCCGTCGGCGACGCCGGAAAACTGCACTATGCCTTCCGGCGATGTGTTCTGAACACGCAAAGGGACATCAGATCCAGTGCGGTAGATCGTGACACGAGCGCCGCGAACCACGGCGGATTGGGGATCAACAACTTTGACGTTGAAATCGGCGGCCCACAGGCCGCTGACAAAGATGAAAAAAGCAAATGCAGTGCGCAACCAGCGCATTCGTCCTCCTTTTCACGCGAAAGGGTCGTTGACGTTGGCGATTCGCACCGGTCTCCTGGCTTGCGACATTCAAATCACGGCTGGCCTTCCCGTGTATCTACAGTGACCAGTCGCCCTTCGGAGGCGTGAGCCTCCGGTCGCTTACAGTTGCGCGGCAGCGCGGGATTTTCACCCGCTTCCCAGCTCTCAATCAGAGCGCGCGAACCAAAGATTGGAAAGAGCATTTCGCTCGCGTATCGAGAGCGAAGTGAGAGATGACTCTAAATTTCGGTGGGAGTGTGTGTCAAATGAAACAAGTTCCGAATTTGGGGCACCGAGGGAATTTACTCCCGGAGAAAACCGGCTTCGGCTTCGGCCTGCACTTGTTCCAGCGCGGATTGCATCCTCGCATGCAGCTTACCGAGTTCTTCCCGATCCGCATTTTCCGGTACTTCGAGGTAGCGTCCCAAGCGGACGGAAACGCGCGAGAACGGTTTCGGGATGAGCATGCGGTCCCACGAATTCAGCACCCACGCACTCTCCGGAGCAACGTAAAACGCCACGATGGGCACCTTCGTGTTACGCGCCAGCAGCACGGGTCCAGGTTTGGCCACATAGGGCGGACCGAGAGGTCCGTCGATGGTAAACGCCACCGAGCGGCCCTCTTCGATCTCGGTATGCATGCCGAGCAACGCGCGAACGCCGCCGCGCGTACTCGATCCCCGAACCGCGCGATAGCCGAACAATTCGATGATGCGTGCAATGTATTCGCCATCGAAGCTGCTGCTGGTCATCACAGCAATCCTGCGATTTCGGAAAGCATAGCACGCCGGCAGAATGCAGCGGTGCCAGAACACGAACACGGTGGGCCGAAAGTTGAGATCCGCCGGACCTCCTTCGGCCAGCGAGTATTCGTACCGCAAAGTGGGGCCAATGAATCGAATCAGCAGATATGCGGACCAGGTAATCGCGGTCAGTATGAGACGCTGTTTCAGGGTGAACGCGCGCGAGCTCTTCTGAGCGGCATCATCCGTGCTGACGGGAGAAGCGATCATCGTGGAGTTCGGTTCATTGTAAGCCAGCCAGAAGGAGGCGGCGTGGACAACCAATCTGCCGTGCGGCGCGAGAGTAGAGCGGCGAGGAAAAAAGCCCGTTCCCTTGGAACGGGCTGCCTGGTTAGAAGGTAGTTGCCACCGTGAAGCGGAACGTCTTCTTCGGTTCTTTCAACGCATATCCCGGCACAAACGATTGAATGGCTCGTTGGTAGGTGACGTCGCCGGCGCCGCCCACGGGGAACATGTCTCTCGTAATCGCACTTGGCGTATTTACGAATTCGTTCAGGCGCAGCGGATTGTAGGCGTAATAAATGCGGAACGGGGCATTCACAATCGGCATGATGACCTGCAGTTCCAATCCCGTGGACATACGAGGCTGGTAGTTGGTCCCGCTGATGACGTTCACATTCGGACTGAATGTTGCGATGTTGCCGGTGGTGACGCAGTTGAAGTTCTTATCCAGGCTCGGGCAACCGAATGGAGTGTTGTTCAGCAGATTCAGCTGCTGCTGGTTGATCTGCAACTGCGAGGGCCGCAGCACCATATCCATGCCGACATCCATAAATGGCGCCAGCGTAACCGGGCCTGCAATCGGAACGCGATATTCCAAATTGCCGATAATGCTGGTGTCGCCGCCAGGGAAGATGACACGGTAGACGGGAACCGGAATTGTGTACACGCCTCGCCGCGGATTGTTCGGATCTTTCGGTACTCCAGTGCAAGGCAGCCCGGTATTCGCGACGCACGGATCATCCGGGTTCACCAGCGGGAGGGATGCCGTCTGCACGAAAAATGCGAGCGGAGAGATCGAGCGAATGTCGAACCCTCGCAGATCTGTATCGCCACCCATGTAGAAGCGCTCAAATGGAGGAGCAACCTTTCCTGCGTAGCCGGTAAGGAACGAGCCCTGGATCCGGTATCCGAGCGCCTGCTTTCCTTCCTTGCTGTGATGGATTCCCTTCATGGGTATCCACTGTTTGTATTCAACCAACGGACGAATGGCGGCGACTGTGCCTCCCAATCCGGAGATCTGGCTGGCGAAGGTCAGACTGTGACCGTTGGTCGGGTGTACCGGATTGTTGATATTGCTGAAGCTGAAGCTCGGCGTGACTTCGCTGGTTACGATGCCGTTCAGCGCATTCGGTCCTGCGACGTTGCTGAAGTTCAGTTCTTCAAAGTACAGGCGGGAGTAGTTGCTGAACACTTCCAGCGTGGTGGTGTTCAGCGTGTAGGTGATTCCAATGCGTTTGAACGACCTCTTGATCGGGTAGCTCAACGATACGTTGAATCCAGTGCTCGTCTGGCTGAAATTCTGCAGGGTCTGCTGCACCGAGTCGGGCAAATTCAACTGCTGCTGGTAGGTGATGGAGAGTTGTTGTGCCTGGTTGTAGTTGTACTTGGTGTTGAAGACCGTGAATCCCGCCTGCAGCGGTCGATCGAACAAGTAGGGCTGCGTGAAGCTGAATGAGAGATTGCGCTGGTACTGTCCGTAGGAAAGGTTCACTCCCAGGGTCTCGCCGAGTCCGAGGAAGTTATTCGTCTGGTAGCTCAGTCCGATGAATGATCCGGCCAGGCCGCTGACGCCGCCATTCAATCCGATACTGTTCTTGCCCTTCTCTTTGACTTTGAGAGTGATGTCGACGGTGTGGTCCTGGTTATTCGTCTTCAGCTCGGAGTCGTTTTCCAGCTTCAATGTTTCGAAGTAGCCCAACTGATTGAGGCGCAAAAGACTCAGTTCCCACAATCGAGAGTTGTAGACGTTGCCTTCTTCTAATACCAGTTCGCGGCGGATGACTTTGTCGCGAGTGGTGGTATTGCCCTTGAACTCGATGCGCCGGACATAGAACTGGGAACCTTCGTCGATATCAACCTTGATGTTGACGAGCTTCTTTTGCTCATCGATTTCGGTGTCCGGCACGGCGCTAAAGTTGATGTAACCGATTTCGCCGAACGCTTTACGGATATTCTCGAGGCCCTTTCGCATCAGGGAGATATCAAAGATGTCACCATCCTTGATTGGGAACAACCTGCGCAGGGCGCTCTGGTCTTTAATCACCTTGCTGCCGCTGAAGGTGATGCTTCCCAGCCTGTACATATCGCCTTCGGAGATCGGCAGCGTGATATCGACGACTTTGCCGTGGCTTACCTTGAACGGCATATACCACGTAATACCTTTGGTATCGCGGATGTTCGTTTTCGGTTCCTGGACCACCGCCTTGAAGTAGCCCTTCTGTTGCATGGCATCGCGAACGCGCTCCGTGTCTTCTTCCAGCTTGCTGGCGTCGTAGGTCTTTGCGAACAGGCCTTCCAGGAAAATGCTGTGCGGAATCCCGATTGGCTTCAGGTTCTTCATGGCGTTCCGCAGATATCGGGCGTTGAGCGCCGTATTGCCTTCAAACTTGATCTTGCCAACCTTGACCTTCGGGCCTTCCTTAACGACGAAAGTGATGCCGACCGAGGCAGGAGGAATCTGTCGAACTTCGGTACGAATGGTCGCGAATTGACGTCCGTGTTCAGCGAGCAATTCTTTCAATACCACTTCGGCGTGTTTCACCTTGGTGGGATCGAACTGGCTTTCCTGGGTGAGTCCGACCTTGTCCTGCTTGTAACGATCAAGCACATCGGACTGCGAAACCGAACTCAAGCCCTGGTACTGGATGTCACGGATGGTCGGCTTCTCCTTCACGTACACGTGCAGGATCCAGCCTTTGTCCGACGGTTCACGTTCAATGCGAATGTCCTGAAAATAGCCGGTATTCCACAGCGAATTGAAGTCGCGCTCGATGTTGTTCGCATCGTAGACGTCCCCCGCCTTCGTGAACATCCGGGCCTTGATGGTCTCCTGAGGGATGCGCCGGTTGCCATGAACCCGGACCTCGGCAACCAGTTCCTGCTGTGCGTAAGCGGGGGCGGTGAGGGACAAGAAGACGACAACAGAAAAGAGAGCGGCAACGATTCGGCCCAATGAAGAAGCGCGTAGGTGAGACATCGTCACCAGCAGGCACTTCCTGTGCTGTCGAGAGTCGGACGCCGGAATGACCGTTCCGTCCCATGGCAAACGGTTGAAAAAATTAGAAATAGTGCGACCTCTAACCACCCGGGATAAGCGGAATGCTGATTATACGGGCCAGCAGCCTTCGTCGCCAAACCAGAGACCTTGCTCCGCGGCGAGGATGGCCTTCCAAACCCTTGACGCGAGATGAAGTTTCGCTCAGTGGTCTGGAACCGAACTGAGCTGTGACAACCCGACACGACGTCCGTGTTCCTCGATGTGTTGCAAAACATCCAAGGCTACGCGCAGCGCAGCGCGTCCGTCTTCTAAAGAAACGACTGGCTTCGTGCGCCGCCGAACCGCATCGAGGAACGATTGCAGTTCGGCCTTCAGCGGCTCCGCCGGAATTACTTGCGGCTTCGACATGCTAATACCCGCGCCCGCGAGAATCGCCGCACCCGACAGCGGGCCAGCGCCCGCACCCTGCATGCGCGCGAGCGCCTCCACTCCAGCCTGTTGGCTGACGCTGAAGACCAGCAGATCCTGGCGAGTGTAATCCACGGAAACGTATTGACGCGGCTGGAAGAACCTCAGTTTACGCACGCGCTCCGTGCTCACGCGGCTAGCCGTTAAATTCGCAACGCAGCCTGACTCGAACTCGATCCGAACATTGGCAATGTCTACCTTTGGCGAAAGGATCGGCAATCCCACCGCGCGTATCTCGCGTATAGGGGAGTCGACGAAGGACAAGACGATGTCCAGGTCGTGGATCATCAGATCGAGGACCACGTCCACGTCTAATGCGCGGGGGCCAAATACGCTGAGCCGGTGCACTTCGAAGAACATCGGATGCGTGATCAGAGGGTAAGTGGCCCGCACCGCGGGATTAAAACGCTCCAGGTGTCCAACCTGCCCGATGCGGCCAGTCTCCTTCGCTGTCCGCACCAGGTCATCGGCTTCCGCCAGCGTCGCGGCGATCGGTTTTTCGATCAGGACATCCAGCCCCGCTTGCATGGCTGCCTTCGCCACTGGCAAATGGAGGGTGGTGGGTACGGCCACCGAAGCGGCATCCACGGCGCTCATTTTCAGCAACTCGTTCAAACTGGAAAAGGGCTTGGTTCCAAACTGCGTGGCCAGCGCGCCGGCTCGCGCGGAGTCGGTGTCCACGATTCCAACCAGTTCGACGGCCTCGCCGGCCTTCTGCAGCTCGTGATACACGCGCGCGTGATTCTTGCCGAAAGCTCCCGCGCCAATTACCGCAACTCGAATTGTTCGATCGTTGGGCACAGTGAGGAGTTAGGAAACGGCGGCCTTCCTCAGAACTGCAATCTGTCCGGCGTGATAGAGCTCGTGCTGCGCCACGCCAACCAGCATGTAGCGGACGCTGTGATCGCGGTTGGGCACTTTCTCGTCGAGACGCGATTCGGGAAGCGCAACCACGGCGTCATACAGTTTCTTCTGGGCTTCCTGCAGATCTCGCAGAGCTTTCTGCCACGCTTCTTCGCTGTCGTCGCGAACGGTTGGCCAGTCCTGTTCTCCG
Source organism: Terriglobia bacterium (assembly GCA_963826275.1). Lineage (GTDB taxonomy): Bacteria > Acidobacteriota > Terriglobia > Terriglobales > Acidobacteriaceae > JAJPJE01. The sequence continues at coordinate 122,704 of CAWGWI010000029.1, read as the reverse complement.
ATCAATTCCACTACCTGTCCGTTCATTCTTTGCAGGACGGCTCGCTTCCAGGCGGTCAGGTGATTCACAATTTCCCACACGCTGTGAGCATTGTTCACCGGATGAGAATTGGCGACCAGCGAGTTGACCGCCGGCAATAATTCCATCAACGCCGGTCCATGCCAGGCATCACCCTCGAACGCGCGGCGAATCTGGTCCGCGATCCGCTCCACTTCCGTCATCTCTTCTTCTCCTCATCACCAGACAGGATGGCGATCTTCGCCTTGTCGGCTGCGTCGATGATGGCATCACCATCAATCAGCAGGCATTTGCCGGGATCGACCGCAAGACAAGAGGCATTCGCCGCTTGCATGGTTTCGATGGTCTTCACGCCAATGACCGGCACATCGAAGCGCATGTCCTGGTTCGGCTTGGCGACCTTCACTACGACCAGGTCGCGCGGCAGCGTGGAAGCATCACCCTCGTGCGCCAGGCTTTCCATGATATGGCCTGCGCGCTCAATGGTGGCATCCGTTCCTTCCATCGCTTCGACGGCGACGCAAGCGGCGCCTGCGACAACCACTGTCTGACCAATATCGTACTGCGCCAGGTGACGCGCGACGTCACGGCCGTAGGCGATATCGATTTTTTCCTGCTGCGAGGGGCGTCTCTTGGTGAGCACACCCGGCTTGGCCAGTAGAGGCTCAAGTAACTCGGTTGAAGACATGAGCGTAATGCCCTCATCAGCCAAAACTTTGGCCACTGCGCCGATCAGCGAGTCCGTATTGCGGCTTCCCAGAGAGAGCAGAAGTTTCGCCAGGCGCCAATCTGGACGAATGCTGGAGAAGATCTGTTTGTGCTTCACCTGCCCGGCCATGACGGCGCGCTTGACGCCTTCACGCTGGAAGGTGTCGATTAACTTCGAAAGCTCGCCGAGAGACATCCAGTAAACGGACGCAGCACCGGCCTTTTCAATCTCCGGAAACGTCTCTTCTTTGATCGCCGCAACGACAACTTCCATGCGTCGCGCCCTAGCTGCCTCGAGCACGAGGAAGGGGAAGCGTCCGTTGCCGGCAATTAGTCCGAGTTTGTCGCTCATCGTGGATTAAATCAGTGAAATCCGTCTGAATCCGAGGCTGACTTACTTAATGATCCCGCGTTGTGCAGTTTCGATAAACCGAATCAGCAAATCGACATCCTCGCTACGCTCCGGCTCACTCTTCAGTTTTTCTAGAGCCTGCGAAGTATTTAGCTTCGACGCCAGCAAAATCTTGTACGCATGGTGCAGTTGCTTGATCCGTTCCTTGCTGAAGCCGCGGCGCTCGAGCCCAACCTTGTTAAAGCTGAACGCATGCACGTCACGCACGGCGCTGGTCATCGAGAACGGCATTACGTCCTGGGTGATGGTTGTTCCGCCGCCGATGTAAGAATGCGCCCCGATGCGCACGAACTGATGCACCGGGCAGAGCGCGCCCACAACCGCATACTCTTCGACCGTTACATGTCCGGCAAGCGTGGCGGCATTCACCAGCATCGCATGGTCGCCGATCTGGCAGTCATGGCCGATATGCGTATACGCCATGATCAGGATGTGGCTGCCAATCCTTGTCGTGCCTCCGCCCTTGTTAGTGCCGCGATTGATGGTGACGTATTCGCGGATGACGTTGTCGTCGCCAATCTCCAGTTGCGTGGGCTCGCCACCGTACGAAATGTCCTGCGGCTCGATGCCGAGTGCGGCGAAGGGAAAGATCCGGTTATTATTGCCGATGCGGGTGGGGCCCTGGATCACCACATGGGAAATGAGCTCGCAGTTTTCGCCAAGCTCTACATCGGCTCCCAACACGCAGTATGGCCCGATGGAACAAGATGCCGGGACTTTCGCGCCGGCATCCACAATGGCTGTGGGATGTATGGACATGAACTTTTTGCGGCCGGGAGTGCCCACCGCTAGTCTCTATTCCTTCGGCTCAGTCACGGGAGCGGTCGCCGGTGGCTCGCGATCTACCAGCCGGCACGTGATCACGGCTTCCGCAACCAGCTTTTCTCCGACGAAAACTTCTCCCTGCATGCGTACCGCCATGCTGCGCCAGGCCAGTACGCTGACCACGATCTTCAGTTGATCGCCAGGGGTTACTGGACGCCGAAAGCGGGCGCGCTCGATGCCCGTGAACACCATCAACTTGTGGTCGCGGTCGGGAATTTCGGTCAGCAACAGCGCGCCGCCGGCCTGCGCCATGGCTTCCACCATCAGCACGCCAGGCATAATCGGGAAGCCCGGAAAGTGCCCCGCAAAAAAAGGCTCATTGACGGTTACGTTCTTCAACGCGACAATGCGCTCTTTACGCTGAATTTCGATTACGCGATCAATCAGCAGGAAGGGGTAGCGATGCGGCAGGATCTTCTGGATCTCGACAATGTCGAGCGTGGTCTTCACCGCTTCATTCGTGCCGGCGTTACTCAGCGCGGTTTCAGTCATTTGGTTTTTCCGAATCTCGCGTCACTGGCCTGAATGCCGGTGCGATTAGCACGGGCACAGCAGGCGATATCAGGGCAAACGTGAATTATACGAAATCCGACGAGGGCAATGACAAAGGCAGGCTCTAAACGCGGTCGAACTGATCACAAAAAGCCGGGTGCCCCACCCAAGCCGACGCGTGTTGAACACGCGGGTGCCCCAACCTCGCCTTCTTTTGGCCTGGGTGGGATACGCCACGTCGGCACAGAGAAAGTTAGCGCCGGCAAGCTAAGCGAACTGATCCGATATCTCGAGACTCGCCAGCTCGCCATGATTCAGAGTATTCGCCACATGGTGGAGATGGAATCACCTAGCCACCACAAAAAGTCTGTCGATCTGCTGGGCGAGCGCCTCGCCGAGGCCTTTCGCGAAATCGGGGGCGAGGTTCACTTTCATCGCGGCGGGAAATTCGGCGCGCACCTGCAGGTGGATTTCACCTCTGATTCCAAGCGCCCGCCTGTCCTGCTGCTTGGGCACTTCGATACGGTCTGGGATCTGGGAACCCTCGCCAGCATGCCGTTTCGCGAGGCGGACGGGCGGCTGTGGGGACCGGGCGTCCTCGACATGAAGTCCGGCATCGCGCAGATGATCTTCGCTATCGAGGCGTTGCGCACGACAGGCGGTAAACTCCCTCGGCCAGTCACGGTGTTCCTGGTGACAGATGAAGAGGTGGGCAGCGAAAGCTCGCGGCAAGTCACCGAATCGATCGCAAAAAAATGCGGCGCCGTGTTGGTCGTCGAGCCCTCGTACGGACTCGAGGGCGCTTTGAAGACCGCGCGCAAAGGGGTGGGCGATTATATCCTGAAGGTCAAAGGCCGCGCAGCCCACGCGGGACTTGATTTCGAGAAGGGTGCCAGCGCCATTCTCGAGCTCTCAAAGCAAGTGACGGAAATCGCCAAATTTACCGATCTGAAGCATGGCATCACCGTTAATGCCGGGGTGATCCGCGGGGGGACGCGCACCAACGTCATCGCCGACGAGGCCGAAGCCGAATTCGATTTGCGCATCGCCGCCGCCACTCAAGCCAAGACGATGGATCGCAAATTCCGGGCACTCACGCCGTTCGACCAGCGCTGCCAACTAGAGGTCAGCGGCGGTATCAATCGGCCTCCGCTCGAACGCACCGACAAAGTCGTGGGATTGTTTCGAACGGCGCAGAAGATCGCTGCAGAAATTGGTTGGCACCTGGGCGAAGCCTCGGTCGGCGGCGGGTCCGACGGCAACTTTACCGCAGGACTGGGAATTCCTACGCTCGACGGACTGGGTGCGGTCGGCGAAGGCGCTCACGCGCGCAACGAATCCGTCCTGGTCTCGGAACTGGTGCGCAGAACAGCGCTGCTCGCGCGGCTGATTGAAGAAGTCTAGTTGTAGTGGCGCGGGCGCCCTCGCCCGCGATTCCCGCGCTCTACTGAATAATCCCCAGCCTCTTCCCCACCTTCTTCAGCACCTCTAAAGCCCGATCCAACTCTTCCCGCGTATGCGTCGCCGTCATGATCGTGCGAATGCGAGCCTTACCCTCTGGCACCGTGGGGAACGCAATTCCGGTCGCCATCACGCCTTCTTTGAACAACTCGCGCGAGAACTCCATTGCCAGACGCCCCTCGCCGACAATGATCGGCGTGATCGGCGTCTCGCTGGCCGGCGTATTCTTCCCGCCAATGTTGAAGCCCAGGTCCCCAAGCTCCTTTTTGAAGAAGCGCGTGTTCTCCCACAGCTTCTCTATGCGCTCCGGCTCCTGCTCCAGCACATCGAAAGCGGCAATGCACGTCGCCGCGACAGACGGTGGATGCGAAGTCGAGAACAGGAACGGCCGTCCGCGGTGATAGAGAAACTCGATAAGGTCACGCGATCCGCAGACATATCCGCCCAGGGCGCCGATCGCCTTCGAGAGTGTCCCCACCTGCACATCCACGCGCCCGTGCACATTGAAGTGATCGATCGTCCCTCGCCCATTCCTTCCCAGTACGCCCGAGGCATGTGCGTCGTCCACCATCATGATCGCGCCATATTTCTCAGCAGCCTCGCATAGACCGGGCAGCGGCCCAATGTCGCCGTCCATAGAAAAAACGCCATCGGTGATCACCAGCTTCCGTCCTGGCTGATCTTTCACGCTGGCAAGCTGCTCTTCCGCATGTGCTACATCTTTATGCCGGAACACCAGAATCTTCGCGCGCGAGAGCCGTGCGCCGTCAATGATCGACGCATGGTTCAACTCGTCTGAGATGATGAAGTCTTCCTTGCCCAGCAGCGCCGACACCGTTCCCGCATTCGCTGTGAATCCCGACTGGAAGACCACGCAGGCTTCCACGTTCTTGAAGCGGGCAATCTTCTCTTCCAGTTCCATGTGCAGCGACATCGTTCCGGCAATCGTGCGCACCGCGCCCGATCCCACGCCGTACTTCTTCGTCGCCTCCAGTGCCGCTTCGCGCAGCTTGGGATGCGTGGTCAGCCCCAGATAATTGTTCGACGCCAAGTTGATTACCTTCTTGCCGTCGAAGGTGCAGACTGCAGCCTGCTCGTCTTCGAGCACCCGCAAATGGAAGTACGTGCCCTTTGCCTTCAGGTCTTCCAGTTGATTGTGCAGATAGGAAAGCGGATTAATACGAGTCGCGGTAACCATTAGCACCTCCGCCACAGATTCACGCGGATGAACACAGATTCGATTCTAAAACATCATTGGGCGGACGGTTTCCGCAAGGCCTACCTGCACTGCGGCGCGCCTAAACCGATGGAGCCTGTGGTAACGGCGGGGGTACGGTCAGCACGGGCTGAATTGGCGCGATTTCCAATTCCATCTCAATACCGCCAACCCAACCAGCGATCAGGTTGTAGATCAGCGCGCTGATGGCGCCGGTTACGAATCCAATCAGACCGTACATAATAGGCGCCGCAATCGCCATCAGGACGGCGAAGATTGGTCCCATCGCAGCCGGAAAATTTGCGCCTGTCGCAGCTTGTGCTTGTCTGATCGCCATCGACGAAGCTAGCCCAATGACCAGGAAGATAGGAACAATCAGCAGTCCGAGCGCGCCGTAGATAAGTCCCATTACCTTCGCGACCGACATCACGCCCACAGATTTAATCCGATGCATCGTAAGAGCTCCTTTGTGCAATTCAGTGGCATGTTGCCGCACTTCGCGAAGGAGAACAACTGGCGGGTATGGTTCGACTCCACCAAAAACCAATTCACCGCGGAGACACGAAGAATTGAAGACTTAAGATCTCAGATCTCAGATTGAAATGCCGAAGCTGGCGTCGAAATCTGCAATCTTAAATTTTAATTCTGCATTTTCTCAGTGCCTCCGTGTCTCCGTGGTGAATTGTTTTTTCCCCAACCTCCTCCGCCCGGTGATTCGATTCGTACGCGTTCGCCGCGCTGAAGTCGCACGCTGGTTTTGCCTGGAAGTTCTTCCTGCGTTCCGTTCTCGCGAATTACAAGAGACCGTCCCGGTTTTGCCGGTTCGCCGCCATGCAGTCCATAAGGGGCAGTTTTGCGGCGATCGGCAAGAATCGTGACCTCCGCATCTGTCAGCACCTCGATCTCGCGTACCAGTCCATCCCCGCCCTCGTGCGTGCCATTTCCCCCACTGTTGCGGCGCAGTGAATACTCCGTCACTCGAAATGGATACGCATATTCCAGCGCTTCGACTGGCGTATTCAGCGAATTGGTCATATGCGTATGCACTCCGGACACGCCCGGTTTTGTCGGACGCCCGCCGGTCGCACCCGCAATCGTTTCGTAATACGCGAAAGATTCGCCCGTCCGTGGATCGGTGCCGCCGATCGTCAGATTGTTCATTGTTCCGCTGGACGCTGCCGGGATGCGATCGGGCAAAGCCTGCGCCAGCGCGTTCAGCAGCACATCGACAATTCGCTGTGAAGTCTCGACATTTCCTCCTGCTACGGCCGCTGGAGGTCGAGCGTTTACCACGGTCCCCGCAGGCGCGATCACCTCGATGGGGCGCATCAACCCTGCAGTCGCAGGAATATCGTCCGCCAGCAGACAGCGAAACACGTAGAAGCTCGCCGAGTACGTGATCGCTTCCACAGCATTGATGCTGCCTGCTACTTGCGGCGAGGAACCGCTGAAGTCAACAGTCGCGAAGTGAAGCGGGCGTCCTCGTCCGGCACCCCGTTTCTCGATGCGAATCGACACGCTGATGCGGACTGGCTCATCGCTCACGCCATCGTCATCGAGAAAATCTTCAGCGGCATAAGTTCCCGCCGGAATCTTCGCGAGAAACACGCGCATCATTTCCTGGGAATATTGCAGGAGATCGAACGCGGCTTGCCGCACTCTCGCCAAACCGTAACGTTCGACCACTTCTCGCAGCCGGACTTCGCCGGTATGACACGCGGCGATCTGGGCGTTCAGATCACCCTCGCGCTCCACCGGAGTCCGCACATTCGTGAGCAGCAGCGCGAGCACATCGTGATCGATTTCGCGCGCACGAATCAGCCTTACTGGAGGAATGCGAAATCCTTCCTGGTAAATTTCCCGGCAGATGCCCATCGATCCCGGATATGTCCCGCCGACGTCGGCATGATGCGCACGCGAAGCAACGTAGAAATCCGGTTTGCGCTGCACCGGTGCAGCTTTTGCGCGGGCCGCGATAAACACCGGCGCCACCAGCGTGATGTCCGGCAAATGGGTTCCACCGGCGAATGGATCGTTGAGCATCGCAACATCGCCGCGCTCGAGTTGCAGCTTGGTGATTGCTGCGCGCACCGACATCGGCATCGAGCCAAGATGCACTGGCATGTGATCGCCCATCGCGATCACTTCGCCCGCGCGATCGAAGATCGCGCACGAATAATCACGTCGCTCTTTGATATTCGGAGAGAACGCAGTACGACGCAACGCTGCGCCCATTTCTTCGGCGATAGAGTGGAAGATGTTCTTGAAAATCTCGAGCTCGATGGGATCGCGTTTCTGCACGAGCCTATTTCATCACAGCGCACAGGAAGTAAGAACGAAGATTCAAGATTTCAGATTGGAAGCGGCTCCGAGTACGACTGAGTCGTCGATGGAATCTTAAATCTGAAATCTTCAATCTGACTTTCCTCCGTGTCCTCTGTGGTGAAGAATGTCTTTCGCAAAACTCCATAAGCAAAGAATTCGTTCTTCTACAAGATATTTTTCTTGACAACGCTTAACAGTACACCGCAATATCTTGTGTCATACAGGCTGCTCGCCCAATGTGTAGGGCGGGATAAGTAAATGGGCCCCAAATCAAAACCTTCAAGGGAGAAGGTTCCAGGAGGCAACACAACATGGCAACGAAGAAAAAGGCAAAAAAAGCGGCCACAAAGAAAAAGAAGTAACTGCCGCATTCGCGTAGTAGAAGTGGAAGAGGGTTAAAGGGTCTCCCGCAGTGGAGGCCCTTTTTACTGCGCGCCAGGCTGATTCTTTCGATTCCGCGGTTGTTTCTGGGTGCTGTCCATGCTAGAAATCGCGTAACATCTGTGCAAGACAATCTGGCCGGCGGTTAGGAACCAAATCCAGATACTTCGAGCAGTCCATGAGTGCAAACCGGAAGTCGAGCACGAGCAGGAAATCCGAAGAAGTACTAATCCCTGAAAAGCTGTATTTCCGCATCGGCGAGGTCAGCCGTCTTTGCAAGCTGCCTGCGTACGTGCTTCGTTTCTGGGAGACGGAGTTTCCGCAACTCAAACCCACCAAGAGCGGTACCGGTCAGCGCATGTATCGCCGGCGTGAGGTAGAGCTGGCTCTGCGCATCAAGAAACTTCTCTATGAAGAGGGATTCACCATCGCTGGCGCCCGCCAGCAGCTGAAGGTCGAGTCCAAGCCGGCGAAGATGCAGACGGCATTGCCGTTCGCGACACCCGTAAATCACGACGGACTGAAGCGGGTGCGAGCTCAACTGCAGGAGATACTGACGATGCTCTCGGCCAAGCCGCATGCATCGCATTCCAAGCCTGTGGCCGCAGCGAAATAAATCTTGGTAATTTGAATAGGTATCGAAACCGGCGACCGGTGTGGTTTTCGGGGATTCGCGATTATCAATTTCTCTCGACGATTTTCCCGCCCACGATCGTCGCCACGACTTTGCCGGTCAGCTTCCATCCACCAAATGGCGTATTGCGCGACTTCGACTTCGAATCCTTCGCGTCGAATGTCCACTGCTTCCTTGGATCGAAGATGGTGACATCGGCCGGACTGCCTACGTTAAATCGCCCGCGGCCGCCGAGCGAGAGGATGCTGCCAGGATTCGTCGTCAGCAATTCGACGATGCGAGCGAGCGGGATCCTGCGCTTTTGCAGCTCGCTGATCGCAAGTCCCAGGGCTGTTTCCAGTCCGGTAATCCCGAACGCGGCGCGATCGAACTCCACCATCTTTTCGTGATGCGCATGGGGAGCATGATCCGTGGCAATCACGTCGATCGTTCCATCTTCCAGGCCGGCCAGCATGGCTTGACGATCGGCTTCCGTACGCAACGGTGGATTCATCTTGTAACGTGTGTCGTATCCGGCGACCGCTTCGTCGGTGAGAACAAAGTGATGCGGTGTAACTTCGCAGGTCACGTTGACGCCCTCACGTTTCGCGCGGCGAACTTCGTCAACCGCAGCGGCCGTCGAGATATGCGCAACGTGTATGTGCGCACCCGTTTTCTTCGCCAGTTCAATGTCGCGTCGCACGATTCCAGCTTCGCCTTCCACGGGCATACCACGCAATCCCAGTCGAAATGAAACTGATCCGGCATTCATCTGTGCTCCGACGGTCAGTCGAGTATCTTCAGCATGCTGGATAACCGGGAAGCCAACGCGCTTCGCAGCTTCCAGCGCTTCCCGCATGACGTTATCCTCCAGGATCGGCTTGCCGTCATCGCTGACGCCCACAGCACCTGCCTGGCGCAGTGCCGCGAAATCCGTGAGCCTCTCCCCCTGGCTGCCCAGAGTCGCCGCCGCGATCGGAAATACGTTGACCACGGCGCCGCGTTCCGCCGCCTGCATCCACTCCGTGATCTCCGCCGAGTCGTTCACCGGCTGTGTATTCGGCATCGTGCAGACAGAAGTGAAGCCTCCGGCCGCGGCCGCGGCTGTTCCGGTCGCGATCGTCTCCTTGTGTGCCTGGCCCGGCTCACGCAGATGCACGTGCATATCGATGAACCCGGGCGCGACAATCAAGCCTCGCGCATCGATTGTTTCTTCGGCAGGCTCCTTAAGCTTCGGTCCGACCGCTGCGACCTTTCCGTCGCGAATGAGAACATCGGCGGTGCCGTCGATATGATTGGCGGGATCAATCACATGGCCGCCACGGATTAGAAGGGATTTTGGCGGCTGCAAACCTCCAGGCCGTTGATTAATGCGCATAGACACTGATTTTTTTTCTTTCATTCTCTTCTTAACCACAGAGACACAAAGGCACAGAGAAAATCTCGAATCTGAAATCTCGAATCTGAAATTTGAAACCTCCGTGTCTCCGCGGCGAGACTAAGCCAAAGCTCTCGCCAATATCGCCATTCGTACTGCCACGCCGTTTCGCACCTGTTCGCGGATCACCGTCCGTGAACTATCCGCCACTTCGCTCGTTACCTCTAATCCGCGGATAATCGGCCCCGGATGCATTACGATTGCATCCTTCTTCGCGGCCTTCAGTCGCTCCGGACTCAGTTGATAGCGCTCGATGTAATCTCCCAGGCTGAGTTGCAATCCCGCCAGACGCTCTTTCTGAATGCGCAGCGCGATCACCACGTCCGTTCCCGTCAGCGCTTCTTCCAGACTTCGCGTCACCGAGACCCCCGGAGCCAGCGTCCCCGCCACATCAGGTACCAACTCGGGAGGCCCGCACAGTACCACCTTCGATCCGAACTTGGTCAGCAGATGCACATCCGACCGCACCACGCGGCTATGAAAGATGTCGCCGATCATGGCCACGCGCAGGCCCTTCAGTGTGCCCTTATGTTCGAAGATCGTGTAGGCATCGAGTAGTCCCTGCGACGGGTGCTCGTGCATTCCATCGCCTGCATTGATCACCGGTACCGGTACGTGCCGAGCCAGCATATAGGGCGCGCCCGATGAGGGATGACGGATCACGATCGCCTCGGCTCCCAGCGAACTTACGGTGTAGCCGGTGTCGATGAGCGACTCGCCCTTTTCGATGCTCGATGCGGAAGCAGAAATCAGGGCCGTGGTCGCCCCCAGGGCTTTCGCCGCGAACTCAAAGGAAACGCGCGTCCTGGTCGAAGATTCATAGAACAGCAGGATGATGCGCTTTCCGCGCAGCACTGGTCTTGGCCGCCCGCGCTTCATCTTGCGGGCCTCTTTGAGAATGGAACTGATTTCCTTGGTGGTGAGGTTTTCCAGTCCGAGTAGGGAACCACGAGCAGGTTGGTTCATAAGTTGGTCCACCAGGGCGCTTGCCCTGGCTACTTCGAGTTACGTCTCGCGTTCAACCAGTAGAACTTTTTCGCTGTTATCCGTTTCGTTCAGCCTTACTTCGATGATTTCGCGATCGCTGGTCTGAATATACCGGCCAACGAAAGCTGCCTCGATCGGAAGCTCGCGATGTCCGCGGTCGATCAACGCCAGCAACTGCACACGCTGCGGACGTCCGTAATCGAATAGCGCATCCAGCGCCGCGCGGGTAGTTCGGCCGGTGAATAACACATCATCCACCAGGATCACGTTCATGCCCTTGATGTCGGCGCCCAGTTCACCCGGGTGCACTTCCGGCTTCGATCCCACCGTGGTCAGGTCGTCGCGATAGAGGGTGATGTCGAGCGTGCCCACCGGCACGGGCTTGTTCTCGATGCGCTCGATGACGCGCGCCAATCGCTCCGCCAGCGGCACACCGCGGCGCCGGATGCCGACCAGTACCAGTTTGTCGGTGCCGTTATTCTTCTCGATAATCTCGTGAGCCAGCCGAACCAGAGTGCGTTCGATCTCGGAAGCCGACATCAATTGCGCCTTCTGACGCAGATTGGCCGTGGCAGAGAGTTTTGCAGTCATCTCGCGCATCATAAAAGCTGGTGACAGTACACGGCAAGGGCTGCCGCAATCATTGCTCCCGAACAAAAAAAAGCCGCCCGTTGTGGGGCGGCTCGTTGTCCATTCCGTCGCGATCACTATTTAGGAGTGGGAGCCGAAGGAGCTGCCGGTCTCGGGTTCGTCGACGCCGTGGCCGGGCGCGCTGCCTGCGCCGGTACTGGCGAGCTGGCGTTGTATGCGGCCGCAACCTGCTGGGTCACGTCGACATTGGGCTGCGCCCAGAGCACCGGGTTCTGTGGTCCCGATACATCGATGATCAGCGAAAAACCGTTCGCTTTCGCATACTTGTCGAGCGCTTCCATCAGTTTTGTGCCGACGCGGTTCACCAGTTCCTGCTGCTGTCCCTGGTAGTCGTTCTGAGCATCTTCAGCCTGACGCTGCAGCGACTTCCGTTTGGTTTCGAGGCTCTTCACCAGATTCGCGCGCGCTTCGTCATTGAGCTTCGAGCTCTGGGTGTCGAGCTGCTTCTGCAGATCCTCGACTTCCTTGCTCAGTCCCTGCAATTCCTGGCGCTTGGGATCGAACTTTTTTTCCAGACCTTCGATGTCGCGCTTGCCTTCATTGGTGAGCGCAATGGCTTGCTGGATATTGATGATGCCAATCTTGACTCCGCCGGCTGGGGCGGTAGTGGCAGCAGCGGCCGGTGCGGCGGCTGCGGGAGTGGCTGCCGTTTGCGCGAACGCCGTCGCGCAGAGCAATGCCAGTGGTGTAACGATACGTGCAAAAGTGCTTTTCATTGGATGTGTCGTGGACTCCTTGGAAAATCCCTTCCGGGAACTCCTCAGCTTTCGGCGAGGTCGTTCGCGACCTGCGATGAAATCTCGGGTACGGAATGGCGGCTCAATTATAGGTGGCCGATGTAAACAGCGTCAATCTGCAGGCCCGCAACTCCGAATGTCCTCAGGCCCCAATATCTAAGCGCTTCATCCCAGTATCAAATCAGGAACAACGTTAATCCTGACCGCAAATTCAGCCTAGATCCTGCTACGGATGCCGATGGAGCACTTTGGTTGCGATATCGGGCCAGAACTCGCGGAAGGTATTAGTCAAAGCATCTCTGCCCAAAGCAAAGGCATATTTCTGCGCGATTTCCCCTGCAGTTCGGTCCTTACTCGGATAGTAAGTTGTCGAGATCGCCTGTGCGATGCCTCGTCCAAAGATCTCTGACGCATTGAAAGTATTGTGTCCGTGATAGTTGGGAGTGATGAAGATTCGCGACGCCGCATAAGTGCCGCGCTTCACGATGCCGCCGTCTCCCATCGCAAAATAGCGGGTGTCCTGATGCAGAATGGTAGGCAGGGCGAAGATCACGAGGTAGTTGCCGTCGGTCTTATCGACGAAGCCGCGCCAGTAATATTGCCCGTAGCCGCCTATGCCCTTTCCCAGCGCCGGATGTGCATCGGTCGCCTCGGCGAGTAAGGAAGTGACTCCGACGAATACGAATGACGAGTAGTCGAAACTGTTCTGCGTGGCAATTTTGAAGGCCTGTTTCGGGGTGGGCGGAGGCGGGATCGCTCCGGCGCTCACGGCGCGGTAGTTGGGCATGATCCCCAATATTCTTTTCGGTTGCTGCTTAGAAGCTGGAATGACCGGTTGTGCCGGTTGGGTTGCGAGGGTAGCAGCGTCGGTAGCCGAAGGTTGCGCCGACGCGGCCGTCCGTGTCACGTTTTGTGCACTACTCGAATCGGTCTGGCCGGACGTGCCGGTTGCGGGACCCGCCGCAGGAGAAGAACTCTGTTGAGCAATCGCAACAACTGTGCACACTAAGAACAAGAATCCTACGAGTAAGCGCAAACACTCCCCCACCTTGCTTCAATTCGCCCCAGCTCTGATTTTAGCGGAACTTTAGAGCATGTTGGCTGTGGTGGCGACATTTCGCCGAGTAAAGGTAACGAGTGCATCCATAGCGGTCTCCTCGACGATGACGGACTGTTGTATTCACGCACTCATGCCTTAAGCCGACCGTGCCATTTCGGCACTCATTCTCAAATTTCACCAAATCGTAATGCCCCTCTCACAGCAGCAATACAGGCCGCTGCCACTCTGGAGCGTTGCGATCTATTGCGCACGAATCGCAACCATTTCTTTTACTCGTGCGAATCATTGAAGGAGGCAGCAGTGAAGCGTGCTATTTCATTCCCAATCATCGCTTTGTTCTTGACGTTTATCTTCGCCGCCGGTTCTGCAAAGGCGCAGCAGTGGAAATTCGGCGTCATCGCCGATACGCAGTGGATCGGAGCCGATGACGGCCGAAATCCCGGAACTACATCCGTCGACATCATCCGTGGGCTCAACAAACAGTTCATCGATCATCACGTGAAGTTTGTGATCGAAGTCGGCGATCTGGTGGACCAGACCGGCTCCACGGTAACGTCGGTGGCGAACAGCGAGGACGTTCGCGCCGCCTTCGCCCAGGAACTCTACAATGCCCACATCGGTTTCTATCCGCTGCCCGGCAATCATGATTCGCAGCCGCTAGCGGGCACGGAATTCCGCCGCATCTATCCGCAGACGCTGACAGGAAAAATGAACGTTACCCCTGCCGATGTTTTCAGTGTCCCGAATCCCGATGCCACTGTGCAACCCTTCCCTGCGGTGGGTGGCTTCCCATTCGCCGTAGGCCGCAATTTCAGCACTCCCGGACTGGTGTTTGACCCTGCGACCCAGACCAATGCCGATTGGACTGGCCTGAGCTATTCCTTCACCTATCGCAACGCCAGCTTCATCCTGCTTGACCAGTTCAGTCCTCTGAATACCACCACGAACTACAACCCTTACCCGAAAGCCATCGACCTGCAGCAACCCTGGATTAGCTCAGTCCTCTCCGGCATGGCTCCTGGCACCCATGCATTCGTCTTTGGCCACAAGGGGCTCGTCACCGAGAACCATGTTGACACGCTTTTCGGCAGCGATCCTTCACAGGATCCCGCGGGACAGGATGCCTTCATCACAGCTCTCTACAAGGCCGGTGTCCGTTACTACATTCACGGCCACGATCACATGCACGATCGTTCGCTCGTTTCCGTCACCACTGGAACTCCCACTGACGGCAAGTCGGCCAAGGTCGAGAACATTCTTTGTTCCTCCGACAGTTCGAAGTTCTACACGCCCGGATCTCCGTCAAACGACGACAAGTACGATGTGCCCGCCTTCGGGCACAATCGTCAGGCCCAGGTCGCCCAGGAACTTCACACCGTCGGTTTTTACATTTTCACTGTGGATGGCCCACGTGTGACCGTTGACTTCTACTCCTCGCCTGTTTCCAACGTCGCTCCTAGCGGCTGTACGGTCGTTGCAAACTGCGAATGGCTCATCTCCACCACACCTCAACTCAACTTCTCCAAGACGGAAACTTTCGGCTACAGCCTGAACGGCAAGGAATTCCAGGTCTGTCAGGCGGGTCAGTCGAACTGCAACAGCTCCTATACGCAGGTTGTTGACTCCCGTCACGGAACGACAGCCCGCATTCTGAGCGGCAGCAACAACAGCAAAGCCACGGATTTCGACAATCGCAGCTTCCTGAAGACGGTCGACACCGGCTGGTCCGACCAGGACTCTTTCGATCGCCGCGACGATCGGGATCGATGGAACGATCGCCGTTCGCACGATAATGATGACCTCCAGAGCGACGTCCTCACATTGTGGGGCATGGCCGATCTGGGTACAGACCAGACGGACACATTCACGCTGGCCATGAGCCAGGATTCCTGCAAGTCCCACTTCGGAAGCAATGATCGCCATGCGCTTCTCGCGCGGAACTCTTATGGCGATTGGGTCAATGCGGTCGATCTAAACAAGGGTACTTCCAGCAAGCGTTACGTTGCGGGTCCATGGAAGACCGGATACGAACTCGGAACCTACGGTTACGATGCCCGCACGAATACCGCATGGGCCGTCATCAATTACAACGCCGACTTTGCAGTAGGAGAACTTGGCCGATAGCGACAGGGTCATCTTTCTGAATTCGTCGTTTGCATAAGACGAACTCATCAGGCAGGGCCGCCCCGCGGAATCAAATCCAAGGGCGGCCTTTTTTTGAAATGCCCTGATTCGCTCTAAGCGGCCACAGACTCCACGGTCACGGCCAGTTTATCTATGTAGAGAATCGCGAATCGTGGGTCAGACCCACGGTCGAGCGTCTTGACGCAATCTGGCAATGTCGCGGGTTGGCGCTGTACCGAAGAAGCGGCTGTATTCCCGGCTGAACTGCGAAGCGCTCAGATAACCCACACGCTGACTCGCAGCACTGGCGTCCACCATCGTGGACAGCATCAGGCGTCGCGCCTCCTGCAGCCGCAGCACTTTTTGATAGTGCAGAGGACTCATCGACGTGACCGACTTGAAATGCTCGTGGAACGAAGAAACGCTCATGTTCACCAGTTCGGCCAGAGCCTCGACCTTCATAGGCCGCGAGAAGTTGTCGCGCAGCCAGGAAATCGCCTTGGCAACTCGATGCACGCTGGACTCAGTGAATCCCATTTGCGCCACGCGAACACCGATAGGGCTACGCAGCAGTCGAATCAGGATCTCATCCAGTACAAGCGGCGCGATCAATTCAATGTCTCCGGGCTGTCCGAGACACTCCAGCAATCGCGTGCCGGCGTGAACGACACTGGCGTCGACCGGAGTGAGGTAAACGGCGCTTCTCTCCTGAACGGGAGGCAGACCCTGCGGATACACCCTCAAAACCAGTTCTGCAACCTTGCGCGGTTCCAGGTCGAGCTTCAGGGCGAGGTACGGCTCAGAAGCGCTGGCCTTGATGATTTGGGAAGCAACCGGCAAGGCAACGGAGAACACGATCATCCGCGACGCGTCGTATTCAAATGTCTCCTGGCCCACGAGAACGGTCTTCGCTCCCTGTGCGACGATGCACAACGACGGTATGCGGAGCGCATGTACGCAATTCGTCATTACGCGTGAAAAGCGGCTGGCGTGCACACCAGGAATGCGTAGCTCGAAGCTGCCGTCGTGCGGAGCGTAGGCGGAGAGCAGGCGCGCGAGGTTCTGCATGTCCGGTTCGCTCGCTCCGTTACGCGGCCGCTTCGACGACGGGTGTTTGCCGTTATTCTTCACGTGTACGAGCATAACTCCTCGCCGTTGCATGCCTAAGTTTTCAACGTCGCCTGTACGTAAGCGGGTTTCATCGGAAGCCGCCGATGGACTTTCCCGGTCGCGTCCTGAAGTGCCCCGGCAATCGCCGGTGCAGCCAGTGCGTTGGCAGCTTCCGAACCGCCGCCGTAACTGCCGACCTTGGGATTGTTGATCAGCACCACTTTGATGTCCGGAATATCCGCCATGGTCACGATGGGATAGCTCGTCCAGTCATCCACGGTGATGCCGCTCTCGTCGAAGGTCGCTTCCTCGAGCAGCGCATGGCTGATTCCCATGACCGCACCGCCTTCGACCTGCCGCTTCAATTGCGCGGGGTTGATGATGACGCCTGGGTCCACGGCAATCGTGTACTTCTCAACCACGATTGCACCTGTACTGGGAGTCACGGCAATCTGGCAAACGCACGCCCAATAAGTCCCGCTGCGTAACATCGCCGAAACTCCGCGACCCCGTAGGGCCTTTGATCCCGTGGACACCGCATCCTTGCGCGGTGAAGGGCGCGTGTCCCAACCAGATGCATCCCGTACGGCTTTCAGCACACCGATCAGGCGCTCTTCGTTTGCATTGTCGATACGGAACCGGATCGCATCCACGCCTGCCAGCGCTGCTGCCTCGTTCATCGCGAGTTCACGCGGAAAGTTCTGCTGGAACTGCCCCGGCGTACGCATGCTGTGGTCGCGGAGACCGACTGTTAAAGGCGAAGCTTTCTGCCCCACTTGAAAGGTGCCATGACCGCGCTCGACCACATTCGGAACCTGCGTGTAAATCCACGGATCGGAGATGTTGTTGACCGTGGAGCTTACGAAATCTGCGTGTACCTGTGGTGCTGGCATGGTGGGCAGACCCGCGATGATCGCGCCCACAGGCCGATCATCCTGCATGGCGGGCATGTAGTGGTCGACTTCATACGCCACGATCTTGCCGTGGTCATCGACGGCAATCTGAATATCGGAAAAGCCAGCCGATGATTGCGTGGACCATTGCAGATCATCCGCGCGCATCCACTGAACTCGCACTGGCTTGCCGACGGCTTGTGACAGGAGCACCGCCTCGTCTTCAGCGCCCGCGTTTCCACCGTTAGACCTTCCGTAATGGCCGGGGCCAGGATACGCATGCACGATGACATGATCGGGCGTAGTGCGCAGCATCATCGCGATTTCGCCGCGAAGCGCCTGCGGATTCTGGTTATGCGTGTGGATGTGCACTGTCCCGTCCGGCCGGACGTCGCCAACGGCCATCGTTGGTCCAATCGGGGCGTGCTTCATGTACGACATCTGATAGGTGGCAGAAAGTTTTCTGTGAGCTGCCGCGAACGCGGGGTTCACGTCACCTTTGTCGGCACGGCCCTTCGCGACCGGTGCGCTAGTCCAATCAGACTCTTTCCTGAGATAGTCGTAGAGCTTTTCACTACCGGGCAGACCCTTCCACTCTGTCCACTTCGTGCCCGTGGCCACCTGCTCAGCTGCCTGGATTGCCTCCCACTCTGTGGGCGCAATCACTCCTACGAGATTGCCCTTCACGATCACTTGCGAATTCGAGAACTTGGTCTTGTCCAGTTGACCGGCAGACACGAGAGTCGAGCCGAGCGTCTTCGGATGCACCACGCGCGCGTGCAACATTCCCGGGAGGCGCACATCCGTCGCCCACTGCTCCTTGGCGGCCACTTTCGAACTGATGACGGAATTCGGGAAGGACTTGCCGATGACCGTGTACTCACTGACGGCTTTCATCGGGGGATTTCCCTCGATCATCAGCCCCATGATGCCGGTGAGGTCTCCCCGAACCGGAATCGTGAGTTTCAGCTGCTGATCTTTTATAAGGTCGCCATACGAGATAGTTTTCCCGCCACCCGAGACGATGCCGTCCTTTACGGTCAGCTTGTCTTTCGGTACGCCCAGCCGCTCCGACGCGAGATCGATCAGAGCCTGATAGGTATAGGCAGCAGCTTTGCGGATATTAGGCGTTCCACGTCCGAGGAAGTCGAAAGCGCCGCTGCCGTCGGGCGTGCAATCGGTAGTTCCTTGCACGACCGTGGTAATCGCTTCGAAGGGCACACTCAACTCATCGGCCACAATCTGGCGATAGGCCGTGAAGGTTGAGCCTTGGCCGAAGTCGCTCTTCCCAGTACGAATCAGGATCGTGTTGTCGGGGTGAATCTCAATCCACGAACTGGGGAGCGCGGGATCGAGAGAGTTCTTTAGCGTAGCGGGCTTTCCCGTGTCGGCCTGCAGGAGCCCCGTGCCAATCACGCTGAATCCCACGACTAGCACGCCACCGGTCTTCATGAATTGCCGGCGCGACAGCGTGGCTCCGAAAACGTTTGTCGGCTTTTCGCTCATGGTTGCCATCGCTTACCTCCCCTTCGCCATAATCGTGGCGGCGTGTTTTACGGCGTCGATGATCGCGGTGTAGGTTCCGCAGCGGCACAGGTTGGGCGAGGGGCCGGATGTGGTGTATGCCTCTTTGATTTGTACGACGGTCGGATTGGGATTGCTCTCGAGCAGTTCGGTCGCCTTGATCATCATGCCGTTCTGGCAGAACCCGCACTGAGGAGTCTGCTCCGCGATCCAGGCCTGCTGAACCGGGTGAAGCGTGTTCTTCGCTTCCTCCGTCGAGAGACCCTTTTGTTTTGCCCACCGAGCGGGCAGACCTTCGAGTGTGGTGATTTCTTTATTGGTGACATCGGACAGAGATGTAACGCAAGAACGTACTTCCTTGCCATCCACCAGAACGGCGCAGGCTCCGCACTGGGCGAGTCCACAACCAAACTGTGGTCCCCGAAGCTCGAGATCGTTGCGTAATACGTAGAGGAGCGGAGTGTCGTCAGGCGCCTGGACGTCGTGCCTGAAGCCATTCACGAGAAGAGTGACCATAGAGAAGTTCCTCCCGATGCACAGCTGAATTTGTTATGTAGCGGACCCCACGCCCGCATACGAAGTCGACTGGCTTTATACCCGCGCCGCGAAACCGATACAAGGCGGCAACAAACCTGCACTCTCAGTAGACGCCTTAACGATAAGCCCGGTTACTGGAGTGTTCAAACCCCAGTGGCTAAAGCCACTGGAGTCTCCTGCTGTTACGTGGCGCTAAAGCGCCGCTCTTCCACCTTGTGTAAGTCTTCTTCCAATTGCGTGAACCTTTTCGAATTTCGACAGAACCAGGTTCGTAATCACTTGCCATATTGCTCGTCGCTGACGTGCTCCATCCAGTCGACCACCTTGCCGTCCTTCTTTTCCTGAATGGCGATGTGCGTCATGGCCGTTGTGGGTGCAGCGCCGTGCCAATGCTTTTCTCCGGGTGAGAACCAGACCACATCACCGGGACGGATTTCCTCGACGGGACCGCCCCAGCGCTGTGCCCGGCCGACGCCAGATGTCACGATCAGTGTCTGTCCAAGCGGATGCGTATGCCAGGCGGTCCGCGCGCCGGGTTCAAACGTCACGCTGGCGCCTTGAACCAGTGCGGGATCGGGTGCCTGAAACAGCGGATCAATGCGGACAGTGCCGGTGAACCAATCGGCCGGTCCTTTGGCGGAAGGTTGTGAGCCAGCTCGTTTGATTTCCATATCAGAGTCCTGTCATCTTCTCCAGACGTTCGGGATAGCGAGCTCCTTCCACCTTGATCTTCGAGGTGGTGGCATCGATATCGCGAAGGTCTTCGGGTGTCAGTTGGATCGAAAGAGCCCCGATGTTTTCTTCAAGACGGTGTAGCTTCGTTGTACCTGGAATTGGAACCATCCATGGCTCTTGCGCCAATACCCACGCAAGTGCGATTTGAGCAGCAGTCGCTTTCTTACGTGCGGCGATTGTGTTGAGCAAATCAATGACAGCCTGATTTGCCTTCAGAGCCTCGGGCGTAAAGCGAGGGAGCGTGCTGCGGAAGTCAGTGCTGTCGAACTTCGCATTCTCGTCGATCTTGCCGGTGAGGAAGCCCTTGCCAAGCGGACTATACGGGACAAATCCAATGCCGAGTTCCTCGAGAGTGGGTATCACTTCCTGCTCCGGCTTTCTCCACCACAGCGAGTATTCGCTCTGGAGTGCGGTGAGCGGCTGCACGGCGTGAGCGCGACGGATGGTTTTGACGCCAGCCTCCGACATTCCGAAGTGTTTGACCTTGCCTGCCTGAATCAGTTCTTTCACGGCGCCGGCGACATCCTCGATCGGCACGTTCGGGTCAACCCGATGCTGATAGAGCAGGTCGATCGTCTCCAGCTTGAGCCGCTTCAGCGAACCTTCGACAGCCTGCTTGATGTGATCCGGATGGCTGTTCAGACCGGGGACTCCCGGGCGATTATCGCTGCCACTCAGGTCGAAGCCGAACTTGGTGGCGATCACGACGTTGCCGCGGAACGGTGCGAGGGCTTCTCCGACCAACTCTTCGTTCAAGAATGGACCGTACACTTCGGCGGTGTCGAAGAAGGTGATGCCGCGGTCCACGGCGGCGTGGAGAAGTTTGGTCATCTCCTGCTTGTCTTTGGGAGGACCGTAGGAAAAGCTCATGCCCATGCAGCCGAGTCCGATGGCCGAGACTTCCAGATTGCTTTTTCCAAGTTTGCGCTTTTGCATAATGCTTCGCCTCAGGAAGAAGTTTAGTCGGATTGCTGTCTGAGAGATTGCCCATTCCGATGAAGTTCTTGCCTGATTCTCCGAGGCGTTCTCAAAGGCGTCCAACTGACGAAACGGGAGTAACATATTGTGCCGAGGGTGAACCGATGCGACGAAGAGTGGGTTTGTGGGCCCTCCTCGGTTTTCTGGTTGCGAGTTTCTGGGTTCTACTTAGCTTAGTTGTCCCAATGTGGCGCGAACCGCTGCTGATGGAGTTTGCGCGTTTCTCATGCCCAATTGTAATGATCAGCTTCGCTTTGAATTTCGGAGTGAAATGGTATTGGGTGATCGTAACGAACGCGCTGGCCTATGCCGCGATTGGATTGCTGATTGAGGAAATACGGAGAGGGTTCGCAGTGTCCCACGGCGATCCTAAGATTCGGCAGACATCATAAATGCGGATCCCTCGGTCGCTGCGCTCCCTCGTGATGACAACCAATCTTGCTCGTGTGATGGTGAAGTGCTAAGCGCAAAAACTAAAATCCCCACCGCGCTTTCACGCGATGGGGATTCGAGGATACAGGCTGAGCCCGATCCTTACTGAGGCTGCACCGAACTATTGGGGGAGGACTGCGATGGCGCTGCCTGAGGTGTCGTAGCGGCTGGTTGGCCAGCCGGAGTTGCCATGGCCTGGCTATTCAGCGACTCGACGCCGCTGTTCTTCAGCACCGTGACCTGGACGCGTGCACCGCGATAGGGCTTTATGGCCTTACCGTTGGCATCGGTCTGTTCGGCCTGAGCAGAAGGCGTTACCTTCGCATTGCCCATTCCGAGGGTGTAGATGCGATAGACCGGAACCTGATGGTCCACAACCAGGTAACGGACGACCGAGTCAGCCATCTTCTGCGATGAGGCGATGGAAGCCTGGCTGGCGCCCGGAGCGAATCCCTGCACTTCGATGATGTAGCCGCGCTGATCCTTTACCGAGTCGGCAATCTGATCGAGCGCTTCTTTTGCCTTCGTGCTCAGCATGGTCTGGCCGGGACGGAAGCGAAGCTCAGCATCGGTGCTGGGCTGATACTGGTCAAGATTGGTGACAGCCGTCTGCACTGTCTGCAGATGCTGGCTGGCTTGCTGCGCGGTCATCTGCGCCTGCTGGGCGCGGTTGCCGGCATCAACGGCGTGCTGGTCAGCCTGATCGGCTTTCGCCGATGCCATGCGGATACCTTCGGTGGCGCGGGCGTCGACGTCTTTGATGGACTTGGTGTTGGAAGCGGTCAGTTCATCTAGTTCGTTCACGCGATCGCGGATCGGCGACATCTGCTTCTGAACATATTTCTTGCGGGCGAAGGGATTCATCTTTCCCCAGAATCCTTCGTGGGTATCAGGGACCAGCGGCTGAAGGGCCGAGGTGTTCTGATCAGAACTGGTAGCGGCTGCGCTCGAGCTGGTCGTGGCCGCAGGCTGGCTCGGGCTGCTGGTTGCGGGAGCTTGCTGCGCGAAAGCGGGCGCCATTAGAGTGGCTGCGAGCGGTAGCACCATTAAGCTTTGAATCTTCATTGCAATTCCTCCGGTTCGGCGAGCGTTCTTTTGTTGCCGCGGTGGCGGCTCCTGTCCTTATGCGCTGCCAGAGGAACTAAGTCTCTGGCGCTGCAGACGCTCTCGTTAGGAGTAATTAACAATCAAAGGGCCAAATTTCAGAGCGACAGAAGGACTATAAGTCCTTTAGTATCAATTGCTGCGGTGCGGCATCGAAAGTCATACAGTGGCTCCGATGGGTAGGAAAGGCTGAATTCGCGTAATTTCTATCAGCCCCTTTGCGGGCTCAATCGGCAGTTTTGAGATAGCTTTGAGAACACGAATGCCCAATAAAAAAGGCACTTTTCTCCATTTTTCTTGCAAACTCGGGCTGACACTGGCGCGGTTGGTACCCGTGGCGGCAGCTGTCGTCGTTATCTCCGCGGGTGCGTGGTCGCAGGCGGCTCCGAAAGTCGTTCCGAAAACCGATCCGAAAACCTCGATGGCATCGGGTGCGATTCCCCCAGAGCGGCTGAACCAATATGAATCGCTCTCCGTGAACTGGATGCAGGAGTATCTCCGCATCGACACCACGAATCCTCCGGGGAGCGAGGCGAAGGCTGTAGCGTTCTTCAAGCGCGTCTTCGACCAAGAAGGCATCGAGAATCAGACGTTCGAGTACCGGCCAGGACGCGGCAACATCTGGGCGCGGCTTCCGGCTACTGTGCCCAATCCCAAGCGCCCGTTCATCATGCTGAGCCATATGGACGTCGTGACCAGCGATCCCTCGCAGTGGAAGGTGCCGCCATTCAGTGCACAGATTGTCGACGGCGTGATGTATGGCCGCGGCGCACAGGACATGAAGAGCGAAGGACTCGCGCACCTGGTCGTGATGACCATGTTGAAGCGCGAAAAGGTTCCGCTCGATCGCGACATCATCTTTCTTGCGACTTCCGACGAAGAAGTCGACGACAGCGGTACCGACTGGATGATTGCCAACCATCGCGAGCTGCTCGAAAACGCCGAGTTCCTGATCACCGAAGGCGGAGAGAATCCGCTCGTCGACAACAAGGTGAAGTACATCGGACTCGACGTGGCCGAGAAATCGCCATTCTGGTTGCATCTGGTCGCGAATGGCAGGCCGGGACATGGATCGCGTCCGAATCCTCAATCGGCACCAAACCGGCTGGTGCAGGCGCTTTCGCGAGTGCTGAACTATCAGCCTGAGATCAAGGTCATCCCGGTGATGGATGAGTTCATGCGCCAGCTGGCTCCGCTGCAGCCACCGTCGCTGGCGCCAAAGTTTCGCAACATCAACCGTGCGATGAAAGATCCGGCGTTTCGCGAAATGATCAGCCAGGATGAGTCACTGAACTTCCTCTTCCGCAATACCATTTCGCTGACCATGATGGGCGGGTCGGAGCAGACGAACGTGATCCCGCCGCAGGCCTGGGCGAATCTGGACGTGCGGCTGCTTCCAGGCGAAGATCCGAATAAGTTCCTCGAGAAGATTCGTCAGGTCGTGGCCGATCCAAATGTCACCGTGACGCCGCTGAAAGACAGCTTCGAGGTGGCGAACGCATCTCCGATGGATACCGAGTTGTTCCGTTCGATCCGTACGGTGATGGCGCACTATTATCCCGGAGCTCCGGTGGTGCCACGATTGTCGGGCGGGTATACGGAGAACCAGCGCTTCCGGCAGCTGGGCGTGGTGAGCTACGGATTCTCGCCGTTTACCGCGACCGAAGAAGAGGGTGCGAGCGAGCACGGAAACAACGAACGTATCCGTGTAGAAGAGGTGAAACACGGGCCCAAGGTGCTGTATGACGTGGTAGTGGAACTGGCGGGAGCGTAGTAGAGCTGAACCTGGCCCTGTTACTTTTCTTCTCGGGTCACCAGGATCACTCGCCAGTGCGCCCACCAGCGGCCGTCTTCGCGCGTAAACACGAAGAAATCCTCTCCTGATTCGCGCCGCCGCTTGCCGTGCATCTCGTAGGTCATGTTCCATGAATAAGTGGAAGCAGCCGTGTTACCGGACACGTCGATTTCCGGCGGCGATAGCTTGCAATCGAAGATGTTGGACTGTTCGACAAATTCCTTGTAACTGCGCGCGCAGGCTACGCGGCCGCGGCACAGCTCACGCAATCCCGGTCCCTTGATGATCATGTTCTCGTGAAAACAGTCCCCGAGAGTTTGTTCCATCTGGTCGATCGGGCCGTTCAGCCACGCCTGGTTGATGGTATCGATCAGCTTACGTATCGCCTGCCGATCCTCGTAAAAGCTTGGCGACGCCATAAGAGTGCTCCTTGGAAGAAGGAAGAGACTTGCACAGGATAAATGCTGTGAGGCCGGTCTGACACCTTGAATTCTGGGAGATCAAGACGAGTTCGCGGAACGCCGGAAGAAGTGCTCGGACGTTCCGCGATGAAGACAGGCGGTTACGCGCGCTGCTTTGCTGGGTCGGCTTTTCTGGCCGCGATCTTCGCTTCCCACGGACGTTTTGGGCGTTTAGCGGCCGGTTCTTCGCGATCTTTCACGCGATCGTAGTTGTACTCTTCACTGACGGTCCCAAGAGACTCGTTATATAAGCTGGTGGCGCCGAGCGCTTCCTTCAGTTCTTCGGTGAACTGATGCAACGTCTTCAGATGATCAGCGGTTGCGGCGATCTCAGTTTTTGTGGTCTTCAGGACCTGCTGATATCCCTTATTGATGAGCTTGGAGATCTCGCCGCCAATGAGAAATCCGGGATAAGCAAAGATCTTGGCCCCGCCATCGGGAGTGGCTTCGATAGCTGCGGAACAATTGTTCTTTTTCAAGAACACGCGGTTTTGCACGCCCGGGGCTTCCAGGATGTCGAAGCCATGATCCTTCAGCCAGGCCACCGCATCTTCATAAGTTCGAGTTGCGATCTGCTTTCCCATTGGTTACGACCTTCTTACAGATTCCTACCCTGATAGATTTGTACCAAACCATACCATGATGAGCCGACAACGGCATACCTCGGCAACTCTCATCGGTGACGTCCCTAACGTAACCTCAAGCAGCCCGGTCGATAAGTGCCTGCAGAATTTGACGCTTGAAGCCAGCCAGAGGCATCCATTGAATAGAGGAAAAATGAGAGCTGAAGCTCAGCGTCGCCCACCTGAAACGCATCGATGTTGCTGTTGACCCCGTCTTTTCAGTAGTCTGGATGTAACGCCGGCGTGGGGCCGGTCTTTCACTGATTCCAAGCACATGCAGGTTGCACAGAATAATCCGGAGATTGGTCTACGTACACGGCTTGGCTCCAAATTGCTGGAGGCCATCGGAAACACCCCGCTGCTGCGGCTGGAAAGAATCGGCCATGCATTCGCGGGCGTAGATCTGCTGGCTAAGGCAGAGTGGTTCAATCCGGGCGGGTCCGTCAAAGATCGGGCCGCAGCCAGCATTGTGCGTACTGGTCGCTCCTCCGGGCAATTCAAGCGGGGTCAACGATTGCTGGACTCCACCAGCGGCAATACCGGTATTGCTTATGCCATGATTGGCGCGGCCGAAGGATTCGGCGTCACTTTATGTGTGCCAAGGAATGCGTCCGACGAGCGTAAGCGCATTCTGAAAGCCTATGGGGTTGAAATCATTTACACCGATCCTTCCGACGGCTCTGACGGCGCATTGCGCAAGGCGCATGAGATTTATGCGGCCGAGCCGGAGAAGTACTTCTACGCGAATCAGTACGGTAACGACGCCAATTGGCGCGCGCATTACCGAGGAACCGCGAACGAAATCTGGGAGCAAACCGACGGTCGCATCACGCATTTCGTGGCGATGCTTGGAACGAGCGGAACGTTCGTGGGAACCAGTCGCAGATTGAAGGAACTGAATCCGAAGATTCGGTGCATCTCGCTGCAGCCGGACTCGCCCTTCCATGGAATTGAAGGCGCAAAGCACATGGCGACAGCCATCGTACCGGCCATTTATGATCCTAAATTGGCAGATGAAGATCTGGGGATCTCTACCGAAGACGCTCACGGGATGGTAAGGCGGCTGGCGCACGAAGAAGGCTTACTTGTGGGAATATCGGCCGGCGCCGCTGTGGTTGGCGGGATGACATTAGCGCGACAAGTTGTGGCAGCGGGTCAGAACGCCGTGATCGTGATGGTGCTTCCGGACGGCGCGGATAAGTACTTAACCGAAAAATTCTGGGACGAAGACACTTTGCAGTCAGGGGCCGGTATCTAAGAACAATGCTGGAATTTAAACAATCGGAGTACGATGAGATTCGGCGGCACGGAGAAGAGACCTATCCGCACGAGTGCTGCGGTGTGCTGCTGGGGACCATGAACGATGAAGGCGATCATCGCATCGTGAGTACTACTGTTCGCTGTCAGAACACGCGCGCCGATCGTCCGCAGGATCGCTTCGATATCGATCCGCGCGACCTGGTGCGCATACAGCGGCAAGGGCGCGAGCAGGGACTAGACATTGTGGGCTTCTACCATTCACATCCGGATTGTCCAGCACAATGGTCAAAGACCGACTTGGCAGACTCTCATTGGATGGGCCTTTCATATGTGATTACGCGCGTAGACAGGGCGAAGGCTGCGGATACGAACTCGTTCTGGCTACGCGGTTCATATGAAGAGGACAAGTTCTTCGAAGATGAGCCGATCACATTTGTGGCGGTCGTTCAGCAGGGCGGCGCGCCGGCGCAGGCGGACTTGCCGCGAGTGGAAGTTCCCGAGAAGTAAGCGCGGCGAATCCCGCTCGCGAGAAAGACATCTTTAATTGGAGAGTCGAAATGAAAGTGTTGATCCCCACTCCGCTGCGGCAATACGCGGATAAGAAAGATGCGGTAGAAGTTCCCGGTGCGACGGTTGGAGAGGCGTTGAAGAATCTGACCACCTCGCATCCCGACTTGAGAAAGCATCTCTACAACGAGGATGGCAAGCTGCGCGCGTTCGTGAACGTTTATTTGAACGACGAAGACATTCGCTATATGGAGAAAGAAAATACTCCGGTTGCGCAGACGGACACGTTATCGATTGTGCCGTCGATCGCGGGAGGATTGGCAATCGCGGAATAGGTAATTGGTAATTTTCGGCCGGGCGAATGTGTGCCTTTCAATTACCTATTACAAATTACGCAATTACCGCTTGGATGAATTATGGCAACTCTTACTGAAACAACTCGCGCCGCTGCTGCGCTTAGTAACGACGAAGTTCTGCGCTACTCGCGCCACCTGATCATGCCCGAGGTGGGCATGGAAGGGCAGCTCAAACTGAAGGCCGCGAAAGTGTTGTGTGTGGGAGCGGGCGGACTGGGCTCGCCGCTGGCGCTATATCTCGCGGCCGCCGGCGTGGGCAGGCTCGGCGTAGTCGACTTTGATGTTGTGGACTTCACCAACTTACAGCGCCAGATCATTCACAGCACGGCCGATGTAGGACGCAAGAAGCTCGACTCGGCGGCCGACAAGCTGCTGGCGATCAATCCCAACGTCAACATCGTGAAGTTCGATACCAGGCTGTCGAGCGCGAACGCGCTGGAGCTCTTCCGTGACTTCGACATGGTGGTCGACGGGACCGACAATTTTCCGACGCGCTACCTTGTGAACGATGCCTGCGTGCTCACCGGCAAGCCGAATGTCTATGGATCGATCTTCCGCTTCGAAGGGCAGGTCAGCATCTTCGCGACCAAAGAAGGCCCGTGCTATCGCTGCTTGTATCCCGAGCCGCCACCGCCGGGATTGGTTCCATCGTGCGCGGAAGGCGGAGTGCTCGGCATACTGCCCGGACTCGTCGGCGTGATGCAGGCGACTGAGGCGATCAAGCTGATTCTCGGCACAGGCGAGCCGCTTATCGGACGCCTGCTGCTCGTGGATGCGCTCGCGATGCGCTTCCGCGAGTTGAAGCTGCGCAAGAATCCCGACTGCCCGGCGTGCGGAACCCATCCCACGATCAAGGCACTGATCGACTACAACGAATTTTGCGGAATACGAGGAGAAGAGAAGCCAGTGGAAACACAGATGCCCAGCATCACCGTCGAAGAACTGAAGCAGCTACGCGACGCCGGGCAAGGAACCATTCCTGCTTGATGTCCGCGAGCCGCACGAATATCAGATCTGCAATCTTGGCGGCCACCTGATTCCGCTCAACGATCTGCCGAAGCGCGTCAATGAACTGGATTCCAGCCGCGAAATTGTCGTGCACTGCAAGATGGGTGGACGCAGCGCGAAGGCGGTGGACTTCCTGCGCCAATCAGGATTCACGAAAGTGAAGAACCTGACCGGCGGCATCAACGCATGGGCAGAGAAGGTCGATCCGAAAGTGCCGAAGTACTAGTGGGCGGTGATTAGTGGTTAGTGGCTGGTGCAAAACATAATAAAAAAGGAGCCACGTAGGCTCCTTTTTTATGTCTTCCTGATTGACTGCAACTGTGTTGCTTATTTGCCTACGGCTGGTTCGTTGTTGAAACGAATGGCCTGCTTCTTGCCCGCAAATTGGATTTCGTAAATCGTGCGGGTGCCATCGGGATTCATTTTGCTGACAACACTGTCATGCTGTGGAGCGGTCTGGATCTCAACCATCTCTCCGTTTGCGCTGGCAATTGTCTTCTTGCCCTGAATCACATTGACCTGTGCGGCGGTGCCGTTAGTCGTGTAGTTCAGCTTGTAGGTGCCGGGGTTGATGGTGGTTCCATTCAGCTGGTTGGCATTGTTCAAGTTCATCTGCATGTTGGCCGCGAGTGCGAACGCCGTCGTGAAAACAACGGTGATCAGTACGAGTGCTTTGAGTGTCTTCAAGTGAACATCCTCCTTGGCTTTCGTCGCGCCCCGCAGCACTTCCGTTCCGCACGCTGGCTCTGCCATGTCTAGCGGAACATAGCGGGTTGCGACAGAAACTTGTGTTGATTGCTATTGCCGGCAGCATTCTTCTGGCTGAACCGGCAACTCCTGATATACGCGCCAGAGTACGTCGCGCTACGACTGCTGGCGGTGACGTATGGCACGTTCTCCTGTGCCAGCGCACACAAGGAAAGACGCGTTGGTAACGAGACTGTTAGCAGCTCCGGGACGAAAAGTATGGAAACTGGGTTGCATACGCGTTTGATAGCGTGACGAAGGAATATTCATCGTGGGCACTTTCTTTGCCAAATCGACCGTTTGGAATCATGATGTCTTCGATTCGTCACCCGATGGTTCATGAACTCGCTTCGTTAAAAGCGTGAAGAGCGGCACCACGCAACCGGGGTGTGTCACGAAAAGCGAGTCGTTAAAGGAGTGTCGATCGATCGACGCGGACGAATCAGAGATACGTGGAGTAAAGCAGAACGGCGAGTGGCTGTGTGCTGCGCCCCAGGCGACGTTAATAAGAAATAGCGGGTCGGATTCTACCTCGCGCTCGTTTCATCGTAGGCGAGAACCCAGTCCAGCACAGGATCACGGCCAGACCTATAGTCGTTCCACGATGGAACGATCTCGTGATCGGGGCGAATTACATTCTCGCCGCCTTTTACGAATCTGTAGAACTTTACTGAGTAGCGAACCGACCAGTGCGAGTTGGGGAGCGTCATCCCGCGACCTTCCTGGTAGCTATTTGGTTTTTCCCCTATTTGTTGCCCAACCAGGATGGCCTTTGTCTGATAACGAAAATGGGCTGCGTTCGACATGGCTGCTGAGAAAGTTTTATCGCCGATAAGCACGAACAGGTGCCCCTTGCGGTTGATCTCTGGCAGCTTTTGGATGGGGTGTATCAGGTACTTTAGTCCCTGGGTGTAGTCGCCTCCGCCATTCAATCGCATATCAATCACGAGCTTGTCTGGATGCTGCTGCTGAATCAGCTCGAACAGTCCTTTGGCCCGCTGGGCCAACTCCTTATACCCACGAAAGCTGCAATACACAGTCCGGTGATCTGCCAGGTAGGTGTACCAGAAACTGTCGTCTGGCTTCTGTAGAAATAACGGGGGACGTTCAAATGCATGTATCCAAGTGGCCGTAGAACCTTCGCCGATCGCGTGGACGGTCAGAGGGAATTCTCTTCCGTTGTCGTTCGCGAGGGTGTAAGTCGCCGTGTTGCGATCGGGAGAAACACCGGCGCCGTGCAAAACCATTCCGATCGTGAGTAAGTCGGAAAGACGCGATTCGCGCAATGCCGTGGTCTCGTCTCCGGGCGTGAGTGGAAGAAGCAGGTCATGAACATGCTCGATGGGAATGTCATCGATCCCGATAACTCGCGCGCCCAGGGCTTCTTCGTAGGCAGGCGTGGTCGCTACCACCCGATAGTCGCTCCCGAATCGTGCCACCTCGATCGGCAGCTGCGCGTGGTCGGATGGCAAGCGCATGTGCGTGTGACCATCGCCGATTGAATTGACGATACGATCCATCCCGACATAAATCTGATCGGGGTTCATCTGGTTCAACTTGCGATCGAGATCAGCAACTTCCGATTCGAATTGTTCACGTGAAATGAAATGAAACGCGTTGGCGTGCTTCCGTGGGAGTTTCGTGGCGAGCACCTTGAGATCTTCGTGCCACTGCGCTGTGGTGAGAGAGGATGCATCTGTTTGCGCATGGCTTGAGGTACAAACAATGAATGCGAATATCAGGGTCGCATATAGGGAGGTTCTTCTAATTCCCGAGGTTGCTGCTTGTTCGAAATGCGGATAGCACACAGTTCCTTAGACGAGCGTTGTCAACTAAAGGTGAGCAGGCTGGGCATGCAGGCCCCTACACTTTCAGCACAATCTTTCCGTAATTCTTTCTTTCCAGCATCAGGCGGAAGGCGTCCGCGACCTGCTCGAGGGGTATGACGTGTCCGATCTGCGGACGCAGATGTCCCTGCGCGATCCATGGGGATAACTCTTCCCATGCTCGCTTCATATACTCCGGATGCAAGGAGAGTTGACTGAGCCATAGTCCATCGACGGAACAATTCTTCGCGTAGAGCGCACGGATATCGAACTTATGCTGCACACCCGTTGCTGAGCCATAGGCGATCAGGTGGCCGCGAAACTTGAGACAGCGCATGCTCTTGCCCGTGTGATCGCCGCCAAGCATATCGAAGACTGCGTCGACGCCTTCTCCGCGGGTTGCCTCGTGGATGTACTCCTCATAGTCCGCGTTCTTGTAGTTGATGGCATGTTGTAATCCGAGCCGTTGCGCGCGTGTCAGTTTCTCGTCGGAAGAAGATGTTCCGTACATCTCTACTCCGAGGAGTTTCCCGATCTGCACTGCGGCCGTGCCAACGCCACCGGCCACGGCGTGGATCAGCACACTTGGTGGGCGTTCGCGCTTTTGCCAAGAGCCATCCGGCGACCACAGTCCGGCCCACCAGTAAGCGAACAATGCAGTGAAGTAGTTGACCGGGAACGCCGCACCTTCGGGCACTGTCCATCCTTCAGGAATCGGCCAAACAAAGTCACGGCGCGTGACAATTCGTTCCGCGAAAGCGCCGCCTTGGGTGTAACCCATCACGCGCTCACCGCTTGCCATGATCTGCCCGGCGAACTCGCGTCCGATGATGAACGGAGGTTCCGGTCCCCCGGCATAGGCACCCTGGCTCATCAGAATGTCGGCGAAATTAACCCCACATGCCTCGACATTGACCAGGATCTGATTGGCTTTTGGTTCGGGACCGGGTACATCCCGCACTTCCAGTACTTCCGGCCCTCCGATTCGAGAGGCAACGATGGCTTTCATAGTAGCTATCAGCTCTCAGCTGTCAGCACTCGGCTTTGTAATTACGGTGACGACAACGTACCGAAACATAAGAGAGTACTCCCGCTAGCCGCTCAATGCTAATGGGAGGAGAGCGATCGGCTGAATGCCGATGGCTGAGAGCCGATAGCTAAAAAAATAAACCGGCGCGATTCTCCCCCGAGACATGCGCCGGTCACTTAGGAACCGCCTCCCCTGTAAGGGAACGGAACCTAACTTGCAGTTCATCGTTCGAGGAACGGAACTGAGAAATTGTGTGGGAACCCGCTTCAATTCCTGTGCCAGACCACTATTCAGGCAGGTTTAACATGCGATGAGGAGGCAATGGGGGTCAATCGAAATACGTAAGTTACTGTTGTCAAACCGAATAACCCTGTACAACCCAGCAGCCGAACGCTGCCAGCCGCGTGCAGCGTTACTTGGCGGCATCGGATTTTTGGGCGTGCACCCGGGTATACCCCGGTGATATAAACCGGGCTATAGGTGGTAAAGCCCTTGAACCTGAGGGTAGCGGAGGGGAAGAGCTTCTTCCGGCATCAAACTCCGCTATCGGCCGAAACGGTCACGGTCGAAGGGAGGACCCATTTTGGACCTAATACTTGTACGTATCGTCTTTATATTGTTGCTCGCGGCTGCCTGCTTTGTACTTCATCCGTTTGGACTGAAGCCAGTCCCGGACCTGGTGGTTGGCCTCATGATCGGCGCCGCGATCATTATCTTCGAAACGCGTTTACGGGCGATCAGTTTGAAACGCCTGATTGGCGCTGCCATTGGCAGCATTTTGGGTATCATCGGCGCTTTCCTCTTCAGTACAGTTATTGGTAAAAGCATTACTCCGGGCAGTACGCAGAGCTTCCTGATGCTCGCAGTCATGATGTTCATGGCCTATGTGGGCCTGATCGTCGGCGCAAACAAGGGAGATCTGCTGAACCTGTCGGCCCTCGGTGGCGTCTTCGGTGGCGAGAAGCAATCCAAGCGCTCGATGAAGATCCTGGATACCAGCGTCATCATCGACGGGCGTATCGCCGACATCGCTGAAACCGGCTTCCTGGATGGAATTCTCGTAATCCCGCAATTTGTGCTGCGGGAACTCCAATTGGTTGCCGATTCCGCCGATCCCCTGAAGCGAAACCGCGGCCGTCGTGGACTCGACATCCTGCAGCGCATTCAAAAGATCGCCATGCTTCAGGTGCAGATCGTCGAGGACGATTACCCCGCGGTGCGCGAAGTCGATCTGAAGTTGATCGAACTGGCGAAGGATTACGAAGCCAAGATCATCACCAACGATTTCAACCTTAATAAGGTCGCGCAGCTGCAGGGCGTGGACGTGCTGAACATCAACGAACTCGCGAATGCCCTGAAGCCGATCGTGCTGCCGGGCGAAGCCATGCGCGTCTTCATCCTCAAAGAAGGCAAGGAATACAACCAGGGTGTGGCCTATCTGGATGATGGGACGATGGTGGTTGTCGACAATGCGCGGAAGATGATCGGCAAGACCATCGACGTGGCGGTGACATCAGTCCTTCAGACCACGGCAGGCAAGATGATCTTCGGCAAGTTCGATGAACGGGGCGTCTCGATGGTGCAGCCAGCGCGTCCGGTAACAGCGGGGTCTGAGCGCAAGGTGGTCAACCAGACGCCGGCGGCAGGACCGAGCCCAGCGGTGGCAACGGAGCATCAGCCGGAGTAAGGATTTTCACCGCAGAGGACGCAAAGACCGAAGAGAATTTTCGCGGTAACGTTACGATAAGTCTGCGCCCTCCGCGGTGAGTTCTCTTTGATTGCTCCTCACTACATTTCCCGCCCAAATGTGTTGTAATCATTGCGACTTCATCATTGAGGCCAGTCATGATACGAACGCTGCGAGTGGTCGCAGGTTTTGTGTTGGCGTGCGGCATGCTGCTCACCGCAAACGCTGCCGACAATCCTAAGATGGACGCCTTTGCCAAGTGCGTATCCAGCAAAGGCGCCAAGATGTACGGCACTTTCTGGTGCCCCCATTGCGCCGAGCAGAAGGAACTTTTCGGCGATTCGTTCCAGTACATCACCTACGTAGAATGCGGGATTCCCGGCTCGCGGCAGATTACCCAGGAATGCAAGCAGCTTGGGCTGAAGCGCACGCCCACGTGGATCTTCTCCGACGGGACACGGCACGAAGGCAAGATGGAGCTGAACGACCTCAGCAAACAGACCGGGTGCCCTCTGCCATGAAAGACAGACTGGCGCTGGTGATCGTGTTGCTCGCACTTGTTGGTGTCGCGCTCTCAGGTGTGTCGCTCTATAACCATTACAAGAGCACGCCGACTGACTACTGTGACCTTGGCGACAACTTCAATTGCGATATCGTGAATCGCAGCATCTATGCGCAGGTATGGAAGATCCCAGTGGCAGGGATCGGGCTCGCCGGTTACGTTGCGCTGCTGATCCTGGCGCTCAAGCCGCGTTCCAACCGAATCGCTTCCACGCTACTGATGATTGGCGCACTCGGCGGTGTGGGATATTCGCTCTATCTCACCTACATCGAGAAGTATGTGCTGGCGATGTGGTGCATCATCTGTCTGGGATCACTGGCGACGATCTCGCTGATCTTCCTGCTCAGTCTGGTGCGTCATTTGCGGAAGCCGCAATCCGCCGTCGTTATGCAAATGCGTCCAATGGCATAGGCTGCGTTCCCGGTAACAGCAGCGTTCTGACGTAACAGGTCGACGTCCTCATTGAGAGCCACTTAGCCGACCTGTATACTACAGACCCTTTACTGCTCAGCATTGCAATAAGGTTGAAAGCCGTATGAGAGTTATCGTCATTATCCCGGCCGCGGGATTAGGCACGCGCATGAGCGCACCGGGCGGCAAATCTAAGCAGTTTGCGGAACTGAATGGCGTTCCCATCATCATCCACACGCTTCGGAAGTTCGCCGCCGTGCCGGAAGTGGACGAAATCTACATTGCCACGCGCAAGCCAGAGTCCGAAGCATTCGAGAGCCGATTACAGCAAGAACACTTCGCCAAGCCGATACACATCGTGGAAGGCGGCGAACACCGGCAGCAATCCGTCGGCAGTGCGCTCGCCGCACTCAAGGCTGCGAAAGAGGACATCATCCTGGTGCACGACGCGGTACGGCCATTCGTCGACGCCGAGATCATCGGAAACGTGATCGAGGCTGCCAAGAAGACTGGAGCAGCCATTGCGGCTATTCCGGCCTTCGATACCATCAAGCAGGTTGATCGCACCTCGGAAGGCGCCGTGGTGAACGCCACCATTCCACGCGAGCACATCGTGCTGGTACAAACTCCCCAGGGCTTCCGGTATCACGTGCTGAAGAAGGCCTTCGATGAAGCGGACCGCGACGGATTTCTCGGCACCGACGAGGCATCGATTGTCGAGCGCTCCGGGCACGAAGTGAGTGTCGTGATGGGCTCGCGCCGGAACATCAAGATCACTACGCCAGATGATCTGGATCTGGCAGAGTTTTTCGCGGGAAAAGAAAGAAACTAACCACGGATCGCACGGATTTTACGGATATTCGGAAAGGCTAAGAACGTTGGGCCAGTTAAAACATGCCGATGTGACCGAGCGCGTCATCGGTGTTTTCTACGATGTTTATAACGAACTCGGATTCGGATTCCTGGAGTCAGTTTACGAAGCTTCAATGGTATTGGCTCTGGAACAATCGGGCTTGAAGGTAGCGCGCCAAGTCCCGGTTCCGGTTTGGTTTCGGGGACAACAAGTTGGAACCTTCTTTGCAGACCTTATGGTGAATGATCAGGTTCTTGTGGAACTTAAGACCGCAAGAACTTTGGAACCAGCTCATGAAGCACAGCTCCTGCATTACCTTCGCGCAACTGAGATCGAAGTCGGACTGCTCCTGAACTTCGGACCCCAAGCCCGTTTCCGGCGCTTGCTTTTTGACAATGAACGAAAAAAGATCCGTGAAAATCCGTGTGAATCCGTGGCCGAGGTTTTGGTGAAATGAGAATCGGCTACGGTTGGGATTCGCACGAATTTAGGCCAGGGATTCCGCTGAAGATCGGCGGCGTCACGTTGCCGCACGACCAGGGACTTGCCGGCCACAGCGACGGCGACGTTCTTCTGCACGCGCTCACCGATGCGCTCCTCGGGGCTGTGGCAGCAGGCGATATAGGCGGTTATTTTCCGCCGAGTGATCCCCGCTGGAAGGGCGCTGACTCCGCCGTATTTTTAAAAGAAGCGATCGCGCAGGTGAAGCGAGCAGGGTATTCAGTGGTCAACGTCGACTCCACCCTAATTCTTGCCGCGCCGAAAATCGGTCCACATGCGGTAAAGATCCGCGAACACGTTGCTGAACTACTTGGCATCGATGCCGGCGCAATCAGCGTGAAAGCCAAAACGCCCGAAGGTATGGGCACGGATCATGCCGCCATCGCACACGCGATTGTGCTAATAGAAAAAACCTAGCCACGGATTACACGAATTCTCACGGATTTCTCTTTTGGAATTCTGAATAAATGTTTCGGTGGGAGAAACTCAGAAAAATCCGTTGTATCCGTGAAATCTGTGGCTGCTTCAGAAATTCGCTGCTTCCTGCTCGCCGCGCACGTAATTCAGTAGTAATCGCACAAGGATAGGATCAAACTGCGTTCCGCTGCCGCGTTCGATTTCTGCCGCGGCTTGTTCCGTGGTGCGAGCACGAGCAAACGGGCGCTCCTCCACCATGGTCGCGTAGGCATCGGAAATCGCTAGCACCCGGGCTGACAGCGGGATCTGCTCTCCACGAAGTCCGTCCGGATATCCGGAACCGTCGTAGCGTTCGTGGTGATGACGCACGATGTCAGCGATGTTCTGCGACTTCGGCACGCATTCCACAATCTCCGCTGAGACGACCGAATGCATTTTCACGATATAGTATTCGTCCTCGCTAAGCGGACCCTGCTTCATCAGGACCCGCTCGGGCATCACAAGTTTGCCCACATCGTGCACTAATCCCGCAAACACCAGGTCGGCGAGTTCCTGTTCGCTCATGCCGAGTTCATGACCCAGCACCTCCGCGTAACGCGCAACGGAGTGGCCGTGGCCCGAAGCGTGCATCTCGCGAGCCTCCGCGGCACGGGACAGCACGATGATGGCTTCGCGCATCGGTTCTGGATCGTCCTCCAACCCGGCGCACATTTTCCGCAAGGTCGCGACCAGCTCCTCGGCTGATTCCGGTCCCATGGTTTCGCGTTGCAGGAAGCCTTCGATGTAGGAAGAGATCAGCTGGCGCTGCACCGCCGTCGTCTCGCCTTCGGTGAATTCTTCAGCCGTTGAGACGCGATTCCCACCGGCGTGCTTCGATACGTACATGCCTGCATCAGAAACGCGCACGATATCTTCCACCGTGGATCCGTGCAGCGGGAAAGCCGCGACGCCGAAACTACCGGTGATCCGGCGCTCGTTCAGCATGGGATCGGTCGCGATCCACAGGCGCAAGCGTTCAGACAGGATTTGTGCCTGCTCGATGCCGGTTTCGGGCATCAGGATCACGAACTCGTCGCCACCATATCGCGCCACGACGTTGGACTGGCGGCATTTCTGTTCGAGCAGCCGGCCTACCCGGGCGAGTACCAGGTCGCCTTCCAGGTGGCCCATGGTGTCGTTCACTTCTTTAAATTTATCGAGATCGACCATCACGACCGAGAACGGGCGTCCCGCGCGCGACGCACGCTTCCACTCCGCCTGCACACTTTCCATGAAGAAGCGCCGAGTTTTGATCCCGGTCAAGCCGTCAGTGATCGACTGCTGCTGTAGTTTCTGGAAGACGAAAGCGTTGTGCAGCGCTGTTGCGAGCAAGTCGGCCAGGGTGCGCAGGGTGAGAACTTCCTGCTCGGCGAACGCGTGCACTCGTTTACTCTCGACATTCAAAACACCGAGCAGGGTTTCGCCATAAGTGAGCGGCAGGCAGAGCACGGAATGCGATTCCGGCAGAATTCCCAGCAATGGCCCGTCGCCAATATCCTGCACCAGCATCATTTCATTGGTGCGCGCCACCTTGCCGAGAATCCCGGCGCCCAGCGGAACACGCTTCCCGAGAGCGAGGCTTGTCGTGCCGGCTTCAGCCTTAATCTCGATTTCTTTACTCGCGTAGTCGAGCACACCGATGCCGATGTGATCCAGATCGAAGTTCTTCTGAATCTCATAAACGATTTCGCCCAGCATCTGCTCGGCATCCTGGCTGGAGATCGCCGTTTTGGAGATGCTATTCAAGAAGATAAGATAGCGGGCGCGTCGCTGCTGCTCTTCGAAGAGGCGCGCATTCTCGACGGCGACCGAGACCTGGCCGGCCGCAGTCTGCAGCAGTTCCACGTCGCGGTCGGTGAATATAAACTCGTCGCCGTAATGCAGGGCCGCCATGATTCCCACCGAACGGCCGCTCATAAAAATAGGAACCGCGCAGAAGGATTGCGCGCGCTGTTCAGGAACGAAGGTCACGCCAAGTTTGGACCGCGTCTCCTCGAGGTGCGACTTGATCAGCAGAGGCTGCCCCGTTCGGATGACGTGCTCGCTGAAGCCATTGGCCAGCTTACGCGAATGCTTGGGAACGGACTCGCCGTTGCGCACGTCGAACTCGAAGAACAACTCGTCGTTCTTCTGAAAAGCGATGTAGAAGTTATGTACATCGACAAGCAGGCCGATCTCCTTGTGAATGGCCCGCAGCACTTCGTCGGAATTCAGGTGCGAGCTAACCACCTGCCCGACCTGCGTCAGGAGCTCATATTCGCGCGTGCGGCGCCGCGTCTCCTGCATCGAGACATGGCTTTCGAGCGTGAGTCCTATTTGCATCGAGATGCCCAGCAGCAGGCGGACGTGCGATGGTCCAAGCGAGCGCGCATCCCGGTTGGGAAGCAGAATGACGCCGAACTTACGCTCACGGGTCTGCAGACTTACCGCCGTCAGGCTGCGAATTCCGTAAGCGGCGAGTAGAACCTTTAATTTGTCGAAGAAGCCCGGCGGCCCCGGCGGCAGTGGCTCAGAGAGGTGCGGCAGATTGCGCAGGGTAACTACGCCTCCCCTGCGGTACGCCATGTCGATGAGGTACTCGCTTAACCCCTGTGAATGCAAATCGTGCGCGAACTCGTGGCTGAAGCCGACCGCCACATTGGGCAGCGCCGACCGCCACTCATCGCCAACGAAAATTGCGGAGCGATCAACACCGACCAGGCTCATGATCCGGCGCAGTATCTTCTCGAAACCGCTGGTTACGTCGCTGGCACTTACCAGCCGGGAATTGTCGACGTCGAGCGTCGAGAAGAAGAGCGAGTTTTCCTGAACGGTCCGGCGTTCCTGCTCATACAGCACTACCACCATGGCCACGCCGATCATCATCTGCGGCAGCGGTGTAAGGTAACGATCAACGCTCAGGAAACGTTGTGCCCACACACCTTCGAATTGTCCGGAGACAAGCAACAGGGCCCACGCGAGAAGGGCGCCTCCTAGAATGCGATAGCCAGTCGACTCCCGCAGCCGTCCAAGTTTCAGGAAATAGTAAGCGCAATAGGCAAGCAGCAGCGCAATCAGAGTTTCGGCCCGTACGTGAACTTCGGGGGATTCTGGACGAAAGATCCCGCCCGGGAAGTAACGCCAGGTGCTGTAGACGGCAGTCGCAACGCCGATGAACGCAATCGCGAAGTCGTACCAATGAAAGCGGAACTGTTGATCGCTAACAAATCGCAGAGACAGGAATATGGCGAACGCCGTCGCGATCTGGAGCAGAGTTGCCAGGAAGAAGATAGACGGCCGAGCGTAAACCGTGAAGACAACTCCCAGCAGTACAAAGCTCGTAGAGAATGCGGCCCAGCCGGCTTGCCAAACGAGGAAGTAGGTTGCGCGACTTTGCTGATACAGATAAGCAAAGATCAGCAACAACAGCAGGGCTGTAATCCCCGGGACAACAATCATGCTGACCAATACGGAATCCATGCAAAATGCGCGTACAACTCCATCGGGGGAGGAGTTACGGCGGCGCTGCTGGTCAGCAGAGGCAGGCGATACGAAGTGGACGCGCGCATCGCACAGTCAGGACCATTCTTATGGCCCTCCAGCGGGCACAGCACAGTGTGAAGACTATAGGGGCTTATCCTAGCCTAGTCAATCGGTTGCGGTGATTTGAAACGCCAGAAACACTGTCCCAAAATGTGCCATTTCGGGACGAACCTAGGCTAACTCACTGTGCCAGAGGTGGTTGTCGTGGCCAAAGACCGCCAGCTGCCTGTGGACCCAGGATGGCTGATTGGGGCTATTTGCCCTTCTTCTCGATCCTCGCCCAGCTATCTTTCAAAGCGACGGTGCGATTGAAGACCGGTTTTCCGGGCTTCGAATTCGGATCCACGCAGAAGTAGCCCAGGCGTTCGAACTGATAGCGGCTACCTGCCGGCGCATCCGCCAGCGATGGCTCAACCTTCGCGTCACTGTTTACTTCCAGCGAGTTCGGATTCAGATTGTCGGTGAAGTTCTGACCTTCTTCCAACTCGGTGGGATTCTCTTTGGTGAACAGCTTGTCGTAAATGCGCACCTCGGCATCGAGCGCGTGCTCAGCCGACACCCAGTGGATGGTTGACTTGACCTTCCGGCCATCGGGCGCGTTGCCGCCACGCGTCGCTGGATCGTAGGTACAGTGCACTTCAACGACTTGCCCCTGCGCGTTTTTCACGACGCTCTTCGCAGTAATGAAGTATCCGTAGCGCAGACGCACTTCTTTTCCCGGTGAAAGTCGGTAGTACTTCGGAGGCGGGACTTCACGGAAGTCGTCCTGCTCAATGTAGAGCGTCTTCGAGAACGGCACTTTGCGTGAACCCGCCTTCGCGTCCTCGGGATTGTTCACCGCGTCCATCTGCTCGACCTGGCCCTCGGGATAGTTATCGATTACTACTTTCAGGGGGTTCAGGACGGCCATCACGCGCAGCGCGCGGCGATTCAGGTCTTCGCGAACGAAGTGCTCCAGCATCTCCAGTTCAACGATTCCGTTCGTTCGCGATACGCCCACCGCCCACACGAAATTGCGAATTGCTTCCGGAGTATATCCACGGCGCCGCATCCCGCTCAGCGTGGGCATGCGTGGATCATCCCACCCGCTCACGCGTCCTTCATTCACCAGTTGCAGCAGCTTGCGCTTGCTGAGGAGCGTGTACGTAATGGCGAGGCGATCGAATTCGATCTGCTGTGATGGGAAAATCCCGAGCTGCTCAATGTACCAGTTGTAGAGCGGCTGGTGGTCAGCGAACTCAAGCGAGCACATCGAGTGCGTGACTTTCTCGATCGAATCCGACTGTCCGTGCGCCCAGTCATAGGTCGGATAGATCAGCCACTTGTTGCCGGTGCGATGATGCTCAGCGCGTAAGATGCGGTACATGATCGGATCGCGCAAGTTCAAGTTCGGCGAGCTCATGTCGATCTTGGCGCGCAGCGTGCGCGCACCGTCCGGGAACTCGCCGTTCTTCATGCGAATGAAAAGGTCGAGGTTCTCTTCCACCGACCGATTGCGGTACGGACTTTCTTTGCCGGGCTGCGTGAGCGTTCCACGGTACTCGCGGACCTGATCGGCGTTCAGGTCGTCGACATAGGCCTTGCCCGCCTTGATCAGCTGAATCGCCCACTCGTAGATCTGATCGAAATAGTCGGAAGCGTAGTACAAGCCATCCCAATCGAAGCCCAGCCAACGGACATCTTCCTGGATGGAATCAACGTACTCGGTATCTTCCTTCTCCGGATTGGTGTCGTCGAAACGCAGGTTCGTCTTGCCGCCGAACTCGTCGGCCAGGCCGAAATCGATGCAGATGGCCTTAGCGTGCCCGATGTGCAGGTAACCGTTGGGCTCAGGAGGAAACCGCGTTTGGACGTGCTGGTACTTACCGGATCTAAGATCTTCGGCAATTCTCTCTTGCAGGAAATTAGCAGCGCGGGACTCAGGAGCCGGATTCACAGCCTCAGGCTCCACGGATGATTTCGAGCTATTCATAAGCATTCATACCGCTGGGATCAATCTTTCAGTTTACCTGAGAGGGGAGGGTGGGCGCGAGTTGGGGACGCTGCGATAGCATGCACACCTCCAGCCCGTAGAGTTGGTACAGCATAGCCCGGCACGTAAGTGCCGGGTGGCAGTATTCACGGATGCGGATCAAGTCCCGGTAGGGACGGCACGAGCCTACCTGCTCTCTCCCCGGAATGGTGACGCGGGCAGCCCCTCCCCGTTGAACAGATTGCAATTCGGACTATTGGCCCATCCGTATCGGACTTTTACTGGCGCCGCGACCGAGGGGCTGGAGACTATGACACTCTGCCCATCGATGTGCGCTTCTGCGGGAACGAATTTGCCATCAGCGCCAGCGACCTCGAAGCTGGTCGGCGGACCGCCCTTCGACTGCAATCCCGGGGCATGATCGAACCACACCCGCAGCGCATGATCTTCGAGCGTGACCTGCCGAACGAGCGGCCCTGAATACTCGACCGACTCGCCGTACGCTGTCGCCCGCGCTGCCAGCGCCAGTCGATGGCCTACATCTACTTTGTCTTTGGGGTGAACGTCGTCGGGATTGCCAATGTCGATCGTCACGGCCATCGCCGTGTTGCGCAGTTGAAGCGCGCGCAACTGCGCCTGGCGAATCGTGGCCCAATCTTCCGTGGCGTCGGAAGTGAAGCTGGAGATTTGCACGTAGAGGAACGGGAAATCGCCCAGCGCCCACTGGGCACGCCAGTCGCGGATCATGGTCTGCAAGAGGCGCTCGTATCTGGGCGCGCGATCGAGCTTGCTGTTGCTTTCGCCCTGGTACCAGATGACCCCGCGAATCGCGTAGGGTGTGATTGGCGCGATCATCGCATTGAAAAGTTGCGCGGGTGCCCAAGATTGCTGGACTGGGTGCCACGGAAACTTCGGCGGCGTGAGGCCGGCTGCTTTTGCCTTCGCGATTGCCGCCTGGTGTACGGGTTCGAGCAGAAGATTCTCGGCTTCAACGTCCATCATGCGCGCGCGCGAAGCGAACACCGGCATCAGCGCTGCGTCCGACCCGAGCGCATCCATGCTCGTCCAGGTTTCGGCGACTGTTCCGCCCCAGTTGCTTTCGATAATCCCGATGGGCACTTTCTCTTTCTGGTGAATTTCGCGCGCGAAGTAGTACGCGACTGCGGAAAACTCTGGCACCGACTCCGGCGAGACCTCCGCCCAGCGCTGATCGGCTACCGCATCTGTCAGCGGATACTCCGAATAAGCGTGCTCGATGCGCATGATGCGTATGCGCGGGAACTTCGCTGCGGCGATTTCGGCCTGCGGATTGTCGAGCTCGCGCATCTTGAATTCCATGTTCGACTGGCCCGAGGCTACCCACACATCGCCGACCAGAACGTTGTGGATCACGATGCGATTTGAGCCGCTTATCGTCAGCTCGTAAGGGCCGCCAGCGGCAGCAGGCGGGAGATATAGCTGCCACCGCCCAAGATCATCCGCAACCGCCGCCCTGGTTTCGCCGCGAAACGTGGCTGAGATCTTTTCGGCAGGCGCGGATCGTCCCCAGACGTGGATTGGCAAGTCGCGCTGCAGGAGCATGCCATCCGAAAAAACGACAGGCAGCGAAACCTCGGCGCGGACTACAGGTAAAACGACTAGAGCAATCAGGAACAGCCACACCTTGCGGCGAGTCAATGCGGAGGCCTCCATTGAGAGAAGAGGCATCATCGATGCTCGCGCGCCAATTCGTCAAGGAAGCAGCGGAAAGTGCTCCCGGTCAGGATAGGATTAGGAAATGGCACGACGTAACGTATTGCTCTCCTGGAGTGGTGGCAAAGATAGCGCCTGGGCTCTGCACCTGCTACGGCGGGATCCGTCGGTGGAAGTCGTTGCGCTGCTGACGACATTCAACTCCGAGTTCGATCGCGTTGCCATGCATGCCGTTCGTCGTGAACTGATGGAGCAGCAGGCAGCGGCCGCTGGTCTGCCGTTATGGGCAGTTCCGCTCCCCTGGCCGTGTTCGAACGAACAATACGAAAAGTGCATGCGGCAGATGCTGGATCGAGCGATCTCCGACGGAGTGCAAACGGTGGCCTTTGGCGACCTGTTCCTCGAGGACATTCGCGCATACCGCGAGACGCAGATGGCGAAGGTCGGGATGACTCCGTTATTTCCGGTTTGGGGCATCAACACAACCGAGCTTGCCGAGGAGATGATCGCCTCCGGCCTGAAGGCACGCCTCACCTGCGTCGATCCGCGAAAGCTCGATGCCAGTTTTGCGGGGCGCGAATTCGATGAGCAGTTGTTGCGCGATCTGCCGCCCGGGACTGACCCGTGTGGCGAGAATGGCGAGTTTCACAGCTTCGTTTACGCCGGGCCGATGTTTCGCCATGCGATCC
The DNA here is from genome assembly GCA_963826275.1 of Terriglobia bacterium. Lineage (GTDB taxonomy): Bacteria > Acidobacteriota > Terriglobia > Terriglobales > Acidobacteriaceae > JAJPJE01. Next base: position 77,985 of record CAWGWI010000029.1, on the reverse strand, counting down.
CGATTGAGACGGGAGAGGTAGTCGAGCGAGACGGCTTTGTTTTTGCCGACTTACTTCCCGCGCGGGCGGTTGCGTCGCGGTGATTAGAATACTGAGACGCTTTATCTCTCGGCGCGCAGCATGCCCACAATTTCTGCAACCTCGTGATCCTGAAACAATCGGATACCGGCAATTCCCGCAGCGCCTGCCGCCACGCAATCGCGCGCATTCGAGAGGGTGACGCCACCGAGCGCCAGGATCGGCATGCCCGAGGCGAATCCGGCCTCGACCTTCTTGTCGTGAGTCGCAATATGGCTGCACGCACCGCGCAAATCTTCGAGACCCACAGGATCAACCTCAGCTCCACGCTTTTCGAAGACGGGGCCATATACCACGAAGTCTGCCCCATGAGCCTCGGCAGAAAGAACGTCGGCCTGAGTGTGACAAGAAACGCCCAAAAGTAAGTTGCCAGTTGTTAGTTGATAGTTGTTAGAGGCGTTGCGCGTTTCACGTTTCACGTTTCGCGAAGAGCGAGCTCTTCGGCTCCCGTGCCACCTCGCGTCCTGCAATCGGAGAGCTTTCGCCCAAATTGCGCGCGCATCACTTGCCGAGAAATCGTCGCCACGCAGATGTGTGCCGTCCGCGCCGCAGGCCAGTGCCACGTCGAGTCGGGAGTTGATCAGCAGGCGCGTTTCACGTTTTGCATTTCGCGTTTCACGAACGATGGCGAGGCTTTCCGCCGCTAGCTCATAGAGTTCTCTTGCACTCAGATCGCGCTCACGCAACTGGATCAGATCCACTCCGGCGCGGGCCGCTTCCGCGATCTTGGCCAGCAGTCGGTCGCGCTGTTGACTGGGTTTGCCCGGAAATTGCTGCCGATCGGTGATGTAGTAGAGGAGCACGGAAGTCGATCAGTCTTTCAGTCTGTCAGTACATCAGTTCCGCTGGTGACTCATCAAGTCCAGACATCGTTCGGACCCACCCGAGGCAGGGAATCACGATCGAATCACTGAGACCAAATCATGTCACTTGCAATGCAGATTGTGTGGTTGTTCGTGCTGGCAATTCCCATCGCCTGCGTGGCTTGGACGGTAACGCATGAAGAAGCGTTCCGCGAACCGCGAGACTACTGCACTCGCCAAAGCCAGTACTCGCGCTCGGCGCCGGACGAAAGTTCTTCTACCTGTTTACCTGCGAATATTGCTTCAGCCACTACGTGGCCGCTTTCTTCCTGATCGTCACCCGCTACAAGCTTCTCTACTCCGATTGGCGCGGATACCTCATCGCCTTTTTCGCCCTGGTATGGATCGCGAATCAGTACATGAGCGTCTTCGGGCGCCTGCGTCTCGACATACATCGCGAGCGCATCGAGATCAAGGGCGTAGAGCATGAGGTCAAAGAGAAGATCGAAGAAACTTCCCCGCAAGTGGGTCGAGCAGCGTAGAAGCCAGCAATTAGCTTTTAGCCATCAGCTCTTAGCGGCCACAACCGTTAGCAGTTTTCCGAACAGTGCTTCCTGATGGGCCTAAGAGCCAAAGACTAAGAGCTAACAGCTGCCAGCTATGGCCTCGTCTTGGCGATGTCCGGTTCTTTCTCTGGATGGGCTCCCGCCAGGTGGTACTGGGTTAATCCTGCGCGCAAGTATTCAAACGCGGACTCGGGATCGTCGCACATTTTGAACAAATTCAAGTCTTGCTCTGCGATGACGCCAGCATCCACCAAAGCCTGAAAGTTAATCACCTTCTTCCAGTATTCGCTCCCATACATGACGACGACGATCTTCTTGGCCAGCTTTTCGGTCTGCGCCAGGGTCAGGATTTCGAATAGTTCGTCGAAAGTGCCGAATCCGCCGGGGAAAACAATCAATGCCTTGGCGAGATAGGCAAACCAGAGCTTGCGCATGAAGAAGTAATGGAACTCGAAGTTCAATTCTGGGGTGATGTACCGGTTGGGCATTTGCTCATACGGAAGATTGATGTTGAGCCCGATGGTTTTTCCGCCGGCCTCAAAAGCGCCGCGATTCGCAGCCTCCATGATTCCGGGGCCACCGCCGGTTGTGACCACGAACCGGTTTCGCTTGGAGGGCAGGGTACGCGTCCACGTGGTCAACATAGATGCGAGCTTACGTGCGTCCTCGTAGTAGCGCGCCATATCAACAGCTGCGTGAGCGCTCTTCAAGTCGCTCTCGTCCCGCGGCTCGGGCCGCGCCGAGAATGGCCGCTCCAGTTCCTGGAGAGCAACTTCCGCGTCCGAGAGACTATGGAATCGCGCCGATCCAAAAAAGACGATGGTGTCCTGAATCCGCTCACGACGAAAGCGCGTCAACGGCTCAAGGTACTCCGACAGAATTCGCAGTACTCGCCCGTCGGGGCTATCCAGGAACTTTTTGTTTTCGTAAGCAAGAGGAGAGCGGAATGGAGGTTTGTCCGTCATGTCGAACCAACAGAATATCAGTAGCCACCAACCAAGAGGCACTAGCCAGAGAGGATGGAGTAGAACGGCGAAGTCAGAAGCAAGGAACGATCTTCCGGAAGTGGTCTCGACCTTATTGGCTACTAACCAGCGTCGGAGTCATCGATCGCGACAGGATCGCGGTAGTGCACCGCTTCCCATATCCCGATCCACAGGTCGATGATGCCGATTCCAGAAATCGCCCCGCGGACAAAGTTGTTACCGATGAAGTCGCGCAATCCCGGATGTGTGAGCACAAAGCTGTTGGAGTTCCATACGGAGATCCAGGGTAGGACCGCGATGAACAAGCCCAGCTCAATGCAGAACACGACAAATACGACCATGGAAATGCGATGAATCCAGATCACATGCCGGGGCACGGGCTCGGGTGGGTTCGGAGTCTGCGTGGCGGGATGAGTCAGAATTGGAGTGCTGGCGTTCAGAGGCTCGGTATCCTGTTTGGGGTAGTTCGCTTGCTCCCCCTTGCGCGCAGAATCCATCTACCGATTCTACGGGATTTTACGCTTTCAGGGCTTTGATCCGTTCGGAAACGTCGCGGTAGTCGATGTTGCTGCCGTACACCTCAAGGAAGTGTTGCAGAGCCACCTTGCGATCACCCGCCGCCTCACAGGCGCAAGCCAGTTCGTATTCTACGGCGGTGCGAGTCTCCTGGTCTCCGGGAACCTGTAGCGCTTTTTCGTACCACTTGATTCCCGCCTCGGGGATTCCTTTCTCCACGAAGCAGTGCGCGAGCCAGGTATAGGCCTGAATCACTTGCGGGAATTCTTGTCCACGGTCAATCGCAGAGCATACCTTTTGTAGCTCTCCGATCGCTTCATCCAGCAGACCCATTTCCTTGAAGGCAACGCCAAGATTGTAGTGAGTTTCAGGATCTTCTTTGTCGGTGGAACCCTCTTCGACCTCTTCCTTGAATTCCGCGAACAACTCCGAAAGCGGAGACGCATCCTCAGTGACTGCGAGTCCAGGTTCGGGAGCCACAGCAACTGCGGTCGCAGTCCCCGACGACGCATCGGGAAGGGCAGAAACAGCAGCGGCCGCGTGCACTGGAATCGACGGCGGAGGCATGACAGGAATATTCGGAATGCTCGGTCCGGATCCCGGCAGGCCGGGGCTGGAGAGTGGTGAACTGCCGTTGCCGCTGCTCAGGAAGTCATTACCAAGCGAGCTTTCCAGGTCGAGGACAAAGTCCGACAGCACATCTTGATTGTGTGAGGCCGCGGCGACCAGCGGCTCTGGTTCTTCAGCTGGCTTAAGAACAACCGGCTCGGGTTCTTCTTCCGGCTCTGGTTGAGGCTCGGTGGAAGCCGGTGGTTCGGGGATGAATTCTTCGAGCGGCTCGCTGGACGGAAGAGGTGCTTCCTCACCGATTTCAAGAAGCTGATCTGGCGCTTGCGCAGCGATCTGGAACTCAGGTGTTTTCGGAAGTGGCGCCTCAGGCGTAGCTTCCTTTGCGGCCGCCGGTGCTTCCGCGACCACTGCCGGTTGCTCGGGAACCGGAGTCAGGTCATGAACAATGCCCGGAATATGCTCAGGCTCGGAATACTTTTCTGCTTCGAGAGGCTCTTCTTCCAACTCGAAGTCAGTGATGGGCGGGGCCTGCGCGGCAATCGGCTCCGCCGGGGGCTCCGGCAATTCGAATTCAGCTTCGACCTTGTGATCGGTGAGCAGGCTCTCGATCATGCTGTCGTCGAATGCGCCCGATTCGACTGGAGTTTCTTCCGCCTGCGGTTCAACTGTTTCGGGGGCAGAGGACCGTACCTCGGGCTCGGCAACTGCGGCTGCTGATAGCGCCGCGATCTGCGATTCGAAGGCCGGAATCTGATCGTTATCCGGCGCCATCTCATAGAGACGTCCCACCGCCGAGCGGGCTTCGTCCAGCATGGACTGCGACAGGTAGAACTTGATCTCTTCCAGCAGGTCCGAGATTACGCTCGGATGAGGCGCTTCGGCCGAAACCGGAACATCCTCGGGCTCGGGAAGCTTGGCCTCGACGATTGGTTCGGGTGGAGGCGGCAGATGCACTTCTGCCGGAGCGGATTCGATGGGGGCCTCGGAAGAAACGGCAGCCTCCCACTCCGCGGAAAGATCAATCTCATGGGCCTCGCCAGCGCTGCTTTCGCCGTGCTCGGGAGGCGTGATCTCAAAAGATGGAATCTCCGCCGCATGCGCTTCGGCGGGAGCGACTATTTCAATTTCTGGGACCGCTTCGGGTTCTGGCGCGACCGCTTTCGGCTGCATTGCGACTGCCGTTGGCGCTTCCTGTTTTAACGCTGAAGCTTCCGCAGTCGGTTCAATCGTCCGGCAACGTTGAGCATATTCGGCGTACTGTTTCGCTTCGTCCGTCTTGCCAACTTTGGTGAAGATTTGGCTAAGCACGGTGTAGCACTTGGCGGCATCGTCGGAACGGCCATTGCGAAGGTAGATCGATGCCAGTCGCTGATTCAGGCGAACGTCTTCGGGCGCCTTGGACAACGCGCTTTCCAGCAAGTGCACCGCCTGCTGCGCCTTGCCGTACGACTCGTAGAGTTCAGACTCAGTCAGAGCGGAATTGATGTTCTCCGCAAGCACCGGGGCATAGGATTGCTGTAGCGACGGACCGGTCTGCTCAGCCAGCTCTTCGATGAAGAATGCCTGATCCGCTTGATCTGGTTCGGACGGACGGGCAGCAACATCCTCTCCCAGCCTTACCAGCACCTGCCGATAGTTCTGCAGGTGAAGTGGATTACCCGGCTCAATCTCGGCCAATCCCTTATAGAGATCACGCGCCTTTCCCAGCTCTCCGGCCTGCACGTAGGCGTGCGCCAGGAGTTCGTTGATCTCCGGGACGCTGCTGGATGCTCCCGCCTTCTCGAAGATATTGCGCAGCGTCTCCAGTGCGCTCGGTTGATCCTTCAGCTGCCCAATCAGTGGCTGCAAAGCGAGGATCACTTCCGTGCTGTCACCGGCGAGCAGAGTGCTCGAAAACTCGTCATATACGCGCAGCGCCGTTTCCGCCTGTCCCGATGTCACCAAGGCGGTAGCGTATTCGCGAATGCCGCTGTTGTCGTTGTGAACGCCCAGCAGTTTGCGCGCTAACGGCTCAGCCTCTTCATATTTTCCTGTGCTCAGGTAAGCGCGCAGCAGAGAGTGCAATCCCTGGGGAAGCGAGTCGATGGTCGGGACGCGTTCCAGGAACTTGATTCCTGCCGCCGTATCACCGGCATCCAGTGCGATCTTGCCGCGAAGTAAAAGTGCTTCGGTATTGGTGGGATCGATCGCGAGCAGGCGATTCAACGCGTCGATCGCCGCATCCATCGAACGCCGTTCTGAAAGAGAAGTAGCGATTCGGAAGAGAAGGTCGCGTGCCTTATCTTTCTTTCCCAGCTTAACGTAGATGTCGGCCAGTTTGCCTTGTACCGCGGCATTGTCCGGATCGCCCTCCAGCATCTTTTCGAAGATGCGGGCGGCTCCGTCGTAATCGTTCTTCTTGAGTGAGGAGTCCGCGAGAATCAGGTACTGTTGCCGAGCATCGTTCAGCAGTCCCTGCTGTGTGTAGAGCTCGGCCAGCTTCTGGACCATGCTGAGCGAGCTTGAGTCCAGTTTCGAAACCTTCTTGTACATCGCGATCGCGCGCAGCGTGAATCCCTGTTGCGAATAGGAATCGCCAACACGCGTGTAATACTCGCTGGCTTTCGATGAATCTCCGTCGCGCGCGTACAGATCGCCAATCGTATTCAGAACGGTGAGGTCTTTGGGATCTTTCTCGAGAATCTTCTCGTACTCGGCAATGGCGTTCGCCAGCTTGCCCTGCTGGACGTACTTCTCCGCATTGGCAAGAACTTTCTGTTTGTTGAAGCCAAAGCCAAGAGCCATTCTTTACTCCATTTTCCTCTGCTGGCCAATTCGAAGCGGCAACTCAGCCGTCCCTGGAACCGTTTAGTACACCGAAGACAAAATTATCCTTGCGGTTACCGTTCCCGTGCCGCCGTTTTCGTATGAAAGCGGGTTTAAAGTACCACATCTATACCCACTTCCATGCCGCAATAGTACCGAATTGATCACCATCTGGGGGCTTACTTTGGATGGTGTACGGGTGGTTCCAGGGCCCGATTTGGCATGGCGTTCGTGGGAGGGAAGATTATTTGTCGGCGGTACTCTCCAGCAGGCTGCGCAATCGGCGCAACCCTTGCAACATTTCATCTCGTTCGGAAACTTTTGCGCGAGCCAGCACTTTTGCCAGCGGGTGAATGCTCAGCATCGGCAGTTTGTTCTGCAAAAAGTCTTCCACGGCTTTCGAGGGAGTAATTACGGTAAAGCGACGGTCGTTTGTGTCCGTCTTTCTGCGCACGAAGCCGCGTCTCTCCAGGCGGTCGACGATGCCAGAGACCGTGCTATGCGAAAGGTTCACCCGTTTACTAAGTTCTTTGAGGCTGAGTCCTTTGCTGCGGACGAGCGTTTCCATGATGAGTTGCTGAGGTCCGGTCAGGTGTCCCCTCGCGAACTCAGCTTCCATCGGACGCCGCAATATCTGCCGCACTACGCGCAGGTGCTCGTCAATTTCTCGGGCAAGCAAACTGATTTCTTTGTCTTCGCGCATTGGGTGTCCGCTTAGAAGATCCTGGGAATCAAGCCCTTCACTTTCTGTTTATACCGCACGTATTCACTGCCAAAGTGCTGTTCCATGAAGACATCTTCGGTGCGCGATTTCAGATACCATCCAGTGAAGGCCATTGCCAGCGCCACGAATCCGCGCACCTGCCCAGCCTCAATCGCCGTTCCCAGCACCATCAGCAACAACCCCGAATAGATGGGGTGGCGCACCAGTGCATACGGTCCCGATTGAATCAGCTCATGCTGCTCCTTGATCGTCACGCGCGCGCTCCAGTTTGTCCCCAGCGATAGCCGCGCCCAGATAGCCACTAACGCGCCGACTCCAGCCAATACAATGGCAAGCCATCCGGTTGTGGCAGACTCTGGAAGAATTCGGATCTTCAGCAAGTGCGGCAATTGCCTCCCCAGAAGCAGATAAAACGCGGCTATCTCAAACAAGAGTTGAATCAACCGCGATCCGCTGGGCTGCATTCGGGTCGTCTGCTTGGCACCGAGCCAGCCGGCAAGCCAAAAAACTCCCACACAGATCCAGAGCCAGCGAATCACTTCTTCGAAGTTCAGGTTCATGGCGCCTCACCAGTCGCGTACGACGCGTCGTATACGACATATTCTCCCGCCGGCGAGTTACCTTGTCAATCTCTCGTCAGCGCCTCTCTCATGCCATGTTCCAAGCTTTTCCGCTCCTGGACTGCGAACACGATCGCTTCGAGGCGCATTTAGATCGGTTTTCGGTGCTAGGGGCCGTTGTGCTCAATGTTCGTTTGCCTGCAGGATCTTCATTTACGCCCGGCGTTGCGAAGAGTGCTGGCCCGGACTTAATTGTGCGCGCAGCGGAAAGAAGTCCTGTAAGAACGTGGGACCTAGCTCTGCTTCGCCTCGCCCAGCACCACTTTCACATCGAGCTTTTGCTTGCCGCGGAAGATGTTCACGGCTACGGCGTCGCCGGCGCGATGATTGTTCATCACCCGAGACAAGTCCTGCATGTCTTCCACGCGTTGTCCGTCGATGCCAACGATCAGATCGCCGCCAACCAGGATCGGAGTATTGCCCAGTAGCGCGCGCTGATTTCCGCCATGCAGTCCGGCTTTTGCCGCTGCACCTCCGGGGACAACCTGGACGATCAGCACTCCATAATCGGCTGCCAGCCCAAGTTGATCGGCCAGCTCGGGACCGATGGGCAGTCCCTGTATGCCGAACGAAGGGCGCCGCACGCGGCCCTCAGTTACCAGGTCGTTGAGCACGGCTTTGGCACTGTTGATCGGAATCGCAAAGCCGATACCGGCACTCTGCTCGGCACCGCCGGTGGCGATCATCGAGTTGATGCCAATCACCTCGGCGCGCGAGTTCAGCAGCGGCCCGCCGGAGTTGCCGGGATTAATCGCCGCATCCGTCTGGATGGCTTCATCGATCGTGTTTCCATTCGGCCCGCCAACCGGGCGGATCGAACTAATGATGCCGCGCGTCATCGTGCCCGCCAATCCGAACGGATTGCCGATCGCAAACACCTTCTGCCCAACGCTGAGGTTGCGCGAGTCGCCGAGCGTTGCCGGAACCAGGTCAGGAGCGCTGATCTGGATCACCGCAAGATCGTGACTCTGATCGGTGCCAATCACCTTCGCCGGATAATTGCGCTTGTTGTGCAGCGTGACTTCAATATTCTCGGCGCCCTGGATCACGTGGAAATTCGTGAGGATGTGTCCCTCTTTGTCGAGAATGAATCCCGAGCCCTGGCCTTCCTGCGGCACCACCCCATAAAAGAAGTTAAAGCTCACAGCGCGCGAGCGAATGTTCACCACCGACGGAATCGCCTTCTTGTAGACGCTGACATTGATCTGCTCTTCGGGATCGAGCGTCTCCGGCCCAGATGCCTGTGTAAGCTCCAGCTTCGTGGGTTCCGAGAAAGGCGATTTCAGGCTGGCCGGATGTTGCGTGGTGTAGAAGTAAAATCCGCCAACCAGGACGAGGGCAAAGATTAGTGGTCGTAACATTCTTTTCATCGCAGTGGTTCGAGATTTCCACGACCCACATCTGCCAAAGGAAGGCAGATATGGAGCACCAACTACTTAGAAATTGTACTGCGCGGAGCGCAACCGTCGCTCGCCTTCACCGTGCGGCCGCCAAAGCCGACAGTTCGCCCCAGACCACGGCCACCTGCTGCCCGGTCTGCGACAGAGACCCGGAATTATCGATGACGTAATCGGCGGCGCGGACTTTTTCTTCGTCGGATAACTGCGCCTTCATGCGGCGTTCAACTTCAATGCGAGCGACAGGAAGCGGCTGGTTATGCCGCGCGGCGAACCGCTCCACCTTCTGATCGAACGTACAGGTCACGGTGATCAGCTTGTCGAATCGATCTTCCGCGTGCGCTTCGAGAATCAGCGCAGCTTCTACGATCGCGACGCCCCTCGGATTCTCCGCGAGAACCAGGCGCATCCACTCGTCTTCGGCGGCAATCACCGCAGGATGAACAATGGCGTTGAGTTCGGGAATGCGGGCGGAGCCAAAGGCAGCGTCGGCCAGCTTGGGGCGACTGATGGTCCCATCTTCATTCAGGATGGCTGCACCAAACGTCTTTACGATCTGCGCATATACGGGCGCGTCTTTCTGCATCAGCAGGTGAGCGATTTTGTCGGCCTGGATTACGTGCGCGCCATGGTGGGCGAACATCTCGCCTACAGTTGATTTGCCACACGCGACACCGCCGGTGAGTCCGACTTTCAGTGCCATTCGATCAGGCCTGGCGCACCGCAATCTCGCGCACGCGTTCGCCGCGCCGCAGTTTCATCGCCTTCAGCGTGTTGGACATCAGCATGGCAATCGTCAGCGGACCGACTCCGCCCGGAACCGGCGTGAGAGCACCAGCGATCTCGGCCACCGCCGGATCGACATCGCCGATCAGCACCGAGCCATTCTTTGCGAAGGCTGCTTCGCGCTTCGCATCGCCGTGGAAGAAGCGCTCGAACTCAGCGCGATCGGTGATCTTGTTCATGCCCACATCAATCACCGTCGCACCCGGCTTGACGTAGTCGCGGGTGATCATGCCGGTACGACCGATGGCAGCGACCAGAATGTCGGCGCGGCGGCAAATGCCCGGCAGGTCGTGGCTTTTGGAATGGCAAATCGTTACGGTGGCATGGGCGTTAGTCAACAGCATCGTCATCGGTTTGCCGACAATGTCGCTGCGTCCGACCACCACGGCGTCCGCGCCGCTCACTGAAATCCCGCTACGGTGGAGGATTTCCATCACACCCGACGGCGTACAGGGCACCAGCCCGGGACGCTGAGTTGAGAGAAATCCCACATTCATCGGGTGGAATCCATCAACATCTTTGGCCGGATCGACCGCCATCAGCACCTTTTTGGCGTCGAGCTGCGGAGGCAAAGGCAGTTGCACGAGGATGCCATCGATCTCGTCACGCGAATTGAGGCTCTCCACCAAGTCAAGCAGTTCCTCGGTCGAAGCATGCTCGGAAGGAGTATGTTTCTCACTGTAGACTCCCAGCGCTTCGCATGCCTTCACTTTGCTCCGAACGTAAACCTCTGACGCAGGATTGTGCCCAACCAAAACGACGGCCAATCCTGGGCGCACTCCGGAGCCCGCGAGCCCACGGATCTCCTCGGCAACTTCATTCTTAATGTCGGCAGAGATGCGATTTCCGTCCAGAATGACAGCAGACATCGAGCTTCCTTGCTTTCAGCGGATTACGAACCTGAAATTCTATCTTACGCTTGCGTGCCGCGAGGAATCCGGTGCCGCGAACGGGTATAAAATCGGCTCATTATGTTGGACCGCGATCTCATCAATATGCTGGCTTGTCCTGCCTGTAAGACGGCGTTGGCCTACGACGAGGACCGCGACATCCTGAAATGCGGAAAGTGTCACCGCGCGTACCCGGTCCGCGACGGAATTCCGATCCTGTTGATCGACGAAGCGATTGTGGAAGCGTAAGGCCTGCGTCGTTTCTGACACACTGAATCGGGAAAAGCGTCTCATTTTCGCCTCAGCGGGATACACATTTTTGTCTTATATCTACCGTAATCCGTGGATTCCGTTCATCCCACCAGAAACCAGAGTTCCGCAACTCTTTCAAATGCAGGGGGTTTCCATCTGCACACGAATTCTGGCGCTCCCAACTCAGGTTCGGCACAAGAATTGCTGTAACGAAAAGCAAGTCTGAGCAGTCTAATGAGTAAAGGCAGTTAGGCCAGTGGGGTCGGAGGTGATCCGAGTGATGGCTGAAAAATTCACAATCGCGGAAGTTTCTGCCCTGAGGAACGAACTGATGCAGCGGATGCTGGATACATCGGAAACCGCTGAGCTGCTCCAGATGTTCCTGATGGGGCGTGGGTATGGGGTCTCTCAGGAAGCGGCGCTCGACGCCGCCAGCCGCATGGGAGCGGCAGGCTGCTCTCTTGCTGTCATTCAGAAAGAATTGGAAGGTGTGGCCCTGGTCCAATAAAGCCAGCTCACATCCAATGCAGGTTCAGAAGCCGGGCGCAACAAGCCCGGCTTTTCTGCTTTCAGGGGTGAGCTAGTACCTGCCCGGTACCAAGAAGTGGCAAGAAGGAGCCAAATGGCTGGTAAGCAGGCTGGAATTCCAGTTATGCTTGCCTAGAGGTCGAGAAATGAAGCTGATAAATCGCGAGAACCTGGAAACGCCTATGTATGGTCTAGCGGAATCAGCTCTGTATCTGCGGGTTCCGATCAAGACTTTGGAGTACTGGGTTCAGGGAAGAGGAAGAACTCCTGCTCTGATTGAAATCGCTTCCTCAAAGCCCAGGAGCCTGTCTTTCACCAACTTACTTGAATGTCACATGCTGACCGCCATGCGTGACGTCTATGGGCTGCATCTGCCGAGAATTCGAACTGCCCTTGCGCATTTGCGCGATAAGTACGGATACAAACATCCCCTCATCGAGAAAGCTCTCTTCACTGATTACGTCGATCTTCTGAGCAAAGAAATGGGCAAAGTGGTCAATCTTTCGAGGGAGGGCCAGCTGGTGATTCCAGAGATCGTCGAGATACATCTCGAGAGAATCGAGCAAGATCCCAAAGGTCTCTTTAACTTCTATCCATTCGTTCGGCAGCGTCGTGCAAGCGAGCCAAAACTTATCCTCATGAATCCCAAAATTGGATTCGGAAAGCCCGTAATCGCCGGAACGGGTATATCCACTGCCGTCATTGCATCACGATTCAACGCCAGAGAGTCAGTAAACGATCTGGCCGAAGAATATGGTGTCCCTAAAGAACAAATTGAAGAGGCAATTCGCTGGGAAACCCGAGCAGTTGCAGCTTGACGATTTCGTTCTTTATCTTGACGAGAATCTGCATAACTGCAAACCGATCTTGGACGCGCTGAACGAAATGGGCGTTCGATTCGAGAGACATGGTTCTTATTTTGAGCCTGGAACAGCGGACGAAATTTGGCTGCGATATGTTGGAGAGCGCTCTTGGGCCGTTCTGACTAAAGATAAGAGAAATCGATTCAATGAGTGGGAAAAGAACAACAGTGCTCACCATGCGGATCAAAGAGTTTTATTTCGGATCAGGAAACTTCAGCGGAGCGGAAATGGCTGAAACGCTCAAAAAAGCCTTGCCGAGAATACAGCGAGTCTGCAACGAACAGAAACCGCCGTTCGTTGCGAACATATCGAGGAGCGGCAGCGTTACTGTTCTTTTCGACGAGCATGGCTCGACTCACCGACGTAGGCATCCCGAAAAGCACAAATAGCAATCCGCTACTCGTACCTGAGACTCTCCACCGGATCCAATTGCGCCGCCCGCGTCGCCGGCACCGTACCAAAGATCACGCCCACGATCGTCGAGACCAGGATCGCGATAATCGCCGACAATCCTGAAATCGGTATGCGGAAAGCGGTAAACCAGCGCACCGACAGTGGCAGTGCGAGTCCAATGATGATGCCGAGGATGCCACCCGCCAGCGAGATGAACATGGCTTCCGCCATGAATTGGAACTTGATCTCGCGATTGGTGGCCCCGATTGCCTTACGTACACCGATCTCGCGTATGCGGGAAGTGACCGTCGCCAACATGATGTTCATGATGCCCACACCGCTGACGACCAGAGTGACCATGGCAACCAGCAGCAGCACCATGGTCAAGGCGTTCGCCGATTTTGCGGCCACATCCAGCAACTCCGTGAGGTTATCGACGCGATACACCGCCGCTTCCCGGTGACGCGACTTGATCACCCGCCGAATCTGTTGCGTGGCCTGGGGAATGTCCGACGAGTCACCCAGTGAGAAGTAGATCTGGTTCACGGCGTCGTTGCCGGTGAAGTACTGGGCTACGGTGTAAGGAATCAGCAGAGTCTCATCGGCGATGCCGGATTGCCCGAAGGTTTCCACGCGCTCGCGGAACGTGCCGATGATCGTAAATGGCAGGCCGTTCACCTTGACGGTTTGGCCGACCGCATCCTGGTCGCTGCCAAACTGCTTGTCGGCGAACCTTTCCGTGACCACCGCAACTTTGTTTCGCGCCTTGGTATCGTCTTCATCGAAGAAACGTCCACGAGGAACATCCAGGTTGCGTACCTGCAGGTACTCGGGAGAAACGCCGAGAACCAGGACGTCGCGCTCCTTGCCGCTGCCGACCGGTATCCGATCGTGCAACTCCACCAGAGGGGAAGCAGCGCGAATACCTGGAACCTCTTCGCGCACTGCTCGCATGTCGTTCAGGCTGAGCAAGTCCTGTTGAGCGGTCGTGTTCTCTGCCTGATTCCCGATGCCTTCCTGAGAAACGTACACCATGTTGGCGCCAATCGCCTGGATCTGGTTCAGGATGTATTGCTTTCCCGTCATGCCGATGGTAACCACCAGGATCAGTGAGGCATTGCCGATGACCATACCCAGTGCGGTGAGCGCGAAGCGAATTTTGTTGCTGCGGAAAGTGTCGTAGGCGAAGCGGGTTATTTCCCCAAAATCGAGCGAAGTTCTTTGCTCAGGCGGATTGAACGGCGGAAGGCTGCGTACCGACGCCGGAGATGTAGTGCTTACGGCCACGATTCCTCAATGGTATATGTGGCGGCGACGGCGGGCAAAGTTGTGAGATCCATTTGTTTCTTAAGCCCCAACAGGTCTCCGACGCGAGTCTCCGCCTGTCCATGTACCTTCGATCACTGCTTTCCAGAACGAATCGAGCTACTCTGAGCACAGTTCCTAAAGAGAGCTCGAGAATCGGCCATGAAGTCTTTCGGATACCTCTGCGCAATTCTTCTACTTAGCTTGTCCGCGGCCTTCGCCGGCGATCAGAAACTGATTGCCCTGACTTTCGACGACGGACCACGCCCCTACATTCTTTATGGATACAATGCGCCCGGCGTAAAGCCCGTACCGAGCCTGCTCGATCTCCTCGACAAGAATCACGCCAAGGCGACGTTTTTCGTGATGGGCTGGCGCCTGCTGCCGAAGACCTACGGCGAGCGCCACGAATATCAGACCGACAAGACTTGTCTCGACGCCGCGCATGAAGTCGTTCGCCGCGGACACGAGATCGAGAACCATACGTTCAGCCACGTACAGCTCAAACAGTTTGAGCAGAGAAAGGGCGAAGCCGCCGCTGTGGCTGACGTCGATCATGGCGCGCAGCTGATCAAAACTGTCACCGGATCGCAGCCCCACTATCTACGGCCACCCGACTGGATCATGCCATCCGATCTGGAAAAAGACCTGCAACATCGCGGATGGACCGTGCTGACCATCTCGTCAGAAATGCCAGTCGCAACACGAGACATCAATTCACTCGATTATCTTTGTGCAGGCAAAGCGACGCAGTGCCCCAAGCCGTCGCTCGAAGCGTCCGTGCTGAAAACCATCGAAGCGCGCGAGAAGAAAGGCATCACCACGCACTTAATCGCGTTCCATGAGCTTTCGACCACGGTCGCTGCTCTGGAAGTGCTGCTGCCGGAACTGCGCGCGCGCGGATACCAGTTCGTGACGTTGCAGGCTTACATGAATCGTGTGGGCGCGAAGTCGGGGCCGGCCACGATCAAAGGGCAGCCGTAAAGGCCACCATGTACAGGACGCCCGCGTCCGCAAATCCCGGTGGAACCCGCTCGTCTCGAGCGGGCATGTAAGAGTGATCTTACCGCTAGGTTCTGGTGTCCAAGTGGAACGACTGGTCGTAGGGCGCGACCGAATAGCCCATCTCTTTCCACGCCGCCAGCCCGCCTCTGAGCAATTTGATCCGCAGAAAATTCATGCCGCGCGCTTGTTTCACGATGCGCCGGGCCGTTTCGTCCGTTGCACAAGTGCAGTAAACGACCGCGTCTTTCTCTTTCGGAATCACGGATGGATTCTCGAGCAATTCCTTAGGAGGAATTCTCGTTGCGCCGGGAATAATTTCAGCGTCAGCTAAGAAATCGAGCGGCAGGCGAACATCGTATAGCAATACGCCTGCGCTCGACTCCAACATCTTATGCAACTCCTCCGGGGTGATACTGGCGCGCGTGAGCTCACGCTGGTCTCTCGTGCGTTTGATCCAGAGTGCGATCAGCACAGAGAGTCCCACCACGACAACAATCAGGATCACGGACATTTCGGTGCCCCTCCATGCCAGCAGCTTTTGGATGATCCCCCCACGGCATTCGTCCCAAAAGTTGTTCCGCCAATTCTGGCGTTTCGCATCGGAGGGGATCCATTCAAGCCCGCTCCTGGCTAGACTCCGGCTTTTGTCCTCATCACCGCCAGTCCCACTGCGGCAGATTATAATGTGCTCTCGATGGATGTCTCTGGACTTCGCTCAACCGGCTTGCTGTTTTCCTTATTTGTATTGCTCTCCACTGCAGCCTTGGCTCAAACGCCGCTCAGCTCCGCACCGCCTGCTTCCAACAATCAGGTGCTTGTCGACGTCATTCCTGCAACCACGAAACCCAATGTGGACACGAAAGCGCTCCTCACCGGCCTGAAGCAGGAAGATTTTCGGATCCTGGACAATGGAAAAGAAGTCCCCATCAACAACTTCAAGGCTGGGGCGACACGCGGAACGCGTCCCATCTCGTTGTGGTTTATCGTGCAGTGTCCGGAAGCCCTGCCGCCGGATTGGCATTCGGAGTTCATGCGCGGCAAGACGCAGCTCCTCAAGCCTGCCCTCGCAAGTTTGGATAAAGAGGATGTAGTAGGAGTCGCGCACTGGTGCGACGATGGCGCCGCTTCTATCGATTTCATCCCCGCGCACGATGTCGATGCAGCTCTGGCAACCGTCGACAAGATACTCGGTCAGAAGTCTTTTGACTTTCGCTCAGTCGATAACCGCCCGGGTGAACTGGCCATGCAGAAAATGTTTGAGTCGATCGTGCAGGACGCGGAGCACACCAAGCCAAGCCGCCTGCCGGTCCTCCTGTTTCTGTATGGCGACCACTGTGGACTCTACGAGAATGAGGCACAGCATATCCTTCGGCAGGTGCTCGAAACCTCTGGCATTGTCTTCGGCATCAGCGATGGAGGAGTACGCTTCAATCCGGATATGTTGTTCGCGAACCATCAAATCAACTTCGTAATTCACTACTACAGCAAGGAAACCGGCGGAGAATACTACACGGCCACGAATGCGAGCTTATTCCCCGCGGCGCTTGAATTCATCCTGACGCAGCTGCACTTCCGCTATACGCTCGGATTCACGCCACTCGTGGCCGACGGCAATCGGCATACGTTGAAGGTCGAATTCACCAAGGACGCTCGCGCCCGATTCCCGGGGGTAGACCTGCGATTCCGACAGACATACGTGCCAGTGGCAACGCCCACCAAGCAACCGTAAGCGATGACCAATGCCGGGACAACAGCCCTTCAATTTCCAGTTGGCATCGGAATGCTGAATCCTTCCTTTTGCAGGGTTTCGCGCATGCTCTGGAATCGCTCATATTGCTGCAAGGTTATCGGTCCAGAATAGGCTTCGCTCTGCTGCTTGCGCGGAGGATATTTCACGTACGTCTGCATCAGTTCCTTCGTAGCGGCACTGATCGTCACCAGGGTCCAGGTGTGCTCTGTATAGTTGTTCATGAAAATGTCGTATCGCTCCTGCGGGTCTGCCCAGAGATCAAAGATCTGGGGAACGGTAGCCACATATTTATCCGGACCCTTCCATCCTAGATTCGTGTCGACGGCGAGGGCTCCCGTAGCCTGTCCATCGTCTCCGCGTAGATTGAAGACGGCCTTGAACCTGCCGACGCGAACCGCGCCGGGCGTTAGTTCATTCTCGGTGAAGTAAAACCAACTGTTTCGTTTCGATTTGCCTGTGCCTAGCAGCACAGGTGTCATGTCGACGCTGTCGAAGATGATCGGCTTGCCTTCGCGGTCGTTTTCCGGCAGCTTTACGCCTGCCAGGTTAGCGAATGTGGCCATGAAGTCGAGGCTGCCGAGGATGTCGTAGTTTCGCGAACCCGCTTTAATCTTCCCGGGCCACCATGCAATGGCAGGCACGCGAGCGCCGCCTTCGCGCACTGTGCCCTTGGTGCCGCGAAATGGCGTATAGCCGGCGTCAGGATAAACATCCTGCCACGCGCCATTGTCGGTGGTGAAGATGATCAGGGTGTTATTGGCAATGCCGAGTTCGCGGACCTTGTCCACGATGTGACCAATGCGCGCGTCGAGTTCAACGAGCGAATCGCCGTACTTGGATTTCAGCATCGATTTGCCGACGTATTCAGGAGCCGGCATATTCGGCTGATGAACCTTCATGAAGTTGACGTCCATGAAGAAGGGTTTCCCCTTCGGCGCATTGTTGAGGTACTCGAGCGCAGCCTTCTCAATGTACTCATCGACGAAGGGGATTCCGACGACACCCTTCTCCGGGGTATTCACGTATTGTCCGTTTACCTTGAACTCTTCGTGCGGCTTTTCCCCGGCGTTGCCGGATAACATTCCTTTCGTCACCTTGGCGAACAGAGCTCGTGTCTCGGGCGACATGTCCGGGAACCAGGTGGGATCAGCATAGGTGTAGGCGTTGAGGTGGTAGAGGCCGCAATATTTCATCACGTCGAAGCCGTGCGCATTCGGCAGTGCGTAATCGTCTTCACCCAGATGCCATTTGCCCGTGAAGAAGGTCGCATAGTCGGCCTGCTTGAGCACAGACGCAAGTGTCCACTCCGCATGTGGCAGGCCGCCACCTTGCCCCTGGAACGCTACCGTTGTCATGCCACTGCGGTTAGGAATCCGGCCGGTGATGATTGCGGCACGGCCTGGGGTACAACTCGGCTGACCGTAGAAGGAGAAGAAGGTCATTCCTTCGTCCGCAAGGCGGTCGAGGTTTGGTGTAGGAATGCCGCGGCCTTCGCCTCCACCGTAGACACCAAGATCGCCCCAGCCTACGTCGTCGCCGACGATGAGGATGATGTTTGGCTTACTGCCCGCTTGCCCGTAGAGGTTCCCGCTCACAACTAGAAGAACTGCAAGCAACAGCACGGTGACCGTCAGTAGACGAAGTAATCCCTTTTGCATCTTCTCTCCTTTGTTGAGGTCAACAACTTGCCTGGCTGAGACCAAGAAAACTGGTGCGGCTCGGTCCTGGCGTTTGGAGAATTGGGAGAGAATTCTCAGAGCTGGCATGGACTTTCATCGTCCACGCCAGTCAGCTTGCAGGAGAGAATCAGCGGTGGCGAGAGAGGTTGCCAAGGGGATGGCGGCAACCACCTTTACAGAGAACCTGTCCACCGACTTGGCAATCTTTGAGTCCGTAGAGAGTGCACCTCTCGAAACAGTTGCGTCCTGCGTCCTTCTGTTGGGGCTGGCCTGGTCGCACGCCCGCGGCGGATCAGGCCGATCTTTTGAAGACGCTCCTGAGAAGCGCCCGCGTAACTGACACTGGATGCGTCAGCAGCGTTGTGGCTCTTCCCAGTATCGTGTCCGGCTCACGGAAAATGCCCATCTGCCGCAGCACGGTTCCGCGGTCGTAATAGATTTTCTCGCCCGCAAGCCGATCGTCGCTGTCGAAGGTGTAAATCCCGCAGAGGGGGATCGCGATCTTCCTGCCAGTGCCGGGCAGACCACGCCATGTACCGAGGTGAGTGCCGCGGATCATCACCTCGAGCACGATCGTTTCCTCCGATACATGGCGCCGTAACACCTCGATGTTCAGGTCAGGCACAGCCAACATCAGCTGCGAATAGAATTGCCGGACTCCATCGCGGCCCTCGTAATGCTGCGCCCAGGGACTATCTTCGTACTCGGCATGATTGCCGAATGTGCCGAGCACTCCATCCAGGTCATGCTGATTCTCAAAGCGCACATGCTGCTCGACCAGAGCCATGCGTGCAGCCATCCTGTTCTGCGGTAACGGAGCGGTTGCCATGGTCACCCCCTTGCGGTGGACCCCATTGTTCCGAAGATTATCTTCCTATTCGCCTTTCAATGCGATTGGCGATGAATTCGTAGCAGTTGTCCTATTCGTCTCGTTACTTCGTTCTTGCATCGCGTCCGGACCGACTCTTCCCAGGCCCACTCCCTTGAGCATCGCGGGAATCGTTGCTGAAGATTTCCTCGACGGCGCAGCCGAAGAGCTTTCCAATGGCAAGGGCCAACGGAAGGCTCGGATCGTATAAGCCGCTCTCGATGGCGTACACTGTCTGTCGCGACACGTTGAGCCGATTGCCGAACTGAACCTGTGTCCAGCCGCGCGCTTCGCGCAGTTCGCGTACTTGGTTCTTCATCGCCAGACCACCCTCAACATCCAAAGGTTCCACACCAAAGCCATTCCACCGAAGACCCACCACATCGAGATTTTCGGGAAAGCTGCGATCTCAAAGACCGCATATGCGAGAGTCCAGGTCATAGTGAAAGCACCTGCAGCGGCGAAGCACTCCAGCATCAAGCGTCGCATGAACTCGTCCACGCGCAGGAAGTGGCGAAGCACCACGACTGCCATCAGTAATATGGCTGCACTGGGCAATGCCATGAGTGATATGCGCGTGACTTGAGAACTCGCTGTGCGCGCCAGAGGAATGCAAATCCTAGACGACGCGATGCAAAGTACCAATGCGCCCAGGTACTCAACCAGGTAGCGTTTATTCCACTGCCGAAAAACTCCGTCGCTCTCATCCATAATCCCTCCTATGTAAAGCGTCCTTTACATTAGCAGCGACACAGAGCAATGTAAAGCATCCTTTGCATGAAGATTCTTAGCAGGGTGCCTCCATCCTAGCCCTCTTTTGGCTAGGGTGGGATTCCACAATTCTTCCTCTCCGAGCGCAGCGAGGCATCCCTATCGCACCACGACCCGATGCCTCAGTGAATGTCAAGCCCCCAAAATCGCACAAATCTCCCCAACTTCTTCATTCCATTCCAGAAATAAATCTCCCGAATGTGTCCAGTAGGTCCACTCGAATTTGTCACAATAGAAATAGATGAGGAGCAAAAACCAATCGCGGACGGACACATCACCGGCATCCGACGATATCCGTCGGATTATCCCACGGACGATCCGAGACCGATCCGACGGACAGATTTCTCATCCGACGGATAAGTGATTTGTTTTGTACGGAGCCTGCGTCACCCCTCCCCCGATCACGGGATCCGAGGAAAAAGTGGGCAAGCGACTATCACTCAGAAACCGTATCGACATACAGAGAGATATTCTCGGTTATTGACTGTAATCAATTCGGGAACTTGAATTTCGACGGCAGCGTGCGATACTTCGCATTCTTATGCTCGCCAGACTGAAACGAATATTACTCCGACAATACATCGGCGCACTCGTTACGGCGTTCGTCGCGGCGCAGGGTATCGCAAGCGTTATATCGGTAATTATGATGCCTATCACGCATTATTTCCTCATCGCGGGACGGGCTCCAACAGGGTTTTTTGGCGAAAAGCAGTCCCCGCCATTGTTCAATTGGAATCAGTTGATCGTTGGTTTGGTAACGATCTGCCTGCAATTTGGAGTCGTGTCCGGCTTAATGTGGTGGCTATTTTACGAACAGACGGGCGCGGAGCAAACGGAACCTTCGGCCGGGGCGTGACTGCTGTGCGACTTCGACTTCTCAAGAGCTATGTAGGCGCAATCGTTATCGCAATACTTTTCGTTGCGGCCGTGAACGGGCTTATTAAAGCTGCTGAACCTCCTCTTTCGCGACTCGCCGTTCTGCTGTTCAACCGTGTAGTAACAAGATTGTTCCCAGATTTCATGTCTCTGAACATGCCGGACGCGTACTGGGGCATTTCGGGACTCAGTCTTATCGCCGGGGTCATGTTTGGAATCGTTGCTTTCGGCTTAGCTGGTTGGCTCTATGCGGACAAAATACATTCGGAGCGTGATAGCTGTTGATATATCGCCACACTACTTACTGAAACGGACCAGCCCTCGCCTCGTCAACAACGCCCTGCCGACGCTGTCCTTTCGTCATCACTACAAACCGCCGCGCCGGGCGTATTTTCGACTCCATCATGCGCCGCATACTCTTCACCGTTTTGACCGCAGCCCTCCTCTCCTCCGCTTGCCAGGCACAGTTACAACTTGATCAACTCTGGAAGAAGGCATCGAAGACTGGGACGGCGTCGGCGCTGAGCGACGACCGCATTACCGCCGGTCTCAGGGAAGCTCTGACCATCAGCACGCGCAGCGCGGTCACCTCCACCGGACGCCCCGATGGCTTCTTGAAGAACGCGGCCATCAAGATCCTGATTCCGCCGAAGCTGAAGACTTTCGACAAAGGCATGCGCATGATCGGCAAAGGCGCGGAGATGGATGAGCTCGAAGTCGGCATGAACCGTGCCGCCGAAGAAGCTGCGCCCGAAGCGAAGAGGATTTTTCTCGAAGCTCTATCGCGAATGACCTTCGACGACGCACGCCGCATTCTCTCGGAAGGCGATACGGCTGCCACTGAGTACTTCAAGCAGCAAACCTCGGCCGAACTGGCTGACGCATTCCGGCCCATCGTCCACAACAAGCTCGAGACCGTCGGCGTGGTGAAGCAATACGATCAGCTGATGCGCAATCCGCTGGCCAGCTCTCTGCTGGGCAGAAATGCCGTAGATCTCGACGACTACGTCGTCTCCAAGTCGCTCGACGGACTTTTCTATATGCTTGGCCAGGAAGAAGCGAAGATCCGCAAGGATCCCGCGGAGCAGTCGACGGCATTGCTGCGCGATGTCTTCGGAAGAAAGTTGCAGTCGGCGCGGTGAACTGCCCCACTCAAGCCAAACGAGGGCTTGAATGGGCCACCCAAATCTTTACTTCAGATCCCGGTTAACCGTGTCCGGCGAGAATGCGGGCAGGCACACCGCGATGTATTCGGCGCCGCCCTTCTTTGGAGTGGAGTAACGAACCCACTCCCCCGGATGAGAAATGATGGCCTGACCCGCTGCCACGTCGAGCGATCCTTCCTTATGCTCCACGCGCAGCACGCCCTTCAGCACGATGGTGAACTCTTTGAACTTGGGCGTCTGTCCGGGCTCGTACCAGCCTTCGGGACTTTTCATGTGAGCCACGCTGACACCTGTGGTGCCGGTATTGACCTGGCCGACGTACTCGTCGATCACCTTGGGAAGATTGCCGCTCGCCTGAATGCGGGTGGGCGCAGTTATAAGAGTCGGTGCCATTGTGGCGGTCACCTCAATCGAAGTAAGGATGGCGGTAGCGGCGCACGTCCATCATAAGCTGAGTTGGCGCGGCGTCACGGCACAAAAATGAGGGACCTCGGGGGCTCTCTTGATTCCTGGTAACTCCCTCTCCGGAACTGTGAGTGGTGGATGAAGTTGGTTCGTGCCATCAGTTGTGAGTAGCGCGACGTCTATAATCGGACGTCGTGCACAGGAGGCCCGGGTGGGTCGTTTCGTCAGGCGAATCTTGGCGGTTGGACTGGTCGGGCTCGGGCTGTGTGCCGCCGCACAGGCGCAGCACGGAGAGATCGGCTTCTATGGTGACTACTTCGGCTTTCCACCGGCGGCTCTCGGAGGCCCGGGACTCAGAGGGCTGATCGCCCTGAACCGCCACGTTGCATTGGAAGCCGAAGGCTCGTATTACTTCAATCGCACGTGGAATGAAACGGCGATTGATCCGACCACCGGCACAACCACGGTCATCAAGTCTCGCATGCATGCGACGAACTGGTTGGGAGGCCTCGCCTTCAGCCGACCGTCTCCGCATCTTCGCCCGTTCATCACCATGAAGATCGGCCTGTTGACCATCAATCCCAGTTCGCTTCCACCAGGGCTGGTGAGCACCAGCAACATCATGAACGAGATCCGCAGCAGCCACGGGAACTTTGCCATCTTCCCCGCTGGCGGCATCGAAGCTTACTCCGGCAAGTGGGGATTCCGCCTCGACATTGGCGACGAGCTCTACTTTAAAAACGGCGCGAACAGCAATTTTCGGATCACGTTCGGACCGAACTACAAGTTCTGAGGCGCGGAGGATTCGTTCTGCGCTTCCTAGTCCGACCAGCTTGACGGTCTTGCGCTCCCAGCGATGTGCCCGCAGCTTCTCGATCATCGCGGGCGCCAACGCGCCCTTATCGCTTGCACTGAGATTGGCGGCAACGTGATTCGGCTTGCGCATCCCTGGAATCGTCGTGCTGACGCGGCGATCCGACAGGATAAAGCGCAGCGCCAGTTCCGGTAACGAGATCCCCTGCGGCACATCTTTCTTCAACTTTTCGACGCGATCGACCGTCGGGCCGAGATTGGCCGGCCCGAAATAATGCGCGCGCCAGTCGTCCTTGGGGAACTTCGTTTCCTTCGTCATGTTGCCGGTGAGACTGCCCTCGTCGAAGGGCACGCGCGCGATCACGCCAATGTTCAGTTCCTCGCAGACCGGAAATAACTTGTCTTCGGGATTCTGATCGAAGATGTTGTAGATCACCTGTACTGCGTCGACGCGTCCAGTACGCAGAGCCGCGATGCCGTTCTCCGGTTCCCAGCGGTTGATGCTGAGGCCAAAGGCGTGAATCAGCTTCTTGCTTTTGAGTTCGTCGACAGTGTCGAGAAATTCCTGTTCTTTCGACCATGCGTCCTGCCAGACGTGAAATTGCAGGACATCAATGGTGTCCTGCAGCAGTGCTTTGCGGATCTGCTCCGTGTATTTCAGAACGTGCTCGCGAGGGAAGACTTCGTCATAGGGATATTCGGGTCGAGCCGGCCACTGGCGATTCATGGGCGGGACCTTCGACGCGGCGTAAAGTCGCTTACCCGGATTCTGCTTAATGAGCTGGCCGAGGAACATGTCGCTCTTGCCCTCGCCATATGCCCAGGCGGTGTCGAAGAAGTTGCAACCCAGATCGACCGATTTTTGCAACGCTTCCATCGACTGCTGGTCTTCGGAGCCGCTCCAGCCGCTCATTCCCCACAATCCATGACCAATTTCGCTGACATCAAATCCGGTTCTGCCCAGCTTGCGGTATCGCATCGGTTCTCCTCTATGAGATCGCGTTATGAGATCGCGTTCGACCTACAAATACGCCCGGCGACTCGATTCGGGAGTCTCCCTGGCGTCCAGTCAAATTAACATAGCGTTAACAAAACAGAGCACTTAGCTTCAATTTCACAGACTTTAATCGCTTTCCCCTACTACCGGAGTTTGCCGGGCTCCGATATGATCATGACATTCCAAATCCCGTCCGGCCACCAGCTGCAAGCTTTCGCATTCGGGTATGGAGTCCTACCAGTTATATGGCATCGAAAGCAGGTACGTCACTGACTCGCAGACGCGACGAGTCTGCGGAGTTGGAAGTTGTAGAGCGTCCGGCGGCAGCTTCCGCTAACGCTCTCGGCGACCCGAGCTTGTTTGTCAATCGCGAGTTGAGCCTGCTGGCTTTCCAGCGCCGTGTGCTGGAAGAAGCCCAGGATCCTACGAACCCATTGCTGGAGCGGGTGAAGTTTCTTTCGATCCTCGGCTCGAATCTCGACGAGTTCTTCATGGTGCGGGTAGCTGGACTGATGCGGCAACTCGAGTCGGGAAGCGCCGACACGGGTCCCGACGGAATGGACGCAGCGACTCAGCTGGATGCGATCCGAACGGAAGTGGCTTCGCTGATGGCCGCTGCAAGCAAATGTTTTCAGCGGCAGCTCACGCCAGCGCTCGAAAAAGCTGGCATTCACATCCTGCAGTATTCACAACTGGGAAAACAGCAGCAGGCGCGTGCCGACAAATATTTCCTGGAAACGGTTTTCCCGGTACTCACGCCGCTGGCGCTCGACCCGGCCCGTCCGTTCCCTCACATTTCGAATCTCAGCTTGAACCTCGCCGTACTGATTCGCGACAAGAAGGGTGAGGACCGATTCGCGCGCGTGAAGGTTCCTGACACGCTGCCGCAATTGATTCCCGTCGATCGCAAGACCAAGAAATCCGCCGGCGGCAAGGAACAGTCCTTTATCTGGCTGGAAGACCTAATTGCGGCCAACTTGAGCGCGCTGTTCCCGGGCATGGACATCCTCGACTCGCATCCGTTTCACGTGACGCGTGACGCCGACATCGAAATTCAGGAACTGGAAGCCGGCGATCTTCTGGAAACAACGGAAGAGGGGCTGCGGCAGAGAAAGTTCGGCGACGTAGTGCGTCTGCGCGTAGGCGTAGGAATGCCCTCACTGCTGTTCAAGATTCTGCTGAACAACCTGGAAGTGGATCGCAAGAACGTCCTGCGACTGAAAGGGCACCTTTCGCTAAGCCGGCTCAAATACATTGCCGCCATCGATCGGCCGGAGCTGAAAGATCCGCCATTCGTTCCGGCGGTGCCGCATGCGCTCGATCCGGAGGGAGACGAAGAGGACGTGTTCTCCGTCCTGCAGCGCCGCGACGTGCTGTTGCACCACCCCTTCGACTCGTTCCAGCCAGTAATCGACCTGCTGGAGAAGTCGGCGACCGACCCCTCGGTCCTCGCCATGAAGATGACGCTCTACCGTGTTGGCCGCAACTCGCCCGTGGTTAACGCGCTGCTGGAAGCGATGGAGTGGGACAAACAGGTCGCGACAGTGGTGGAACTCAAAGCCCGGTTCGACGAAGAAAGCAACATTGAATGGGCGAGAGCGATGGAACGTCAGGGCGTACACGTGGTGTATGGACTGCTGGGTCTGAAGGTGCATTCCAAGGTCGCGCTCGTCGTACGCAAGGAAGGCGACAGCATCCAGCGTTTTGTTCACCTTGGCACTGGCAATTACAACGCGGTGACCGCGCACCTGTATACCGACATTGGCCTGTTTACCAGTGACGAAGAGATCGGCGCCGACGTCACGGACCTTTTCAACTATCTGACTGGGTATTCCGCCAAGCAGGACTACCGCAAATTGCTGGTTGCGCCAATCAATCTGCGCCAACGGATCGCCGATCTAATCCGCCGCGAAATAGAACATCACAAGCGTCATCGTAACGGCCACATCATTTTGAAGATGAATGCGCTGGTGGATAGCGACATGATCCGCCTGCTCTACCAGGCTTCGCAGGCTGGAGTAAAAGTCGACT
The DNA here is from genome assembly GCA_963826275.1 of Terriglobia bacterium. Lineage (GTDB taxonomy): Bacteria > Acidobacteriota > Terriglobia > Terriglobales > Acidobacteriaceae > JAJPJE01. The sequence goes on along the minus strand of CAWGWI010000029.1, from coordinate 51,542 downwards.
TGCTGATTCGTGGCATCTGCTGCCTGCGGCCGCAAGTTCCCGGCATCAGCGACAACATCCAGGTGATCAGCATCGTTGGCCGCTTCCTGGAACACAGCCGGATCTATTACTTCCATAACAATGACGAAGAACAGATCTATGTGGGCAGCGCTGACCTCATGCCGCGCAATTTGAACCGGCGGGTTGAAGTGCTGTTCCCGATCGAAGATCGTCGCCTGATCCGGCATTTGCGCGATCGGGTGCTCGAGATCTATTTAGCCGACAACGTAAAGGCCCGCATGATGCAGCCTGACGGAACTTATGTCCGCAAAACGCGCGAGGACAGCGAAGAAGCGATCAGTTCGCAGGAAGTTCTGTTGCGGCGACGCAGCACGAACGGGCGAGGATAGCGTCGCAAATCAAACCCGCGTCACTGGTTTTGGTTCGGGTCGAATTAGGATCGGTACGCCGCAGGTCTCTTCCAGCAGATATCGAGCCGCCGCAATTCTTTCCGCGTTACATTCCGCCTCTAGCCCATCGGCATAAACAATCACGTAATCGCCAGGTTTCGTAACGCGAAGGCGACGCACTTTGCCGTCATGCTCGCGGTCGAGAACATCCGCGAGGCGGAGAATTCCTGCCAGACACCGCGTAGTTTCCTTCGCCTCCGGCGAGAGCACGAGAAATCTTTTCTGTGCCCGTGGAAGCGCGCCCCGATGAAAGCGAGCGACCAGCCCTACGGTCGCGAGATCCTCGGGTGTCCACTCGAAGGGCAGCGGTAAACGCTGGATCATGCGACCTGCTGCTTTGTGATGGCCATCCTTCGATTTCATCCGGCCTACGCCGTGGGTGAGCGCAGCGGCTTTCAGCAGGGTGCGTGAGCGCTCACCGTTTGTCGTGAGTGCGCCGGTGCGAACCAGGCCATCATGGAGTTGCATGGTGAGCAGCGCCACTCGTTGTGTGTGCTGTAAATCCGTATCGCGGTACGACGCCCAGGTGCGCAGCCGCGTGAGAATCACCTGGTCCACCTTGGGTCCTTGAGGGAGCTGCGAGCGCCAAATGTCCCACAGCGAATTACGCCCAACCATTTTGGCGCGATAGCGATCGACTCGAATCTTGCGGGCTTCCGCAATCGTATTCTGCCAGTGCGCGCGTTCGTCCGGCGTGGCGAAGGCGTGAATTCGGTTCGCCGTGTCCCAAAGAACATCGAGATCGTGGACCTCTCCCAAATCGTCCTGCAGGTACTTGAGATCCTTGCTCCACTCGGCATGCAGGGCAGGCAGGAAGTTTTCTACCAGGTACCGCAGTTTCTTGATCCCGATTCGCAATCGATGGAGCGCTACCTTGCTGCGGCTGCGCAGAGCGACGCGATGCAACTCACGCGCTTCGGCCCAGCGGTCAAGCGCCATCTCCTGAAAGACATCGCTGCCGGGACGAAGGCGAGCCGCGCTTTTCGGCAACGACACGGCCCACTGCTGCCACTGTCTGGTATCGAAGGCAGCCAGCGCCTCACCCGCATGAACCTTGTGCAACTGTTCCTGCTCGCGGCAATAGGCCATCAGCTTCTGCGTCGCAGGATCATCCGCGGAGCCCAACTTCTCGACCCACTCCATCAGCACTTGAACGTCGCGAAGAGTACCGAGTGCCGCAAACACTTCCTTGCCTGCCTTGCGCATCTTCTTCCAGTCTGGGTTAGGATCGACGGATTGGAAGCCCTCGCCCATGGACCGGCAGCGGCGGATGGCAACGCGCAAATCGTGTACGGGATCGGCAGCAAAATCCGCGCGTGCCTTCTCGGCTTCCACCAGCACTTCGTGCATCCAGTGCGAGAGACCGAATTTGCGTTCCTCGTTTTTTTGAATTGCCGCAGCAGCGGCCTTGGCCGGCATGTCGAAGGTCCCCTACGCTGATGGTAGTAGCTGCGGCGATTCGCCGCAATCGAAGGCGCGGCTAAAGGAGCGTTCAGGAGAAACTGGCGGCAGTGATGCGGGTCCAGCGGGTCGCGGGCAAGCGAACGGCCAGCATTTCCACGGCGCGGTCGACAACTCGCGCAAACTCCTGCGCATGGCGGTCCGAGCGGCGCTTGGCCAATTTGCGCTTAGCCTCTTCTGCGGAAAACCAGGTGGGATTGCGGTGGGACTCTTCGGGCACGAACATCTGGCGCACCTGCATCAGATAGGCGGCAACAAGATGCTCGTCGTCGCCTTTGTCGTGGCGATACAAGTCAAAATGATGATCGGAAATCCATCCCCTGACGCCTGCTTCTTCGAGAGCTTCCAATGCGGCGGATTCCGGTCCACCCAGGTGCGGCTCGATATTGCCTTTGGGAAAGGTCCACTTGCCGGACCCCGTGTTTACCAGCAGAAACTTCAGATCCGAGCCCATCCAGCGGTAGCATACGGCTGCTGCCTTGGAAGGAATCTCGATGGCCGAATCGATCTGCGATAACGCTGTCCCCAGGCTCATTTTCTGATGGCTCCATAATCGGCTCGCGCCACGAGCTGCACCATTTTCGTGGCACCCCTCACCTTACCCTCATTTGGAAGCAAATCGCAATGTTTAGAGTCACTCGGTAACTACCTTTTAAACAGAATTTCACAGACCATTAACGTAGCGGGATTGGAGCGAAGCGAGAAGTTACCTCGGGGTGTTACGGAGCGCGCACACAGTGGAGGAATGAGGGGAAACACGGAAACGGCGTGGCTGAGGCCACGCCGCTTTCGAACCATTTTCGAAGCGTGCTCTATTCTCCCGGATGCTGCCCCAGGTACGGCGAGCAACACGGTTCTTGCTTTGGCTTGAACTCCATGGCTTCGATGCGAGTGTCGTCAGGATCGTAAAGATTCAGCTGCCACTTGCCGTCGCGTCCCAGTTGCGGCTTGGAGTCGCCAGACCAGCCATTCGCTTTCACGCGATCGAAGGCAGCGTTGATGTCGGAGACGCCGATTGCCATGTGATTCATAACGCCGATGGTGCGGTGAGAAGCATCGGGGCCGATGTTGAGCATATACTCCAACCAATCGGTGCCATCCGGAACCTGAATGGAGACCCAGTCCGTCTTGTTGTCCTTCATTCCACCATGCCAGTAGGGTCTGAATCCGAGCAGATCCTTATAAAACCGATCTTCCGCCGACTGATTGTGCACGATGAAGCCGACGTGGATCATGTGCTTGCCCACTTCCTGGCTGTGACCCGAAGCCTTTGTCTCGCCATGGGGCTTGCCGTACTGAATGAAACGCACACGATGGTCTTCCGGATCGATCACTTCGAACGAGCGATCGCCGTCTGCGTTTTTATCCACTTTGGTGGGCACGCGCATGTCATTCGCGGCGAGATAGGCGCGCAACGCCTCGGCATCGGTTGTAATGAAGGCAATGCTCACCAGGCGCGGTTCCGTTGCATTCGCAGCTTTCGTCACTGAAATGTATTGCTGATCATTCACGCGAAAGCGAAGAGAGTTCGCGCCGGTATCCTGGACCGGAAAGCCCATTTCGTCAGCGTAGAAGTGTTTGCTAGCGGCGAGATCGTCGGTACGGAGATCGATCTCGGCAACGCCGGTGATTTTCGGACGCTGCACCTGATGATCCCGGGCGAAGGTGGCAATCACCGCGAGGAAACAGAAAAACGCAATCGCAAAAAGCCTTTTTGAACTCACAGTTTCACCCAATTTCTTGTCTCCGATGATTTCTCTACCGCGTCCATTACGCGCTGCACCTTCATGCCGTCTTCAAAGTTCGCATGGAACTCCGACCCGTCGGCGAGCGCCTTCAGAAAATCCGCCACGGTTGCAATGAATGTATGTTCGTAGCCGATGATATGTCCAGAGGGCCAGAAGTTCGCCGTATAAGGATGTCCCGGCCCTGTGACCATCAGGTCCGTCCATCCCTGTTGATCGGCGGGCAGGGTGGCGTCGTAATAGGACAGATGATTGAGTTCCTCAAGATTGAAAGCCAGCGCACCTGTCGATCCGTGAATCTCGAAACGATTGCGGTTCTTCATGCCGATAGCAAAGCGGGTGGCTTCAAATGTGCCAATGCCGCCATTGGCGAAGCGTGCGGTGAGGATCGCAGCGTCGTCCACTTCGCGTCCGGGTGCAAAGGTGTGGATCAGCGCATTCAGTTCACTGAGCGGGCCATTTAAAAAATGCGCCAGATCGACAATGTGAGTGAGCAGGTCGCCCATCGCGCCTGAGCCCGCGTCTGCCTTATTGAAGCGCCAGACGCCGATGCGCGCGGGGTCCGCGCCCCAGCTCTGCAAGTAGGCCGCGCGATAGTGGTAAATCTGCCCGATTTTGCCTTCGTCGATAAGCTGCTTTGCCAGGGCGATCGCCGGAACGCGACGATAGTTGAACCACACCAGATTCGGTACGTTCTTTGCTGCTTGTACCATTTGCTCGGCCTGAGCGCCATTCATCGCCAGCGGCTTTTCGCACCAGACAATCTTTCCGGCCTTCGCTGCTGCAATCGCAATTTCAGCGTGCAGCGCATTAGGCGTGCCGATGTCAACCACGTCGATGTCTTTGCGATCGACTACCGCATGCCAATCGGTTACGGTTTCGTCCCATCCCCAACGAGCCGCCATTTCCGTTACCGCCTGCTGATTGCGCCCGCAGATCACCTTGCGCTTCAGCGTGTAAGGCGTATCGAAGAAGTGACCGACCTGATGGAACGCGTTGGAGTGTGCGCGGCCCATGAAGCCGTGGCCGATCATGGCAATATTCAACGTGCGCGTAGTCATCGATCTCCGATTCTAAACGGCCTTAATCGTTCTGCTGCTCTCATCCAAATATACCGTTTGCTTGCGGAAGTACGCTTCATTCGCCAAGTGACAGGCGGCTGCAGCATGATGACCGAACACGACATCTTGTGGCGGAGTCTTTCGAGAACGCACACATTCGAAAAAGGTCCAAAGGTGGGGAGCGAGATCGTCACTCGAAACCGTGCCGCGGTAGACGATGTTTTCGCTGACCAGTTCGTGGCCGAGCGGCGGATCGTGTTCTTCGTGCCACTTCTTCGTGTACTCGTCCCGCATCGCTTTCGGAAAACTGATGGAGTAGTAGCTGGGAGCGTGGTCGAGACCGGTTTGAGGAATGTGCGTGACCGATCCGCCGGAGACTTCGAGAATGCCCTTCGATCCCATGATGCGGATGGCTTCGGGGGTTTCCGTGCCTAGCGTCAGTCGTACGTAAGCTGGCGTCTCGCCATAATTGAAGAGCGCGGCGTGCACGTCGGGCATGTTACGACCATCTTTCCAGCGATAAATGCCGCCGATCGCTGTTGCGCGGGTAGGCGCCTGGTTGATGCCGGTGATGAACTGCATGCCGCTAACGAGGTGCACCATGAGATCGCCGGCCACTCCTGTCCCGTATTCCTTCCAGCATCGCCAGCGAGCAAATGTCTCGGGGTCGAACGGCTTTTTCGGCGTATCAGCGAGCCAGGTATTCCAGTCGAGATTCGCCGGCGAAAGATCGAGTGGCGGCGGATATTCCCACGCACCCGTAGGATCGTTGCGTCCCTGATAAAGCTCGATCAGCAATAGATCGCCAATTGCGCCGGATTGATACAGTTCGCGCGCTTTCGCATAAACCGATGAACTGGTGCGCTGCGATCCCACCTGCATGATGCGACCAGTCTTCTTGACCGCGTCGACCATGGCATAGCCGTCGGCGATGTTGTGCGACATCGGCTTCTCGCAGTAGACGTCCTTGCCGGCATTCACGGCTTCAACAACGAGCGTGCGATGCCAGTGGTCGGGCACGGCGATGATGACCGCATCGATATCTTTGTTGCTGAGCAGTTCCTGGTAACGGCGCGTCGTGGGGACATTAGGGCCCGCGATTTCTTTCGCCAGCGTATGGCGGCCGTCGTAGAGATCGCAGGCGGCAACGCACTCCACGCCAGGCAGCGTGACCGCTGCTTTCAGCAGTCCCTGCCCCTGCATGCCGACGCCGATGATGCCGAAGCGAATGCGGTCGTTTGGGCCCACCGTGGTTGGCAGCGCGAACGCCGGTGTTTCCAATAATACGGAGCGAGTAGCCATGAGGCTTCCGGCAACTCCGGCTGCCTGGAGAAACTTTCTGCGGGAGAATTCAGTGTTCATGATGAGTGCTCCATTACTTCTTCAACGGCTTCCAGGACACTTCCTTGAAAAACACGATGTCGTTGTCGCTGTGATTCTGTAGGCCAATATAGCCGTCGTTCGGGCGGCGGCCGCGCTCGGGCTCAAATTTGAACTTCTTATCGGGAACCGGCTGGCCTTCGGTGTAATCGGTGACCTTCACACCGTTCAGGACGACAATGGTTCGCGGACCATCCAGCGTGATTTCCATGGTGTTCCACTCCGGACCGGGCTTGCCTGGCTTGGCCAGCGGTTTGGTCAGCGAATACAGCGCGCCGGTCACGTGATAATCATCTTCATCCGACTTCTCGGGATGGTTATCGATCTGCACTTCGTAGCCGTAGTTAACGGGCATCCACTCTTCCCGCGGCTCGATAGGAATTCGTATGAAGACACCTGAATTGTCGTTCTCGTCTCGCATGCGGTAGATGACGCGAAGAGTGCCGTTGCCCAACTTCTGCCCCGTCCAGTAGAGGAGTCCCATGCCGCCGTGGGTTTGGATCAGGCCATTTTCAACGGTCATGTTGCCAGGACCGACGTGCTTCCATCCGGTCAGATCCTTGCCATTGAACAATTGTTTCGTCGATTGTGCGGATGCTAACGAGAGCCCGAGCAGAATGAAGCAAGCTAAGACCAGCCGAGTGCGCATAGACCTCGCCATACAACGAAGATTCGCCGTGCTTGGAGAAGCCCGCCATGATGCCGCGAGAGAGGTGGTGTTGGCAAGTTAAGAAGTCTACCGGGACGAAAACCTGCGCAGACCCACAGGTAGGTCAAGGATGGGAGAACTCCAGCGGGCGGTCGTAGCCGGTCATCTCCAGATACCCAACGCCGGTGACCGGCGCCGTGCCTCGCCTGCCAGAAATGTCGATCGCGCCCTCCCAGTAGCTCGGACTCAGGCGCGTTTTGCCAGCGAGTTCTTGTGCTTGCATGGGCGTCCTTATCTGCACGTCGAGCGCGAGTTGCGGAATCGTTACTCGCCAGCCCATCGGATAGCGGGCATGCGAGTTCGGGCTTACCCACGCCCCGCCGAGCGGCTGCATAACGAAATCACGCGAGCTGAGATAGGTGGTCCGTCCCTGTCGATCGATGTAGGTTCCCGAACTGTACGGATCAGCGCTGCCGTCTTTGTGTCGCAAACGATAGAGCATCAGTTCGCTGTTGTCCTCGAGTTGAATGCTCAGCCAGTCCCAGCCACTTTCATTCGGCGCGAGAGCGTCAGTCGAGAATTCGTGGTCCATCCACGAAGTCCCCTGGACTTCATACGACTCGCCGCCCACCTCGATCGTTCCGTTCGTGATTAAGCGGGTAAAAGAAATGTAGTGCGAAGCATGACCTGCGCCTTCGCCCTTCTGACTGACTCCGTTTCGACCGTGAATGACAGGCGGCTTGTCGGACGCGAGCGTCAGGCGAATGCTGAAGTCGGCGGCAATCGCCTGCAGTTGTTGCGTGCCGTTCAACCACTGCGCTTGCCAGTTTCCATTCCATACGCGCTCAAGCTGCTGGCTGATTCCAGCGATACCGGGGCCAGCACGATTCACACGTTCGGTGTAGTAAAACCTCTGCGCTGTCAGATCGCTGACGGCGAAATGCGCAAGATATAGGTCCTGCACGTCCCAGCTTGCGTTTTGCAGTGGCTTGCGGTCTCGATTGATACCCTGGCGGAAGAACGTCAGCTCGAATCCAAAGCGATGGCCATCCGCGGTCTTCAGATTTCCGGTGTAATACCACCATTCCGTGCGGTAATCCGGATGGTTGAAGTGATCGCGCGGGAACTGGTAGGCGTACCCGGGCAGCGCCTCGCGATATTGCGCCGCCACGCAACTCACGAATGCGAGCCAGACCAGTAGGCAGCGCACGCTATTCCTCATGCACCACCTCAATCGGATTGAGCCGTGTGGCGATGCGCGCCGGATAGAGTCCAGCCAGAATGGTCGCAACATAGACGATACTCAGTGCGCTAACCAAGATCGCGACCGGCCAGTGAAACTGAATGGTCCATCCGAACGATTGCTTGTTGATGACGTAGATCAGTACCAGCGACAACACGAACCCCAGGGCCAGTCCGGCGAGATTGGCAAGAAGTCCGAGCACGCCCGCCTCGACCAGGATCATCTTGCGGATCTGGCCGGTTGCAGCGCCCAGGAACCGCAACAATCCAAGTTCGCGGCGGCGATCGATCACTAATGCAAGCAGGGCTCCCGCCACACCCATCACGGCCACCATGATGGCCACGGCCTCCAGCGCGTAGGTGATGGCGAACGTCTGATCGAAAATGCGCACGGCCTCATTACGAATGTCGCGATTAGAAAAGATCAGCACATCGCGGTTGGCAGAAATCTTCTCAATCTCGCGGCGAACGCTCTCGAGATCGGTCCCGGGCTGCAGATAGACAGCGAGGTTTGTGGGCGCCTGGTCGGGCAAGTAGCGAAGCATCGTGGAGCGATCCAGAATTACAAAGCCGCGCTCGCTCGCATAGTCATAGAAGACATCGATCACCCGGAAAGAGGCGTCCTGCTCTCCCAATGCCAGTGTCAACGTGTCTCCGGCTTTCAGGTGATGTTTGTTGGCAAATGGCTCGCTCACAATGGCCGTATGGTCGTGCTGCAGTTCGTGCACGACGTCAGCCGCAGGCCGCCCGGATAGAAACCCCGACCTGCGGTAATAACGGGAAGTCTCCGTCTCTGCCGAGGCTAGCGTAGCAGGCATGCCCTGATAGCTGATTTCGTAGGACCGAAAACGATCAATCGCTTCTACTCCCGGTAGCTTCGCGATTTGATTCGCAAGATCGACCGAGATTGTCGGATGACGATCGATCCCCGGATTACCTGCTGGTCTCAGGTAAAGATCCGCGGGCAACTGGCTGTCCATCCACACGACAACGGTCTGGCGAAAACTGCCAACCATGATTCCTACCGAAGTCATCATCGCGATTGCCGTGGAGAGGGCGCCAACGAGTACGGCTGTTCTGCGTAGCGACCCCCGCAAGCTTCGCGACGCCAGCAGCGCCTCCACGCCGAGCAACTGCCGCAGGATTCCTGTGGCGGCAGCCAGCACTCCTTCAACAATAGCCGGCATCGCCATCGCCGATGCACCAATGAACAAAATGGCGGACAGGTATCCCAGCAAGGGCTTGCCGTCGATCGCTGGAGCTTTCGCAGCCGCCACCCCGGCGCATCCCAGTGCAAGTGCGATCCAAAGATCGCGCCATTTACCGACGCGCACCGCATGCTCGCGTTGCCCGCGGGCCATGGCTTCGGTGGGCGAGACCTGGGATGCCTCGCGCGCGGGAGAGAGCGCGGACAAAGCAGCCACTCCCACACCAATCACCAGCGCGAGTCCTAACAGCCACCAGCTTAATGCGATCGAACCCGGACGGCTGCTCACGTAAAGAGAATCGACTGTAGTGCCCAGCAGCTTCACCGCACCGATCGCCATCAACCTTCCCAGAGGCAAGGCCAAGAGAGAACCTGCTACTCCGAAAAAGACCGCTTCGCCGAGAAATGCCGCAAGCACGACCCGGCGGCTCGCCCCGAGTGCGCGCACGATGCCGATCTCCGCGCGACGGCGCACCACTGAAACCGAAATCGTGTTGTAAATCAGGAACGCGCCGACGACCAGAGCTACATAACTTAGGATCCGCAAATTCCAGCGAAAAGCCGCCATCATGCGCCGGTTCTCATCGGTGCCACTTCCTTGCGGACGAACCTGCATGCCTTCCGGCAGTGCCTGGCGCAAGCGCCGTTGCCATACGTCCAGCGAAGGCTGGTCGGGCACGCGAATGAGAACGCGATCCACGCGGCCAGCCTTTCCAAGCTCCTGCTGAGCTTCGGCAATGTCCATGATGACGACATTCTCGCCGGCTGAACTGGGAAGCACTCCGCGCACCGTGTACTCGTGGGTCTGATCATTGATCTGCAGCCGAATCTTCGCGCCTGGTGTGGCGGCGATCCGTCGCCCGACCCAGATACTGTTGCTCAAGTCCTCGCCGCGCTCACTCTCGTCGGCGAGATCGGGCAATTGCCACTTGCCATTCTCGCGATCACCAGCTTCGCCAATCAGATCCAATCCGACCACAGGCACCGATTCGCCGGATGGCAGTACCGCGAAATCTTCAATACGCGGCCGCACTCGCATTGCATACGGTAGTGTCGCCAGTTTTCCAACGATCTCGTCGGGGACGCCACCGGTCGCAGTAACTTCGATTTCAGAATCACCCGCGAGAGTCTCGACAGAAGAACGAAACGACCCAGCCGCGGCATCGCCAGCCAGTTCGATCGCGATGACTACCGCGACGCCCAGTGCCACTGCAAATATGGTCAACACAGTGCGAACGGGTTCGCGAGCCATTGGCCGCAACATCAAGCGGAAGAAGAGCAGCAGGCGAGTCATTCAGCGGCGCGTGACCTCCTCGACATGCCCATCTCGCAGACGAACAACTGTATCGGCTAGCGTGGCCGCTTCCAGGCTGTGCGTGGCCATCAGGATGGTTGTCTTTTGCTCGGTCGCGATGCGTCGCACAAGAGACAGAATAAGGTCACCGGTCGTGGTGTCGAGATTGCCGGTTGGTTCGTCGGCCAGCAACACACGTGGCGAATGCACCAGGGCGCGGGCGATGGCCACGCGCTGCATCTGTCCGCCGGAAAGTTGGTGCGGCATGCGCTCCTCATAGCCAGCTAGATCCACCCATTGCAGGTGCTCGCGGGCAGACACCCGGGCGTGCGAATCTCCCCCAAGTAACAAAGGGAGCTCGACATTTTCGATCACGCTGAGAGTTGGCAAGCAGCTGGAAAGACTGGAAGATGAAGCCGACCTTTTCGCGGCGCAGACGCGTCAGCCCAGCATCGTTCAGGGACGATGTGTTGATTCCATCCAGGAGCACCTCGCCTGCAGTGGGGAAGTCCATGGCTCCGGCGAGATTCAGCAGGGTCGATTTCCCACAACCACTTCGGCCAACTAAAGCAACGAACTCACTTGGTTCGACCGTTAGCGTGACGTTCGAGAGCGCATGAATTCGTTGTCCGTCTGCGAGATAGTCTTTGCTGACTGCTTGGAAAGACAAAACGGGCATATCTATGTTGAGCGTAGCAGACGCGTGGCGGCGAGATTCTGTTTCAATCACGGAAAAAATGCCGATCCATCGATTCGATGACGAGCAGCGTCAGAACAGCAGTATTTTTCAACGCGGAAAGGCACGCCGCGCAAATATACTTGTGTTCTTTGCATGCGGATCAATCGGGGAGGCTCGCTCGTGAACGGGAAAAAGGCGACTCTCGTTTTTTTGGGAGTGCTGCTGGTAGTTGCTTTCGCCCTCATCTTTTTTATCGAGTGGCCGTTTGTCGAGCCGGTGGCATTCGCCATCATCATCGCTGTCGTTTTCGATCCCATCTATGAGCGTATTCTGAAGGATGTAAAAAGGCCCGGCCTCGCCTCACTGCTGACGATTCTCATTCTGATTCTGCTGTTTGCCATCCCCTTCACTCTGATCCTGATGAGAGCCAGCACCCAAGCGCTAGAAATTGGCAAGTATCTCAGCCAAAAAAGCGCCGAGCAAGGAGGGGTCGTGCCTTCCGTTATGAAGCTTGCGGAAAAGCCGCTGCTTTTCACGGGACGCTATGTCGATCTCTCGTCAGTGAAATTGCGAGAACAGGTTGCCAGTCATTTGAACCAGATCGGCGTCGCTCTGCTGGGCAGAGGCGCGGCGCTATTGGGAAATCTCGTCGGTTTGATCACGGACTCGGCGATTACGCTGATCACTGTGTTCTTTCTCTTCCGCGACGGAAAGCGCCTGGTGCAGCGGATTTCGGAGTTCATGCCGCTCTCTTCAGATCAGTCCCGGCGATTTCTTCACGGCATCAGCGATGCCATTGTGGCGAACGTGTATGGCATGGCTGCGGTCGGCGCAGCCCAGGGAATCCTCACGGCGATTGCGCTCCGGATCTGCTCGTTCTCATCCTCGACCTTGCTCGGCCTGCTCGCTGGAGTCTGTTCGTTGATCCCAATCGTTGGCGCCGGCTTGGTATGGGCACCGGCGGGGGTCTACCTGATGGTTACCGGCCACCTCGGGAAAGGCATCTTTCTTCTGATCTGGGGGACATTAGTCATCAGCTCCGTTGATAACGTGATCCGGCCGCTGGTGATTAAAGGCCGAGTCCAGGTGCACCCTCTGCTTCTGCTGTTCGCCCTCATCGGCGGGGCACAGGCGTTCGGGTTGCTTGGGATTTTTCTGGGACCGGTCTTGCTTTCGGTCATCTCGGTGTTGCTCAAAATTCTTTTTGAAGAAACACACCCAGGCGATCCGGAGCCGGCGCGTAGCGCTACGCTCAGCGAGTAGCTCCCTAACCATCTACTTTGGAATCTGATACTCCGGACAACATTCCCGCTTGGCCTTCATCCAACATTCAGGGGATGTCCTCGACCTGAATTCAGCGGATGGGATTCGCCTTTGGCGCGATGGCAGGTGGGTGTCGATCCTCGTAACTCCTGGGATTTGATAAAAGCGATTGCTTCCGAGCCGCGCAAGAAAGTTCGTTCCGTCTCGTCGACGTCATAAGCATCTGTCCTGGCTTGTCCTGTTCCTTGCCTGCACCCGGCTGGCTGTCACTCAGGAGCTGCCGACCCCACCGAACCTCCTCCCCTCCTACGAAGGACAGACGGTCTCGACCATCGAACTGGCCGGCCGCCCGGATCTGAGCCAGAAAGAAGTAGCTCATCTGCAATCTCTAGTGAAACAGAAACCGGGGCAGCCATTCTCTTTAGACGACATCAACGCGAGCATCTCGGCGTTGAAAGAGTCTGGAACAGCGGAGGATGTTCGGCTCGACGTAGTACCCGAGACGAGCGGCGTTCGCCTCAGCTTTGTGCTGCAACCCGCCTACTACATCGGGATGTACCAGTTCCCCGGAGCTCTAAACGTCTTTTCCTACGCGCGCCTTCTGCAGATCGCCAATTATCCGATGCAGGGGCCGTATTCTCCGGTAAACGTAGCAAATGCCGAATCTGCGTTGATCCAGCAATTCCGTCGTAGCGGCTTCTTCGAGGCACAGATGAAAAGTTCGCTCGATCTGGACGAAGCGCATCACGTCGTTAACGTGATCTTCTCCACCGACCTGAATCGTCGCGCCAGGTTTGGCGAGTTGACGATCACCGGCACGACGCCAGAGCAAGCTGCTGCGATGGAAAAGTCAGTTCAAACCTTCATGGCACGCTTACGGCGGGTGGCCATTCGTACCGGGCAGCCGTATTCCAATCGCCGCCTGCAAAATGCAGAACAGTTCTTGCAGAAGAAACTCGCTGGAAAAGGGTACGTGGCTGCACAGGTCAAGCTGGCTTCGGCGCGTTATACCGCCGAGAGCAATCGTGCTGACATCACCTTCGCCGTGACCCCCGGGCCGAAGATCAACATCAAGGCGGTGGGCACGCGTTTGTCCGGAAGAACGGTTCGGCGGCTGGTGCCGATCTACCAGGAAAATCTTTTCAATGACGAACTCGTCCAGGAGGGACGGCAGAATCTCCAATCATATTTTCAGTCCAAGGGCTACTTCGATTCCACGGTGCACTCGAAGGTCGATCGACAGCCATCGGCGATCAACGTCGTTTACGAGATCAACAAAGGACCGCGTCACAAAGTTGTCGGTGTGTCGATCCGTGGAAATCACACGTTGACCACCGAAGACCTGATGCCGAGCGTTACCGTCAAGAAGAAGCGCTTTCCCTTCTTCCGCGGAAGTTATAGCGACGACCTGGTGCAAGCCAGCGTAAACAATATTCGTGGGGTGTATCGGAACGCCGGTTTCAGCCAAGTTTCCGTCACGCCAGATGTGAAGCGCCCGAACGACGACATCGCGGTAACGTTTGAGGTCGTCGAGGGCTCGCGCGACACGGTGCAGTCGTTTTCAATCGAAGGAAACGCGCTTCCGGAATCGCAACTCGCTCCCCGCGGGTTGAACATTGGCCAAGGCAAGCCGTACTCGCCTTTCCTCGTGAATCAGGATCGCAATCAGATCATGGCTCAGTATTTGTCTCGCGGATATCTGACGGCCACATTCCGCGCGAACGCGAGCCCGACCGCGAAAGGATCTCATGAGTACAAAATCGTGTATCAGATCCACGAAGGGCCCCAAGTCAAGACCGCGCGGTTGATCACGATTGGGCGTGAGCAGACCAGGCAGAAGATTGTCAATACGACGGTAAATATGAAAACCGGCAGACCGCTCAGCGAGGACCAGATGCTCTCGGCCGAGAGCCGCCTCTACAACCTCGGCGTCTTTGATTGGGCGGAGGTAGATCCGAAGCGAGCAGTTGTTAGCCAGGACAATGAAGATGTGCTGATCAAGTTGCATGAAGCCAAGCGCAACACCATCACCTATGGCTTCGGCTTCGAAATCATCAATCGTGGAGGCAGCGTGCCAGGAGGAACGGTCGCTGTGCCGGGCATTCCTCCGGTAGGAGTGCCATCGACTTTCGTGACCAGTGAAAAAACATTCTGGGGACCTCGCGGTCTGGTGGACTACAACCGAAAGAACTTGCGTGGAACGGCGGAAAGCATGACTCTCGGGGGCTTCGCCGGGCGTCTCGATCAACGTATTTATGGCGCTTACAACGTTCCTTCGTTCCGAGGTAGCAGCTGGTCGGCGACCTCCAACGGTTTGTTTGAGCACGACAGCGAAAACCCAATCTTCACCGACCTCATTCTCCGTGCAGCCCTCGAGTTCCGGAAGCCACTAGACGCGAAAAGGACGAAAACCGTTTTCTTTCGTTACACTCTGCAGCGAACCGATCTTACGAGGTTGCTGATCCCGGAACTTGTGCCACCTGGACAGGAAAACGTTCGGCTCTCCGGGTTTTCAGCCGCCTACACCCGAGACACGCGCGATAATCCCATCGATGCCCATCGTGGCATTTACCAGAGCTATGAAGCTGGCATCAACGCTACCGCACTGGGCGCGAGTGTGAACTTCTGGCGGATCCTGACTCAGACCGCTTACTACAAGAACATCGGCCCCGACAATATTATCTGGGCCAATAGTATCCGCATCGGGATACAGCATGCCTTTTCGGGGACCGTGGTTCCGCTAAGCGAAGAATTTTTCACCGGCGGTGGCGGCACCCTGCGAGGATATCCGCTCAACGGCGCGGGTCCGCAACGCGTGATCCTCGCTTGCGGCAATCCCGACGTTCCCAGTACGTGCTCGAACATTCAAGTCCCCACCGGCGGCAACGGCCTCTTCATTCTGAACTCTGAATTCCGCATTCCCGTGCCTATCAAAAAGGGATTTGGGGTGGTGGGCTTTTATGATGGAGGCAATGTCTTCCCCGCGGCTGCTTTCAACGATTTTGCTTCCAACTACTCAAACAGCATCGGTTTTGGATTGCGCTATGCCACGCCGGTTGGGCCCATTCGCTTTGACGTTGGCCACAACTTGAATCCGATTCCCGGAATCAAATCAACTCAGATATTCGTGACACTGGGACAGGCCTTTTAAGCATCATTCCGAATTCCCGAAAGCCTTCCCGCGTGTCCGGGGAATGCTGTGAGCCGAAAGAGAATTGCTGCATGGATCGCAGGCGTGGTTGCTGCGCTGTTCGTGTTGTTGCTCGCCATCGGTTACTTTCTGACGCGTAGCTCAGCGTTCCACAACTACGTTCTCTCGAAGGTGGAGAAGATCGCCGGCGAGAAGCTTGGTAGCCGCGTCGATATCCAAAGCTTCGATGTGCATCTCTCGAATCTAAGTCTCGATCTGAATGGAATCACGATTGACGGCAAGGGTTCTAGTCCCTATGGCCCGCTGCTGCAAGTGGACCACATCGGCTTGAACATCAAGATCATTTCTGTACTGCATCGCGAATGGGATCTGAACAGCATTACCGTCGACCATCCGGTAGCGCATATCTTTGTCGATAATAGCGGGAACAGCAACATTCCCACGCCGCAAGGCTCGTCTGGTCAGCAGACCGACATCTTTACCTTGGCCGTGAAACATGCAGTCTTGAATCAGGGGGAGGTCTATTACAACGATCAGAAGATAATCTTGTACGCTGATCTTCACGATCTGCATTTTCAGTCCACCTACGATGCCTCCGGCGGCGGACGATACTACGGGACACTCGCCTATCGCAACGGAACACTGCATTACGGTGACTACAACCCCGTCCCGCACAATCTGGACGCGAAGTTCGACGCCACTCGCAACGGACTGAAGCTTTCGCCGGTGACACTTAGCCTTGGCGCTTCGGAGCTGCAAGTGGATGCCGCCCTGCAGAATTACAGCAATCCGAAGATTCAAGCTACGTACCGCGCGCGCCTCGATGGTGATCAGTTTCGCAACGTGCTGAATAATGCAAACGTGCCTTCCGGCATCATCTTGCTCGCGGGCACCGCGCAATATCAGCAGCAGCCCGCCAAGGCGGCGCTCGACTCGCTCACGCTGAACGGCCAACTCACGAGCCCTCAGTTGCTAGTCAAGACGCAAGGTTATCGTGGAGAAGTTCGCGATCTGAGCGGTCGCTACTTCCTCGCAAACGGAAACGCCGCGGTACACGATTTGAGCGCAAAACTGCTCGGTGGAACGCTCGAAGGTGATCTTTCAATTCTTGACCTGGGCGGCAAGATGCGGTCGCAGCTCCAGGCGACACTACGTGGCATCTCTGCCGAGGGACTTCAGTCACTGGCCGCGCGCGATTCGCTGCATGAGGTTCGCCTGCTGGGTGGCACCGATGCCACTATCAAAGCGTCGTGGAATGGATCGCTGCAAAACCTGATGGCCAGCGCGGATGCTTCTTTGCAGGCGCATGCGATTCCGCGTCAAGCCGTGGACAGTGCCAATTCCGCTATCCCTATCGATGCTCTCGTTCATGCCCGCTATAACGGGGATGCGAAACAGATCTCGCTGACGCAGAGCTACATCCGGCTGCCGCAGACATCACTGAACTTCAACGGAACTGTCAGTCAACGTTCCAGCCTGCAGATTGTCATGCGGTCTAACGACCTCCATGAGTTGGAAACAATCGCGGATGCATTTCGCAATCCTTCTTCTGGGACTCCGCCTCAACCACTCGGGCTTTATGGAATCGCCAGTTTCACCGGCTCGCTGCAAGGCAGCACTGACAATCCCAATTTGCAGGGGCAACTGACGGCTTCGAATCTTCGTGTTCGAGACACCGCGTGGCGTGTGCTGCGCGCTAACGTGCAGGCGAAGCCTTCGATGGTAATCATCCAAAACGGCGATCTCGAGCCGGCGCAGCACGGGCATATCGATTTCGCTTTGCAGACAGCCTTGCGACGCTGGGCATTCACACCGACCAGTGAGTTCAATCTCAGGATCGGTGCGTCGCAACTTTCGGTTGCTGACCTTGCGCATCTGGCAAACTCGCCAATCCCTGCGGCAGGCACACTAAACGCAAATATCGCGATGCATGGCACGCAATTAAACCCGCTCGGCCAGGGGACGATTGTTGTTTCGAATGGCAAGGTTGACTCCGAACCGGTGCAGGCGGTCACGCTGAGCTTCCAGGGCAGCGGCGGCGAAGTTCATGGCACTCTCGGAGCCCGGATGAGGGCGGGCTCGGCGACCAGCAAGTTCACGTACTACCCGCAGCAGCGAGGCTACGACGTGCTGCTACAAATCGAGAACCTGCAACTCGCGAAAGTGCACGCATTGCAAGAACGGAACCTAAACATGTCGGGAGGCTTGAACGTTTCGGCCATGGGTCGCGGGCAAATCGACAACCCTTCTCTATCTCTTGTTGCCGAGATTCCCACACTTCAGTTCCAGGATCAAACGATTCGCGGCCTCAAACTGCAAGCCAACATTCAGCAGCACGTTGCTACGCTCGATCTGACCTCGCAAGCGGTGAATACCGGCGTGCGCGCGCATGGAACCATCGAGCTTACCGATGCATACCAGGCCGATCTGCGCGTGGATACCGGAATCATTCCTCTGGAGCCTCTGCTTGCCACCTATGTTCCACAAGCGCCCGATATTACCGGCAGAACGCAGCTGCACGCCACACTACGTGGTCCGCTGAAAAACAGAGGGGCGCTCGAGATGCACGCACAGCTGCCGGTGCTCTCTCTTAGCTATCAGACTCTTCAGATCGCGGCGGCGCGGCCGGTACAGATCGACTTCACGCAAGGCGTGCTGTCTATCCAGCGCTCCGAGATTCGCGGAACGGATACCGACCTGCAGGTTCAAGGACGGATCCCGGTGCAGTCGAATGAGTCGGCCTCCTTACTATTACTCGGAACAGTCGATCTGAAATTGTTGCGGGTATTCGAACCCGACATTCGCAGCAGCGGGCAGCTCCGGTTCGACATCAACACATTCGGGCAGACTGCGAATCCAAATCTTCAGGGCCAGATTCACATCGTGAATGCAAACCTATCAATCCCGGGATCCCCCGTTGGTCTGCAAAACGGAAACGGTGTACTCACGCTGAGTAACAGGCGCATCGACATCAGCAGCTTCCAGGGACAGGTCAGCGGAGGAACGGTGACGGCTCGGGGAGGAATTGTCATTCGTCCGGCGTTGGCGTTTGATCTCGCCTTGGATGGCAACGGCATCACCCTCTTGTATCCGCGTGGTGTGCGTACGGGCATCGACACCAACCTCACGTTGACGGGAAACCAACAGGCGGCGTTGTTGCGCGGGCAGATCCGGTTAGATCGCCTTTCTTTTACACCAGACTTCGATCTGTCGACGTTCGCAGCCCAACTCAGCAGCGATGTTTCTTCGCCGCCAACGGTGGGCTTCGCCAATAACGTACAGTTGCAGGTCGCGTTACAGACGGGAACAGGACTGAACCTTGTCAGCCGTACGCTGAGCCTTCAGGGAGGAGCGAATCTGCGAATACAGGGAACCGCGGCCGAACCCGTCGTGCTTGGGCGCGCCGACATCACCGGTGGTGACGTGATCTTCCTCGCAAACCGTTACGTAATTCAGGGCGGGAGCATCGCCTTTGTGAATCCAACTCGCACTGAACCGGTGGTCAACATTTCAGCGACCACCACGATCAATCAGTACAACATCAATCTGCGATTAGAAGGACCGGCGGACCGCATCCGCACTACGTACAATTCGGATCCGTCGCTCCCGCCCGTCGACATCATCAACTTGCTTGCCTTCGGCAAGACCACCGAGGCCCAAGCAGCAAGTGCGAATGCCGGGGGATCGTTGGGACCCGAGTCAGTGCTGGCTTCGGGCATCAGCAGCCAACTTGCCGGAAGAATCGAGAAGATCGCGGGCATCTCGCAGCTCAGCATCGATCCAGTGCTTGGGCCGAACCAGGGATCTCAAGGAGCACGCATCACCATCCAGCAGCGTGTAACCAGCAATTTATTCGTGACATTTTCTTCCGATGTCACTTCGACGCAGCAGCAAACGATTCAGGTGCAGTATCAGCTGAATCCGCGCTGGTCCGTGAGTGCCGATCGCGACCAGAATGGCGGATTCGGCTTCGACGCGCGAGTACACAAGAGCTTCTAAGCCCCGCAATAGTTTCAAACCAAATCAGACATTGAATCCTGCCAGCTACCTTGTGGAGTCATGCAATTGGGAATCATTTGACTTGCGCCTCTCGTGCGACGAATAATCTCCTCGACGCTCGAAGTCAATCTGTCGTTCTGGAGATGAAATGGCCACCGTTCCACGCCCGCCCGACAGCCCTGAAGATCTCAGCATTAATTTCGAACAGGAAACGGACGGCAGGTGGCTGGCGGAGGTTCCGGAGCTTCCCGGCGTAATGGCCTACGGCAAGACTAAGGATGATGCCGAAGTTGCCGTGACCGCGCTCGCACTGCGCGTGATTGCTGATCGAACAGAGCAGGTACGAAAACCTCCGAAGACTATCCGCTTCTTGTGAGCAACTGGCCCAGCAGCAAAGCAAGTCGAGTTTACAGAGCCCTCTTAAAGATAGGATGGCGCCCTAAACACGAGCGGAAGGGATCGCATGTTCAGTTGTGCAGGGAAGGTTTTCCCGACTATACCTGGGCATGGCACGATTCGGAAGAGCTCGGCCCGGTAGCTCTCAAGAAGATCGCGAAGTATACCGGTCTGAACGCCCAGACTGACCCTTCTCTCGATTCCGGCGTGAACCTTTATACGCTCGGCTTCACGCTCGCCATGCGATCTTCGTCCGAACTCTCCACGGCGTTCTTCGTCACTTGCAGCCGATTATCACTGCCAGGATAGCGCCAATTCACACGCGGCGGAATCAGTGACATGTCGATGCGTTCCTTGTATCGTATCGCGATGTTGACCAGGGAATCCAGAAGCGAATCCGAGAGGTAGTGCGGCTTCAATCCGAGGTCAATAAGCTTGGAGTGTTTCGCATTGTAGTAGTGCTCCTCGGCTTCAACGCGCGGATCGGGCAGGTAATCGATCTCGACATCGAGATCGAGCTGCTTACCCGCGGTCTTCACCATCTCCGCCAGTTGCAAGACTGAAAACTGTTCGGTGAACTGATTGAATACCCGGCACTCACCACGTGCTGCAGGATTCAAACAAGCAATCTCGACGCAGCGGACCGTATCGCGAATGTCGAGGAAACCGCGCGTCTGGCCACCTTTGCCGTAGACGGTCAGCGGATATCCGATCGCGGCCTGGACGCAGAAACGATTGAGCACCGTACCGAACACATCGTCGTAGTCGAATCGGTTGATCAGGCCCTCGTGGAGCGCGACCTCATCGGTCATGGTTCCGTAGACTACGCCCTGGTTCAGATCGGTGGCGCGCAATCCCCAGATGCGGCACGTGAACATCATGTTGTGGCTGTCGTGCACCTTGGACAGGTGATAGAAGGAGCCCGGCTGCTTGGGATAGGGAAGCACGTCTTTGCGGCCGTTGTGCTCGACGGTGATGTAGCCCTCTTCGATATCGATGTTCGGCGTGCCGTATTCGCCCATGGTGCCCAGCTTGATCAGGTGACATTCGGGCTGCAATTCGCGAATCGCAAACAGCAGGTTCAGTGTTCCGACCACGTTGTTCACCTGCGTGAACACCGCATGCTTGCGGTCGATCATGGAGTAAGGGAGCCGAGCGCTGTTCCGCGAAATGGACCACGGCTTCGGGCTGGAAGTCGCGAATGAAGGACGCGAGGAAGTCGTAGTCTGCTACATCGCCGACATAGGACTCAATCACATTGCCGGTAAGCTGATTCCAGATTCGCAGGCGATCCGCTAGAGGCAGGATAGGCGTAAGCGTCTGCGCGCTCAGCTCATGGTCCCACGAACGACGGATGAAGTTATCAACGATGGCAACGGAATGCCCCTTACCTGACAAGTACAGAGCCGTGGCCCATCCGCAATATCCATCCCCACCTAGTACGGCAATCCTCATGAACCCCTCTCCTCTAGCTCTCAGAACTGATCCCGCTCCCCGACAAAACCAGGAACCACATACAACCCGCAACTGTCAGATGGTTCCGGTGACGTGCGGGATTTAGAAAACCGCCGCTCCAACTGCGTGGTTCACGCGGTTTCCGGTTTCCAGTTGTTGCTTCGGTTGAATTTGCCCAGCTGTTGAACCCGGCAACGGATGATTCGTAAGTATAACCTTGCCACCACTGGTCGCCACCACAATCGGCGGTGCCGGCGCGATCAGCTGCTGAAATCGGGGCAGGTCCGACTGTTGCGCAAAAAGATAATACCGGTCGGACGTCTGCCACAGATCCTTGAACTGCGCGTCATTAATGAAGACATCGGGAGCACCCGGCGCGTAAGCGCCGTAAACCAGGTTGTTGAAGATCCCATTCAACAACAGCCCAGTGCGGTTCGTATAAAAGAAAACGGACGAATATGTGTAGTAGTGATGATTAATGATCAGCTTGCCTTGGGGCGAATGGTCCAGCGCTTTCACCAGCGGCCGCGAGGAGAGAAATGGATCGAACGTCACCATCGCCAGCCGTGCCGCATGAAAGAACAGCACCATCATCAGCGTTGCTGCAACAAACGCGAGCTTCTTCGCGCGAATCGTTCCGAGAGCGCCGACCAAGAACGCGATACCCGCAACCAGCAAGGGCAATCGGAGATAAGCAAACGACGCCAGCGTGAGATCCTCCATGTGGCCCAGGGAGAGCGTGTAGACACTGGGGTGCTCGTTCAGCGCCGAAAAGATATCGCCAG
Organism: Terriglobia bacterium; assembly: GCA_963826275.1. Taxonomy (GTDB): domain Bacteria; phylum Acidobacteriota; class Terriglobia; order Terriglobales; family Acidobacteriaceae; genus JAJPJE01. Next base: position 29,326 of record CAWGWI010000029.1, on the reverse strand, counting down.
GCGACGGCAGGCCACGGACCGCATAAAGGATCGCAAACGCCGCAATCGCACACATCGCGCAAATGACGGTCAACACCCGCGTGCCGCGTTTAATCCAGACACCACCGTCGGCTATCGCGCAGCCCAGCAGCAGCGCCATCGCCGGATATGCCGGCATCGAGTAGTACTCCTGAGTCGTCGAGAACGTGAAGAAGATCATGACCACGCCAGCCCAACACAACGCGAGCAGACGCATGCGACCGGCACGATCCACCGGTTTGAACGACAGCTTCGCAATAGCGGGAAAATACACGCTCCATGGGAATAGCCAGATCAGGTGGAACAGCCAGAACCACAGTCGGGGCACGGTGTTGTAATCGTGCGGATAGCGCAGGTTCAGGAAACGCAACAGCTGTTCGTTGATGAAAAAGAACCAGAGGAATCCGTGATATTCACCCGGCCCGCTGTGCAACGTCCAGGCGAAGTAAGGCGGATTGCGAATGGTGGCGAGGATGTGCCATGGGGCCGCAATTAATAGAGCGATCGCGAACCCGCTGATCGGATGCAGCCGCTTCCAGGTCTTCGCCGAGAACAACTGATGTGTCAGGAACAGATAAACAACTGCCGCCCCAATGGGAAAAACTACTCCAATCAGGCTCTTCCAGAGCAGGCTTACGCCCAGGCTTGCGGCAAGAACGAATGCCCACGATCGTGGATGTTGTTCTTCCTCGTCGATCGCGCGCAGGAACGCCCACATGCTCAGCGCGATGTTGAGCGTGAGCATCACGTCGGGAATCAGGATGCGGGTGAAGAGAAACAGGCCGATGCAGGTGCTGATCACGAGGCCGGCATAAAGTCCAGCTCTACGCCCGAAAGCCCAGAGACCCATCGCCGCAACAAGCAGGGCGAGTCCAACGCAAGAAAGTGCTACGGGAATACGAGCAGCCCAGTCGGTCGCTCCAAAGATCTTGTAGCTTATGGCGATGAGCCAGTAGATGGCTGGCGCTTTCTCGAGATACGCCACACCATCGAGACGCGCGGTGGTCCAGTCGCCGGAGCTGAGCATGTTGCGCGCAATCTGCGCCTGCACAGCGTCCACGTCGTCCATCAGGGATGGCGGAGAAATAATGCAGCCGACATAAATCGCGCTAGCGACCAGCAGAACCGCTAGGTAAATGTGCCAGATCTTGCCGGAACGCGCTGCTGTTCCTCCTGCGAAGCGGGGACTGCTTGCACTCCCCACTTTTTCATCCACAGAAACAGCATCATTAAACCCCATAAGTGATATCCAAGATTCGCACGCCTTTCCAGGTGACTGCGAAGGAATCGCTCCACTACGTGCGGCCGGAACAATGCATCGTGTTCGCTTGCACCCTGCGTGAGCGTCTCGACAACCATTGAGCGCAGCGGTCCACGCAGCCACTCATGTGCCGGAATATCGAACCCAACCTTCTTGCGCGTCAACACCGTCGGCGGAAGTTTTCCCTGCATCAGGTGTTTGAGCACGAACTTCTGTTTCGCCCCGCGAATCTTCAGCGACGCTGGAAGCGAAGCCGCAAATTCCACAATGCGATGATCCAGAAACGGCGGCCGCACTTCCACGGCATGCGCCATGCTCATGCGATCACTCTTCACCAGAATATCGTCGGGCAGATAGTACTTCTGATCGAAATAGAGAAATGGCGCCAGGTCATCTCCGTTAGCCGGCAGCTCATTCAACTCATGCAGCATCGCATCGAGCGATCCCGGAAGCGGGACGTTGAGCAACACCGTCTTCTGAACCTCGGAGAACGTGCCGTTCCAGTACACGTGCGCCTGTTCAGCGGTTAGCAGCGAACCTTCACCAAAACGCTTCAGCTTATAGTCGAGCCCAATCTTCTCGTCGGAAACTGGCCAGTACTTCAGTGCACTCAGGCCTGCTTCAATCATGCTGCGCGGCAAACGCCGCAGCATTCGCGAGAGGCGATTCGCGCGATATGTCAGATATCCGCCGAAGAGTTCGTCGGCGCCCTCGCCGCTCAGCGCAACGGTTGTACCCGTCTTGCAGAGCTTCGAGAGGAACCATACGGGCAGGGCACCGGCATCGGCACTGGGTTCGTCGGAGAAGTATGCGAACTCCTCAATCGCCCCGCACAGATTTACGTCGGGATTCAGATCGAGCTGCTCGTGCTCCGTTCCATATTGTTCCACGACGCGCTTGATGTACTCGGTCTCATCGAAACTGCGGCCATGAAACGAAATGGAATATGTCTTCAGACGTGAAGAAGAGGCTTGCGCGGCGTAATGAAGGATGGTCGACGAATCAACGCCGCCGCTGAGCCACACGCCCAAGGGCACATCGGAGAGCATGTGCTCGCGGACCGATTGTTTCAGCAGTTCGTCGAGCTGTTCTTCTGCAGACTCGAGCGTCCAGTGATTGGATACTCCGTACGGCAACTCCCAATAGCAGTCCGTCCGAACAGTGCCATTTTTCCACTCGAGCCAATGCGCCGGAGGTAGCTTCTCGATTCCGTCGATCAAGGTCCATGGCGAGGGCACGTAATTCAATGAAAGATAGCAGTCGAGACCATTCAGGCTGAGATTCCGTTCAATTTCCGGATGAATGAGGATGGTCTTCAGTTCAGATCCGAAGTACAAATCGTGCCCGCGTTGCGCAATGTAGAGCGGCTTGATTCCCATGCGGTCGCGGGCGAGCACCAGGCGTTTCGTCGACTTCGTCCATAAGGCAACCGCAAACATCCCGCGCAGGCGCGCGAAGCAGGCCGTGTCCCACTCGAGAAAAGCATGCAGGACAGTTTCAGTGTCGCAATGTGACTCAAACTTGTGTCCTGCCGCTTCCAGTTCTTTTCTCAGCTCCAGATGGTTGTAGATTTCGCCGTTGAAGACGATCGTCGTATCCGCATCTTGCGAGGTGATCGGCTGGTTGCCACCTTCAAGATCGATAATCTTCAGGCGAGCCGCGCCGATAGAGCAGATGTCTGACCGGAACACGCCTTGCTGGTCCGGTCCGCGGTGTGCCAGGGTGGATACAGCTTTGACGATTCGATCGGTAGCGGGCACCCAACTCTTATGAGTGAACCCGGCTATTCCACACAATTTATGGTTACCTCTCAGCGGTTGGCGGATCGTGAAGCTGAATCGGCCAGGCGGCAATCTATCTATTGTAACTTCAATGCTTGCCGATGATCACCAGCGCAACACCAAAGCACACCAGCAGTACACCCAGCCACCTTTGCCTTGTAACTTTTTCACCCAAGAACAGCTTTCCACCCAAAATGCCGACAGCGTAGCTGATCGCCGTGACCGGCACCACGAAACTCACGTTTTCGATTGATAGCACGCCCAGCAGGGAAAAGAACCCAAGCGCCATGAAACTGATGCCCAGCCACAACCACCCTACCTTGATTGCCTGTCGAAATGCTCTTGCGATCGAGGCAGGAGTGAAGCTCTTCACTTCGCCTACGCTCTTCATGGCCCGGGCAACGCACAGCTCACCTGCGGTGCCGGCTACCGTGATCATCAGGAAAAGGATGAATTCAATAATCAAATCGAATTCTTCTCCTTGGTAGTGCTATGCGGTGTCTGCCCGACGACGAACACTCCCAGGCAAACGACGAGAATCCCGATCCAGCGCACCGGCGCCACCGCTTCTCCCAGAAGGAAGTGCCCCATCAGCGCCACGCTGGCGCAAGCGACCGCAGAAGCCGGCAACACCCAGCTGTAATCGGCCCAGGTAAGCACCAGCATTTGCGCAACGAAGAAAGCAATCAGGCACGCAATGCCGAGCCAGATGGTGCTGGAACTCAATACGACTCCGGCAAATTGCAGGAATTGCTCGGGGCTGCTTCCCGGCAATGGACCAATCGCCTTCATGCCCTTCCTGAGCAGGACGTTGCCGAGCGGTCCGAATATGACCATCAGCAGGACAAAAATGTACGTTTTCACGCGAGAAGGGGCGTGACTCATCTTCGAAGACAGCCCTGCCCTTCCGGAACAGAATTCCCTTTGGCGACGCAGTCCGTTCGGTTCCCGGGGATAGAATGAAAATTACGCAGTATCACTGTTCTACTTTACTTGATTCAGCTTGGCGGCCCAAGTCGCAGAACAGTTTACGGCCATGATCAAGAGAGAATCCTTCGAAATCGCGATTGATGCGCTGCGCGCCAACAAAGCCAGGGCCGCGCTAACGATTCTTGGCGTGATCATCGGAAGCGCCTGCATCGTCCTGGTGGTGACGATTTCCTTAGTTGGCAAGAGCTATGTCCTGCGACTGGTCGAGGGTGTTGGTTCCAACCTGGTATACGCGTACTACTCGGGAGATCAAGCCAAGCACTCGCTGACGGACGAAATCTCGGTAGAAGATTACGAAGCTGCGCGCAACTTGCCGCACGTAGCCCGAGCGGCCGGCACCAACGATTTCGGCAGCCAGGTCGTGATCATCAACGGCCGGCAGATTCCCGTCGCCCTGATCGGCGTGACCGAAGACTTCCAGCAGATTCGCAACCTGCTGATCCTGCAAGGCCGCTACTTCGACGACATCGACATGCAGACGAATGCGAAGGCATGCCTGATCAGCGAAGGCCTCGCGCAGCGATTCGATGAGGACATGCTAGGCAAGGTCCTCCAAGTCGGAGAACTGCGGTTCACCATCATTGGCATCTTCCGCGAGCGCGTATCGACTTTTGGACAGTCCGAAATCCGCCCCGAATCCGTACTCATTCCGTTTCCGCTCATGCGCTACTACCTGGGCAGAAATTACCTGAGGACACTCTACGTTCAGGCGGACTCGCCCGATACCGTTCAGCAGGTGACCGACGAAGTGAAGCAGATGCTGACGGCTCACCATCGCAATACCACCGACTACACGGTCGAGAATCTAGCCGCCGTTCTCAGCGCCGCGCGGAGAATTTCGTTTGCGCTCTCGGCGGTGCTCCTGCTGCTGAGCGCAATTGCCCTCATTGTCAGTGGCGTGGGCATTATGAACATCATGCTGGTCACAGTTACCGAGCGCACCCGCGAAATTGGTGTCCGCAAGGCCGTGGGAGCGAAACGCAGTCAGATACGCTATGAATTCCTTTACGAGGCCCTGCTGATCAGCGGTACCGGAGCTATTCTCGGAATCCTATTGGCCATCGGCCTGGTGTTCCTGATCCAACCGCTGATCCCGCCGCAATACAGCCTGCACATCCCATTGCTCGGGCCATCGATGATCCTGGCGTTCCTGGTCTCTTGTCTGACCGGCGTATTGTTTGGATATTTACCAGCGAATCGCGCGTCGAGATTGCATCCCACGGAATCGCTGCACTACGAGTAACCTAAAATGCATCAGGGCAAGCACTTCGCAAAATGCGAACTTCTGAAACTTCAAAACTAGTGGCGTCGCTGGATGTCTACGGCGCGGGTTATATCGTGAGGGAAAAGGTCAGGCGGCACCTTGAAACCCGCCGAAGCTAGTTGATACCTCGCACACTTCGTTTTGTCGCCCAGGCAATAAGTCTGCTTCATTAGATCGCCTACGCTTGGCATGTTCGCCATCTTGCCAGCGAAAAACGGACAGGTCTTCAGTCTCTCGCAATCAGCCATCGCAGCGTCCTCGCGCCGATATCATGAGTATGAGAGTGACGGGATGGTTTTTCTGTGACCTCAATGCTTCAGGTATATGGTTGGTAACATCCGGCGCTTCTAAATTAGACACCGAGCTTCTTAAGCGCGTCTGCCGCCGGAGCGTAATCCCCAGCTAGATTGAGGGCGATGCGGTACTCGGCCGCAGCTGCCTGCTTGTCTCCCTGTTTTTGCAGGATCGTTCCCAACATGTAGTGCGCCTGGAAGATGGGGGCTTCGTCGCTCCCACCCGCAGCGATGTATTTGCGCAGCAGGTTCGCAGCTTCGGGCAGATTTCTTCCGGCGTGGTCATAAATAGTCGCGGCATTGTAATAGACAGCCGTGGGTTTGTTGTTACTGGAGACGCCTCTCTGAATCGCCGATTCCATCTGCGGCCAGTGCTCGGTTTGACGGTAAAGATTCGCCAGGTTCAGCCAGTACGCACCGTAGTTGTTGCTGGCGCGAATCGCTTGCACGTATTCGCCCTCGGCAGCGCCGTAATCTTTTTTCTTTTCATTCAGACGCGCATAGACCCAGTGCGCTCGCGCCGGATCCACAGCTGAAATCTGCTTCGCCTGGTCAATCGCCTTATCTGCCCCTCCGCCAATCACTGCCGGCGCTTCCATGTAGTACTCGGCCAGATCGGTCCGCGCGGCTACGTTGCGGCCATCGAGATCGACCGACTTTTCGAACGATGACTTCACCTTTTTCGCCAGTTGATAGGCGGCGACGAAATTCGAGGAGTCCGCCTTTTCACCATAAGCACGCCCGAGCCACATCCAGTATTCGGAATTGTTCGGAGCCAACGCGACGGCGCGCTCGCCGTTGTTAATCGACTGATCCCACTTGTTCAGGTGGTAATACGCTTTCGCTAAAAGGTGATACGCTTCGGCGTCGTTGGGAGCGGTCTGAATGCGGTTATTCAGCAAGCGGATAGCAAGCTCTATCTGCCCGGAAGTGATAATGTCCGTGATCGACCCGCCTGGATCGGCCGACGCAGGCGCCGCCAGCACGAAACTCAACAGGAGTAAGAGAACAAGACGAAAATATCTTCTGATCTGCAAAATTAAGAGCACCAGTGCTAATTGAATCGCGAGAGTTACGCTACTGCAGCAACCCGCCACGGAGTACTGTTATCCGCTTTACTCATTAGATACAGAAGGCTCCCTTTGGCTCCGGAACATCTTCAGCCATTGACGCAGCAAGCTATCTGCTTAAGAATGCAGCTCCAGAGCCCAACCTACATTTATCGTGAGCGCACTGGAAACATTCCAAGCATCAACTATTGATCTGGCGAATCGGCGTATCCTTGCCGCGCAAGCCTCTGGCGGCAGTAGTGGAAACGCGATCTATGAAGCAGTGTTGCGCGTCGTGAACGAATTCCGGCTCCGGGGAGATCTCCTCGATTTCGGATCGGGAACAGGATTCTTAACCCGAGAACTCAAAGGGACTAAGCGTTTCATCACAATCGCTGCCGCTGATCTGATGCCAAGGCCAGCGTCACTCGACGAGAATATCGCCTGGATCGCCGCCGATCTCAATGAACCCCTTCCATATGATGGTGCAAGCTTCGACGTAATCGTTTCCGCTGAGGTCATAGAGCATCTCGAGAATCCACGATTCGTGGCTCGTGAAATGTTCCGATTGTTGCGGCCTGGCGGGGCCTTACTACTCACCACCCCGAATAACGAAAGCTGGCGCTCGCTACTCTCGTTACTGGTGCGCGGTCATTACGTAGCATTTGGAGACGGATCGTATCCCGCCCACATCACGCCCTTGCTGCGGGTTGACCTCAAACGAATTCTCACCGAGGCGGGTTTCGCGCCACCGATCTTCCGCTACACAAATGAAGGTGGTTTTCCGGGCTATCCAACGATCAGCTGGCAGAGGATTTCAGGCGGGCTGCTCGCCGGCGTGCGTTGCAGCGACAACTTACTCGCATTCTCTCGCAAAGCTTCCTAAGAGAATTCGTATCCCATCCCCTTTCGGATAGCAGAGTGCCTCTCCGATCATCCGCGACTTCCCGGATTCAACGTACGGAGACTCTCGGTTTGCAAATAAAGTCGATGCTGTCTCGATCAGTTTGTAAGAAGCTGTAATAAACGTTTGCTCAAGGCCTTCTGCGATTGAAATTTTCTTGCATCAGCAGTAAGTTTTCAGGGTAGTCGCGATTGGTCTCCCCACTACGCGGCTATCTGAAAGAACCCGGCTCCGACGGAACCACTGGCGGCGGTACCTCCGGCCTCCGCAAACCTCATCAACCCCGGCGATTTCCCCTCAGGAGGTGCACTGTGGCAGTTTCTCCCCAATATCTGCGACCGATCACCCTGCTCGACAGCACCCGCGCATACCTGACGCCGCAAATCATCAGCGGCGCAAGTTCTGTCGTTCACGAACCGGAGTCTGCAACCAGGCTCGCTCTGAATTCCGCCGTGCCCAGCCTGCTGGCGGGACTCAGCAATTTCGCCTCGTCTCCGGACGGCATCGATAGGCTCTCTAACCTGATACGCGACGGCGCTTTTTCACCGGTCGCGGACAATGCCCCAGCGCTTTTCGGAGGAGGAACGCCGACCACCAACATGATGAGCGCTGGGCAGCAGTTGCTCGGAAAGATCTTCGGAGAGAACACTTCCGCGGTTTCGGAAGTGCTCGCTGGCTCAAGCGGTATACGGGCCTCCTCAGCCTCTTCCCTGCTCGGGATGATGGCTCCGCTAGTACTCGGTGTGATCGGGAAGCACGCGACCTCACAGGGCCTGAATGCATCGGGAGTAGCGAACCTCCTCCTCAGCCAAAAACAGTCGATCTTTGGCGCCCTTCCCCCGGGTATGTCCCAACTGATCGGCCTGAGCGGCCCGCGTGTTGTAACTTCAAACGCTAACTCCGCAAATGGCAACCGCTCTGTCGCGCGGGAGATGCCAACGCAGGCACCCTACATTGGTTCAACGGTTCCCGCCGAATCCAGTATGAAGAAATGGTTGTGGATCGGCCTGATTGCGTTCGCCGGCCTGTTGTTGTGGCTCTTTGCTCGCGGCCGAGGGCCGGGCGAAGCCATGACACGTGTTTCCCTGCCGAACGGCACCTCACTTTCCGTGCCTGACGGTTCGTTGACTTACAACCTCGCTAACTATCTGTCTTCAGGATCGCAGGATGTTCCACGCACATTCGTGTTCGATCACCTGAACTTCCAATCCAGTTCAGCCGACCTGACTCCCGACTCGGTGCAGACCGTTCACGATCTGACCGAGATCATGAAGGCTTATCCGAATGTGCGATTTCAGCTCGTCGGCCACACGGACAACACCGGCGATGCCGACGCGAATCAGAGGCTCTCAGTCGATCGCGCTAACGCCGTAAAGTCCATGCTGGTTTCTGGGGGAATCAGTCCCCAGAGAATCTCGACGACTGGGTACGGCCAGATGCGCCCGATCGCTATCAACGACACCGACGAGGGACGTGCCAAAAACCGCCGGATCGAATTAACCGTGACCAGTAAGTGATCGCCACGGAAACGACAGAGTCGCTACCAAGACCAAACCCCAAGGAGAATTCATGGCCGATTTTGATCAACTCAAGCAGAAATATCAGCCGGTCCTCGATGTCATCCAGAAAGACGGGGGCTCAGATCGAAGCCCTTAGCCTAATGCAGGAGGAAGTATGTCGCTGCTCGATATGTTGAAACAATATGCCGGAGGTACCGCTCCTACCAGCAATGCAGACGTGCATCAGCACTTTGACCAGGTTTCCCAATCGGTGCCGCAAAACGTTATGGCCGACGCCTTGTCCCACGCCTTTCGTTCGGATCAGACACCCGCCTTCGGGCAGATGATCAGCAACATGTTCAGCCAGTCCAACGGCGAACAGAAGGCGGGAATGTTGAACCACTTGCTCTCGTCGGTAGGGCCAGGCGCGCTGGCTTCCGTGGCCGGAGGCGGCATGCTTTCCAACCTGCTCTCCGGGGACGCGAAACAGTTAACGCCTGAACAGGCCCAGAACATTTCACCCGAGACCGTCCAGCAGTTGGCTTCTCACGCCGAGAAGGCCGACCCTTCCATCATCGATAAAGCCAGTTCGTTTTACGCACAACATCCAACCCTGGTGAAAACCTTGGGAGGCGGTGTGCTTTCGATCGCACTGGCAAAGATCGCCCAACGGCAGGCGGCGTAAACGCACACTGAAAATCTGCAAGTCCTCGAGTCGGCACGACAGGCATGCCGTGCTGACTCACATCCATATCCTCGGCATGATCGTCGATCGGGATCGGGCAGCCGAGGTCGGCTGCTGTGTTTTGTGTCCGCAGTTTCCGTCCAGGCTGACGAATACCTACTGGGACGCCCGAGTTTGCAATTTCTTTCACACATGGCACACTCGGTGCGCACCTAAGTTCCTGAAAATCAAGGATGTCATTGGTCGCACGAATGCAATCTACAGGGCACCGCTACATCTCTCCCCCGAGACATGCGCTAAGGATTGGTGGGTGATCTCATGCTGTTTCGGGTGCTCCTGTACGTCAACGTGCTAGGTGGTTTGTTCGCTGTCTTTGTGTGTGCCCTGGCGCCATTTGCCGATTCGTTATCCAAACTCGGCTCAGCCCTTCGATCCCGATCTCTGATTCGGGTTCCTCTATCAACTTCACGGGAGACGGTGCGTATGCGCGCCTGATCTTTTTGTAAGCGTCAGGAATGCTCCCCGGTCTCAACCAGTCAGGGATGTGCCCGGTCTGTACCCCGATCCCGGGGTACCCCCTCCCCCTCGCCTGTCCCGCATTCTAAAGGACTTAGGGCATGGGATAAAGTTAGTCCCCACAAAACAAAGCAGTTAATCCGAGCGGTCCGATAAAACAAAGGACTTAGGTCGGCCGGAGGCCAACAGTAGCAGGCAATCAGTAGTCAGTAGTCAGAAATCAGAAAAGGCAAGACTGTCATTTCCACCTTCTCTTCTATTGTGACAAATTCGGGGGGACCTACTAGACACTTTGGCGGAGTTTATTTCTGGCGTGAAATGAGTCGTTTGGCGAGATTTCGGTGATTCTGGGGGCTTGACATCTCTTTTCGCGTTCGAGGCACCGGCGCCCGGGATGTGGTGGATTTCCGCTTTGCGTTCGGATACCGAGTGATAATCTCCGTTACCGTCAACTAACCGCGCTTGAATAGCCACCGCAACGCTTCACCGCGGTCTGTGAACACATCCATCTGCTCCTCGCCATGAAATTCGCGGAATGCCATGAACATGCGCGACATTCCGAAGGCGAGTGCGGTGGGCGCGAAGAATGCTCGACGAGATTTCGCGGAAAATAGGTCAAAGCGCGCCAGCGCCGCTACGGTCACGCGGTCCATCTGCATTTCTGTAACGTCGGCGAAGTCCAGGAACTGGAAGAAGTCTCGTTCGAACCCGGGATCATTCAGAAGCTTGCGCTGGTGGTCTACAACGTCCGCTCCAGTGAGCCTATCCCATGCGGTGGTGATTACAAGGCGGCGCTCTTCGTCGATTCGATAGTTGCACGGCATGCACGAAGTAATTATTAGAGGCATTCAGGCACAATCCGGTTGTGAGTAATAATCTCCGTTCGCAACAGCTATCTGGAAATAGAGCAAGAACGGCTGTCCTATACTGATCAGGAATGATCCCCTAATTACATGCCCCACCTAACCCTCGCGGAATACCTCTTCAACCTGGCTCAATCGGGTTTGCAGTGCGTCATTGTGCTTTTGATTTTCCGTCGAAACCTCTACAGGAGTTTCCCCGCATTTACCACGTACTTGATCTTCGCGGTCATAAAGACGATTTTCCTGCACAGCGAGTTAGCCCTGGGAGTTTCATTTCTTACTTATTCGTACTCTTACTATTCCATCCAGCCGTTGGTTCTGGGGCTGGAACTGTGGGTAGTTTATGAAGTCTTCAAAGCGGTTCTTGAACCGTACGAAGTTCTCAGACGTTCATGGCGGTTCATATTCCTGATTTCGGTCGTGGCGCTCGTCTTGGTGAACGTGTTGTGGATCGTTTATGAACCCCAAACGCGATCACCTGCAATGACAAAGGCAATCATTGACTCGATGCGAAGCGTCAGGGTCGTTCAAGTCGGTCTTTTGCTTGTCTTATTCGCTCTTTCTAGATTGATGGGATTGAGTTGGAGAAGCTACTGTTTCGGGGTGGCCTTGGGATTTGGAACCAATGCTGCTACTGAGATAGTCATATTGGAGTTGCAACGGCATTATGGATGGGAGGTCTGGAACCTTCTCAACACCGTCGGATCGCTCTCCTACGCCGTCTCAATTCTGATTTGGGCGCGGTACTTCTTTCAGACAGCAGATGTTGCCCGGCGCGTTTGGGTCGTCCCGCAGAATAACATTGAGAAATGGAACGACGCACTGGAAGGAATGTTGGCGCGAAGACTTGGATAGATGGCGAGATTAATCTCCTTATCACGCTCTATCTCAAGCTGGGATCAGGAGGAGTTGTAACTACCATCCTCTTAGGGGTGCCGTAAAAGGGTCAGTACTTTCAAGGTGTCGGATTTCTGGACAGCGCTAGAATGGGCGGGCTCAGAATTCATTCCGAAAAGTCTTCCATAACAACGAGTGCGCATTCACCTGATTACTGCCGAGTCGCCGGAATCACGACGCCTGCGCCGGGGGCGCCTGATTCAATTCCCGCAGCTGACGATGCCGCTGATCGCAGCGCTCACACCGCACGAGCATAGCGTGACTCATACCGACGAGATCGTTGAACCGGTGCGCTTCGACGAACCGGCGGATCTTGTGGGGATTACCGCGCCAACACCGTCCGCTTTTCATGCCTACAATCTCGCGCGAGAATTCCGGCGTCGAGGAGTGCCCGTGGTGATCGGCGGACCGCACGCGACAGCACTTCCCGAGGAAGCGTCACGCCATGCGGATGCAGTGGTTGTAGGTGAGGCCGAAGACACATGGCCAGGCTTGCTCGACGATGCAGGCCGTGGCAAGCTGAAAGATGTTTATGTTTCCACGCGACAGGCATCACTCACCGGCATGCGCGCACCGCGCTGGGACTTGATCAAGGGCCGCCGTTACGGGAAGTCCGTCACCATTGCAACCCGCGGGTGCCCTCATCGATGTGATTACTGCAGCATTCCATTGCTCTATGGTCCTGGGACGGTCCGGTATCGTCCCATTGATGAGGTTGTGCGTGAAGTCGCGACGAGTCCGACACGCGCGGTAGTGTTCTGGGACGATAACATCGGCGCTAATCCGCGTTACGCGAAGGAACTCTTCAGGGCTCTTACTCCGTTGGGAAAATGGTGGACAAGCCAATGCACGGCGAATGCCGCGCGCGACGAAGAGTTCGTGGAGCTGGCGGCCCGGAGCGGGTGCAAGGCGCTCTTCCTGGGTTTCGAGTCGATCTCGCAGGAGAGTCTTCAGGCAACGAACAAGGCGCACAACCGCGTAGGCGACTATCGCCGGCTGATTGCGAGCCTGCATCGTCACAGAGTTGCCGTCCACCTAGGCATCATGTTTGGCTTCGACCAGGACGATATGGGGATCTTCCGACGCACCGCCGATTTTCTCGATGAGGCTGCTGTGGATGTTGCCACCATAAGTATGGTCGTGCCGATGCCCGGCACTGCGACATTTCATCGAATGAATGCCGATGAAAGGATCCTTACCACCGACTGGTCGAAGTATGACGGGAAAAGGCATTGTGTTTTCGAGCCTGTGGGGATGTCACCGAAAACGCTCGAAGCCGGAACGGAGTGGGTGGCGCGGCGCTTCTACTCCCCTGGCTCCATCACTCGCCGGCTCTCAAAGTCGGGCGCCGGCATCTGGTGGAATCTTCCCAGAAATGTAGGCTACATGCTGGCGAACCTTTCGAACGCAGGGATGGCGTGGAACCGAAGTCAGCAATTTTAGGCGCGGGTGGAATGCAGGCATTGCGCAATATGGTTGCGCGTGGAGAGCTGATCGGAGTGGCTGTCCTGCTTGTTATTGGCGTAGCGCTGATTGTTCTTGCTTCAACGAAACAATCGAGGAAACGGGGTTTCGCGGTCGAGGCATAAGGTGGTGTCTGGGTGTACGATTCGGTATGAAACGAATAGGCGCTTTCTTGCGACCATGCAGCGCTCTGCTGCTTGCCTTACTGGTCTTTCAAGGTTGCAATGCACTCAATCCCTTGTGCGGAAGCGCTCGACCATCCCCGGTCATCGGGTCTCTTTCTGCGAACACGATAACGTTTGCTGAAGTAGAACAGGGCTTCCTTCTCACCGTGAATGGAAGTCAATTTGTTTCGTCTTCTGTCGTGGTCATCAACGGGACGGCAGTCAGCACGGTGGTAGCTAGTAGTCAGCAGTTGCAAGTCACGATCACGAGCGCGTTGATCTCTGGCCCGGGGACGGCAAGCGTGACGGTCAACACACCGAGCGGGAACTCGGGCGATGTTGGCTGCACAAGTGGTGGCACCAGCCAGGCCCTTGTTCTAACGGTCACTTAAGTAAAACCACAGGGCCCAGGGCAGCGCGATCGTGAGTGGTAAGCTCGGTTATCGTCAACTAAAGTTGAGCTTGGTAGCATGATCTGCGAAAGATCATGCGAAAACTTGTCTTTGTAGTGCTCCTTTGTGCAGTGATACCAGCGGGGAGTGTCGCACTCTACCGTGTTAACTGCTATCTGAAGGAATCGGCGTTTCAAGCGCGAACTGAGCAGCTGAGGCGCGATGCTCACCTAAGGTTGAAGGTCGGTACCGCCAAGCCCGAAATCATACGGTTCTTCTCCGAAAACGGCCTACGGACATCATCCGATGATTCAAGCTTAATCGGAATCGCGTTTATGAGCAGAGGATGTGGGCGCGGTTTGGGCTGCAGTATAGGCCCTGACGGCGGTGTAATCGCTATGATCGTTTCAGTTGACGAACGAGGCACTGTGAACTCGGAGCCTGTGGTCCGCAACAAATATGGCGGCGATTGCTCCTGAGTACTTTTGCTATGGATTACTCATTTTGAGATTGTGAGTGATAATCCGTTATCGACAGTTATCTTCACCGTCTTACTTCTCGTGCTTGATGATGTACTCTGGGCGGGACCGAATGCGTGGCAAAGAAAAACTGATCGCTGCCGGATGGGTGCTCGCTCACCTTGCATTTTCAGTCTTGGCTTTGCTCTGCGCAGGGTTCACCACTCATTTATTCCGGCCCCTTCTCTCGAACATACCTTCTTCGCAATTTGCTAAGAGTCCTGTAATGATTGGTGTTTTGTTGTTGCTGGTGGCAATTTCTGGCAGCGTGCTCTATCGGCGCTTCAATCACACGTTTGCTTTTTTCCCGTGGGTTATCCCGGCGCTGTGGTGCTTACATCTCCTGCTCACCCGCGACAGAGAGTACCTGTGGCGATCTAATGATTGGGACATGGCATCGACACTTTTGATGGCATCGGCGGCCTATTCTTCAGGCGCAATTGCTACTGCCGTGGTCAATCGCTGGCGACATTCGAGAACGGCCAGCGATAACTGTTGAGAAATCGGCTTATCGCTCACGGGCTGTCGTAACTTGTTCTTACCTATGCCGACTCATAGTCATTCCGCCATTTATCGCCTTCGCGCTAAACACAAGCCGCATTTGCTATTCGCGATGATGCATGCGCTTGCTGGTGAGGACGCAAGGATCTCATTCGAGGGGAGACTGTTTCACACCGAATTGGTAAAGCTCACAGGTGTGAGCTTCGATGAAACGGACGTTCTGCGAAGAGGCACCACTGCACCCAAGTTGGACTTCCTAGTTTTGCCCTTGACAGTAGAAAACGTGCCGACCATTCAGAGAGCGATACAGTCAAAGATCGCATTTCACGGGTACAAGGGAGTCGTACGCGTGCAAATCGAGAAACACGGCACGATGGCATTTGCCGCGTACGACCACTTTCACGAAGATTGCGTTGTCGCCTATCGAGCAGTTCCAGTCGCTCTGCTTGAGCAACTAATTCAAACCAAGGTCTTGTATTCGTACGGTCCCGCATAGGTGGATATGTCACCTTGACGCTGACTATCTCGTTTTAAGATACGGAGTGATAGTCTCGATCCCCCGATGGTTATCCAGGTCTAGTTGATTACCAAAGCTGATTTTCGCGTACTTCAAAGCAATGGAAGCTGTTGTCTATAAGAGAGATTTGCTGCCAGAACTCGCGCCAACGGTCGTCTTCAACTCACGGTTGACGCTCCTCCCTGCGTGAACATGCTTAGGTTTTCATCGCTCTGAACAACTACACTCAGAGCGGAGTTTCTCCGGGGAGTTCCTTATGAATATCACCGTCGCCGAAGATGACAGCCTCCTGGTTGCGCGCCCCACGGGCGTATTCGACATGAAATTAGCGGAGGAGATAGTCCACTTCATCGAAGTATGGGAAGTGTCCCATCAGGAAGGCTTTGACCGTTTCTGCGACCTGACGGGCCTGGACGCGATTCGCCTATCCGCGTCTGAGATAAGACAAATTGCCAGGCGCCGGCGTCTGTTCAACCCGAACCAGGTCCCGGTAAGAACGGCGTTTCTAGCGGACACACCAATCGCATTTGCGACAGTCGCAATCTATCAGGATCTTCTGAACTCCCCGCGGATCACGGTGCGCTCGTTCCGGAGCATCGCCGAGGCGAGTGGATGGCTGCGGGTGGAACCGCGCAAACTTCGAGGGTGAGACAGGGTCGGTGTACCGACCGCTGCGAGTTGACGGCCACTTCGCCTAGTCCTTCAATACTTTTCCATCTTGCAAGTTGATGCGGACAGTGTTGCCCCAGCGGGTTTTATGAATGAGCTGGAGATCGCCCGGGGCGAAGTCGAAGCTGCCGCCAGCGAACCATTCGGGAGTCTCATCTGTCCAGAGGTAAGTAGGATCAATCTTCCCTGCCGGCCATAGTTCTTCGAGCGCAATGCTCCTGATCAAGACGCCTTTGACTGTCCCGTCCCGCATCCGACTGCCGGATTCACTACCCCGCTGATAAATACGCAACGCTGTGGTGAACGCAGGTCCGGTTGCAAGGAGAATCAGAAAACGCGCGTCATCGGTGACCAGCGGCACTGCGCAGGACATAGTAAAGCTACGATCCGCTTGGTTGTTCATGTCCAGGACGACCGCCCAAGGCCAGTCGCCCCAGTAAGTCACCGGCGCGGAGATTTTCTGGCGATCATTGATGAAGGTGGCCCTCGACATCACCCTGAAGTCGACTCTCAACAGTTTGCCAGGTCCATTTGCCGGCCAGTCGACCGTTTCGTGGACGATTACAAGAGCGTTCCCATGCACCGAGTTCACCGCCGCGGGACACAGGAATGGCGCTCCGGCAAACGAGGACGGAGCACAGGCGAGGATGAGAATTGCTTCCAACAGCCAAGTGTTCAGGCGCATTGATCCTCCTATGGAGGATGTTATCGCTGAACGATGATCTAGCGCCTTACCAATCGCAATGACAGTGTGAGATGCAGAGTGATAATCTCCGTTGTCAACAGCCATCACAGCCGCAAAGCACAAACGCGTTATCTGCGTCAGGTCATGAATATCCACTTAGGAGTGAAAGGAAGATGACGTCGGTATCGAATCAATCCTGCTGGCAGTATTCAATGCCGTTCGTGCTCTGGGTGATTTGTTTCGTGCCGATACTCGCTACACTGTGGGGCTGGATGACGGTGTACAGGGAGCGTAGCAAGCGGCCCATATTCGGTTCCGTTATCGCCCTTGCTTTTTTTACCGTGTGCGCCATCGTGGCTGCTGGGGGCACGATCTATCTGGTGTATTTCGCGTGCGTGCCATCATCGACCCCGTTGACGTCATTGCCCGAATACAGGCTGGATGGCTGGGTCATGCTACTCGCGTTAGCTAGTCTGGTCGCGGGGGGAGTTGCATTAGCGCGACGTAATTCGCGACGTTTATGTATCACAGTTTTGGTGATGTCGGGGTGGCTGTTTGTCTTTGCATTCCTGCACGCTTCAACTCTCTGAAGGCGGATAGGGCGCGATAAATCGGCTTATCAAATGTATTTACTCTTACTGCGATACGGTCTGCTGCGCTGCCGGCTTGACCTGCGGCCCGCTGGGAGCGGTCGAACTCGCGCCAGCGGTCGCGCTGGTGCCGATGGCGTCGCCGGAGAGAACCAGTTCCACGCGTCGATTGCGCTGGCGTCCGTCGGGCGTGTCATTTGCGGCGATGGGCTGGGTCTTACCGAATCCACGAGCCGTGACTGTATTCTCCGTGACTCCCTGCTGGACGAAATAGTCACGAACGGCTTCCGCGCGCTGCTCAGAGAGACGCTGGTTGTAGTCGTCGGTGCCCACCGCGTCGGTGTGGCCTTCGATGGAGATCTTCAAAGTCGGATAAGCGAGCAGAATGCCAGAGACCTTCGCAAGGCGCTCACGCGCTTCTGGCTTCAGCTCGTATTTGCCGGTCTGGAAGAGCACGTCACCCATGTTGGAGATGAGTCCGCGGGCGCTGTCGTGGGTTTCGAGAACAGCATTGAGCTGCTGCAGCAGGCGGGCTCGGAGATCTGATTTTTCCTGTTCGGCCTGCTGGCGGAGACGATCAGCTTCCTGCGCGGACTGGCGTGCCTTGTCGGCTTCTGCGGCGAGCGCCTGTTGCTGCGCAACGGCGGCAGCACGCGCCTGCTCGGCTTCAGCCTTGGCCTTCGCAGCTTCCGCGGCGGCGACCTGCGCTTCCTGTCGTAAACGTTCCGCTTCCGCGCGCGCAGCCTCAGCTTTAGCGCGATCTTCTTCTGCCTGCTGGGCGCGTAACGCCTCGGCCTCGGCCTGAGCTTTGGCTTTGGCTTCACGATCAGAAGCCTCGCGGGCGAGACGATCGGCTTCCTGTTTCTTCAGCGCCATGACGCGCGCGTCTTCCGCATTCTGCGCAGCGTCGCGGGCGAAACTCTCGATGCCAGCCTTGTTGTTGTGCTTCTGGCGATAAGCGGCTTCGGCCTGTTGCAGAGATTGCTCGGCCTTCGCAAGTACTGGAGCGGCGTACTTGTCGGCGTTGGCGGCACGCGCGATTCTCACGGCGTTGCGGGCTTCGAATAACTCGAGCGGCGTATTGGGATCGATGCCGAAGATAGCGTTGTCGATGCGCTGATTGCTGGAAGAGTAGGCATCACGGCCCAGCAACTCATAGCTGAATTCGATCTGTTGGTCGCGGCCCGAGCCGGGAAGGGCATCGTTCTCAAGTACGACGAGGCTGCTCGGCTGCGTGACGGCGAAATACGGTTCGGCAGTGACGAGCAGTCCGAAGGTCTGCAATTCGGTGGTGGCTTTGAGCTTGCTCGATCCGTGTTCGTCGAGGGTGAGCTCGCCGAGATTGTCGGCGCGTCCCTGGGGACTGACTGCCCAGAGAACGTAGGTCAGGTATTCGAGTCCGAAACGTGAAGCTTGATCGAGGGAGCCGACTTTGGCATCGACCTCGACACGTCCATTCTTGCTCTGGATCTTGAGTTCGCCGTAGCCGCGGGGCATGGAGTCGGTGCCGTGCAGATCAAGCTTGGTGGATCCGGCGCGACCGAAGTTAATGGCTTTGGAGGTGCGCGAGACCTTCGCTTGCGGCTGCGTTGCGGATTGCGGCTGCGCTGCCGCGGAGCCGGACGTTTGCGCCGCGAGCGCTTAGGTTGAAACTTAGGAGCAAGAGTACGAGCAGGAGCTTTTTCATTTCGAGCTTTCACCTGACACCAGGCACAGCTTTGAGCTTGGGCAAACTGGTTCACGCTAATAGTAGGGACAAACGGTCACAGGCCGTATGTATCAGGAGTGCTAGACCAGTTGGGGACGAGGATCGGGCGATTCCAAGTGGTTCTGCGACAGTTCCTTATGGGCGAAGGTCGGCGATCGTATTTTCGCCGCCATGCAACGCGGGTGGAAAGCTGTGACTCTGTAGAGAAAGGTGGGACGGCGCGGAAGAGCGGGGTCAGTGGCCGTGGAAGCATTGCCGACGCCCACGAGCTTGGACGAGAAGAAAAGGGATCTGGGAATGAAGGACCGGGTGAGGACCCAGCCAGGTGTACTGATGATCGTTGGAATCGTGCTGGCTCTTGCGGGATGCGGAGGTGGAGGCACGTCCTCGGCGCCATCTTCCCCGCCAGTCTCGGCGACGCCGTCCACGCGCACTCTGAAAACAATCGTGGTGAGTCCGGCGAACTCGTCCATTCTCGTCCCAGCGAATGTGCAATTTACAGCGATGGGAACCTTCAGCGACGGAAGCACTCAGAACCTGACAACTTCCGCCAACTGGAACTCTTCGGCAACGCGGGTTGCGGCCGTTACGAAGGAAGGACTGGCAGTGGGCGCCGCGGTGGGAAACACCACCATTACGGCGACTTCGGGAGTGGTGAGTGGCTCGGCGACGCTGGCAGTGGGTGGAAGCACGACGATAACGGCAACTTTGGGAGGAGTGCGGGGCTCGACGTCCTTAACCGTAAAGCCACCCGCGCCCGGCCATCCTTGAGGTGGAAAGCTCGAGGAACCTATTTTTCGGTCGTGACCGGAACCAGCATACCGTTGCGAATGAAATATTCGCCGTCGCGCCAACGAACACTTTTGCGCGCGAAGCTGATGAGCCAGATCACGAAGGCCATGGCGTCCCAAACGGGAATCAGCGGCATCTTCTTCCAGAGGCCCTTCTCTTTCAACCCGTGAATGCCGATCATCCAGACCATGGCCATGCGGATGGCGAAATATCCGCCCAAGAAGCCGAGCGCAGTCGCAAGAGATGGCGCGACGGCGACGGCGGCTAGCGCCCAGGGCAGGCCGTGGGTGAAGATCAAACCGAAGTGACCCCAGGGACGCATGTGGCGCATCACGGTGATCCACCGGAGACGCTTATAGAAAAGGTCGCGCAAAGTGGCGTAGTCGGCGACGGTTAGCACCGAGTAGGGCAGCAGTTCGACTTCGAATCCCTGCTCGGCGATAAGACGGCCGACCAGCAGATCGTCGGCGGGACGGTTTTCGATGGACTGATATCCGCCGAAGGAAGCGAGCTTTTGCCGCGTGGTGGCGATGGTAGGGCCGAGAGCGAACTTCACACCATCGAGCTGGCGGGCGACGAGAATGCCGGCGTAGAAATCGGAGACCATGCCCATAGCCTGCAGACGCTGGACAAAGGTCGTTTCCGTCTCGGGGATCGGAACGTAAAAGCAGGTGACGGCACCAACGTTCGGATCGGCAAGCGGAGCCACAACGCGGCGAAGATAGTCGGGCTCAACGCGAACGTCACTGTCGCTGATCACCAGCACTTCGTTGGCGGCTTCGTCGACCAGGCGCGCCAGCTTCGCAACTTTGTCGTTGGTGGCGATGCGGCCGGAGCCATAGAGCACGCGAATCTTGCAGGCGGGAAAGTCGCGAATGAGCTTCTCGATGACAGGCAATACGGGATCGTCGGCGTCGCCAACGCAGAAAAGGATCTCGTAGTCAGGGTAGTCCTGGCGGCAAAAGCTGGCGAAATTCTCGTAGGCGTCGGGATCAAGGCCGCGAATCGGCTTCAGATTGCTGACCGGCGGCGTGAAATCACGGTCGGGCTGGCTGTGGGTGGCCTGGCGGAAATAATTCCACGAGCTATAGAGAGCAAGAAGGTAGTAGATGAAAGGAATGGCCGCAACAGCTAAGAACAGGTTAATGGCGATGCTCGGGAACAATTCGCCCTCGCAAAATTGGTTTTGACACTTCCCTTGTAACGCCTGAGCGAGTATTCATGCGCTGTCGCTGAGCCATAAGGCGAAGACTCCGGAGGTGACTATCTCTCCGGGGCAGCACAGTTGGGCCTTACTGCAACGTTCCAGCATACCAAATTCGATCCCCGAGGACGGGAGAAGAGAGGCGGGGAGTGCTGGTGAGCAGCAAAACTGCCGCAAACCAAACAGGGCTCACCACTGCCATGACCTGAAACCAGAGTTCGATACAGCGTGGTAGTCTACGCTGAAGCCGATGCGTCCTGAGATCGAAGAAGCCATCCAGTTGCTTCGCGTCCGCGATCCAAAGAGCGCGGATCGCGTGCTCGAACTGATTCAACAGACCGTTTTCTCGTTCAGCATGAAGATCTGTGGCCATCGCGAGGACGCCGAAGACACCAGCCAGGAAGTGCTCTTCAAAGCCACGGAACATCTCGCAAAGCTCGAAGATCCGGGCGTGCTTACAACCTGGCTCTACACGGTGGCAAAGAACGCCTGCCTGATGCGCAGGCGGAAGTCGAAATCGGCGCCAAATGAAATGCTCTCGCTTGAGGAGTTGATGCCAGACCGTGAGGAACTGGAATCCCTGGAGCGAACCGTTCCGGATTCACCGGAGCATTCAATCCTACGAGAAGAAGAAGCAGACCGAGTGCGCCAGGCAGTGCTGCGCATCCCGCCGCAGTATCGTCTGATTCTTGTCCTGCATGATATGGAAGAGCTTTCCACCGAAGATGTCGCCCGCATCACTGGTTTGACAGAGAATACGATCCGTGTGCGCTTGCATCGTGCGCGTCTGTTTGTGCGGAAGGAATTGTCGGAGAGCAGAAAGGCAGACGCTAGCTCTTCAAGGCAGCGGAAATCTCCTTCAAAGCGTCCAGCAAAAGAACGCCCATCGAACTGCCGCGAAATGTTCGCTGATCTTTCGGAGTATCTCGATGAGCGCCTGGCCGATTCTCTTTGTGCCCAGCTGGAAAAGCACATGTCAGGGTGTGTACCTTGCCAGGCGTTCGTGCAGGACCTCAAGCAGACCATCCGCGAGATCAAGACTTACAAGTCCGAGTCGATTGACAGTCATGCCGCGGCAGCAATTCGCCGTGTCGTTCTGCAGAAGTACGAAGCGGCTCTTAAGAGCTCGAAGTCATCTTCCCTGCAGTAGTTAGCCCCGTTCCGAACCGATCCCGTATTGGGCATGCGCCTTCCGCAAAATATACCTGCAAATCTTGTAATGAAGTGGGTTCAGGGTGCATTTCATCGTTGTAGCGGAGAAAACCCGCCGGAGTCATAACGATGATTGAAGCCAAAGTCACTCTTACACAGCCACTAAGCAATAAACGCCAGTTCGTTGCCCGTACTGGGGGCGGTCATCACTTCCTGCTTGATGACAAAGACGGAGCCACCGGACCCAAACCGATCGAGGTGGTCGCCGCGGGCCTTGCCGGATGCACGGCATTTGACGTCATTGCGATCCTGCGCAAGAAGCGCATGTACGTCACCGACTATGAAGTTCGAGTGGAGGCCGACCAGGCGCCGCAGCCGCCTGCGGTCTTCGAAAAAGTTCGACTGCACCATGTGGTGAGCGGGGTCGATGTCGACCGCAAAGCTGTCGAAGACGCGATCCGACTTTCCGAAGAGAAGTACTGCAGTGTCGGGGCGATGATCCACAAGACAGCGGAGTTCGAGACGACCTTCGAGATTCGAGAAGTAGAGGTGGAAGAAGACTCTCCCAAAGTCGTGCATGGAGCGGTCCGCTAACAAAATTTCAGGGGCCAATTTCAATGCCGACATCCACACAAATTGTTTCCCGCGCCATCGGCGCATGTTTAGTGCTCCTGCTCCTTACGGGAACCCTTTTCTCGCAGACGAGCGCCGATCAGAAGCCGAGTGTGGCGAGGGACAGCGCTATTGGAAACTCGCCGCAAGAGCCGATCACCCTTCAAGAGGCCATCCAGATTGCGCTCGAGAAAAACCCGATGCGGAAGATGGCGCTGGCCGATCAGAAGGCTGCATTCGCTGGTGTAAAGCAGGCGCAAGCAATGCTGCTGCCGCACATTGGATTTTCCGAGATCGCCACGCTCGGGAACGATCCCGTCTACGTTTTCGGAACGAAGCTTCGCCAGCAACGCTTCACCACTGCTGACTTCGCACTGAACCAACTAAACCGGCCAACTCCGATCGGCAACTTCAGTTCGCGCTTTGGCGGGGAATGGACTCTGTTCGATTCGCTCGCCAGCTGGCGCAATCTTTCGCGGACGCGATTCATGCAGCAGGCCGCCTCTCAGCAGTTAGAGCGTACGGATCAGGAATTGGTCTTTCACGCTGTGCAGGCCTACTACGGTTTGCTGCTCGCGCAAAAGCAACTCGACGTCGCTGAGCAATCCAAAGCTACCGCGCAGTCGCTCCTGGATCAGGCAAAAAACCGATACGACTCCGGCCTTGTAGTCGAATCCGATTTTCTAAGCGCACAGGTAAACGCCGCCAGCCGTGAACAGGAATTGATCCGCACTCGCAATGGCGTGAGCTTGGCGCAAAGCGAGCTGGGGTTGGCGCTGGGGCTAACAACGCCGACAGCTTTCAAACCCTCCGAAGCACTCGACGAGAGACCCGCACAGGTCAAGACATTACCGGACCTGGAAAGTGCCGCGTTGAACGCTCGCCCGGACCTCAAACAGATCCGTTTGCAGGAAGCTGCTCAGCAGAAGTCGGTGATCATTGCGAAGGCGTCGTTCGGACCGAAATTGAATGCGTTTGGTTCCTGGCAAACCGACACGGTCAACATGTTCTCGAATGGCGGGAACAATTGGGTCGCGGGCATGGAGTTGAAACTCGATCTCTTCGCAGGGGGCGCTAATCGGGCGAACCTTTCGCAGCAGCAGGCGATCAGGGAACATGTGTCAGCCGGAAGGCAAGTGTTCGAAAACCAGATTCGGCTGGAAGTGCGCCGCGCGTATTACGACTTCGATTCCGCGTGTCAGCAAGTGGACGTCACTCGCGCAGCGTCGGACCAGGCGAAAGAGAGCCTGCGCATCAGCCGCGATCGTTATGACTCCGGACTGGCGACGATCACCGACCTGCTGCAGATCCAGCAGGCGATGACCCAGGCGCAGACGAATTACTGGAACGCCGTGTATCAGTGCCGTACCAGCTACGCCAATCTGCAACTGGCGAGCGGCATTTTGAATTCGCAATCTTTGGTGAATCCATGACTCGCAAGCAACCCATACTCCTGGTTTTATCAGCGGTGCTTATCGCGCTGAGCGCTTGTTCGCGCGATACAAAAGAAGCGCCAGTTGCACCCGAATCCGTCTCGAATGTGGCGGTCATCTCGGCGCAAAAGACTTCGGCCCCCGATTACATCGACAGTACTGGAACCGTTCAGGCCGCAGAGTCAGCTCAACTCTCCGCACAAGTGCTGGCGACCGTGACCAGCGTCAACGTTCATGAAGGCGACCGCGTCCATAAAGGACAACTTCTTGTCACGCTCGATGACGCACAGCTCCGAGCCGGAACGGAACGTGCCGCTGCAGCAGTCATGGCAGCTGACAAAGAAGCGAGCGCGGCGGAAGCGAACTACAACCTCGCCGACGCCACCGTGAAGCGCTACGAAAATCTCTTCAGCAAGAAATCGGTCAGCCCGCAGGAATTCGACGAGGTAAAAGCCCGCTACCATGCCACCCAGGCGCAACTCGAACAAGCGCACGCGGGACAAGCGCAGGCGCGAGCCGCATTGGCCGAGGCGAAAACGATGCAGGGATACACCCGTGTCGTCGCACCGTTCGACGGCGTGGTCACCGGGAAGCGTGTCGAAGTTGGGAGCCTTTCGTCTCCAGGCGTGCCCTTACTCGCCATGGAGAACACGGGGCGCTATCGCCTCGAAGCCAACGTCAACGAAAACGACATCTTATCCGTGCGCCTCGGAATGACGGTCCCGGTCAAGATTGAGTCCGTTACGCCCGAGCCGATCTCCGCCAGGGTCACCCAGATTATTCCAGCAGCTGATCCAGCGAGTCGCAGCTTTGTGGTGAAGCTCGACTTGCCCAATCTGCCGAACCTGCGTTCCGGCCTCTTCGGTCGTGTCAGCATTCCAAAGGGCACACGCAACATGCTGCTGGTGCCGCGCACTGCCGTCCTCGATCGCGGCCAGTTGCAGGCAGTCTACGTGATTGGCAACGACCAGATTGCGAACCTGCGCTACGTAACGCTTGGCCATGAGCAAGACAAGAACGTTGAGGTTCTATCGGGTATCGAGTCTGGAGAAAAGTTGATCTCTAACCCCGGCCAGCGCGATCTCAACGGCAAATTGGTGAAGCAATGAAGGCCGCCTCTGAAACCCGCAAGCGAGGAAAGGCTCCACTCCAGCTGGCAGGAGCAGTTGCCCACGCGTTTATCGAGTCGAAGCTGACGCCACTCATCATCATTGCTGCGCTGCTTGTGGGCGCCTTCAGCATTTGGCAGACACCTCGTGAAGAGGAGCCACAGATTATCGTCCCCATGCTCGACGTCTTTGTGCAGATGCCCGGCGCTTCTGCCGCGGAAGTCGAACAGCGCGTCAGCATCCCGATGGAGAAGCTGCTGCGCGAAGTCCCCGGCGTTGAGTACATCTATTCGATCAGCCATCCCGGTATGAGCATGATCGTGGTGCGTTTCTATGTCGGCACGAAGGAAGAAGATGCGATCGTCAAGACCTACAACAAGCTGTATTCGAACTTCGATCGCATCCCGCCCGGCGTTTCGCAGCCGCTGATCAAAGTGCGTTCCATCGACGACGTGCCGATTCTCGCGCTCACGCTCTGGGGACAGGGGTATGACGCCTATCGTCTGCGACAGGTCGCCGGTGAGTTGGAAAACCAGCTCAAGCAGTTGAACAATGTTTCGGAAACGAAGATCATCGGCGGACGGCCCCGTACTGTTCGCGTTGTTCTCGACACGACGCGCCTGTCTGCCTACGGTCTCACGCCAGGTGCGGTGGTCAATCGCCTTCAGGCAGCGAATGCCCGTCAGATTGCCGGAAGTTTCGCTGCCGACAACCGCGAATTTGAAGTTGAGGCGGGGCGTTTTCTCAGCCGGCCTGACGATCTCAAACAAATCGTAATTGGCGTGCATCAAGGCCAGCCGGTGTATCTCCGTGATGTCGCCGAAAACATCGAGGACGGTCCGGCGGAACCGGACAGCTACGTGATGTTTGCCAACGCGCGCGGAAGTGGCACTCCCGGTACCGAGTTCCCCGCCGTTACCATCACCGTCGCTAAGCGTAAAGGGACCAATGCAAGCGTGCTCACCGAGCAAATTCTGCGCAGAGTCGATTCGCTGCACGGGTACCTGTTACCGAAAGATCTGAATGTTACCGTCACGCGCAACTATGGTGAAACGGCGAAAGACAAATCTGACGAACTTCTGAAGCACTTGTTGCTCGCAACACTTTCGGTAACGTTATTGATCGCCGTGGCCCTGGGCTGGCGAGAGTCCGGCGTGGTCTTGCTGGCCATTCCGGTCACGCTCGCCCTCACGCTGGCCATCTTCTATTTCTACGGCTACACATTGAACCGCGTCACACTGTTTGCGTTGATCTTCTCGATTGGCATTCTTGTTGACGACGCCATTGTCGTTGTCGAGAACATCGTGCGTCATTTCCGGCTTCCTGAAAATCGTGGACGTCATCTTGCCGATGTCGCTGTCGAAGCGGTGAACGAAGTTGGTAATCCGACGATTCTCGCAACATTCGCCGTGATTGGCGCGATTTTGCCGATGGCCTTCGTGCGCGGACTCATGGGGCCATACATGCGGCCGATCCCTGTTGGCGCCTCTGCGGCCATGCTGTTTTCACTCGGCGTCGCCTTCGTAGTCTCGCCGTGGGCGTCGTTGCGGCTGCTGAAACACTATGCAAGTGACTCGGGGGGCAAACACGACACCGAAGGCTGGACTACCAGGGTCTACCGTCGCATCATGGAGCCGCTGATCGCAAACTCCAGGCGGCGGGTGCTGTTTCTGGTCGGTGTAGTCGTGCTTCTGCTCGCAGCCATAACGTTCATCCCCATGAAACTGGTTCGCGTGAAGATGCTGCCCTTCGACAATAAGAGCGAGTTCCAGGTCATCGTCGACATGCCCGACGGAACCACGCTCGAGCAAACCACGCGTGTCGCGCAGGCATTGGGCAACTATCTCCGCGATCAGCACGAGGTCGTGAATTACCAGATCTATTCCGGCACGTCTGGTCCTTACAACTTCAATGGACTGGTGCGCCACTACTTTCTGCGCAGCGGGCCGAATGTCGCGGACATTCAGGTGAACTTGTTGCCGCGTCAGGATCGCAGCACGCAGAGCCATGAGATTGCGCGTCGACTGCGCCCGGAATTGCAGAAGATCGCTGCTCCTTTCGGGGCTCGCATCAAGGTGGCCGAAGTACCTCCGGGACCGCCGGTGCTGCAAACACTGGTTGCCGAAGTCTACGGCCCTACCGAGCAACAGCGGCTTCAAGTCGCTGCCGAAGTTAAAAAGGTGTTTCAGCAGACACGCGGCGTTACCGACGTCGACTGGTACGTGGAAGATCCGCAGACAAAGTACAACCTGAACGTCGACCTTGATAAGGCCGCGCTGCACGGCATCGCCGCCAGCGATATCAGCCAGACCGTCGGCATTGCCGTGAGCGGCGCCAACGCCGGCCTGCTGCATGTTCCGGAAACGCGCGAGGACATTGCGATCCTGGTGCGACTCTCGCGAGCCGATCGCTCAAACATCAACAGTCTTGAAAATCTGAAGCTGCCCACTGCCTTCGGCCAACAGATCGCTCTCGGGGAAGTCACACAATTGCAGCAAGGCACCATTGATGTCAGCCGCTACCGCAAGAACATGCTGCCGGTGGTCTACGTTACGGGGGATGTTGCTGGTGACGAAGAGAGCCCGGTCTACTCGATTCTCAAAATGAGCGATGCGATCAAGCAGATTAAGCTGCCCGCGGGCTATGGCGTCCAGCAACTCTTTGGGACAACTTCTCCCGAGCAGACCGAGCGCCCGAGCCTGAAGTGGGACGGCGAATGGCACATCACAGTAGAGGTCTTCCGCGATCTTGGACTGGCCTTTGCCGCCGTGCTCGTACTGATCTATGTGCTCGTCGTTGGCTGGTTCCGCTCGTTTCTCACCCCGCTTGTGATTATGGCGCCAATCCCGCTGACGCTCGTCGGCATCCTGCCGGCACACGCGCTGATGGGGGCATTCTTTACTGCTACGTCGATGATCGGCTTCATCGCCGGTGCCGGCATCATCGTGCGCAACTCCATCATTCTCGTCGACTTTATCGAGCTGCGCCGCGGACAGGGTATGCCACTGGAGCAGGCGGTCGTCGATGCTGGCGCAGTGCGGTTCCGTCCAATGTTGCTGACCGCAGCCGCTGTCGTGGTGGGCGCAAGTGTGATCCTGTTCGATCCCATCTTTCAGGGACTCGCGATCTCTCTGATGGCGGGCGAAGTGGCCTCCACGGTGTTATCGCGCATGGCGGTACCGGTCCTTTATTACATGGTGCAGAAGCGGTTCGGGCCTCCAGAAATACACCTTCACTCTGCGGAAAACATTGCTGAGTGCGAAGCTCCGCAATGCGACCTTCCGCCGGTTGCGAAGTAAACAGATTTGATGTTGAGGAGAAAGTTATGTCGATTGAACGCACACTTCGGGCCATCGCAGGATTTTTGATTCTGCTGTCGCTCGCCCTCGGTCACTGGGTAAATCCCTACTGGTATCTGTTCACGGCCTTTGTCGGATTGAACCTGTTTCAGTCAGCATTCACTAATTGGTGTCCAATGATGACCATCCTGCGAAAGATGGGACTACGACAAGAAGGATGACTCGCATGCACGATTGGATATGGCTTGTAGGATTTCTATTCTTGTACTTCGTGCTGACACAGTGGCTTTTGCCAAAACTCGGCGTTCGGACTTGACGTCCGAAAAGCAGCGCCGGGTCGCGGCGCGAACCTGAACCTAAGTCGAAATGAAATGGATCGAACGAGAGACCCACAGAAGTCCCCACAGTGCAATGAAGACCGATACCGGAATGCTGGTAAACTGTTGATACGGCTCACGCGGAGGGATGTGTGAGTGGTTGAAACAGGCGGTCTTGAA
>CAWGWI010000028.1:0-131576 GCA_963826275.1 Terriglobia bacterium | reverse complement strand
CCTACCCGCCGACGATATCGAACAGATCGGGGACGCCGTTATCAAGTTGAAGAACGGGCGCGAAGCTCGGGTCACCATGCACGTGCTGGAAGGCAGCAAAGAGGATATCGAGAAGCAATTCCAGATCAGCACCGAGGCATTTTTCGACATGTATCCGGAAATCTAGGCAAAGCCCCCCGAACGCTCCGAACCTTCTTGACCGGCACATCGTATCTTTAATTGTGGGGATCACTATTGTGGGGTGCTTTCTGGGAGCAGCTTCTTCGGATCCGGCGACTCAGAAGCGCGTAACAGCTTTATAATCAGGGCTTAGTCTCCATGGCTTCAGCTAACCTCAACCAGGCCCGAAGATTCCTAGTTGCTCACGGACTCCTTCCGCTCAGCAAATTAGCCCGCTTTACGCTCTATCTTCTCGGAGTGGACCTGCTGCTGTATATGGTCGACAGCATCGAGGGAAGCGTGCGGCATACCAGCGCCACCTGGTTCGGCGGCCTGGTCACCTTTCTCACGTTTGTTGCCTGCATTCTGCTCTTTATTCTTTTCGTACGCTGGTTCCGCCGCAAGCTCATGTGGCGGCTGCGTAATCGTCTGATCGTCACCTACACGTTCATCGGTGTCATACCGGTGGTCCTGCTGCTGGGGATGGGATCGATCATGAGCTACCTGTTCATCGGGCAATTCGCCACTTATGTGGCGAGCTCCGATCTGCAAGCCGAGCTCAAGAGCCTGGAAGCCGTGAACTCGCGCCTGGCTTCAGAAGTCGCGCTCACCCTTCGATCAGGGCGGCCACTCTCCGCCGAAATGATCTCCATGTCGCAGGCGCAGGAGGACATGTTCCCGAAGAATGAGCTCACAGTCTGGTACGGGAACAAGCCCTACGTGCTGCACACAACCGTGCACGACAATGGCACCAAGGTCACGCAGGCATCGCAGACCACTCCCGTGTCTCTTCCTAAAATTGGTGGAGATGAGTTCGGCAGCATCACCGTGGATAATGGAAAACTCTGCCTGCGTGCCGTTCGGGTTCTGCAGATCGATAAGGAACGGCTCGTCGTAATCTCGTCCGTTCCACTGGACCACGCGCTTCTCAACAAAGTTGCGAATCAGGTTGGCGTGATTTCGCTTCGCCCTTTCGCGACTGGCAAAAATCAGAGTTCGAGCGGGCCATCCGACCAGGTAATCGATTTCGGTCCAAACCCGCATAGATTTGCGCAACAGAACGTAAGTGGCGGAAACCTTCCCGCTCCAGAATATTTATTTGATCGAGAGGTGAATTTCCCGGCCACAGCTTCCCTGCTTGACTGGGACACCGGCAACGATCCCGGCGGTCTATTCATCCTCGTGACCACCCGCCCGTCGCTGCTCTACGGACGGCTCTTCCGAACGGTGGGTAATTTCGCGGGCGCCGTAATGATCGCACTCACGGCGATTGCGGCCTTCTTCGGATTGATCGAATTAGTAGCGCTCATCATCGGCGTTCGCCTTACGCGTACCATCACGCGATCGGTCGCCGCGCTCTACACCTCAACTCAGCACATCAACCGCGGGGACTTCGCGCACCGCATCAAGGTGAAGAGCGAAGATCAACTTGCGTCGCTGGAGCGATCGTTCAACGGCATGACCGAGTCGCTGCAAAAACTAATGCGCGAGCAGAAAGAAAAGCAGCGGCTGGAAAACGAATTGTCGATCGCGCAGGAAGTTCAGGCTCAGCTCTTCCCCAAGCAGACGTCTGAGCTCGACACGCTGGAACTTTACGGCGTCTGCAAGCCTGCAAGGACGGTCAGCGGCGATTACTACGATTACGTACCCCTCGGCTCGAATCGCCTGGCGATTGCGGTGGGGGATATCAGCGGCAAGGGAATTTCGGCGGCGCTGATGATGGCGACCATCCACTCGGCTGTCCGCGCCTATAGCCTGGAGCGCACGCCGTCGCTGGCCGCGGCGAGCGTTGGAAGCGGCGTTCATGTGATGGCCAATTATCAAGAGTCGGCGTTCGCTGCCGGTGAGTTCGATATTTCACCCGGACAACTTTGCGCAATGTTGAACCGGCAGGTCTACCACAGCACTCCGCCTGAGAAATACGCGACGATGTTTTTGGGGATCTACGACGGCTCGACGCGCAAGTTCAGCTACTCGAACGCAGGACACCTGCCGCCGACTTCTCATCGGACGCAACGGCTCCATGCGCCTTCTCGAGGCTGGCGGCAGTGTGATCGGACTCTTCGACGGACTAACCTACGGAGAAGGCGAGGTTCAGCTTCAACCCGGCGACACCATCGTCTTCTATAGCGACGGCATCACTGAGCCGGAAAATGAGTTCGGCGAATTCGGTGAAGATCGGCTCGCGATGATCATCAAGGAAAACTTTTCGTTTCCTCTGCCGCGCATCTCGGAGCAAGTTCTTTCCGCAGTCTCCGACTGGATCGGTGCCAACGAACAGCCAGACGATGAAACGCTGGTCCTGGCGCGCGTGCGCTAGATTTACGGTTTCATGTGGCGTGGTTTGCTGCGCAGCGGACGGACTCCGCTCTCGAAAATTTCCATCAGTTCCGTCGCTACCGCCTGCGCGACTTCGAGACAGGTTGGCGGATTTTCCCTGAGATACTCCCGGAAATCAGCCCTTGTCAGAAATGAAACCATTACCGATTCCACTGCAATCGCCGAGTAGTTATGCGGGCCTTCGGTAAGTGCGGCGGCTACACCCAGCAGGAATCCAGGGTAGGCAACGCGCCGAAACAGCGTACGGTCACCGACTGTCACGCTCACTTCCACCTGGCCCTCGCGCAACATGAAAACGCGATCCGCCTCGTCTCCGCTGCGGAACAGAGCCTGCTCAGTTTCGTATCGGCAAACCTCTCCCGATGCAAACCTGTCCAGCAAGGTGGAGATACGTTTTTCCCCCGGGTTGTCGGGCTGCGAGCCTCGCGGTTGCATGTCATGACCATGCTGCGTTGTCTGCGTCTCGCAGGGCTGTGATTCGAGTCACCTACCTGAGTGCCCGAAGCACGGAAAAGCTGGTTGGGATGGCCAATTTCTACCCCGGCTACTTGATGTTATTCATCGCCATCGGCGTACCGTAGTCGTGACCGGCAGTATCCAGGGCACGCGCCACCAGGCCCGCGAACGCTTCTCGCAGCTGCGGATACTTGGTCACCATGGCGCGCATTGCGTCGGTATTGTCAGCGAACATCTGCCCATTGTTGCCCAATTGCGCAACGCGATATTTGAAGACGAGGTAAATGCCACTGTCATACTCCACCGGAAACATCTGTACGACCTGGAACGTTTTTCCGTTGCCCGACACGGTGAGCGGCTTATCCGACGACGGAAGATCCGGGGGACGCACAGGTTGCATTTCATCCGCAAGCCGGTCCTTGGCCGCCGTATACATGAAGTCCACTGGCGCAGCCATGTCCCATGCCGTCAGGTAGTAAAACCAGGCGTTAAAGTTCTCACCCTTCGTCTTGTATTGCCGAGCCTGCGCCAGAAACCATTCCTGGTCGTGTCCCGCGATCTGGCTCTGCCTGGGATAAAGTCCTCCCAGCTTCCACGCGCCTGATGCATCTTGCTGCATCACGACCGTCAACTTCATCGGCGCTTTTCCACCGCTGGCATCCAGGACAACGATCGCGTATTTTCCCGCAGATAGATTCGGGATCACAAAGCTCACCCGATCTGGAGAGTTGAAGATCCCGCAGAAAAATTCCGCGCGTCCGCCGGGTGCCGTCGCGGGATTGGTAAGGAGATAGGTTCCTTGCGTGGTGGCTGTCGCCCCGGTCAGGTCTGCTTTGTTGTCGGTCAGCATGTACTGGATGCCGCTAAAGTCGGATGCCAGGGAAGGAATCGCATTCTGCTGAAGCCCGGCGCTGTCGCCTTTAGTTGCCATTTGAAAGAACTTCTGGGCAGCCTGCTGGGCCGACGTACGAAGCGCCGGATCGATATCCTCCCCCATGTCGCAGGTTTGGGCGTAGGAAAACGAGCATAGGCAAAAGAAAAACAGCAAGAAGAACAACCCTGAGCGTTCTAGAAACGGTGACTGCTTCGTACACGATCTATGTGGAGTTCTCATGATTTCTGACATTGCGGTACTTTCCTCTAAGATGCCAGTGTCGTTATTTCCGATGTTTGTCATCGTGCCAGACGACCTTCTGGGACCGGTGTAGAATCTGACCAAATATCTTATGGCCCGGACCCTCACTCGATCGGTGGTACTGTCTGCTAGCGCGCTACTAATCCTGACTAATCTATGCTTGGCCGGCACCGGAGCGCAAAAGAGAAAAGCTGCGGCCAAACCTGACCAGACACCACCTGCGGCCCAGCAACTGGTCCCTGTCCCACTACAGGCACCGACCCCAGAACAGATGCCCGCGCAACCTCCGCACGTCACCTTTCAGAACGGTCTGCTCGCGATCAGCGCCGACAATTCTAATCTCGTGGACGTTCTCCGCGGCGTGCGTAGTGCCCTGGGAATCGGATTGGACACGCCTCCCGGTGCTGGATCGGAACGCGTCGTCGTTCATCTCGGCCCCGGCCAGCCCCGCGATATCCTCACCCAGTTGTTAAACGGATCGCGATACGACTACATCCTCGTCGGAGCGGCCCAGGATCCCCAAGGGATCTCGCAGGTGATATTGACTCCGCGTCAGAGCACAGCCGTGGCGGGCAATGTCGGGCAACCGCCCCCTCCGCAGCCTGCGGTTGGAGGAGCGATTACTCCGGGCGACGAAGATTCGGACACCGACGATACGGCTCAACAGCCCGAACCCTCTGCTGCTCCGCAATTGCCTCCGTCCAATCCGTACCAGCCAGGCACTTCGTCCCAACCTGCGAGTGCTCAGAGCAGTGG
Source organism: Terriglobia bacterium (assembly GCA_963826275.1). GTDB lineage: Bacteria > Acidobacteriota > Terriglobia > Terriglobales > Acidobacteriaceae > JAJPJE01. The sequence continues at coordinate 126,730 of CAWGWI010000028.1, read as the reverse complement.
CGGCGAGACTGGCGGCCAGCAGGTCAAGACGCCTGAGCAACTACTGCAGGAGTTACAGCGGATGCAACAACAGCAGCAGCAACAGCAACAACAACAGCAGCAGCAACAGCCGAATCGTCCTCAATAGGAAACTGTTCTGGGCGCCAGCTGTAACATTCCTAAGAGAATATTAAGTGCAGGGCGCCTGCCCATGCTGAGGCGAGCACTAGAACGAGCCCGGGAATGATTTGAGCGGCGAAACGCCGTCCTCCCGACGCAATCGCTAGCGACAGCTTGGTAACGGTGTTCGTGCTCAGTGCGGCGAGTATTGGCACGACAGCTTGTTGCACGCCAAGCTTTCCAGTAGCGACAAGCGAAGCGACAGCAACTGCAGGAGAATGAGTATCCGCAAAACCTGCCACGGAAGCCGCGATCAGCACGCCCGACTTCCCAAACCATGCATTCAAGGCGGCCGACGCGAGTAGTACGACGCAGAACGTGACGGTAAAAGCGAATGCAGATTTCAGACTGAAGGCGCGTCCCTCTTTCAACGTGCCTGAAACGTCCTCGCCTAGCGTTTTCATAGTGAACAAAGCCCCGTACACGGCAGCGCTGAGTCCGGCAGCGATCAGGGAGACCTTCAGTTGCGACAGCGTGGGCCGGCTGGTAGCAGCCAGCAAAATAGTCATTTCGAGAATCGTGGCGACGGAAGAAAGAGCGGCCCCGGCTACTGCCGGTCGCATTAATCCTGGTGTGCTCTTTGCTTTTGCGCCAAAAGATCCGATCGTGGCGGCGCTGGAGACGAATCCCGATGCCAGCCCCGCCAGCGGAAGACCTACGCGAGGACCTAAGAGCCGCACCGCAACGTGGCCAAATGAGCTGATCGACATCACCAAAAGGACGATCTTCCAAACGGTATGGGGATTCAACGCGCCGTATGGGCCGAGGTTTCGGTCAGGAGTGAGTGGGAAGATGACCAAAGCGGCTGCGCCGAAAATCAGCGCATCCTCCAGCTCCGCCTCACTCAGAATGGTACTCACGAAGTGGTGAATGCGGTCCTTTGTGGCCAGGAGTATGGACACTGTGACCGCGAGCCCAGATGCGATTACTGGCTCCTGCACGGCGAGTGCGCCCAGAAGCACCGTCAAACCTAATGCTGTTTCCGAAGTGAGTCCTGGATCCTGCTGATGAGTTCGCAGATAGGCAACGAGTACCAAGAGGAGAAAAGCGAAGAAGGTCACAGTGAGCAGAAGTGACCCGCCCAAAACGAAGCTAACGGCACCGCTGAGCGAAGCAACCGCAAATGTGCGGATGCCGGCCGAGGAACGGGAGGGGCCTTTCCCTTTACGCCGTTCTCTTTCAGCTCCAATAAGGAGTCCGATGCCCAGCGCAACTGCCAAGTGAAGGGCCAGTCCTGGGAACGCATTCATGAGAGGGGATGGTAGCAGCTAGCGGTTCAGGAAGGAATGATCCGAGAAACTGACGCTAGTCACCCGAGCTGTGTTGCGAAACCAATACCGGGGCAGGCGTCTCGTGACGCGAATTTCCTGCAAATGCATTCAGAATACCGGTGATGATCCCGTAGCCAAGAACGGTGCCAAAGCCCAGAGACAAAACAACGGTGAGTGTGAGTATGAGGACCGTCACCAATGAGGTCACTTCCTGCCCTGCCTTTCGTCCGATGCCCCGAATGCCTGCTCTGGATGCTTCCAGAGTCCTTAGAGTAATTCGGCCAAATTAACTGGCTGTTTACTCATTTCTTTTTTTCCGCGTTCCAGATCGTTCTTGAAACTGCCCTTCCGCAAAAGGGACAAAAATTTATGGGAAATAAATTTGGCCGGTCTTCCGGAGATCGAACCGCGTAATCTGAATCGAGCTCGTTCAGCAACCGCCCCCGCATCTGTAACAGCGGCTGATTCACGATGGCGTCGCCATCTACCGCTTGCTGCAACATTTCGCAACAGTGTTCCGTCATGGTCGGAGAATCATTTTCGGAGATTTGGGCCCGAAGTGACATCCTGCGATCAACTTAGTTCGCGGAATGCTTTGCTCGATACGCCCCGAAACGACTCTACCTTCGTTGACGGCTTCCGTTGTTAACAACTAAGATACGGAGTAGAACTGTGCCTCATCTCCGCCAATCTTTCTAGGGGGTAGCACCCTATCGGAAGGGCTAGCACCTGAGGCCGGGACCAAAGTTTTCATGGGCATTTCGAAAATTACAGTACGTGGGGCTCGTCAGCATAACCTCAAAAACATCGATGTAGAGATTCCCCGGAATACTCTTACGGTGATTACCGGTCTGAGCGGTTCGGGTAAGTCTTCCCTGGCTTTTGACACCATCTACGCCGAAGGTCAGCGGCGTTATGTGGAGACTTTGTCCGCCTACGCGCGCCAGTTTCTCGATCAGATGGAGCGTCCCGACGTGGACGCCATCGACGGCCTCAGCCCGTCCATCTCCATCGAGCAGAAGACCACCAGCCGCAGTCCGCGATCCACGGTAGGCACGATCACCGAGATCTACGACTATCTGCGACTGCTTTACGCTTCCGTCGGCGTACCGCATTGTCCGCAGTGTGGACGCGCGATCTCGCGTCAGTCGGCCGATCAGATCGTTGCCCGCGTAATGGACCTCAAGCCGGAGGACCGCGTTATGGTTCTGGCTCCCATCGTTCGCGGACGCAAGGGCGAGTTCAAGAAGGAAATGGAGAAGCTCGTCCAGCATGGCTTCACCCGCGCCCGCATCGATGGCGAACTGGTGAGCATGGAAGACGATCTCAAGCTCGACAAGCGCAAGAATCACACCATCGAAGTGGTGATTGATCGACTTCTGGTGAAACCGGGCATTGAGCACCGGCTGGAGCAGTCCGTCGCCTTGGCGATGAAACTGGCGAACGGCCTCGTTCAGGTTGTGGTGGTCGGAGGCGAAGAATATCTCTTCTCCGAACGCCTTGCGTGTCCCGAGTGCGGCATCAGCGTGCCCGTGTTAGAGCCGCGATCGTTTTCGTTCAACAGCGTGTATGGCGCATGCCCCGAATGCCATGGGCTTGGCAGCCGGTATGACTTCGATCCTGCAAAGGTCATCAACGACTGGTCGAAGCCGCTCTTTGACGGCGCGTTAGGGCCGGGATCGGCTTCAGCGAATCTGCGTCATCTGGTGGAACTCGGAGCGGCCGCCTACGGCATCGACATCAACACACCTGTTGAGAAACTGCCGGTGAAGCAGCAGAACCTGCTGTTCTACGGACCCGATGCCAGCGAAAAAAAGAAAGTCGGCTTCCGCGGCATTCTCGAATTCCTGAAGCAGCAGATGGACGAGTCTTCCTCCGAGAGCTATCGCGAATATCTGCTGGACTACATGTCCGCAACGACGTGCACGGCTTGCCACGGAAAGCGCTTGCGTCCGGAAAGCCTCGCCGTGAAGATCAACGGCATGTCGATCGCCGACTTCACTGCTCTGCCCATCTCGCGCGCCGTAGAAGCCGTGCAGCAGATCAAGCTGAACGAGCGCGAAGAAAAAATCGCCGGGCGCGTCGTCCGTGAAATCGCCGAGCGCCTCGGATTCCTGAACACCGTTGGCCTCGGCTACATGTCGCTCGACCGCAGTGCCGCCACCCTTTCCGGTGGTGAAGGCCAGCGCATTCGCCTGGCTACGCAGATCGGCTCACGCTTGCGCGGTGTGCTCTACGTTCTCGACGAGCCTTCCATCGGCCTGCATCATCGTGACAACGAGCGCCTGCTGAAGTCCCTGGAATCGCTGCGCGATCTCGGCAACACCGTGCTGGTCGTCGAACACGACGAAGAAACGATCCGCCGCGCCGACTACGTCATCGACCTCGGTCCTGGCGCCGGTCGCCACGGCGGCGAACTCGTCGCGTCGGGCACGCCCGACGAAGTGATGCACAATCCCGATTCGCTCACCGGCAAATACATTTCCGGCCAGGTGCAGATCGAGATGCGTCCCGAGCGCCGCCACGCTAACGGCAACGCGCTCACCATCCTCGGCGCCAAAGAGAACAACCTCAAGCATCTCGACGTGACCTTCCCGCTGGGCGTGATGACGGTCGTCACTGGCGTCTCCGGCTCCGGCAAGTCAACGCTGGTAAATGACATCCTCTATCGCGCGCTGGCGCAGCGGCTCTACCGTTCGCGCGAAATGCCCGGAGAACATAAGTCGCTCACCGGCATCGAGAACATCGACAAGGTCATTCGCATCGACCAATCGCCCAATCGGCCGGACGCCGCGCTCGAATCCGGCGACCTACACCGGTGTCTTCACGCAGATTCGCGAACTGTTTGCGATGCTTCCCGAAGCGCGCGAACGCGGCTATAAAGCCGGACGCTTCTCCTTCAACGTGAGCGGTGGACGCTGCGAAGCCTGCCAGGGAGAAGGCCAACGACGCATCGAGATGAATTTCCTGCCCGATGTGTACGTGCTGTGCGAAGTCTGCGGAGGCCATCGCTACAACCAGGAAACGCTGGCCGTGAAATATAACGGATACTCGATCGCCGACCTGCTAGAAATGCCGGTCTCCGATTCGCTGCCGATCCTGGAGAACTTCCCTATCGTCCGCCAGAAACTACAAACGCTGGTCGACGTGGGTCTCGGCTACATTCATCTCGGTCAATCCGCGGTCACACTTTCCGGCGGCGAAGCGCAACGCATCAAGCTGGCGCGCGAATTGAGCAAGCGTCAGACCGGACGCACGCTCTACCTGCTCGACGAGCCCACCACGGGACTCCACTTCGACGACGTCCGCAAACTGCTCGACGTGCTGCACCGCCTCACAGATCTGGGTAACAGCATCATCATCATCGAGCACAATCTCGACGTGATTCGTAATGCCGACTGGATCATCGACCTCGGCCCCGAAGGCGGCGAAGACGGTGGCCGCGTGGTCGCACAGGGCACTCCGGAGCAGGTTGCAAAAGTCAAGAAGTCGTATACGGGCCAGGCGCTGGCACACTACTTCAGGCGAAACCACCGCTCCGCTTCGTAGTTCTTGGAGTGGCGCGGGCGCCCCCGCCCGCGTGTAGAACAGGCAACCCTGCCTGTGCGAATTGCCAGAAGTCGCGTGCTGCAGCCTACCTGCCCTGAGCTGAGCCGACATCACTGGGCGGGTTCCGCCGTCCCGATCAACGGTGTGACAAGGCCGGTACTCCAATCAAATGCGATGAAGTCCTCACCGCGTACACAGGCAACATGCGGGTGTGTCTTGCCCAAGACCTCCAGCCTTTTCAAGACAAAACCATCCCAGCGATTGATTTCGTAAAGCCTACTTCTTTTCGTGAAAGCTGCGCTCCTTGAAACGCGAAACTTGAAATGAGCTTGTCCAGGTTCAACCCAAGCCCTGCATCATCCGTCACTGCATTCCCTGTCCGCTTGACCTAACATCTAAGCTAGCTTTGGGGTCCGGCTCGCTACGGAGGTCCTCCGTGCCGACGTTAACCCGCATCTGTCGCACACTCCGTCCTCCAAGGAAATTCCCCGTCTCCAAGTCTCCTCAAAGGAGGATCCGTTATGAAGTCCTATAGTTTGATCCTCGGCCTCATCCTAGGCATGCTCGTGATCGGCGTTCTGGTGATTGGCTTCGGCGGATCGCAGGATCCCGCATCGATCCGCTACAACGCCGCCACCGAGACCACCGTTCAGGGCACGATCCTGCACATCGACGAGTTCGCCTGCCCGGTAAACGACGGCGAAATGGGAGAGCATCTCGTCCTGCAGACCGTGAATGGAACCGTGCAGGTTCATCTGGCTGCGTCGCGCATCATGCGCAGCGTGAACTTCCCATTCAAGCCGGGCGAACAGATCGCTGTGGTGGGATCGAAAATTAAGTTCCGCGGTCACCAGGACGTGATCGCCCGTGAAATCATCGTTGGCGACGATATCTTCCGTCTCCGCGATTCCACCGGGCAACTGCTTTTGAAGCAGCAGTGATTCCGTCCCCGTGACTGCAAGCTCGGGGCCAAGTCTTGTTCCAAGGCCGCGCAGCCTCTCGGCTTCGCTGCTCGCGACGACTGGATATCGTTTATCCTTATGACTTGGCCTCGTTTGACAATCCGCAGGATCTCGGGCCGGAAACTATCGAAGGCCAAGTAGCCGGCTCGCCTGAGTACCGCTGCCGCAAAGCGCGCCTCCCGCAACTCTCCAGCGTGAAAATCCGCCCTGGAACATGGCCGATGTCGTTCGCATTCTGCTCGTGGCCATGGTCGCTCTCGTCGATCCTCGGTGCGGTGATCGTTCCCATCGCTGCGCGCCGCCTGGGGGTTCCACCTACCAGCGCGCAGATCACCGAGAACCCGCGCGTCGTCCTACCGATTCAGACAGCGGCGTACCTGGTTGTGCTCGTCTTTATGGTGGCCACCCTGCGGGTCCGCCAGTTGCCGTTCTGGAAATCGATTCGGTGGAATTGGCCCGGACTGAGATGGACGGCCTACCTCGTTGCCGGCGTACTCCTCGGATTCCTGATTGAAAGTGCGTCCGCGTTTCTGCCTATTCCGAAGGAAGTGCCATTCGACAAGTACTTCACCGACGCGACGGGCGCTTATCTGATGGCGGTCTTTGGCATAACGCTCGCGCCACTGATGGAAGAACTACTTTTCCGGGGCTTTCTCTATCCTTCCCTGAATCGCTGGCTTGGACTGGCACTCTCGCTCGTGATCACTTCGCTGGCCTTCGCATTGCTGCACGCGGCTCAACTGGCTCATCGCGTGGGCTCCCCTGTTCATGATCTTTATCGTCGGACTAGTGCTCACGTACACGCGCGCACCGCACCAAATCCGTGGCCAGTAGTTTCCTGTTGCACGCCGGATACAACAGCACTGTGTTCATACTTATGTGGCTTGCCACCGACCACTTCCAGCATCTCGAAAAAGTGACCTGAGCCTCCGCTGCGGCTGCGCTTCAACTCTTCCTCGCGTATCTGTTATGTTTGTTGCGTGACAATCCCGGCCCGTCAGCAGCTTCTCGCATTACTCGCTCGCAATTCCTTCCGCCTGGGAGAGTTCAAGCTCTCATCCGGCGGCACTAGCGACTATTACATTGACTGTCGCACCACTACGCTCAGCGGCGAAGGCGCGCGGCTGACCGGACGCGTCTTTCTCGACGAGATGTATCGTCACGGCTGGACTCCCGAAGCCATTGGCGGACTTACCATGGGCGCCGATCCCATCGTCATTTCGGCAGCGATGCTGAGCGCGCAGCAGTCGACGGAGCGCCGGCCGATCCCCGACCTGAGCCCCGGAGCCGCCGACCACGTTCGCATCGACGGATTCCTGGTGCGCAAGGCCGAAAAGCAGCACGGCACCGGCCAGCGTATTGAGGGCTTCCACAAGAAGGGCGCCAAGGTAGTGATTGTCGACGACGTCTGCACTACCGGCGGCTCGACCATCCAGGCCATTGAAGCCGCTCGCGAATTTGGATTCGACGTGATCGGCGTGATCTGCCTGGTAGAGCGCGAAGAAGCCAGCGGGCGCGTGAATGTGGAGAAGGCCGCGTCTCCAGCTCCGTTTCTCTGCATCTTCACCGCTGACGACGTACGCAAAGAACATCTGCGACAAAACGCCGAAAAGAGCCTGGCCTGAAATCTATCTGGATTCGTGAACTGTGATCAAAACACTGGAATGGACTGACGACGGCGTTCGCTTTATCGATCAAACCAAGCTGCCGACCGAAGAGGTCTACGTCACCTGCGGAACGTATGAAGAAGTAGCCGATGCCATTCGCACGATGATCGTGCGCGGCGCTCCTGCGATCGGCGTTGCGGCTGCCATGGGAGTTGCCCTCGGCGTGCGTGACTCCGACGCCGATCACGTTTCCGAACTCCGCCGCGACTTCGAGCAAATCTGCGACACCATCGCAGAGACCCGTCCCACCGCCGTCAATCTCTTCTGGGCGATCCAGCGGATGAAGGACAAGTTCGAAACCGTCTCCGAACTGCCGGTTGCGCAGATCAAGCAAACGCTGGTCACCGAAGCCCAGCGCATGTATCTCGAAGACATCGCCAACAACGAAGCCATGGGACGCTACGGCGCTGTCCTGCTACCCTCCGACGGCACCGTACTCACTCACTGCAACGCTGGAGCGCTCGCGACCTGCGGTTACGGCACTGCCCTTGGAGTGATTCGCGCCGCCGTCGAAAGTGGCAAGAAAATCCAGGTCTATGCCGACGAAACTCGCCCCTTCCTGCAAGGCGCTCGCCTCACGGCGTGGGAACTGGTGAAGGACAACATCCCCACGACACTCATCTCCGACAACATGGCAGGAGCCATGATGCGCCAGGGAAAAATCGGCCGCTGTCATCGTCGGTGCCGACCGCATCGCCGCCAACGGCGACGTCGCCAACAAGATCGGAACATACACAGTCGCGGTCCTCGCCAAAGAACACGGCATTCCGTTCTACGTGGCTGCGCCGTGGTCGACCATCGATATGGAAACGCCCGACGGCAGCAAGATTCCCATCGAGCAACGCTCCTCGCGCGAGGTCACCCACTTCGCAGGAAAACAAATTGCGCCGAACGGCGTGAAAGTCGAGAATCCCGCTTTCGATGTCACCCCGAACAAATACGTCACGGCGATCATCACCGAACGAGGCGTAGCAAAAGCGCCGTACACCGAGTCGCTAAAAGAGTTGGCTACCGCCGTGGTCGCCAGCTAAGTATTCAGTGTTATCACTGGCGCGAGCGTTCCCAACGCACTAACATTCGGCGTACGGGCAAGCATCTCAAATCGCGGGTGGTAGTGTGCCGAGCCGGGTAGGGTCAACGTTTCTGCTTTCGCTGCTGGCATGCTCTATTCCTCTCTGCCGAGCACAAGATCAAGCTGCCCCCGTGTATGCCAGTCCAGGAGCCACGGTCAACGGAGCTAAGCCCCTTGCGCATGAAATCCTTCCTGGGGACGTGATCGAAATCCCGGCGAACGAGAATTTGATTCTTCATCCCAGCGGCGATGAAGTGAAGGTCGAACCCAGCTCCTCGGCCGTGTACACCAATCAAAAGCAGATCGAACTGAGAAATGGGACAAGCACCGTCTCGACGAAGAGCGGCGTAACCGTGCACGTCCATCACTATACGGTGACGCCGACGGCGCCCTATTCCAGATATCAAGTTTCGTGGACTGGCAATGGTGGACGCGTCTGGGTCTACGAGGGCCAAGTTCGCATCGACGGATGCGAAAAGAAGCTGACCGTAGCCAAAGACAAGATCGCGGAACTGGGACGCGACTGCAAAGCGGGCGCCTACCTGAGACCATAGGTTCCGGCGGAGCTATCGATGCGCTCGGCTTAGCGGTGCCGGTGCTCTGCTACTACGAATGCAGTTCCTTGCAGAGCAGCCAGTGCGTACAAGAAAAGACTGGCTGTCCGGCCGCCCACTGATTTTCTTTCCAAGCCGACTCAAGCGAAGTTCTCTCCCTGCGATAATTAGAAACAGATGCCGTTGGGGATCTACATCTCCGTTCCGTTTTGCAAGAGCAAGTGCAGTTACTGCAACTTTGCCTCGGGTGTCTTTTCGAAGGCGGTGTTCGCGCGCTATGTCGATCGCGTTTGCGAAGACATCGAACGCTTCGAACAGACTGCAGCGGAGATGGGTGGAGTGGTCGAGCGCGAGGCGGATTCCGTTTATCTCGGTGGTGGTACTCCAACTTTGTTGGAGCCATCGCAGCTGCAACGGCTGTTCGCGGCCGTGCGCGATAAGTTTGCAGTTTCGCAGGACGGGGAGATCACCGTGGAGTGCGCACCTGGAACGCTGTCTCCTGAAGTGATCGAGACGCTGCTCACGTGCGGCGTGAATCGCGTCAGCCTGGGCGTGCAGTCGTTTATCGATCAGGAAGCGTCGAGTGTGGCGCGCCTGCATACGCGAAAGATCACGCTGGAAGAGATCGAGAGGCTGCGAGCGGCGGGAATTACGAACATCAATATTGACCTGATTGCCGGATTGCCCCACCAGACCGAAGCAAGCTGGCAGGAATCACTGCGCCAGACGATCGACACGGGCGTGCCGCATGCGAGCGTCTACATGCTCGAGGTGGATGAAGATTCGCGATTGGGTCGCGAAGTGATGGCCGGTGGCACGCGCTACCACGCGCACTTTGTGCCCGATGATGACCTCACCGCGGATCTCTACGAGACTGCCTGCGCCGAACTGAACCGCGCTGGTGTTCAGCAGTACGAGATTTCGAACTTCGCGCGCGCGGGATTCGAGTCGCGACATAATTTGAAGTATTGGACACGCCAGCCTTACGCCGGATTCGGCGTAGACGCGCATTCGATGCTGGAATCGGCGCCGGATCAGAGGTTGGATGCGGTGCGTTTCGCAAGCCCCGATGCGCTTGAGCAATACACGAGTGGCGCGGCGCTGATACGGACTCCTGTCTCCCACGCTGACGCTTGCGAGGAAGCATACTTCTTAGGATTGCGATTGACGCGAGGCATCGACCTGGAGCAACTGGTGGAGAGATATGGTCCGGATGCGGCCAGCTTCGCTCGAGATCAGATTGCGGAGTTCTGCCGCGAGGGGTTGCTGGAATTGGAAGAGGGCAGGATCAGGCTAACCCCGAAGGGCCGATTCGTGTCGAACGAAGTTTTCGCGGCGCTGATAACCGCGGACGAGCACAGCGTGAAATAGTCGGCGCAGCTTTTCGCGGGCGAGGGCGCCCGCGCCACCACTCACCTACACTTCCGCCAGCGCCAGCGGTTTCTCGAACACACATTCTCTCGGATCCTTATCCTCTCGCAGACCCTCGTACACAGGCGCGCGCATCTTCACGCCACCACTTTGGCCTTCGTGCGTCCATTCGGTGAACTTGATTTCCGCAACCAGTTCCGGCTTGATCCAATGAATTTTGCGATCGCTCTCAACTTTCCCGTGGAACGGATTCTTGCTCGTCTCCAACTTCTTCAGACGCTGCCACATGTCCTCGTGAGTCTTGGCCGTGAAGCCGCTACCCGCCTGGCCCACGGGAATGAGCCGTCCTTTGTCGTCGTACAAGCCGAGCACGATGGAACCGAAATGTTCGCGGCTGCCACGCGGTTCGGTGTAACCGCCGATGACGGCTTCCTGCCGGCGCGTGATCTTCATCTTCAGCCACTCGCGGCTGCGCTTCTGTATGTAGCAGCTGTTGCGTCGTTTCGCGACGATTCCTTCCAGCCCGCGCTCCTGCGCCGCGTGATAGAGATTCTTACCATCGCCGACAAAGTGATCGGAGTAGCGAATGAGCGCGTCGGTCTTCAGCGTGGCCGCAAGCGCTTCTTTGCGTTTTTCCAGATCGACGCGCATCAAGTTGTAGCCGTCGGCATAGAGCAGATCGAAGGCATAGTAGACGATGGGAATCGAATGATCCGGTGCAGTGCGACGTGTGCCGATCCCGCCGGCGCGTTGCTGCATCAGGCTGAACGACGGACGGCCTTCGTCGTCGAGAGCTGCGATTTCGCCGTCAATGACAGCACGCTGGCCGCGAAAGTGATCGCGAAGTGATTGCAGCTCGGGAAATTGTCCGGTGAGTTCATTGCCATTGCGCGAGACAAGACGTACCGAGCCGTTCTCGATGTAAGCCACTGCGCGATAGCCATCCCACTTGATTTCGAAGAGCCAGTCTGCGTTATCGAAGGGCTCTTCGATGAGCGTGGCGAGCATGGGATGGATTACGCCGGGAATTTCGGCGCGCTGCGCGCCCTTTAGCGATTGGAAGTCGAACGCCTGGGGACGGGCGTCACCATCCGAATCGTCTTTGGTCTTGCTGCGAGACTTTGTCTTTCGCGCTGCAGTTGCGGGCTCGCGTTTCACAGCTTTTTTAACCGAGGCTGTCTTGGTTGCGCTTTTCGCAGCTTTGGCCGGAGCAGCCGCGGCCTTCGCTTCGTCCGACTTCGCCAGTGCATCGGCGAGCCAGGCATTCTTCCGGCTCGATCGACTGGTGGCCTTGCGGCTGCTTGCCCACTCGGCCGAGCCCTGATCCCCGGCGATCTCCGCCAGAGAACGTTGTGTGAGCACGGAGTAATCGAGCTTGTCGATTTCGAAGCCGGGCTGCACGTACGTCGTCGCGATGCTTGATCAGCAGCCACTCCGTGCCTTTGCTGCCCGGACGTCGCGACTTCATATGCGCGAGCACGAAGCTGCCGTTGAGCTTCTCACCGTGCAGCGTAAATTTGAAGTCGCCCTTCTTGAGCATTTGGTCGGGATCGCCGCCCACCGGTTCCCATGTGCCCACGTCCCAAACCATGACTGTCCCTGCGCCGTAGTTGCCTTCGGGGATAGTGCCTTCGAAATCGAAGTAGGAAACAGGATGATCCTCCACCTGCATGGCCAGGCGTTTGTCTGCCGGATCGAGCGAGGGGCCTTTGGGAACGGCCCAGGATTTCAGCACGCCATCCATTTCCAGGCGGAAATCATAGTGAAGACGGGTTGCCCGATGCTTCTGTACTACGAAGCGATGGCCTTCTTTGGCCGCGATTTCGCCGGCTGGTTCAGGAGTGCTGTCGAACTTGCGTTTGCGTTTGTATTCTTCGAGAGCCACAGGAAGAAAGTTGCCAAATTCGTCGCGGCTGTTGCCAACGCGCGGAACCGGCGGCCTCCTTTGTTATATTGCCAGATGAGAAGCCCACAATGCTGACGGTAAGAATACGCTCGATCGTGCTCGGGAGTCTGCTGCTGATTTGCACCCAAGTCATGGCCGCGCAGCAGGCGAAGCAACCCGCCGCACCGTCAACTACGGCATTCACGCCGGAGGTTGCAGTCAAGCTGATGGACCAGCTGTTACAAGGATTGCAATCGCACAATCCGACTCAATTCCTCTCCGTGTTCGACCCCGAGTTCATGACCAACTACGGCCAGTTCGCGGATCAGATCAGCGTTTTGTTCACCCAATACGAGAGCTTTGTGGGCCGCTACCATGTGCGGCAGATGGGGGACAATCCCGATCGCCCACTCGTACTCGTGCAATTTGATCTGCAAGGAGATCCTGGTATAAGTGGCGCCCCGTTGCGCAAGTCAGCCCAGGTGCGATTCGAATTTGCGCGCGGCAAGAACGGCTGGAGGATTGTGAATCTCACGCCTCGCGGATTTTTCTCCTAGTGCAGCGCGAATATCCAGATCGCCCGCTGGTCGGTGTGGGAGGCGTGATCATCCACGAAGAGTCGTGTGCTGATCGTGCAGCGCGGCAACCCTCCACGACAGGGCGAGTGGACGGTCCCCGGCGGCATGCTTGAGTTGGGTGAAACGCTGCGCAGCGGCGTCGAGCGCGAAGTCCTGGAAGAAACCGGACTGGTGGTGAAAGCCGGCGAAGTGCTGGACGTCTTCGACAGCATCCATCGCGATCCCGAGGGCCGCACGCAATATCACTACGTACTCGTAGATTTTCTGTGCACGTGGGTGAGCGGCGAGTTGAAGGCGGCTTCCGACGTTGCGCAGGCGCGCTGGATCACGCTTGAGGAATTGGAATCGATGCCACTGATTGGGTTTACGGCGCAGGTAATACGGAAGGCGTTCAAACAGAGTTCAAGGAAGCCTGCGCCGCCGGCGTTAGATTCAGACGCTTCTTCCTAGTGCTGCTGAGAGCTGTTGCGCCACTTGTCATTTTTGCCGTCGCAACTCTCGTCTTCCAGGCACCGGTAATAGCACAGTAACGGCACCGCCGGGACGGCTAAGCCGAGCGCATCGATAGCTCCGCCGGAACCTACTGGTCTCAGGTAGGCGCCCGCTTTGCAGTCGCGTCCCAGTTCCGCGATCTTGTCTTTGGCTACGGTCAGCTTCTTTTCGCATCCGTCGATGCGAACTTGGCCCTCGTAGACCCAGACGCGTCCACCATTGCCAGTCCACGAAACTTGGTATCGGGAATAGGGTGCCGTCGGGGTCACCGTATAGTGATGGACGTGCACGGTTACGCCGCTTTTCGTCGAGACGGTGCTTGTCCCATTTCTCAGTTCGATCTGCTTTTGATTGGTGTACACGGCCGAGGAGTTGGGTTCGACCTTCACTTCATCGCCGCTAGGATGAAGAATCAAGTTCTCGTTCGCCGGGATTTCGATCACGTCCCCAGGAAGGATTTCATGCGCAAGGGGCTTAGCTCCGTTGACCGTGGCTCCTGGACTGGCATACACGGGGGCAGCTTGATCTTGTGCTCGGCAGAGAGGAATAGAGCATGCCAGCAGCGAAAGCAGCAACGTTGACCCTACCCGGCTCGGCACACTACCACCCGCGATTTGAGATGCTTGCCCGTACCCCGAATGTTAGTGCGTTGGGAACGCTCGCGCCAGTGATAACACTGAATACTTAGCTGGCGACCACGGCGGTAGCCAACTCTTTTAGCGACTCGGTGTACGGCGCTTTTGCTACGCCTCGTTCGGTGATGATTGCCGTGACGTATTTGTTCGGGGTGACATCGAAAGCGGGATTCTCGACTTTCACACCGTTAGGCGCGATTTGTTTTCCTGCGAAGTGGGTGACCTCGCGCGAGGAGCGCTGCTCGATGGGAATCTTGCTGCCGTCGGGCGTTTCCATATCGACGGTCGCCCACGGCGCAGCCACGTAGAACGGAATGCCGTGTTCTTTGGCGAGCACCGCGACTGTGTATGTTCCGATCTTGTTGGCGACGTCGCCGTTGGCGGCGATACGGTCGGCACCGACGATGACAGCGGCAATTTTTCCCTGGCGCATCATGGCTCCCGCCATATTGTCCGAGATAAGTGTCGTCGGGATGTTGTCCTTCACCAGTTCCCATGCCGTGAGGCGAGCGCCTTGGAGGAAAGGGCGAGTTTCGTCGGCATAGACCTGGATCTTCTTGCCACTTTCGACGGCGGCACGAATCACTCCCAGGGCGGTGCCGTAGCCGCAGGTGGCGAGCGCGCCAGCGTTGCAGTGAGTGAGTACAGTGCCGTCGGAGGGTAGCAGGACAGCACCATAGCGTCCCATGGCTTCGTTATTGGCGATATCTTCGAGATACATGCGCTGGGCTTCGGTGACCAGCGTTTGCTTGATTTGCGCAACCGGCAGTTCGGAGACGGTTTCAAACTTGTCCCTCATCCGCTGGATGGCCCAGAAGAGATTGACTGCGGTGGGACGGGTCTCCGCGATCGTGTCGCAGATTTGCTCGAAGTCGCGACGAAGCTCGGAAACGTGATCGGCGTCCGCGTCGCGCACGCCGAGGGCAACCCCCATGGCAGCCGCAACGCCGATCGCAGGAGCGCCGCGCACGATCATCGTGCGAATGGCATCGGCTACTTCTTCATACGTTCCGCAGGTGACGTAGACCTCTTCGGTCGGCAGCTTGGTTTGATCGATAAAGCGAACGCCGTCGTCAGTCCATTCCAGTGTTTTGATCACAGTTCACGAATCCAGGTTGATTTCAGGCCGGGCTCTTTTCGGCGTTTTGTCGCAGATGTTCTTTGCGTACATCGTCAGCGGTGAAGATGCAGAGAAACGGAGCTGGAGACGCAGCCTTCTCCACATTCACGCGCCCGCCGGCTTCTTCGCGCTCTACCAGGCAGATCACGCCGATCACATCGAATCCAAATTCGCGAGCGGCTTCGATGGCCTGAATGGTCGAGCCGCCAGTAGTGCAAACGTCGTCGACGATCACTACCTTCGCGCCCTTTTTGTGAAAGCCCTCGATGCGCTGGCCGGTGCCGTGCTGCTTTTCAGCCTTGCGCACCAGGAATCCGTCGATGCGAACGTGGTCGGCGGCTCCGGGGCTCAGGTCGGGGATCGGCCGGCGCTCCGTCGACTGCTGCGCGCTCAGCATAGCTGCCGAAATGACGATGGGATCGGCGCCCATGGTAAGTCCGCCAATGGCTTCAGGAGTCCAGCCGTGACGATACATCTCGTCGAGAAAGACGCGTCCGGTCAGACGCGCGCCTTCGCCGCTGAGCGTAGTGGTGCGACAGTCAATGTAATAGTCGCTAGTGCCGCCGGATGAGAGCTTGAACTCTCCCAGGCGGAAGGAATTGCGAGCGAGTAATGCGAGAAGCTGCTGACGGGCCGGGATTGTCACGCAACAAACATAACAGATACGCGAGGAAGAGTTGAAGCGCAGCCGCAGCGGAGGCTCAGGTCACTTTTTCGAGATGCTGGAAGTGGTCGGTGGCAAGCCACATAAGGATGAACAGAGTGCTGTTGTATCCGGCGTGCAACAGGAAACTACTCGCCACGGATTTCGTGCGGGCGCGCGTGTACGTGAGTACTAGTCCTACAACAAAGATGAGGAATAAAGGAGCCCAGGCATGTGCCAATTGAGCCGCGTGCAGCAAAGCGAACGCCAGGGAAGTAATCACCAGCGAGAGTGCCAGTCCAAGCTTGCGATTCAGGGAAGGATAGAGAAATCCCCTGAAAAATAGTTCTTCCATCAACGGCGCGAGGGTAATGCCGAAGACTGCCATCAGATAAGCGCCACTCGCGTCCGTAAAATATTTGTCGAATGGCACTTCCTTTGGGATGGGCAGAAACGCGGACGCGCCTTCAATCAGGAATCCCAGAAGTACGCCGGCAACCAGGTAAGCCGGCCATCTTAGCCCCGGCCAATTCCACCGAATCGATTTCCAGAACGGTAACTGGCGAACGCGAAGAATCAGCACCATGAAAGCCAGCACGATCAAGTACGCAGCCATTTGGACGGGAAGAACGACGCGCGGATTCTCTATGATCTGAGGGCTGGTGGCTGGCACTCCTAAGCGGTGAGCAGCGATGGGAACAATGATCATGCCCAATAATCCCAGAGCACCAATCGCAACAAGGAAAATGCAGATTACCTCTAGAAAGTTCCACGGCGGATTCTCACGCTGGAGAGTTGTGGAAGGCGAGCTTTGCGGCAGCGGTAACTCTGGCGAGCCAGCTACCTGGCCCTCGATAGTTTCCGGCCCGAGATCCTGCGGATTGTCAAACGAGGCCAAGTCGTAAGGATAAACGATATCCAGTCGTCGCGAGCAGCGAAGCCGAGAGGCTGCGCGGCCTTGGAACAAGACTTGGCCCCGAGCTTGCACTCACGGGGACGGAATCACTGCTGCTTCAAAAGCAGCTGCCCGGTGGAATCGCGGAGACGGAAGATGTCGTCGCCAACGATGATTTCACGGGCGATCACGTCCTGGTGACCGCGAAACTTAATTTTCGATCCCACTACAGCGATCTGTTCGCCCGGCTTAAATGGGAAGTTCACGCTGCGCATGATGCGCGACGCAGCCAGATGAACCTGCACAGTTCCGTTGACGGTCTGCAGGACGAGATGCTCTCCCATTTCGCCGTCGTTTACCGGGCAGGCGAACTCGTCAATGTGCAGGATCGTGCCCTGAATGGTGGTCTCGGTAGCGGCGTTGTAGCGAATCGATGCGGGATCCTGCGATCCGCCGAAGCCAATTACCAGGACGCCAATGACGAGCATGCCCAGGATGAGGCCGAGGATCAAACTATAGGACTTCATAACGGATCCTCCTTTGAGGAGACTTGGAGACAGGGAATTCCTTGGAGGACGGAAGTGTGCGACAGATGCGGGTTAACGTCGGCACGGAGAACCTCCGTAGCGAACAGGACCCAAAACTAGCTTGATGTTAGGTCAGGCACGACGGGGAATGCAGTGACGGATGATGCAGGGCTTAGGTTGAATCGACGTTTCGCGTTTCACGTCAGCCCCCGTTCCCAAGCGGCTGCCGCTCGACGTCGGCAGCCCCCGGAAATCCTCTATTTCACGCCGCTGTAGTCTTTATCGGTAACCGGCTCCAACTAGATGGTTTTTCCTTTTTTGAGCGGGTGTAACTGCCAGATTCAGAAATCGGCAGGGCTTCTGAGCTGTCAGCCATGACAGTGCGATTTGTGCGAGAACAGCTTGTTCCCGTACGGCCCATCTCTTCACAAACTCCACGAGCGCCAAATTTGGTCGCAGATTCTCTCTCGATGTTTGTGGCTAATTCTTATTGCTATTCATTTTGACCGGCCTAAGCAGGTGTGAGAACGTGAGTTGGGCTAGCTTCCACTTGCCGTTTTCCTTGACATAAACCTCAGTCACCATAAAAGGATTGGTCACTTCGTGCTCACCGACCACTGCCTGCAAATCGATGTCCTCTAATAGGATGGCTGTGTTACCAAATATGCGAGCGTCAACTGCGTAAACTACAGCTTTTTTGTACCAGATGCCGCCGCTCTTAATAGTGGCTAGTTCTTGGGTTTTTCCCCAAGTCCCTCCCATGTGAGTGAACATGGCTTTGTCATCAAATAGTGTCTCTAAGGAATCGACCTTCTTGTCTGCCATCCAATCCCATTTCATGTTTGAGAGGTTGATGACTTCTTTTTGCTCGGGTGTTTGACTTGCGGCAGTTTTAATCGTTTCCGTTGGTGGCGCTGGCGATTGCTGTGCGTAGAACGATGGCGCAATCAGTGTTGATAGAAATAGAACTGATATTAAGGTTTTCATGGCTCCCCTTCGATCTATGTGGTCTTTTCGCCTGTCGCGAGACTATGAGCAAACCGGCATGCAACGTTAGTCCGATCCTGCCTACTTATTGCCTATTCCTCTCGTCAGGCGGAAAATCGATGGCTTTCCTGCAGACGGGCGGCTACTTTAGACAAGGAGTGCACCGATCGCCGACATGAAGAACACCAAGGAAAAAGCCACTCTGAAAGCAATCCCGTCCGGCGAGTTGAGCGCAGAACTCGCGCGCAAGATTGCCTCCTTTATGGGCAGGGAAGAGAAACGGATAACGGAGATTCCCGGTCTGAGCCTCCACCGGCGGACCTCTCCTACCCCGCCGTGCCGGGCCACCTACCATCCGGGTCTGCTCGTGGTCGCTCAAGGCAGCAAACGGGTGAACCTTGGCCGGACAAGCTTCATTTACGACGGGTCGCATTTCCTCCTGACGGCCGTCGACTTGCCCATTGTGAGCTGGGTTGCGGAGGCGAGCGAGAAGGTTCCATGTCTCGTGCTATCGCTCAGCTTGGACATGTCCGTGGTCCGGGAACTGCTTGGTCGTGAGGAGATTCATGTCGCGGAGGCGCCCACTGACAGTCCCGCCATATCAACCGGCGAGACTACGCCGGAATTTCTGAACGCATGCTGTCGGCTGGTAGATCTATTGGACAGCCCGAAGGACATTCCGTTTCTAAGCAGCCTGATTCAGCGCGAGATTATTTATCGCGTCCTGAAGGGACCTGCGGGAACTCGATTGCGCGCCGTGGCAACACTCGGCGATCAAAGCCACCGGACGGCAAAAGCGATTGGTTGGATCGCCGCGAACTATGCCAAGCCTCTCCGCGTGGAAGAACTCGCACAGCTTGCGAGTATGGGCGTATCCACGCTACATCATCATTTCCGGATCCTTACGGCGATGAGTCCGCTGCAGTATCAGAAACAACTCCGGCTTCAGTCAGCGCGGAGCCTGATGCTGAACAATGGTCTCGATGCGGCCAGTGCGGCTTTTGAGGTCGGCTACGAAAGCGCTACGCAATTCAATCGCGAATACAGCCGCTTCTTCGGTCAACCTCCTATGCGAGACGTTCGAGCGCTTCTTTCTCCAGATGCACCGAAACTCGAATCGGTCGGTACTCTCTGAATAGATTGTCATGGCTTTGCCGGTGCCTGCCTTGCCTGTTAAGTTTGGAGAGGACCAGCGCATCATGAGAGTCGCGACACGCCTCACCTTGTTTTTCTGTGTCCTTTGCTCCCCAGTGCGCCAGACTACATCGCACTCCACTCGATTCCGGCGTGACTATAAAGTGCCTATTTGTCGTGGAGTCCGCCAGACCCCGCATCCAGGCTATCCCACCCCGATAAATTGACGCCTGACTCGTGTTTGCCCGCCATCGAATTGTGACGTGCGCACGGTTCATGAAATAACGGTAGGACTGTATCGTTTCTGGAAATTTGTGAGCTAAGTCCATTCTGTTATGCGGGACGCTAGGCACTGAAGTCCTTTGTTTACCGGGAAAACGAGCATCATCCCATGCCTGTAAGTCCTTTAGAACGCGGGACACGGAGGGTTGTGTCGCCCTTCCAGGATCGGGGTACAGACCTGTTCCAGATCTTAGTAGCTGGCGGCGTTCGCGACCGGACCTTACCTGGCACCCGGCCGGGGTCACTGCGCCACCTGTTCGATCGAATTCCGCGGGCGGGGGCGCCCGCGCCACTCCAAGAGCTACGACGCGGAGCGGTGGTTGCGTCCGAAGTAGTGCGCCAGCGCCTGGCCCGTGTAGGACTTCTTGACTTTGGCGACCTGTTCGGGAGTGCCCTGTGCGACGACGCGGCCGCCGTCTTCGCCGCCTTCGGGGCCAAGGTCGATGATCCAGTCGGCGTTGCGGATCACGTCGAGATTGTGCTCGATGATGATGATGCTGTTGCCGAGATCGGTGAGTCGATGCAGCACGTCGAGCAGCTTGCGGACGTCGTCGAAGTGGAGTCCGGTGGTGGGCTCGTCGAGCAGGTAGAGCGTGCGTCCGGTCTGGCGCTTGCTCAGTTCGCGCGCCAGTTTGATTCGCTGTGCTTCGCCGCCGGAGAGAGTGACGGCAGATTGTCCGAGGTGGATGTAGCCGAGGCCGACGTCGACCAGCGTTTGTAATTTCTGGCGAACGATGGGGAAGTTTTCCAGGATCGGCAGGGAATCGGAAACCGGCATCTCGAGCAGATCGGCGATCGAGTAGCCGTTGTACTTCACCGACAGCGTTTCCTGGTTGTAACGATGCCCTCCGCAGACCTCGCAGAGGACGTAGACGTCCGGCAGGAAGTTCATTTCGATGCGGCGCTGGCCTTCGCCCTGGCAGGCTTCGCAGCGTCCACCGGAAACGTTGAAGGAGAAGCGTCCAGCCTTGTAGCCGCGTTCGCGCGATTCGGGAAGCATGGCGAACAGCTCGCGAATTTGCGTGAAGACGCCGGTGTAGGTCGCTGGATTCGAACGCGGCGTTCGGCCAATCGGCGACTGGTCGATGCGAATGACTTTGTCGATGTTCTCGATTCCGGTGAGCGACTTGTGTTCTCCGGGCATTTCGCGCGAGCGATAGAGCCGTTGCGCTAGCGCGCGGTAGAGAATGTCGTTCACCAGCGTTGACTTGCCCGAGCCGGAGACACCGGTGACAACCGTCATCACGCCCAGCGGGAAGGTGACGTCGAGATGCTTGAGATTGTTTTCTTTCGCGCCAAGGATGGTGAGCGCGTTGCCGTTTGTGTGGCGGCGCTCGGGACGCATCTCGATCTGCACTTCGCCGGAGATGTACTTGCCGGTGAGCGAATCGGGATTGTGCATGACTTCGTCGGGCGTGCCTGAGGCGACCAGTTCGCCGCCATGACGACCGGCGCCGGGACCGAGGTCGATGACGTAGTCGGCGCGGCGAATGGTTTCTTCGTCATGCTCGACCACCAGCACGGTGTTGCCGAGATCGCGCAGCGATTCCAGCGACTTCAGCAGGCGCTCGTTGTCGCGATGATGCAGTCCGATGGAAGGCTCGTCCAGGACGTAGAGCACTCCGCGCAGGCGTGAGCCGATCTGCGTGGCCAGGCGAATGCGCTGGCCTTCACCGCCGGAAAGCGTGGCGGCGCTGCGGTCGAGCGACATGTAGCCGAGTCCGACGGTGTGGAGGAATCCGAGGCGCTCGGCGATTTCGCGCACGACGCGTCCGGCGATTTTTTCTTCGCGCTCATTCAGCTTGATCTGCTTTACGGCCTCAACGGCGCGCGAGACGGGCAGAGCGGTGAAGTCTGCGATGGACATGCCGTTGATCTTCACGGCAAGGCTTTCCGGACGCAGCCGCTTGCCGTGGCAAGCCGTGCACGTGGTGGCGGACATGTAGTCCAGCAGATATTCGCGATAGCTCTCGGAGGACGACTCGTCCATCTGCTGCTTGAGGAACTCGAGAATGCCTCGGAAGCCGACTTTCTTCTTCTCGCTGGCGTCGGGTCCGTAGAAGAGCAGGTTCTGCTGCTTCACCGGCAGTTTCTCGACAGGTGTGCTGATGTCGATGCCGTAGGCGGCCGCTCCGAGTTCCACGAGATGACGCAGATTCGCTGAAGCCGATCCCGGCCCGAGTGCGCCGTCGAAGAGCGGCTTCGACCAGTCGTTGATGACCTTCGCGGGATCGAAATCATAGCGGCTGCCCAGGCCATGGCATTCGGGGCACGCGCCGTAAACACTGTTGAACGAGAACGAACGCGGTTCGAGCACCGGCACGCTGATGCCGCACTCGGGACAGGCGAGGCGCTCGGAGAAGAGATATTCCTCGCCGCCAACGACGACGACCTGCACCAGGCCATTCGCCAGCTTCATCGCCAACGCAACGGACTGTTCCAGCCGATGCTCGATGCCGGGCTTCACCAGAAGGCGGTCGATCACGACTTCGATGGTGTGATTCTTGCGCTTGTCGAGCTTGAGATCGTCTTCCATGCTCACCAGTTCGCCGTCGATGCGGGCGCGGGTGAAGCCATGCTGGACGAGCTTTTCCATCTCCTTCTTGAACTCGCCCTTGCGTCCGCGAACGATGGGAGCCAGAACCATCACGCGATCTTCCGGCTTGAGATCCATGACGCGAGCGACGATCTGATCGGCCGATTGGCGCGAGATCGCGCGTCCGCACTGCGGACAATGGGGCACTCCGACGGATGCGTAGAGCAGGCGCAGATAGTCGTAGATCTCGGTGATCGTGCCGACGGTGGATCGCGGGCTGCGGCTGGTGGTCTTCTGCTCGATGGAGATGGATGGACTGAGGCCGTCGATCGCGTCTACGTCGGGACGCTCCATCTGGTCGAGGAACTGGCGGGCATAGGCGGATAACGTCTCCACATAACGCCGCTGACCTTCGGCGTAAATGGTGTCAAAAGCCAGCGAAGACTTGCCCGAACCGCTCAGACCGGTAATCACCGTAAGAGTATTCCGGGGAATCTCTACATCGATGTTCTTGAGGTTATGCTGACGAGCCCCACGTACTGTAATTTTCGAAATGCCCATGAAAACTTTGGTCCCGGCCTCAAGTGCTAGCCCTTCCGATAGGGTGCTACCCCCTAGAAAGATTGGCGGAGATGAGGCAGAGTTCTACTCCGTATCTTAGTTGTTAACAACGGAAGTCGTCAACGAAGGTAGAGTCGTTTCGGGGCGTATCGAGCAAAGCATTCCGCGAACTAAGTTGATCGCAGGATGTCACTTCGGGCCCAAATCTCCGACAATGACTCTCCGAAAATGACGGAACACTGTTGCGAAATGTTGCAGCAAGCGGTAGATGGCGATGCCATCGTGAATCAGCCGCTGCTACAGATGCGGGGGCGGTTGCTGAACGAGCTCGATTCGGATTATGCGGTTCGATCTCCGGAAGACCGGCCAAATTTATTTCCCATAAATTTTTGTCCCTTTTGCGGAAGGGCAGTTTCAAGAACGATCTGGAACGCGGAAAAGAAGAAATGAGTAAACGGCGAATGAATTTGGCCGAATTACTCTAAGGGCTCTGGAAGCATCCAGAGCAGGCATTCGGGGCATCGGACGAAAGGCAGGACAGGAAGTGACCTCATTGGTGACGGTCCTCATACTCACACTCACCGTTGTTTTGTCTCTGGGCTTTGGCACCGTTCTTGGCTACGGGATCATCACCGGTATTCTGAACGCATTTGCGGGAAATTCGCGCCGCGAGGCGCCTGCCCCGGTACTGGTTTCGCAACACAGCTCGGGTGACTAGACTTCATCGGCAGAGCGACCCGCATCTGCGCCGACGCACTTCATGACCCGGATTCGAGTGGGCGCTCGACCCACTTTGAAGGCAAAACGGCTGCTTCTTCAGCGGACGATTTAAATTCCCAACGAAAAAGCTTACTTTTCTAGTCGATTACTGAGGGCGATTCGGCTGTTGCTGTTGCTGTTGTTCTGCTGTTGCTGTTGTTGCATGCGCTGCAGTTCCTGCAACAGTTGTTCCGGCGTTTTTACATGGTTGGGACCAGCTTCTCCTCCGGCGCTTTCAGCTGGGGGCGGAGTTGACCCCGGGGAAGTAGCGTTTGGCTGATAGGGATTTGCCGGAGGTATCTGGGGAGCGGCCGAAGGTTCGGGTTGCGAACCGGAATCTTCCGTATCCGTATCGTCGTCGCCCCCCGCAGTGGAGCCTGCCATCGAATACGTAGGCTGAGGGGGCGCGGTTTGAGGAACATTGCCGGCTACGGTGGTCCCCTCGCGCGGCGTCAGAATAACCTGGGATACTGCGTGCGAATCCTGCGGAGTTCCGACCAGGATGTAGTCGTAGTGGGACCCAGCCAGGAGCTGAGTCAAGACGTCACGCGGCTGGCCCGGGCCTAGGTGAACCACCACCCGCTCGGAACCTGTCCCCGGCGGCGTATCTAATCCGATTCCCAAGGCACTGCGCACCCCACGAAGGACATCAGCGAGATTAGAATTGTCCGCGCTGATAGCAAGCAGTCCGTTGTGGTAGGTGACTTGGGGCGGCTGCGCCGGCATTTGTTCCGGCGAAGGAGCCTGCAATGGGACCAATTGCTCGACTGCTGCGGGAGTTTGCTCCGACTTGGCCGATCCTTTCGCCTTTTGCGCTCCCGTGCCGGCGAAGCTTAAATTAGTGAACAGAATGCCGGAAAGGAGAATCGCCGAGCTGGTGAGGGTCCGAGCCATAGAATTCCTCAGATTCTACACCCGTTCTGGGAGGCCGTCTGCTGAGCCGGCAAACATCGGAATCGACAAGCGTGGCATCTTAGAGGAAAGTACCGCAATGTCCGAAATCATGAAAACTCCAAGTAGATTCTGCTCGAGGCAGGCTCTCTTAGTAGAACGCGGCTCGGTGTTTTTCTTGCTGTTCTTCTTTCTCTTTTGTTCTTTTTCGTGGGCCCAGAACTGCGATATGGGCGACGACATCGACCCGGCGGTACGAACTGCCGTCCAGCAGACAGCACAGCGTTACTTCCAGATGGCCGCTCGCGGGGATAGCGCCTCGCTAAAGCAGAATGCCATCCCCTCGCTGGCAGCGGATTTCAGCGGGATTCAGTATTCCCTTAATGAGAACAAAGCGAATCTGACCGGCGCGACGGCGGAGGTTCAGGGGACCTATCTGCTAACGAATCCCTCAGCGGCGGCAAATGGCCGAGCGGAATTCTTCTGTGGAATCTTCAATTCTCCCGACCGGGTGAGTTTTGTAATCCCGGGCCTGTCAACCGGCAAATACGCAGTCGTGGTCCTGAACGTCACGGGCGGGAAGCAACCGTTGAAGTTGACGTTTGTGCTCCAGCAGGATGCTTCGGGGGCATGGAAGCTGGGGGGGCTCTATCCACGACAGGGTGCCATCGCGGGTCATGATCAGGAGTGGTTTCTGGCGCAGGCGCGCCAATACAAGTCAAAGGGCGAGAACTACAACGCCTGGTACTACTACCTGACTGCATGGGATATGGCGGCTCCGGTCGATTTCATGTACACGGTCGCGAAGGATCGCATCGCTGACGAAATGCAACCAGTGCGGCCGGCAGATCTCCCCTCTGCGGATAAACCGCTCGCGATTTCCGGCAATGGCAAAACTTTTCAAGTCGTGCAGATGTTTCCGGTGGAGTATGACGGCGGCGTCTATCTGGTCTTCAAGTATCGCGTCCCTCAACTGGGCAACAATGGGCAGATGTTCTCCGACAATACCGACGCAATGCGAGCCATGGTGGCCAAGTATCCGCAATTACGAGGGGCTTTCGCAGGGTTGGTCGCGCGGGCGCTGGACCCTTCTGGACAGGATTACGGAACACCGATGGCGATGAACAGTATCAAGTAGCGGCTTCAGAATTGCCCGTCCGAAACAGGTTTTGCGTGCCTCTGCCACTCTAGGACGTGACTTGGGTCACAGCCCGGAGAGAAGCAGAAACCGCAGCATGGTCATGACAGGTCATCCATGCAATCGCGCGGCTCACAGCCCGACAACGCACCCGAGAAACATTATGCCTCGATGCTGGACCGGTTTGCGTCCGGAGAAGTTCGCCGTTTCGCGGCGAATGAAGCTCTCTTTCTGGGTGCAGAGGATGCCGATTGCGTCTACATGCTGCGGGAAGGACAAGTGGAAGTCAGCCTGAAAGTGGGCAACCGCACGCTGTTTCGCCGGATCGCCTATCCTGGATTTCTGCTTGGCGTGGCGGCTGCGCTCACCGATCGTGCGCACAATTACAGCGCCACGGCTGTCGAGGCGGTGATGGCATCCTCGCTGCCGAAGTCGGAGTTCCGCGCTTATCTGAAAGAAAATCCTCAGGCCGGTTTGGAAGTGGCACAGGCGATCGCCACCGAACTGATGGAAATTTTCGAAACTGGCGTGCGCCCGCTGCGCAGCAGACCGCGACATATCAAACCCACCACTTAACGGACGCGCGCCAATACGAGAGTCTCGTCGTCGGGTTGTTCGTTGGCCCCAATCCAGTCCGCAACAGCGGAGAGGACCTGGTCAGAAATGTGATGTAACGGTGAAGAGATGTTCTCGTGGACGATCTGCGAAAGCCGATCTTCGCCGAATTCGCCGAATTCATTTTCGGGTTCAGTAATGCCGTCGCTGTAGAAAACGATGGTGTCACCGGGCTGGAGTTGAACCTGCGCTTCCGCGTAAGAAAGTCCGTCAAACAGTCCGATGACACTGCCACCGCATTCCAGGCGTCGAACCGATCCGTTCTTGGCAATCAAAAGGGGAGCCAGATGCCCCGCGTTCGAGTAGCTGAACTTGCGAGTGGCGCCATCGTAGACGCCGAGGAACATCGTGGCGTATTTCTCCGGTGGAGTGCTGTGGTACACCTGACGGTTGAGCATGGCGCAAAGCTGCGCAGGCGAAATATCGAAGTCTCCTGCGATGAACGAACCGTTATCGTAATTTGCCATCACTTGCACGCCGCTGCCGACGGTGGCGGCCACGAGCGCCGGAGTGCGCTCCAGGCTGTAGGCGCGGACGGCGGAGTGAATCGTCGCCATCATGAGCGCCGCTGAAATTCCCTTGCCGCTGATGTCGCCGACCGCGATCGCAAGGCGA
This sequence comes from Terriglobia bacterium, assembly GCA_963826275.1. Lineage (GTDB taxonomy): Bacteria > Acidobacteriota > Terriglobia > Terriglobales > Acidobacteriaceae > JAJPJE01. The sequence continues at coordinate 99,832 of CAWGWI010000028.1, read as the reverse complement.
TTCGGTCCAAGTGGAATGTAATCGTAGTAGTCTCCGCTGACAGTGCGTGCCGGTTTGCATACGCCGTAGAGTTCCAGGGTTTCCAGGTCGGAACTCTTCTGGGGAAACAACTGCGCCTGTACTTCCTGCGCGATGGACAATTCGTTTTCCAGCCGCTGCTTTTCTTTCTGTTCGCGCATCAGTTTCTGGAGCGACTCAATCATTCCGTTGAACGATTTCTCCAGAGACGCAAGCTGGTCGTCGCTTTTGACTTTGATACGGTGAGCGAAATCCCCACGATTGATGTGCTGGGTTGCGGTGTAGAGCGCCGCCACCGATCGGGTGATGGTGCGAGTGAGGCGGACGCCGATGATCAGTGCCACCAGTTCGATCAGGGCAAAGAAGATGCCGATTGCCGCCAGCGCGATCATTACAGAGCGCGCTAAATCTCCGACAGTCTTGAAGAGACGGTCATAGAGCAGGGAAGGACGCGTCGTGACCAGAATAAACAGGTCCCCGTGTGTGCCCGTGCTCCAATCCACGAGAGACGCGGTCGCCGGAAAATTTACCTCGCGATCGAAGCGATTGTCGGGTGGCGGAAGCCTGCCGCCGCTGACGTTCTGAGCGATAAATTTCGGAATGTCCGGGCCAAAATCAATTACGTGGTCAGAGTTGTTCCCGGGGGTTGCGACGCTAGAGTTTCCGGGATTGTCTTGTCCCTTGGGAAAGGGACGCAGGGAAACTATTCCCAGTCCATTCGCGACTTTGAAAAGCATGGGCTGGTCGAGCGGAACCGACGAGATTACTACCAGCGTCTGCTTGTCCACGGTCAGCACGCGGACGGCGCGAAGGCATAGTTTCCCGCCATCAACGGCGATGGTTCCATACTCGTTTCCCGCAATCTTGGGAAGCGCAACGGGAGCGCCCTCGACATGCTGGGTGACTCGAGCGCCATTCTCCGCAAGGGTGGTCTGCATGACAACGGGTTTGTCGCCCTCCCAGACGGTCAGCTCGTTGTTGGGGAACATGTCCTCGTGCGCCTGCGACTTGGTGATCGTTTCGGCACTGAGAGGGTGTCCGGACCTTAGAGCCAGTGCGACTTCCGACGCCAGGCGTGAGTTCACGGCTTCCAGGCTTTTGAGTTCCGTTTTCAAGTCGGAACTCGCGACATAAGTAGCGAATTGACCGATAAACAGGTAACTGCTGATTAGCCCCATCACCAGCAACAGAACCACTGGTATGACACCGATGAAGGTGTAGGTGACGATCAGGCGATTACGCAGCGGCCACATCAGCCTGCGACGGAACCAGCGAACGAAAAGAATGAACAGAGAAATCGAAGCAACGAAGGTGAGGAAGCTGACGAGACCGCCAAACCAGGTCGCATCCGTGTGCCGCAACTTTCCCTCAACGCTGTCGATCAGGTAAAGCAGCAGGTCTACCCCGAGAAGATAGAGGGTGAAACGAGCGAGTTTGCTGAGCGGCAGGAGCCCGTGCGCAACGAGAAACCGTCGAAGCCGGGTTAGGTTAGCTGAGGCCATGCAAATCGAGCCCTGATTATAAAGCTGTTAGGAAAATCTGAGTGCCTGAACAGGGTTCCCACAATACGCCCTAATCCTAGATACGGGGCAGCGAGCAAAATGGTTCGCCGGGACCTCTCTAGATTTCGGGGTACATATCGAAAAAAGCTTCGGTGCTGGTCTGAAATTGCTTCTCTATGTCTTCTTTGCTGCCTTCCAGGACATGCATGGTGACGCGAGCTTCGCGGCCGCTTTTGAGTTTAATTACGGCGTCCCCGATCTGCTCGATATCGTCGGCGGGTAAGAGGCGCATGCCATAAACCAGAACAAGGTTTGCCATGGCAGGCATTGTAGCAAGCAAGAGAGATTGTAAGCTGCTTGATTTAGAATCGTCGGGTGCTGAAATCCTCACCTATTTTCCTTTTATTTGCTGCACTAGTCGCGGTGAGCATGGCTGCGCAGGAAGCCGCCCCCGCGCCTCCGCAGGAACCTGCCCCTAAGACGCAGGTTCGGATCAATTACCTCAATGTGTGCAGCCCCTCGCTGGCCGATCAGCACCTGATTTCGGTGACTCTGGCCGCGCTGCCGGCGAGGCCGCAGTTCTCTCCGGACTTCGAGATTTCCCGTGGCCGTTCCTCGATGGAAGATGCTCCGGTTTCGAACTGGGTACGCCTGCGGCGTGATTTCCCGGCGAGCGCTGCATTTACTTCTTCGCAATATGCCCTGACAACGGATGAGAAAGGCACGACCGAAACGCTGGTCTTTCATTCCCGCGACACGCGTGACGTGGTACAGGTGATGCTCGAGGACAGTATTTCCGGAGCGAGCAGTCCGGCTTCGATCCTCGCTACCGACACACCGGTGGACCGCATTCGCCTGGAACGTTTCGGCAAGGCTTCCGTGGTGCTTGCCAAGTGTCCGGCAGCCGATCAGAGCGCGTATCAGCCGCTGTTCGATCAGGCATCCCGGGCGATGTCGAATTACCGCGCGATTCTGGGCGTGAAGAAAACGGTTCCGCGCGAACTCGCAGCTCTCGGCGTGGGCGCCGCGAAACCGGCGAGCGAGCAGTCCAAATCTGCCGCGACCAAGAAACACAACTGAGCCCTCCGCCGAGGCTGAATCTTTTCATGGAAAGCGCAATCAAAGAGGACGACATGAGTACGACTCACGTACGTAAAACGGTAATCATCGGATCTGGCTGTGCAGGGCTGACAGCCGCAGTCTACGCAGCGCGCGCGAATCTGAAGCCTTTGGTACTGGCGGGACACGAACCCGGCGGCCAGCTTTCGCTGACGACTGCGGTCGAGAATTTCCCCGGTTTTCCCGAGGGAGTGCAGGGTCCTGAGCTAATTGAGAACATGAAGCGCCAGGCAGAGCGCTTCGGCGCCGACTATAAGCAGGGACTGGTGACAGCCGTTGATTTGACCAAGACTCCACTCGAACTGACGGTCGGCAAAGAGATGGTGCACACCGAAACGCTGATCATTGCCAGCGGCGCGTCGGCGCGCTGGTTGAATCTACCAAGCGAACAGGCGCTTATCGGACATGGCGTTTCTTCGTGCGCGACATGTGACGGGTTCTTCTTCTCTGGAAAAGAAATTGTTGTGATCGGCGGCGGCGATTCGGCGATGGAGGAGGCGATCTTCCTGACGCGCTTTGCGACCAAGGTCACTGTCATTCATCGTCGCGATAGTTTTCGCGCATCGAAGATCATGCTCGACCGCGCGCAGAAGCATCCGAAGATCAACTTCCTGCTCGACACGATCGTGGAAGAGGTCAACGACGTGGAGGCGAAAGAAGTCACCGGCGTGAAGCTGAAAAACGTGAAGACCAACAAAGAATGGGATTTGCCAACCAGCGCAATGTTCCTTGGCATCGGGCATATTCCGAACACGCAGGTATTTCAGGGACATCTTGACCTCGATGCCGATGGGTACGTCAAGACGCACGATTATGTTTTCACGAATACGCCGGGCGTGTTTGCGTGTGGCGACGTGCAGGATCGGCGGTATCGACAGGCGATCACGGCAGCAGGAAGCGGCTGTATGGCTGCGCTCGAAGTAGAGAAGTTTTTGGAGGAGAGAGGGGAATAGGTTTCAGAAAGCTCGGGCACTCTATCGCGCGCATTTCGGGGAGCGAGTGAGAAGGCCCGTTCGCCAGCTATCATGACTAGCAACATGGAAACGCAAGCCCTGACTCTGTCGTTCCGCTATTCCGAGCACGATTATGTTCAAGCGGTGCGTGCTCACTACGCTTCGCGGCTGCGTCTTCGACTCGACCTGGCGGTTGTGACCGGTCTGACTGCGTTCGGCCTTTACGAGTTATACGCGGGCTCCAGGGTTCTTGGGGTTGGGGCCGTGGTGCTTGCTGCTGTTTTCGCACTGATGCTGCTTGCTGCGTTCACCGTGATTCCTTTTTATACGTTTCGCAGTCAGCCGAAGTTTCGAGACGACTATTCTCTAGTGTTCTCACCAGAAGGCATACACTTTCGCACCGCTGACATCGACTCCAACCTCCGGTGGGGGCTGTACGACAGCGCTTTAATTGATGCGAACTCGTTCATTCTCTACTACGGGAACCAGCAGTTTACGGTCATCCCTAAGCGCGTCTTTAGAAGTGCCGAGCAGCTTCAAAGATTTGAAGGGATGTTGCGGCAGCATGTCCCAAAGGTGGTTGCGAGAGGATAGTTCGGATAAGCCTACGGCGTTGGCCCGACTCATTTTCGTGGCAGGAAGAATCTTCAGAGTGCTCCCATCTTCCCCTTTTCGGCGAGTTGGGAGTTGGGCCCGCTCTTCGGTTTTGCTCCATCGTATCGATCAACAATCGATTTTCGATGCGATGCAACCCATCTTGTGCCGACATAAATGCTCCACCTCGCCAAAAGAAAGGCGAGATGGGGCATCCTCAGGGTGTCTTTCTCGGAATTACGGCGGTCCACGCCAGCGGCCGGAATGGGGGCTCCCACCCCTTCGCCAGGAGCAGAAGGTGGTCCACCAAGTCAGAACAGCTCATCAGAACAATCGGATCCCAAATGTGAGCGGAAGAAGGTTGGTAGAGACGCTATTGTAGCCAGCGTGGTGGTATCTGATCTCTGCATAGAAATTCACATGACCGCCGCCTAGCCGGTACGTGGCGCCCCCACCGATGTTCTCGCCAAATGCGTTTGCGCTTCTGCTCCCGGTGATGATGTTCACGCTGCCGACCGTGCAACCATACCACCATGACCAATAGGGATCGCAGATAACGCCAACACCGGGCGTAGTTGTCTCACCAGAACGGTGATACCAACCGATTCCGCCAATCCCATAGACTCCGAATCTGTCTCCGATCTGAGCATGGACAATTGGATTGAAGGTCCAGGAATACTGACGGGCACTCGCACCTGGCGTCTGAAGGTGCGCTTTGGTCGCGTCGTTGATGGGCAGATCGTGCCACATGAACTCGGTGTCCACTCCTACATGTTTCATGAAACCGTATCCGCCGCCGATCACGAAGTTTCCGCCGTCGTTTACGAAATTGCTTAGGTTTCCCAGTGGGAAGCCGATGCCGCCGCCAACGTTGAAGAGATATTTGCTGTAATCCTGGGCGTGCGCCGGAACAATTGCACAAAGCAGAATTGCTATTCCAAGAAACAATCGCGCGAAGCGCATTGGGCTGCTCCTTAAGTTCGAACTTCCGAGCAGAAGTTTGCGCCTAAACGCGACGTGCCAGAACTAGAAGAACTTATAGCCGAATGATCAAGTAGTAGCAGTATTAAGGACCCTGAAACTACAGGTGGTAGTGCTCGAGGTGCGAGCTGAGCTGGAATCCGCCGGGAAGGTCGCCGGCGGCGGTGGTTTTCAGTTCCTCGTGCCCTGGCGATTAGGTCGTTTTAGACCAGGGCATGACAAGAAGACCTGTCCAGACTCGCGGAATCCAATGCGACAGAAGTTTCTACAACCGTGCCATGCTTCGGGTGAGAGCTGATGTGGAGCTGCCCGCCAATCAGGTGCATTCTCTCGCGCATGCTGATAATCCCCAGACCGGTGCCGAAACGCGATTGGTCGTAGTCGAAGCCGACTCCGTTATCCTGCACCACGAGTTTTAATTCGCCATCGGCACCGGATAGTTCGACTCGCACGTGATTTGCCTGGCTATGTTTCACAACATTGTGCAGCGCTTCCTGCAGGATGCGGTGAAAAGCAATAGAAACAGACGGGTCCAGGTGGCGGGGAACCTCATGACAAACGCACTCCACATTGAGTTCGAATTGCCTAGAGAACTCGCGGCAAAAAGCCTCAGCCGCGACTCCCAGTCCGAGATAATCAATCCGTGAAGAATGGAGTTGACGAGCGAGAGAACTGACCTTGGTGGAAATCTCGTCGACCTTGCCCTGGAGATCAGCGATTTGTGTCTTCAGATTCCTGGTGGCGAGTTGCTGAATCTGAACGGCCAGCACAGCCAGTTCCTGACCGATGTCATCGTGCAGCTCAAGAGCAACGCGGCGCCTCTCTTCCTCTTGTGCATTCAGGAGTCGACCTGAGAGCTCCAGCACAGCGTGTTCCGTGCGCTTCCTATCGGTGATATTGGCAGCGATGCCGACAACGCGAACCAGCTTGCCTCCTTGGGCGAAGAAGGCGCGCCCGGCTTCTTCCAGCCAGATCATATGAGCTTCAGGCCGCTTGATTCGATAGCTGATCTGATAGCTGGGATTGTCGGCGGTTACTTCACAAGCTATCTGGCGAAAGCGTTCGCGATCCTCAGGATAGACGGTGGAAAGGAATCGTTCGCCGGTGTCGAGAAGCGCCTCTCTTCCGAGGCCGAGCACTCGTCGGCTCTCGGCCGACCTGGTGATAACGTCGGAGGCTGGATCCCACTCGAAGGCATACATACTTCCGGCCTGGATGGCCAGGCGAAGACGTTCCTCGCTCTCACGAAGGGCTTCTTCCGTCCTTTTTCGTTCGGTGATGTCTTCTACTGTCCCCTCGTAGTACAGCACCTTCCCATTGACATCGCGGATCGCACGAGCACTTTCACGAACAAAAACTGTTCTGCCATCCGAGGTTGTCCAACTGGCCTCCAGTCCGATGATGACGCCTTTTTTCTCGATCTCCTTCTTATAGGAGGAACGCGGGTACGCAGGATGGAATCCGTCCCTCTCGAGGTTTCGTTGTTGCAGTTCCTGCATGGATGCGCAGCCCAACATCTTGCAGAGCGCGGGATTTGCCAGGAGAATGCGCCCATCGGGAGTAGTTCGATAGATCCCGAGGACGGCATTTTCGAAAAGGCTCTTAAATCTCTCCGAGCTTTCACGAAGAGCTTCCTCTATGCGGGAATGATTTGTGAAGTTGAGGTCGATGCCGTTGAGGTATTGACGATCGTCACGCTTCACCTTTATTCCGGATGCGCGAGGCGCCTTCCGCTTATCTTTCAATGCCGTACCCGACTTGTTCTTTGGCCGCACGTCTTCTTGACCCTGCCCTGAAAAAGAATAAGACCTCTGGTCCACGATACTCGATGCGGGGGATTCTAGCCCTGTTCTCGCGCAGACAAAAGCAGAACTATCAGCAGCCCCGGATTTCGGCGGTGCCAATACGTATTTTGCAGATGAGCAGTGTTCCGCGACATCTAGCTAGGCCTATTCTCTAGTTCTACCCGATGTGACGGTTCTCTCCGAGTCGTAATCTTTCCAATCTAGTTCTACCCCGAATCTCTCCAGCAACAACCGCCGGAGTTCTTCCTCGTCGGCGATTTCCGTTTCCGTCTTCTTGCCATCTTTCGTGGTGATGAGCCGTTGGTTCTCCACTGTGATTCGGCCGTCGAATGTCGCCAGCGAACACAGGCGGCTCTGCGTAAACGACGACTCCGGAGACGTCTGATGGAAGTGGCACCTAGGAGCGAATTCCTCCAGTTGATGAGGAGCGCGCGCGAACTGGTACTGCGGCGCCCAGTCGCGCTCATTAGACCTGCGCTGGAGCCAGTAGACACTTTCATCTTCCACGAGGCGGTAAGTCCATGCAAGTTGTTGAGAGTCGGCCATGCAAGAAAGAGACAACGGTTCGAGGAAGCAGTCGCCGAAGCCGACATCCACGAGCCAGCAATCACGGAGGCCATCGCGAACCTCCAATGCCATGTGATCGAATTCAGGACTGAATGTCCCATCCTTCCGAGCAACGCGCGCCGACAGCATGATCACTTCAAAACCGATCGATCGCAGCAGCCAGGCGAACGCGCCGTTCAGTTCGTAACAGAAACCTCCACGATGCAAGTCGACAACTTTGTGTAGGAGACGCTCAGTATCCAGAATGATGGAGCGTCTTGCGGGAATGTCCAAGTTCTCGAACGGAACCGACAGCATGTGCGCGCGGTGGAGATCGCGCAGCACGTCTCCGGTAGGCTCACGCGATCCACTGTAATGAATGCGATGTAGATACGTTTCCGGCTGCATAGCGCATTACTGTATCGCGATGAACAACTCCACTCCCTTATCGCTGTAACGCTCGAAATCCACGGTGAAGGCGCGCTTAGGCGCACCCGGTTCGTCGAAATAGCAATAGACACTCTGCCAGGCAGCGACAATCGCTTCCGGAGCGCGCGATTCGGCAGGGAAGACCAGGTAGGTTGCCGCGGGGATCTGTTTTGCGACCATGTTCACTGGAGCCTGAGTTCCAGGCTGAACGGATCTGCCGAGGATCACGTCGTAGGCGCCGTGGTGATCGCTTTCGTAGTGTGTGTACAACGAGAAGATCGTTTCGTCGAGGGCGCCGGGAATCGAGTTTCCAGCGCCTTGCATGAATTGTCCCCAGAGCGGCCCGATCTTGCTGTTGCCAGAGAATTCGTCTTCGTTACTCGTGCGCGTCGTGAGTCCGATCACGTCGAAAGCGGGTAGTTCAACGACATGCGGATGAGCTTCTTCAGTTTGCGATTGCGGAAACGCGGACATGAGACCTCCCATAGCTTTGGATGTTGGGGCCGGAATTAAGTCTCTTTTGCGACAGGATCGGAGTTTCCCACTGACACGATACTCCGCTTTCTTCTCTCAGAGAGCAATGGACCAAGGGGACATTCACCGCATTTTGGTTTCGACTTGAGACAATAGTTCTTGCCGACTCCAACGATCAGCCCATGCATCTCATTGAAAACTTGTGCCTGCCCGCAGCGCTCGGCGGTGCTCATCGCGGATGGCAAATGACAGGAGCCCCGCGGCCGATCGAGCGGATCGATCACTCCCAATTCAGGCAGCGCAGAATCGGCGAGAGCCGCTTCGACGAGCGCGCGGATGTCGTCGTACTTTGCTGAGGGCTTTGCCAAGCCATGGCGTTCCAAGATCCGACGGGTGTAAGCATCGACGACGAAGATGGGGTGCTGGCCGGCGTAGAGAAGGATCGAGTCCGCGGTTTCTGGTCCCACACCGTTGAGGGCCACGAGTTCGCGCCGAAGCTCCTCGGTTGGAGAGCAGAACATTCGCTCGAGCGAGCCGCCGTAGCGTTCATCGAGGAAGCTGACGAACTGCTTCAAGCGGGTTGCTTTCTGGCGGAAATAACCCGCCGATCGGATCAACTGTTCAAGCTCGCTAATCGGAACGGAGCGGATTCCATCGACACTTAAGACCCCAGCACGCCGCAGCTGGCAGAGGGCTTTTTCCACGTTCGTCCAGGCTGTGTTTTGAGTGAGATATGCGCCGACGATTACTTCCAACGAGGTCTCGGCGGGCCACCAGTGCTGACGTCCCCATCGCTGGTACAGCACCTGGAAAAACTGTCGGATTCGTTCCTGTTTCGCCGCTCTGGACTTCATTTTCGCATTTTCGCCGATTACCAAAGTGACGCCTCGTATTGCCCTTATGGTTACCTAAGGAACGCCTTTGCCAATTGACAATTTGTGTCACCGACCCTACGCTTCGATTGCTTGCATAACCCATTATTTCAGAAGAACTTGCGGGCATTGTACGGGAGTAACCAAGCCCCCGTGGAAATGACGGCTTTGCTCAGGAAACTATGGCAGCTATAGGAATGTCGCAGCGCTTGGGAGACCTTCTTGTTAAGGAGAAGGTTATCACCAAGGAGCAACTCGATCAGGCGTTGAAGGCCCAGCGCGAGACGGGTGGGCGTCTTGGTGCGATCCTCGTAAAACTGAATTTCCTCACGGATGAAGACGTCACCAACTTTCTGTCGCGTCAGTACGGCGTTCCCGCCATTAACCTGAATTATTTCGAGATCGATGCTGCGGTGGTGAAGCTGATCCCGCAGGAGACGGCCAAACGTTATCAGATTCTTCCGTTGAGTCGAGTAGGCGCGTCGCTCACCATCGCCATGGTCGATCCAACGAATGTGTTCGCCATGGACGACATCAAGTTCATGACCGGCTTCAACATCGAGCCGGTGGTCGCCTCCGAGACGGCGATCATGGACGCGATTGAAAAAGCGTACTCCGAGCCGGCGGGCAAAGAAGACGACCTGGATTCGATTGTCGCTTCGATTAACGATGCCGATACCGACGTTGAGCTTCAGGCGGAAGAACAGGAGCTTGGGCTCTCCGATCTGGAGAAGGCCGCCGAAGAGGCGCCGATCGTCAAGCTGGTGAATCTGATCCTCACGGATGCGGTGAAGCGCGGCGCCAGCGATATTCACATTGAGCCCTACGAAAAAGAATTCCGCGTTCGCTTCCGCATAGACGGCATTCTGCAGGGGATCATGAACCCCCCGATGAAGCTGAAGGACGCCATCACCTCGCGCATCAAGATCATGGCCAAGCTGGACATCAGCGAAAAGCGTCTGCCGCAAGACGGACGCATCATGATGAAGATGAACGTGGGAGGGAAGAAAAAGCAGCTCGATTATCGCGTCAGCACGCTGCCCACGTTGTTCGGCGAAAAGATCGTGATGCGGTTGCTCGACAAAGAAAACCTCCGCCTCGATATGACCAAACTTGGTTTCGAGCCGGAGTCGCTGGTCAAGTTCGAAAAGGCGATCCTGAAGCCCTACGGCATGGTGCTGGTGACGGGGCCGACGGGATCCGGCAAGACCAACACACTCTACTCGTCGATCTCGCAGCTGAATAAGCCCGACACCAACATTATGACCGCGGAAGATCCGGTGGAGTTTCAGTTGGCCGGCGTTAACCAGGTGCAGATGAAGGAATCTATCGGCCTGAATTTTGCGGCGGCGCTGCGCTCATTCCTGCGGCAAGATCCGAACATCATCCTGGTCGGTGAGATTCGAGACTTCGAAACCGCGGAAATCGGAATCAAGGCGGCCCTTACCGGACACCTTGTGCTTTCGACACTGCACACCAACGGCGCTCCGGAAACAATCAGCCGCTTGATGAACATGGGTATTGAGCCCTTCCTGGTTGCGACCGCCGTTCACCTGATCTGTGCGCAGCGCCTGGTTCGCCGCGTTTGCTCGAATTGCGCGGCGGAAATCGACATGCCGTACCAGGCATTGCTCGACGCTGGCTTTGAGCCGGAAGAGGCAAAAACTGCGAAGCCGAAGAAGGGGAAAGGCTGCACGACTTGCAATAACACCGGTTACAAGGGACGCGCCGGGCTCTATGAGGTGATGGAGATCGACGACGAGATCCGCGAACTGATTCTGGTGGGCGCGTCGGCATTGGAATTGAAGAAGAAGGCCATCGAACGCGGCATGTTGACGCTGCGCCGGAGCGGGCTGATCAAAGTGATGGCGGGAATCACAACGCTGGAAGAGGTAGCCCGCGAAACGGTTCACTAACGAGACGAAACGCGGAGTAGTAGGCCGAATTGAAAACAGGCAGGCGGGACGGTAAGCCGCCCGAAGATAAGGGGTCGAAAGCATGGCAGCAACACTCAGCGAACTGCTGAAGCGAATGGTCGAACTCGGCGGAAGCGATCTTCACATCACAACGAATTCGCCGCCGCAGGTGCGAATTCACGGTCACCTGCAACCGCTCGACTTACCGCAGCTGACCGCAGCCGACACAAAGGCGCTGGCGTACAGCGTCATGACGGACGCGCAGAAGCATCGCTTTGAAGAGGATCTGGAACTGGACTTTTCGTTCGGACTGAAGGGCCTCGCCCGTTTCCGAGCCAATTGTTTCAATCAGCGCGGTGCTTGCGGCGCTGTTTTTCGCGTGATCCCTTACGAGATCAAGTCATTTCAGCAGTTGGCGCTGCCGCCCGTAGTCTCAAAGCTCTGCGAAAAGCCGCGCGGTCTGATCCTGGTGACTGGACCGACAGGTTCCGGCAAGTCCACTACGCTGGCCGCAATGCTCGACAAGATCAACAGCGAACGGCACGAACACATCCTGACGATCGAAGATCCGATCGAGTTCGTGCACCAGCACAAAGCCTGCCTGGTGAATCAGCGTGAAGTTCACGCCGATACCAAGAGCTTCACGGCGGCACTGCGAGCGGCTCTCCGCGAAGATCCTGATGTGGTTCTGATCGGCGAAATGCGCGACCTGGAAACGATCGAGTCGGCGCTGCGAATTGCAGAAACGGGTCACTTGACGTTCGGAACTCTGCACACGAACTCGGCGGCATCGACCATCAACCGTATTATCGACGTCTTTCCGGCTCACCAGCAGCCACAGATTCGCGCCCAACTCTCGATGGTGCTCGAAGGCATTCTTTGCCAGGCACTGTTGTCGAAAGTTGGAGGCCAGGGTCGCGTGATGGCAATGGAGATCCTGATACCAAATCCGGCCGTGCGTAACCTGATTCGCGAAGACAAGATTCACCAGATCTATTCGGCGATGCAATCGGGCCAGGACAAATTCGGCATGCAGACCTTCAACCAGTCGCTTGCCACGTTGTACTTCCAGAAACAAATCACTCTGGAAACAGCAATTCAGCGTTCGTCGCTGCCAGACGAATTGCAGGAAATGATCAACCGGGGAGCGGGATTGACCAAGGGTAACGGCGTTCCCGCCACGGCGAAGCGGTAAGAGTTTAGAAAATTGACGAGGTAGCTTATGCCTGTCTTTACATTCACGGGTAAGAACGCGGCCGGTTCGAAGGTGAACGGCGAGCGTGTTGCAGAAAACAAACAAGTCTTGAAAGCAGCGCTTGCGCGCGAACGCATCTCCACCGTCACCATCAAGGAAAAGGGTAAGGAGTTCGTGTTTCCGACATTGGGATCGTCGAAAGTCCCGGTGAAAGATGTCGCGATCTTCTTCCGCCAGTTCTCGGTGATGATCGATGCCGGCCTGCCGTTGGTTCAGTGCCTGGAAATTCTGGCAGCGAACCAGGAGAATGCCGCGTTCCAGAAGACGCTCACCGGCGTTCGGACGACGGTGGAGGGCGGCGCTACGCTTTCTGCCGCGATGAAGCAATATCCCAAAGTCTTCGATGACCTGACAGTGAACATGATCGACGCCGGCGAAACCGGCGGTATTCTCGACCTGATCCTCCAGCGTCTGGCCGCGTATGTCGAAAAGGCCGTTAAGTTGAAGGCCGCGGTGAAGTCGGCATTGATCTATCCGGTCGCGGTTATCGGTATCGCGCTGATCGTGGTCGGCTGTTTGTTGAAGTTCGTCGTCCCGATCTTCTCGAACCTGTTCGCCAGCCTCGACGTGAGCTTGCCGCTCCCAACCCGAATCGTGATGGGACTGAGCGACTTCGTCGGCCGCTTCTGGTGGGTTGTGTTTGTGCTTGGAATCGGCGGATTTTTCGCCATTAAACAGATGAAGAAACACCCGCGCGGTCGAGTAATTTGGGACAGCTTGATGCTGAAGCTGCCCGTATTCGGCATGGTGCTGCGGAAGATCGCCGTAGCTCGCTTCAGCCGTACTCTGGGAACGCTGCTCACTTCTGGTGTATCGATTCTGGAAGCCTTGACGATCACAGCTAAGACGTCAGGCAATGCCGTACTCGAACAAGCCTTGATGAAAGTGCGCAAGGCAATCGAAGAAGGCCGAACGATTGTGGATCCACTGAAAGAAAGCGGTGTCTTCCCGAACATGGTTTGCCAGATGATCGGCGTCGGTGAAGCCACGGGCGCGATGGATGCCATGCTCCAGAAGATCGCCGACTTCTACGAAGACGAAGTGGATGCCGCGACTCGCGATATGTTGGCACTCCTCGAGCCGATGTTGATTGCTTTCCTCGGTGTAGCCGTGGGTGGCATTGTCATCTCGCTCTACATGCCGCTGTTCGCCATGATTGCTAAGCTCTCCGGATAACGGAAGAGAAAAACGCAGGATTCATAGATGCAGGACTCTCAGGAAAAGACCGACGGCATGGCGCTCAATCCAGGTGAGGGCGCCGCCGCTGAGCAGGGGTACGAGCAGAGTTGGTTGTCTTGGCTGGCGAAAGTCAGAATTCTGATTCTTACGTTCCTGCTTGGCATCGAACTGGCGGTCACCAACCTAACTACGACACCGATTAACCGCCGGCAGTTTGTGGTGGTAATCGCATTCTGTTATGCGGTGTCGGCTCTGCTGGCGTATATCGCGGCGCAATGGCGCAACAGCATTACCCACACGTGGCTGCAGATCCTTACCGATCTGAGTATGGCTACGATGCTGGTGTATGCCACGGGTGCTTTCGATAGTCCTTTCTACTTTCTCTATCCGCTGATCATCATCAATGCCAGCATTCTTCTGAGCCGCCGATGGGCGCTCATGATTGCCGTGCTGGCGTTCATTCTCCATGCAGGGATGCTGGAGTTGTCGTCGCTGGACTGGTTACTGGGTACCAGTTCGCAGGCGCGGTCCTCGCAGATTGCATTGCAGGCGACCCTGGTCATCGATTTCGTTGCCTACATGGCGATAGCCTACCTGGCTTCGCGGTTGACCACGCGCCTACGACAGGTGGATGTCGAACTAAAGGATAAGAGTGGCGCGCTGGTCGATCTGCAAGCGCAGCATGAACACATTATCCAATCGATCAGCAGCGGTTTGATCACCACCGATACCGAGGGGCACATCACGCTGGTGAATCCGGCGGCCGAGGTTTTACTGGAACGCTTTGCCAGCGAAGTTCTCGGGAAACAAATAGCGTCTCTCTTTCTCGACCGTTTACCGGCGCCCACCAGCAGCAGTGCGCATTCGGAGGTACGAGCTTCGTGCCCTAGAGGACGGCGGCGTCAGAAGACATTTCGCCTCACGGCCACATTGCTGACGGTGCCCGGACGTGGGGCGGTCGGGTACGTGTACAACTTTGACGATTTGACCGAGATGCGGCGCCTCGAGCGCGAGGTTCGCCTCAGCGACCGACTGGCAGCGGTAGGAAGAATGGCCGCGGCGATCGCCCACGAAATTCGGAATCCTCTTTCCTCCATTGCAGGTTCGGTTCGCGTGCTCTCCGACGTGGCAGTTCTCAACGAGGAAGAGAAGATGCTGGTGAATATCGTCAATCGCGAGTCCGAGCGGCTGAACGACATCATCTCGAACTTCCTCTCTTATACGCGTGAGAAGCAGTACGAATTCGTGTACGTCAACCTGGTCCCCGTTCTTGATGAAACGCTAAGGCTGCTCGAAAATCGCCTTCCGTCGCTGGATCGCACCTCTGAACTGGTCCAAGCGCCGATCCAGATTGTACGCAGGTTCGAGGTCGCGGAAGCCTACACCGTGGCAGACGCCGATCGCCTCAAGCAGGTCTTCTGGAACATTGCGGAGAATGCGGTTCGGGCTATGCCCGATGGCGGAATACTTACGGTTACCGTCCGCTCCAGCGAGACTCATTTCATCGTGACGTTTAACGACAACGGCAAGGGCATGCCAAAAAACCAGATCGAGAAAATTTTCGAGCCATTTCAATCCGATTTCGATGGTGGAACTGGCCTTGGTCTCGCGATCGTTTATCAGATCGTGCAAGCACACGATGCCAAGATCTCAGTTCGCTCCGGTCCTGGTGAAGGAGCCGATTTTATCTTGCAGTTCAAGCGAGCGGCGGACGAGAGCTCTGACTCTGACAACTACGAGACGCAGGAGCCGCTCGTGACAGCAACAGTTGTGGGGTCTGGGAAGGCAATTCATGGGTAACGTACTTATTTGCGATGACGAACGTTCCATTTGCGAAATGCTGGAGATCTCGCTTCGCAAAGACGGTCATCGTGTCGAGACGGTGACTTCGGGAGAAGCCGCGAAGAAAAAGATCGAGTCGGCCCTCTTTAGCGTGATCATTACCGACATACGCATGCCGCAAACAAACGGCATTGAAGTGCTGCGCTTCGCACATACCGTCTCGCCCGATTCGCTGGTAATTCTGATTACTGCAGTCGATGATCTTGAGCCTGCGGTGCAGGCCGTGAAGGCCGGCGGCGCGTGGGACTATATCCGCAAAGGACCCGGTCTGGTCGATGATGTGAAGCTTTCCGTCCGCAAGGCGATGGAGCAGCAAAATCTGCAGCGGCAGAATATCGCGTACCAGCGCGACGCGGCAGGACGTAATTCCCTGGAAAACATCGTCGGAGTCAGTCGTGGCGTGGATCGACTCAAACAGACGATCCGCAGCGTGGCGACCACCAGCAGCACGGTCCTTATTTATGGCGAGAGTGGCACTGGAAAGGAACTGGTCGCTCGCGCGGTGCATGCATGTTCGTTGCGCGCCGCGGCACCGTTCGTGTCCATCAATTGCGGAGCTTTTCCGGAGACGTTGCTGGAGAGCGAGCTCTTCGGCTACGTCAAAGGCGCGTTTACCGGGGCGAACACGAATAAAGCCGGTCTATTTGAAGTCGCGGACACCGGGACGCTGTTTCTCGACGAGATCGGCGAGATGACCCTGCCGATGCAGGTAAAATTGTTGCGAGTTTTGCAGGAGCGCTGCCTGCGGCCGGTTGGTGGCACGAGCGAGGTTGCGGTCGATGTGCGGGTGATTGCCGCGACGAATAAGCATCTGGACGACCTGGTCGCGCAGAACCTGTTTCGCGAGGATCTCTATTACCGTCTGAGCGTAATTCCCATTGAAGCTCCTCCGCTTCGCGACCGGCGCGAGGATATTCCGCTGCTTGCGAATCACTTTCTCAAGAAGTACGTGCCTGCGGCGGCCAAGAATATTTTGAGAATCTCGCCCGAATCGATCGAAGACCTTTGCGACTACAATTGGCCGGGAAACGTGCGCCAGCTTGAGAACACGATCGAACGCGCAGTTGCGCTCGAGGCGACGGACGAATTGCATATTGACGTGCCGGTTGAGCGCTCGAAGAGGCCGAATGCTGGTGCGCTTGAGCACGGCAACGGAAATGGCAATGGTCACGGAAACGGTGTGCCGTCGCTGACGAATGATGGACTCGATCTGGAAGCGTACATCGAGGGGCTGGAACGCGGGTTGATTCAATCGGCGTTGAAACAGTCCAACGGCGTGCAGACGCGCGCGGCGGAATTGTTGCATGTTTCTTATCGTAGTTTCCGGCACTTGCTGAAGAAGTACGAGATCTGATCCGACATTGGAGCGCGTAGCCGTGGCTCACGACCCCCTTATCACGTTTACTACAGACTTCGGAGTGACCGACCCTTATGTCGGCACGATGAAGGGCGTTATTCTTAACATCAATCCGAGCGCTCGCATTGTCGACATCAGCAACGCGGTGCAGTCTTATGACGTGCTCGACGGCGCGATCACGATTTCGCAAGCGTATCCATATTTCCCGAAGAACACGTTACATGTGGTGATTGTCGATCCGGGCGTTGGAACTTCGCGCCGACCGATCATCGCGCGAACCGAACACGGCCTGTTTCTTGCGCCGGATAACGGTGTGCTTTCGCTCGTGTACGAAAAGGAAGAGCGCGTGAATGTTCGCCATATCACCGCGGAACATTACTTCTTGCAACCGGTGAGTCAAACTTTCCACGGGCGCGACGTGTTCGCCGCGGTTGCTGGATACCTAAGCAAGGGAGTTGACTCGGCGAGCTTCGGCGAAGAGATCAAGGATTTCGTTCGCTTTGCAGCTCCGCGTCCGAAGCCGATCGATGGCGTGCTCAAAGGCAGCGTGATCAAGGTCGATAAGTTTGGAAACCTGATTACTAATTTCACTCCCAAAGATGTGCCGCAACTGTTCGGCGCGGACCCTGCGGCATTCAAGATGAAGATCGGCAAAGCCGAAGTGACGAACATGCGCAGCGCTTACGCGGAAGGAACTCCGGGCGAAGTCTTCGTAATCGTCGACAGCATGGGCTTTCTGGAAATCGCCATGAATCGCGGAGCGGCCAACCGCACGATCGCGGCGGAAAAGGGCAGTGAAGTAGTGATTAGCTTCTGAGCATTCAGTAATCAGCAGCCAGCATTCAGAGGCAACGTTCAGCGACTGAATGCTGACTACTGAGTGCTGAAAGCTAAACGTTCTTCGGTTTGGGGCGTGCGTAACGTTCCATCTGGCCGGTCCACTTCAGGAAGCGAAGCAGCTCTTTTTTCTCTCGCCACATGAATCCCCAAAACTCCAGAAATCCGACCTGGTTCATCTTCACTCCGCAATAGGTTTCGATTCGCCAGCGGAGATACGGACTGCGCCAAGGCGCGATGCGATGACCTTTTGTTGCATTCCAGAGAAAGCGGAGTGTGTAGCGCATTCGGTCTTTCAGTCTATCAGTCCGTCAGCGAAAAGCGCAGGGACTGAACGACTGAGAGACTGATGGACTGATTTGCTAGAATCGGCGCAATGAGTGTCGAAGGCAACGACCGCCAGCTCGCCGAAGATCACTACTACAACGCGCTCGATCTGTTTGCCGACGGCAAGCAGGATGAGGCAGTCGCGGAGTATCGCAAGTCCATCGAAGCCGATCCTACGTTTACCGAGGCGATGCATGGCCTGGCACGCGCATACCAGGACCTCGAACGATACGACGAAGCGATCGAAGTTGCCAAGCGCATCACGCAACTCGATCCCGACGACATTCTCGCGCATACGAGCCTTTCGATCCTTTACCAGAAAAAGGGCATGGTTCCCGAAGCCGAGGCTGAGGCGAATACGGCGCGGGTACTCGACTGGAAGCGGCAGTTGAAGAAGAAGTGAGTCAGTTCTTCAGTCTGTCAGCTAAAAAATGCATAGATGGATTCGCTCCGCTCACCATTGAGGAGCGTTTCAAGTTTTACGTTTCACGTTTCACCAAAGTCTTGGCAGCCGAGGTCGGCTGCCCCACGTGATTGGAAGTCAGACAGCGCGGTCGCCTATCCTAAAAACCTCAACCGTAGTGTTCCGTCAGGAATTCGGCGATGCCCGCGTAGGCCTTGGTTAGAGTCGCTTCGTCGGGCAGGAAGACGATGCGGACGTGTTTGGTGCCGGGCTTCTGGCCGAAGCCACTGCCGTGCACGAGCAGCGTGTGCTTCTCGCTGAGGACTTTTTTCACGAAGCTGAGATCGTCTTCGGGGATGTCGAGTTTCGGGTAGGCGTAGAACGCGCCTTCGGGTGCGACGCAGCTCACGCGCGGCGTGCGGTTGCACCAGTCGATGGTGAGCTGGCCGCGGCGGCGGATCTTTTCATTCACTTCTTTCAGGTGATCCTGCGAGCCTTCGAGCGCGGGTTTGATAGCCCACTGCATGGGCTGGCTGGCGCAGAGGCGTGCTCGCAGCAGCTTGTAGATTCCTTCGAGATACGGCTTGATGCAGGCCGGATCGCCGCTGGCGATGGCCCATCCGATGCGCCATCCGGGTGCGAGATAGGACTTCGATAATCCACCGAACGTGATGATCGGAACGTCGCTGGCGAGCGATGCCATGGGGATATGCGGGCGCGATCCGAAGGTCAGCTTGTCGTATATCTCGTCGGCAAAGATGACGAGACGATGGCGGCGGGCGAGTTCGATGATCTGGAGCAAAGTCTCGCGGGAGTAGAGTGCGCCCGTCGGATTATTCGGATTAATGACGACGATGCCACGCGTTTGCGGCGTGATCTTGGCTGCGAGCTCGTCAACGTTGGGCTGCCAGCCATTGTCTTCGTCGAGATCGTAGGGCGCGAGCGGCGCTTCGAGCTTGGCGAGCACAGCCGAGTAAAGCGGATATTCCGGGCTGGGCGTAAGCACGGTTTCGTTCGGATTCAGCAGCGCTGCGAGACAGACGTCGACGCACTCGCTGACACCACTGGTGACGAACGCTCCCTGAACATTGCGAATCCCTTTGCGCTCGGCTTCGCCCAAGATTGCCTGAACCGCTTCGTCGACGCCGAGCGAGGGTGCGTATCCATTCTTGCCATCGCGCATCGCCTTGGCTACGGCTTCGACCAGGTGCGGCGGAGTCTGAAAATCGAATTTGAGCGGATCGCCGATGTTGAGCGGAAGGATCTTCGCGCCGGTCTTTGCGACTTCGTCGGCAAGAACGGCGAGATCGCGGATGGCGTAGCGCACGCGGTCGAGGCGGGCGGCGGCGGGGAATGGTGGCCAGTGTTGCTTCGCTATAGAGGGACATGTTGATTGTTCAAAGCCATCCACAGTTTACGTATGCACAGGGCGAGTTGCCAGTAGCGGAGATGACCCGGTTCAATCTGTCAGGGATGTGCCCGGTCTGTACCTCCGGACACCCCCTCCCCCCACCCTGTCCCGCATTCTAAAGGGGTTATAGGCATGGGATGAGGCTTGTCCCGGCAAACAAAGGATTTAGTCCCATCGTCCCGCATAACAAAGGCCTTACGGCAGTAGTCAGTAATTAGTAGTCAGTAGCTAGTAAAAACAAAATCAAAGATGTCTCGAGATCTAGCACCTACCTACATTGTGACAAATTCGAGGGGACCTACTGGACACTTTGGCGAGATTTATTTCTTGTCGCGAATGAGAGAGTTGCGGGGATTTTGGCGGATTTACGCTATTGACAGGTTTTGTGGAGAGGGCAGGGATACCTCGCTACGCTCGGAGCGTGAAGATCGAGCGTGTTGGGATCGCCGAGCGGCGAACAAAGAAAACGCAAGGTCCCTCGACTCCTGGCCGCGCGATCCAAAAGCGGGATCGCCTAAAACGAACGCGGCCAGTCGCTCGGAATGACAGGCGCGCGAATCGCTACCAAAAAGGGCGGACAGGAATGTCCGCCCCACACAAGCAAAAAGCCCGCTGGAGGGCCAGCGGGCTCCATCGAAACAGGGCTCCATCGAAACAGGGCTCCATCAATTCAAATCCCGACTACTCGGGGCGGTCGATCTGGGCCTTCTGGAGGCGGTCCGAGTAGTCGACGTAGACCGACTTCCACTCCGTGTAGAAATCAATCGCGCCGATACCGCCTTCGCGATGGCCGTTGCCGGTTTGCTTGGTGCCGCCGAAGGGCAGGTGGACTTCGGCGCCGATCGTCGGAGCGTTGATGTAGGTGATGCCGGCGTAGAGATCGCGCATGGCTTTGAAGGCGCGGTTCACGTCTTTCGTGTAGAGCGCGGACGACAGACCGTAGACGACGCCGTTGGCGATCTCGACAGCGTGATCGATGTGGTCGCACGGAATGACCGAGACCACCGGTCCGAAGATTTCTTCCTGGGCGATGCGCATCTTGGGATCGACGTCGCCGAAGACGGTGGGCTCGACGAACCAGCCGTGCTGGTAGTCGCCCTTGTCGAGACGATGTCCGCCGCAGAGCAGCTTGGCGCCTTCGTTCTGTCCGATCTCGATGTACTTCAGGTCGGTTTCGAGTTGCGCCTTGTTCACGGCCGGACCCATGTCGACGGTTTCGTCGAGGCCATTGCCGATCTTCAGTTTCTTCGCGCGTTCGACCAGACGATTGACGAACTCGCCGTAGACGCCCTTCTGGACGATGATGCGGCTGGTAGCGGTGCAGCGCTGTCCGGTGGTGCCGAAGGCTCCCCAGAGCGCGCCGTCGAGAGCGAGGTCGAGATTGGCATCGTCGAGCACGATCATCGGGATTCTTGCCGCCGAGTTCGAGCGAGCAGCGCTTGAAACTGCGCGCAGCGGATTCGCCGACGATGCGGCCGACGGCGGTGGATCCGGTGAGCGAGATGGCGCGAACGTCTTCATGCTCGGTGAGCGGCGTGCCGACTTCCGAGCCGAAGCCGGTGACGATGTTCACGACGCCCTTGGGAATGCCGGCGTCGACGAGCGCTTCGACGAAATTGAAGACGGAGAGCGGCGTGTCCTGCGCGGGCTTGATGATGCAGGTGTTGCCGGCGACGAGCGCGGGGAAGAGCTTCCACGACGGGATGGCCATGGGGAAGTTCCATGGCGTGATCATGGCGCAGACGCCGATGGGCTGGCGCACGGCCATAGCGAACTTGTTGGGCAGTTCGGAGGGGACGGTGTGGCCGAACATGCGGCGGCCTTCCCCGGCCATGAAGTATCCGGTGTCGATGGCTTCCTGGGTGTCGCCGCGCGTTTCTTTCAGGACCTTGCCCATCTCGCGAGTCATGTCGCGCGAGTAGTCTTCCTTGCGCTCTTCGAGAATCTGGGAGGCGCGATAGAGCATTTCGGCGCGGCGAGGCGCGGGCACGAGACGCCATTTGGCGAAGGCGCGGGTGGCGGCGTCGACGGCGGCGTTGACGTCGTCCTTGGTGGAGCGCTGGAAGATGCCGACGACTTCGCGAGTGTCGGCGGGGTTGAGGTTCTCGAAGGTCTGTCCGGAGCGGGACGCGACCCATTCACCATCGATGAGGTTCTTATAAACGCGGGGAGCAGTGACACGGACGGGCTCAGTAGCCATGAAATCCTCCACAGGCAAACTTGTCATGCTAGCTGGGCGGCATGGGGTGGTGCAAGCGGGGGGAAGTTGAGGGGTAGCTGGGAGCGAGTTGCTGGGGTGACCGGCCGAAACCTGCGGTGCTGGATGTCGGCAGCCGGGTCGGCTGCCCCACGTGATTGTGCCAGCTCTGCAAAGACGAGATGCCCGCTGGAGGGCCAGCGGGCTCCATGGGATTCTGCCAACGCGGGCGAGGGCGCCCGCGCCACCCAACCGCGCGGACAGGAATGTCCGCGCCACACAAGCAACAAGCAAAGCATTAGCGCTTGCGGCGGATGGAGAGAACCTTCTGGACTTCGGCAATCACCTGGCCGGAGCCGTCTTTCACTTCAAGATTGAAGGTAGGCTCGATCTTTTCGGCGGATTCGAGTTGCTGGCGGATGGAGGCTATCTGTTCGTCCGTAATTTCGAAGTGGGCGTGGACGGTGCCGCGACCGGGTCGACGGAAGCGGATGCTGGCGGATTTATCCCAAACAATGTACCCCGGTCCGAGAATGTTGATGAGCATGACCATAAAGAAAGGATCGGCCATGGAGTAGAGCGAACCGCCATAGTGGGTGCCGACGTAGTTGCGGTTCCAGAAGCGCAGCTTCATTTCTACGTCGATAAAGCGGTAATTGGGATCAAAGCGCGTGATACGGATGCCGGCTCCTAAAAATGGGGGCCAGAGATTGAGCAGCCAGCGCAAGTAAGGCTTGGCGGGAGTCATCGACGGGAGAGTGTACAGCGTCGCCGGCGGCACGTGGTTAGTGCTTATTGAGTAGACGGCGTGGAAGCATCGAAATGGGACTCGCACCGAGGGTACAGTAGCTGACGGACCAGCTATCCTTTCGGCTTAGTACCAAAGAGGTTTCTCCTTTCTTTGTCTACAGTTAACTCCCTATTGCGAGGTGAGTAGCTTG
Organism: Terriglobia bacterium; assembly: GCA_963826275.1. Taxonomy (GTDB): domain Bacteria; phylum Acidobacteriota; class Terriglobia; order Terriglobales; family Acidobacteriaceae; genus JAJPJE01. The sequence continues at coordinate 76,874 of CAWGWI010000028.1, read as the reverse complement.
TGGTAGGCTCAAGTTGAAGAACAACGCCACAAACAGCTCATAGTGCCCCAACAGGATCACATTCCGAGAATCCAGGTCGGGTGGAGGACCGCCACGTACCGCAGCGTGCTGGCCACGATTTTGTTGGTAGTGGGTGTAATTGCGGCGGCTTCGTACATCGTTTTCCCTGAACCGACCAAGAGGGCTGCCACAAATCTGCTTGATTTGGCCGAGCGCCTCAGCAGCACCGCCGCCACCAAAGCCAAAGACAGCAATGCTCAGCAGGCGAGCTTCACCCTGATTGACGGCACAGTAAAGGTGAAGAAAGCCAACAGCAATACATGGGTGACGGCCGATTATCAGCTTCCCCTGGAAAAGGGTGATGTGGTGCAGACCGGCTCCGAAGGCATGGCTAAGGTCGTGTTTCCGGATGGCACCAGTTACAACGTGAAGCAGGACTCGCTGATCGTGGTGGAAGAGAACTCGGCGAACGAATCGCAGCAGACGAATGTGTCAGTGCAATTGACGACAGGAACCGTGGACCTGTCGACGGGAACCTATACCCAGGGATCGAAATCGCAAGTGATTGTGGGCGGCGCGACGGCGAGCTTCTCGCGCGACAGCTCGGCGATGGTGCGCAACGATCCGAAGAGCGACGAGCACGAGATCCTGGTGAAGCGTGGCGCGGGCGAAGTAACGCGCGGCAAGCAAACGGTGCCGGTCGGGGAATATGAAAAAGTCACCTTCAAGACCGATGAGCAGTTGGTAAAGCAGAAGGAACTGGCGCCGCCAAGTCTGGTGGGTCCGGCGAACATGGCGCCGCTGTTCATGGAAGATCCGTCGTTGCCGATTCCGTTTACGTGGTCGACGGTGGCGAACACGGTTGAGTACCGGATTCGAATTTCGCGGAACCCATATTTTTCGTCGACGGTGGCCGACCGCAGGGTAACGACGCCGGCGGCGAACATCCCAGGGCTGGCGGAAGGCGCGTATTACTGGATGGTGCAATCGATCGATAAGACGGGGCGCGAGTCGGTAGAGAGCGAAAAGAATCGGTTTACGATCATCCGCAAGGGCCCGGAGAACGCGAGTATTGCGCTGGAGCTATCGCCCTTCATTCAGCATGGGCATGTGCTGGAAATCAAGGGAAAGACGGAGCCGACGGCGCGGGTGATGGTGAACGGTCAGGAAGTGCCGGTGGTTGGCGGGGATGGCGGTTTCCAGTTTTTCACGTCGCCACTGCCTGCCGGTGAAAACGTAATTACGGTGACGGCGCAGAACTCCAAGGGCGGAGTTCGCACCGAGCAAAAGAAGATTGTGATTCAGTGATTTCGCCCGTGCCAGGGTGGTTTGCTGGCATCACGGTGGTTACGGGTTTTGAGGGCGATTCCGCATTATCTTTGACCGGATCGAGTTCGGTGCCCGACGTCCGCAGGGTCAAAGACTTCGGTGTCCGACCGGCAATCTGAAAGTTCACATAGAATCAAGTGCACTAATGGTATTGTGCCTTTAGCATTAACTTCCAAGTAACGAGAGAACAGACGCACGCGTATGACAACCAACGGCTTTAATGGCTCACGCTTTCATAACCTCCGGTCGCTCTTCAGTGTTTTTTCGAGCGATCTGGCGATCGACCTCGGCACGGCGAACACGCTGGTCTATGCCAAAGGCAAAGGCATCGTGGTGAATGAACCTTCTATCGTCGCCATCAACAAGAACACCGGGGAAGTGGAAGCGGTGGGCAAAGAAGCCAAAGAAATGCTGGGCCGTACGCCGGGCAACATCGTCGCCATCAAGCCGATGAAAGACGGCGTGATCGCGGACTTCAAAGTTACCGAGAAGATGCTGAACTATTTCATCCAGAAGGCGCACAACCGGAAGATGCTGGTGCATCCGCGAATCGTGATTGGCGTGCCTTCCGAAATTACGCAGGTGGAAAAGCGCGCGGTGATGGATTCGGCCTATCGCGCGAAAGCCAGTGAGGTTCACCTGGTGGAGCAAGCGATGGTGGCCGCGATCGGTGCGGGACTGCCGATCACCGAGCCGAGCGGCAACATGGTGGTGGACATCGGCGGCGGAACGACGGACATTGCGGTGATCTCGCTGAGCGGCATTGTGTATTCGCGGTCGGTGCGCATGGCGGGAAATCAGATGGACGAAGCCATCATGAATTACCTGAAGCGCAAGTACAACCTGTTGATTGGTGAACGCACGGCGGAACAGATCAAGATTGAGATAGGGTCGGCGTATCCGCTGGATAAACCACTCACGATGGAGATCAAGGGCCGCAACCTGATCGAGGGCGTGCCCAAGAGCATCACGATTGACGACAGCGAGATTCGCGAAGCGCTGAGCGAGTGCGTGGCAACGATCATGAATGCAATTCGCGTGGCGCTGGAACGTACACCTCCGGAATTGTCGGCGGACATCAGCGATCGAGGCATCGTGCTCACCGGCGGCGGCGCGCTGCTGAAGAATCTGGATAAGCGAATCCGCGAGGAAACCGGGCTGCCGGTTTCGATTGCGGATGATCCGCTGGCCAGCGTGGTGCTGGGCACCGGCAAAATGCTAAGCGATTTCAAACTGCTGAGAAAGATTTCGATCGAGTAGTTCCCAGCGTCCGGTTTTCAGCAAACTGGAAACTCGAAACGGCAAAACTGGAAACTGGAGTCCATGGATAGCGTCATCAACCGGCACCGGAACGTTGCGAACGTGGTGGTCCTCGTGTTCGTGCTGTTCGTGCAGGTGGTCGGACTCGCGGTGCAGGTGAAGCGTCCCAGCGACAGCGGAGGGACCCGCCTGATTCGTGTTTGGGCAGTGACGCTGGTTACACCTCTCTCCAAAGGCGTGGTTCACGCCGAAGAATCGATTTCAGGCGTATGGCATGGTTACTTCGATCTGCGACATGTGCGATCGGAGAACGCGGATTTGCAGGATAGGCTGGCACGCATGCGCATACAGCAGGTGCGGCTGGAAGAAGATGCGAACCAGGCGCGTCGGCTGCAGGTTCTGCTGGGATTCAAGGAACAATATCTTTCGCAGACACTGCCGGCGCAGGTGATCAGCACTACGGGCAGCGATTTCTCGCGCGGCGTTTACATCGACAAGGGCACGCATGACGGAGTGAAGCAGGACATGCCGGTGATCACGCCGGATGGAATCATGGGGAAAGTGCTGCGCGTGTATCCGAGTTCGTCGCTGGTGCTGGAGATTAACGATCCCAGCAGCGGAGCGGGCGTGATCCTGGAAAAGTCGCGGCTGCAGGGGATTCTGAAGGGCAATCCAAACGGGAACGGCGAACTGATTATTCAGAACATCATGGCCGACGAGAAAGTTGAGGTCGGCGAACGCGTGTTGACCAGCGGCGGCGATCGCATCTTCCCGAAGGGAATGCCGGTGGGCGTGGTTTCGCGATTTGCGCACGGGAAAGACATCTTCCTGGACATATGGGTGAAGCCGGCGGCGCAGTTGAGCCGGGCTGAAGAAGTGCTGGTGGTAACGAAGGTGGACGAGCGGACTCCGCAGACGGAGCCTTTCTCTCCCAGTCCCGGTGCGGGCGATCGATATTCTGGCGGAGAGACTGCCGACGGTGGCGCCTCCTCCCAAGGTGGATGCGGCGACGACTACGCCGGCTGGAGCGAGTTCGACAGAAGCGAAGCCGAAGACCACGGCGTCGGTGGGAACAGGATCGGCGGTGAAAGCGGCGCAGACGCAGACGGTGCCGAAGAGCGCGGCGACGCCGGGAGTTGGGCAAGCCGGCACAACGAAGCCTGCAGCGCATGCGGCGGAGAGTGCGACAGGTCCGAATAAACCGACTGCTGCCAGCGGGAGCACGCCGCAATGACGATTGCATTCGAAAAGACGGAGCGGATCGAGGTTTACCGGTTTAATCCGCTGGTCACGATCGGCGTGCCGCTGTTCGCGATCGTGCTGCAGTCGTTTATTCCGATCAAGCTGCGGATTTTTGGGATTTTTGATCTACCGCTGCTGGTGACGATCTTCTTCGCGGTGGCTCGACGGAACCAGATCTCGGGGCTGCTGACTGGAGCGGCGATCGGTCTGTTACAGGATGCACTCACGCATCAACCGCTGGGGATTTACGGGATTTCGAAGACGCTGGTGGCGTATGGGGCGTCGTCGCTGGGCGCGAAGATTGACGTAGAGAATCCGGGCACGCGAGTGCTGATGGTCTTCGGGTTCTACTTCATTCATAACGGAATCTACTGGCTGGTAGCGCGCTGGCTGGTGCGGATCGATCTGCAATGGTTGTGGATGCATGAACTGCGTGGAGCGATTGCGAACGCGATTTTGGGCGTGTTGCTATTCCATCTGCTGGACAAGGTGAAGCGGGGGTAAGCACGTTCTCACGAACGATTTGGTGGCGCGGGCGCCCTCGCCCGCGTTTCATCTAGCTAGACTTGGGATTCCAGGACGACTTCCTGGTTCTAAACAACGCGCGCGAGGGCGCCCGCGCCACCACAACCTCCAGAATCGCGCTTGTGACGTAGCTCCTTGCCCGTCAGTTCTGAAGTCGGCGTAATTAGGAGTGGCTCAAACACCCGTTTTTCGTCGTAGGCGGCTGCCTCATCTTCAACCTGCTGATCGACTGTTGTTCGTAACCTTCCGCACCTTTTCGGGCCTAATTCTTCCTCCAGACGCTCGGACCCTCGTGATGCAGCACTGCATGCGTGAACATAACCGTCAGGTCTGGTTGTACGCGGGCGTAGTGATGCCGGATCACGTTCACCTGCTCTTGGATCCTTTGAGGAAAGAGGATGGGCACCTATTCTCCCTCGCGCAGATGATGCAAAGCATCAAGAGTGCTTCAGCACACAGTCTGAATAAGCTTTTGAAGAGATCAGGGCCAGTTTGGGATGAGGAGTACTGGGATCACTATATGCGTTCCGACGATGAGTTGCGCGCAACCGTTCAATATATCCAAATGAATCCGCTGAAAAGAGGCCTGGTAAAACGGTCGTCGGACTATCGATGGTTATGGACGAATATTGAAGAGTTCGTTTAATTCAAGACGCGGGAGAGGACTCGTACCCCACCAGCACAAGACTCAAGACGCGGGCGAGGGCGCCCGCGCCACCAAACCAGATTCGCACGCCCGGTAGAACTAAGGTTCACCGCACTTGAGTTAGGGGTGTCTGCTCAGTCGGAGTCGTGGTAATTCCTGCTACACTCAAAGCAATCCAGTTAAGCCGCGTGCTATTGGAGTGCAGGGCTAAAGCCCCGTGAAACACCACGATTATTCATCGGCCTGAAGGCCGATGCTTCCACTTCTGATGGTTGGCCAGAGGTCATAGTGTTCGGCCGCGAAGACAAAGTATCGCCGATTCGTATCACGGGAGTTCAGTACGTGATTCTCGGAGTCTTCCTTTTGCTCGGCTACGGATTCTGGCGGCTACAAGTTGGCGGTTCTGACTACTACGCGTCGCTCGCCGAGCAGAATCGCATCCGCAAAGTTCCCATTCTCGCGCCCCGCGGAAAAATTGTCGATCGCGAAGGGCGGATTATCGTCGACAACTATCCGTCTTTCTCCGCGTTGTTGTTGCGCGATCAGACGCGCGATCTAGATGCTGATGTGGACAAGATTGCGTCGGGACTGCACATGGACCCGGACGATATTCGCTCGCGCCTGAAGAAGTTTTCGAGCATGCCGCAGTATCAGCCGATCATCCTGAAAGACGACATCACGCCGGACGAGTTGGCGTACATCGAAGCACATAAGAACGAATTGCCGGAGTTGGACACGATCCGGGCAAGCCGCAGACTTTATCCGAAGAACGGATTCATGGCGCACCTGATCGGCTATGTGGGCGAAGTCAGCGAAGACATGCTGAATCAGCCGCAGTGGGAGTTCTACAAAGCTGGCGACGTAGTAGGCAAGTCAGGCGTGGAGTTGCAGTACAACGACATCCTGATGGGCCAGGATGGGTCGCGACGCGAGATAGTCAACAGCCGCGGAAAAGTTGTGGGGCAGATGGACGAGGTTCCGGCAACCGAAGGTCAGACGCTGAAGCTGACGATCGATCTCGATCTGCAGATTGCGGCCGAAGAGGCGCTCGGTGACAAACCGGGTGCAATCATCGCGATGAATCCGAAGAACGGCGAAGTGCTCGCGATGGTGAGCCGACCGACCTTCGATCCGAATTCATTTGCTATACGTATTTCGAAGGACGAGTGGAGCAAATTAGTCAACGACGAGGGCAAGCCACTGATGAACAAAGCGATCCAGGCGCAGCTGGCGCCGGGTTCGACATTCAAGATCATCATGGCCACAGCGGGATTGCAGGAAGGCATCGCCCAGAATATGAAAGTGAATTGTACGGGCGGGGCGACCTTCTATGGCCGCTACTTCAAGTGCTGGATTTCCCATCGTCACCAGACGCATGGAATAACCGATATCACCAAGGGCGTGTACCAGTCGTGCGACGTCTTCTTCTACACCCTGGCGGAGAAACTCGGAATCGGAAAGATTGCGGAGTGGTCCACCAGGCTCGGCCTCGGGCAGAAGAGCGGGATTGATTTGCCGCAAGAAGTTAGTGGCGTGATGCCTTCGGAAGAGTGGAAGCTCAAAAATTTCCACCAGAAGTGGTTCGCGGGAGAAACGATTTCAGTCGGCATCGGCCAAGGCGCAATTGCGGCAACGCCGATACAGATGGCGCGGGCGATTGGGGCGATCGCGTCCGACGGACACATGGTACGACCGCACGTAGTCGCGTTCGACGATTTATCGGGGAATGCGCAAACGCGCTACAAGGAAATCAGTGCAAAGTATCCTGACGAGACCACGATTCCTATTGACTCTGCCAACTGGGAGATTGTTACCGATGCGCTGAGGAAGGTGGTAAGTCCCATCGGAACCGGTGCGCTGTCGGCGATTCCAGGTGTCGACTTCGGTGGCAAGACGGGATCGGCGCAAACGGTAAGTAATGCCTTCAAAGAGCGCCTTGGAAAGGGAACAGATCAGTTCAAAGATAACGGATGGTTTGTAGGAGTGGCACCTACTCGCAATCCGGACATTGTAGTTGCTGTGCTGTATCAGTCGGGCGAGCACGGTGATAAGACGGCACCCATAGCAGCACAAGTGATCAAAGCGTTCGTGCAGAAGCGCCGCAAGGTGCTGAACGATATGGCATATGCCATGCCTGAGCCGTACGCGCCGGTACGCGCTTCGGCTGAAACGTCGAGCGTGCCAGAAACCCCAGCGCGACTGAAGAGCGTGGGGCAACAGAGCGTGGATCGCGCGAGTGAGGCTACGCAGAAGAGCGTGGTGAAGCCGGAAACGGCTCCTGAGAAGAAGAATGTTCCGGCAAAGCCCGTCGAGACTCCGGGAGGAATGGCTAAGAATATGTCGGACCAGTCCGTGGATATGGCGGGAGTTTGGGATGACGGCGGCGAGGAACATCGAATGGAGTCAGGGAAGTTTGTGGTGCCGCTGGACAGGAGTGGTGTAAGAGCAAGTGCGGCGCCGGGGATGGAAGAGCGGTAGTAATCCCACACGTTCGCTGCGCGACGTGTGGGGCACCCGCTGACCCACGTAAGTCGTGGTGAGAAACGCGGGCGAGGGCGCCCGCGCCACCGCACTGCCCCACCTAAGTTGTGGAGATGTGAGCTTTGCCCGCTCGAGGGCGAGCGGGCTCCATTAGTTTTGGCGAGCGGGCTCCATTAGCTTTGAAGATCTTGGTTAGCTGAGAAGGTTGCGGTTCCCACATCTGCCAAAAGAGGGCAGATATGGGGCACCAGGCGGACAGGCGGGATCGCCTGTCCTACATAAACAGAAGCTGAATGCAGAGATACATTTCATTTCGGGATTTTGATTGGGTTCTGCTGGCCTTCGTGCTGCTGATCTCGGCCGTCGGCGTGGTGGAGATCTATAGCGCGACGTTGCACACCAAGTTCGTGGGCGCCCATATACGGCAGGTGTACTGGATTCTGGCAGGGTTGATGTTGATGTTGATCATCAGCCGCATCAGCTATCAGTCTCTGCTGGAAGCGGTGCCGTGGATGTACGTGATCGCGATCGTGTCGCTGGTGTCGGTGCTGCTGTTCGGCCAGAAATACCTGGGCGCGCGGCGCTGGATCAGGATTGGAGGGGCGACGCACTTCCAGCCGTCGGAATGGGTCAAGCTCATATTGATTTTGGCGATGGCCAAGTATTTCGCCGAGAACCGGCAGCGGGAGATGAGTTTCTTCGACCTGGTAAAGGCGGCTTCCGTGGTGGGTGTGCCGATGCTGTTGGTGCTGGCACAGCCCGATATGGGAACAGCTCTGACGTATCTGCCGATTGCGGTGATGGCTTTGTTCCTTGGCGGGATGAAGGGAAAGCATGCTGCGGCAATCGTGCTGTCGCTCGCGATGGTCGCGGTTCCAGCCTGGAAATTCGGCTTGAAGCAGTATCAGAAGGACCGGCTGACCGTTTTCATGAATCCGGATTCGGATCCGCAGCACAAGGGGTATCAGGTCAATCAATCGCTGATTGCGGTCGGGTCGGGCGGAATCTGGGGTAAGGGGACGACTCAAGGTACACAAACACAAGGGCTTTTCCTGCCGGTGCCGCATACGGATTTCATCTTTGCGGCATTTTCGGAAGAACATGGTTTTGTCGGTGCCCTGGGAATACTACTGCTATACTTTATGGTGTTGATGCGTTTGATCCAGAACGCCCAGACCGCGCCAGACCGCGCTGGGGCGTTTGTGGTGATGGGTGTGGTGGCAGTACTGGTTTTCCACATCCTGGTAAACGTAGGCATGGTGGTCGGGTTTATGCCGGTCACCGGGATTCCGCTTCCGTTGATGAGTTATGGCGGATCGTCAGTCCTGTTTACGTTTCTTGCGCTGGGGATTGTGATGAACGTCCGCATGCGCCGTTTCGTGAACTAAAAGGGTCAGAAGCTTCCGGTCGGGTCAAGGACTCTCCGGAACGCTCCGTAAAGCCGGAGCAAAGATTGCAGATTACGACGCCCTCTCGTGAATGAGGGCAGTAGCCGGCGACAAGGTGCCGGACAAGGATTGCAGCAGATTCGCTCTGGTGAGCGAATCGAGGACAGAGCCAGCATTGCGGGTAACGGCCCCCTCGGAAGTCGGAGTGAGATTCGGATGAGTGGAAACTCCGATAGCGGTACCGAGAGAGCGGTCACAGAACTTTGTTGGGCCTGAATAGGTGCGAAAGATTCCTAAGCAGAACAGGATTCCTTCCAACGGGCATGTTGGAGGCGTGAGATACCGGTCCAAGGCCGTTCCAATTTGGAACAGCCGGGGATAAGTGTTTGCGCTCGCCAGCCGCCTTCCTGCAATTGAGTCCAGCTTTTGTAAGACCTACCGTTGGTCATCGCCGGTGTTTCACCGGAGCTTTGAATGTCAAAAGAATTGTATGTGTCTTCCACACCGCACCAAACCAAGGTTGCGCTGGTGGAAAACGACCAACTGGCTGAAGTCTATTTCGAACGCGAAAACGAATACACCTTAGCCGGATCCATTTATAAAGGCCGGGTTACCCGCGTGCTGCCAGGCATGCAGTCGGCCTTCGTCGATATCGGACTGGAGCGCGATGCGTTCCTGTACGTTTCTGACTTTTTCGAACTTGAGGACGAGGATGAAACCTTCGATCCCATACCAGCCGGGGCGGCCAAACCATTTCAGGCACAACCAGAGCCGAGACCGGAGCCGGTCGTATTGACGTCTCCGGAAGAAGAGGGCGAGGAGCCGGAAGCGGCAGCCCACGAAGCGACGGGCACCAACGGAGCGACGGAAGGAAGCCGGGAGGATGATGGGAACCGGCGCTGGCGAGGAAGGAATCGTCGTAGGCGCGGTCGTCGCGGATTCCCAGAAAACAAATTTGCTCAACCTGAGCACCAGCAGAGCGGTGAGGCGGAGTCCGAAGAAGCAGAGGACGATGCCGACGTACCGCAAGCGCCGATCGTGCTGCCGGGTGAGTCACTGGCGAAGTTCAATCGCAAGCGAGTAGAGCAGGTCCAGACGGAAGCCGCGCCGCCGGTCGCGGATGAGCAGGATACAGATCATCAGGTTGCGGATCATGAAGAAGAGTCAGCGGTAGAGACGAGTACGGAAGCGACGCCGGAAGTTGCGGCCGCTCCTGAGGCTCCGGTTCGGCGGGAACAGCCGAAGGCGTATGAGCCGATCATTCTGCCGGGCGAGTCGCTGGCGAAGTACAACCGGAATCGTGGTCCGAAAGCGGAAGAGACAGCGAGTGCTGGGAAGGAAGAGCCGGTAGCCGAGGCTGCGCCTGCGCCCAGGGCACGGGAAGCTCGTCGCGAAGAATACAGGCCGTATGCGCCGATCGTTCTGCCGGGCGAGTCGATTTCAAAGTATCGAAACAAGCCGATGGCTGCGGCGCCAGTGCTTGCTGAGAAGCGGGCCGAGGAGAATACGGAAGCGGCGGAGTCGGTAGCGGCCGAGGCGAGAGTCGAAGCCGGCGAAGAGAATGGATCGATCGCTGCGCCAGTTGAGCATGTGGCGGCGGAAGTTGCACCGGCGGAGATCAAGCCAGAAGCGTTGAACTGGTGGCAGGAAGCTGACGCGAAGGAGCCTGCGCAGGAAACGCAAGAAGCTGAGTACGAGCAGGAGCAGCACGTTGAGTCGGCGTCGGGAGCGGTGGAAGCCGAGGAGTCACAGCCGGAAGCACAGACTGCAATTCACGAAAACGAACGTGAGCCAGAACAAACGCGTCCCAGCCGTTTTGGTCGGATGAAGGCGTTCATCTTTGGGGAAGAAGAGACTAAGCACGAAGAGGCCAGAGCCGAGAGTGCCGTAGAAGCCGAGCAGCATTATTCTGAACAGCCGACGGCTGGCGCTTCCATTAGCTTTGAGGGCGGCCATGAGTCCGAGGTTCACTTCGAAGGCGGGCATGAAGCGGAGGTCAGCGAGCACGTGACCGAGCGTAAGGAACCCGATTATCGGAATGCGCCGCTGGGTGCATTTGAAGAAGAAGTGATCGAAGGCGATGAGGAAGAAGATATTCCGCATCCTTCGGAAGTGCTCTACGAGCCTGATTCTTACGAAGAGATGGAAGAAGAGACGCTCGAGCGCGCGGCGATGGCAGCGGATGACATCGTCGATGAGCTAGAAGAAGACGAGACGAACGGATACGCGACGGACGAAGAGAATGGTGAGGAAGCTGAGTCGGCGGAGGAGCCGGAGTTGGCAGCACGCGCGGAGACACGTGGTCCGTCAGGTACGGCGGGGTTCCAGCGAGCGCCGAGGCCGGAGTACGACCGCAATCACCGGCGCGGACGTCGTGGTGGTAGTGGTGGCAGACGGGTGCAGCGCGGCGGTGCACGGAGAGAGCAATCGCGTCCGACGGTAATGATCAGCGATGTCCTGAAAGAAGGACAGGAAGTGCTGGTGCAGATCGCCAAGGAGCCAATCGGCAAGAAGGGCGCACGGATCACCAGCCACATTGCGCTGCCGGGACGATTCCTGGTTTATATGCCGTCGGTGAATCACACCGGCGTGTCGCGCAAGATTGCATCGGATGAAGAGCGCCAGCGGCTGAAGCGCATCGTCAACAGCGAACGCGAGAACGGCCATGGCGGGTTCATCGTGCGTACGGCTGCGGCGGGAATTGCCGAAGACGAGCTACGCGCCGATATTCGCTTCCTGAAGAGCCTGTGGAATGACATCAAGAGCCGGGCAGATAGTTCGAAGCCGCCGGCGTTGATCTATCACGATCTGAACCTGGTGGAGCGCACGCTGCGCGACCTTGTGACGGAAGACTTCTCGGCAATCTGGGTCGACACCGAGCCGGAGTACGAGCGCGTGGTGCGGTTTGTAAACCGGTTCCAGTCATCGCTGACACGGCGAGTGAAGCTCTACTCGAAAGACACGCCGCTGTTCGAGCAGTTCGGCGTCGAGGAAGAAATCAACAAGGGGTTGCGGTCGAAGGTGTGGCTGAAGAGCGGTGGCTATATCGTGATCAACCAGACGGAAGCGCTGGTGGCGATTGACATCAATACCGGCAAGTACGTGGGCAAAACCACGCGCCTGGAAGACACGATCTTCAAGACGAACCTTGATGCGATCAAGGAAATCGTGCGGCAGATACGGCTGCGCGACCTGGGCGGCATCATCGTGATCGACTTCATCGACATGGATGAGCGCCGCAATCGGCAGAAGATCATGCAAGCACTGGAAGAGGAGTTGCAGAACGATCGTGCGCCCTCAAAGGTGCTGCAGTTCAATGATTTCGGACTGGTGGCAATTACGCGCAAGCGGGTAAAACAGTCGCTGGAGCGCACGCTGGGCAGCCCCTGCCCGTACTGCTCGGCGAATGGATATGTGAAGTCGCCGCAAACGGTGTGCAACGAGATCTACACCGAGATGCGCAAGATGGCCCGGCACTTCGAACACGACATCACATTGCGGGTGAATCCGGAAGTCGCCAAGGAATTGAAGGGGAACAATGGAAAGTGGCTGAGCGAAATGGAAGAACTGACCAGCCATAACATACTGGTGAAAGCGGATCCGACATTGCATCAGGAACAGTTCGATATGTAAGAGAACCCGTTTCGCGTTTGCGAAGCACGAACCAACCCCCGCTCGGCAAATAGCCATGCGGGGGTTTCTTTTTGCCGAAGTGCGTGTATCCAAAGGCAGGCAAGATTTTCTGTCCTGGACCCGCTCGAGGGCGAGCGGGCTCCATCTGTCCTAGACGTGCAACGATATGCCGCTGCCGTACTTCTAATCAATCGACGTAAACTGAGCTGAAACTTGGCGGAGGGACGATGCCGAACTGGAAAAAAGCGGTAGTCATTGGATCGCTCACGGCGGGTGCGCTGATGCTGATTAAAGGAAGACGGCCTGCTGGTGTGATCTGTGCGACCGTTGGCCTGGCAGTTTTGGCTGCGGAATATCCGGAGCGCTTCGAGACCGTATGGGAGAACGCGCCTGAATACGTCGCGCGCGGCACGCAGATCTTCAACACGCTTTCACGGTTGGCAGAGCGGTTTGCCGAGAGCGCGGAAAGCCGGGGCCTGGGCGGAGCACTGCGCGAGATGGGTTCTGAGTACGCAGGGTAGACTGCGTTTCTGAGATCTTCAATCGTCCGCTTCCGCGGACTGAACACATCAACAGGTCCTCTCTCCCAGGACTTCGTCCTGGGCTACTCTCAGACGTCCGCTGACGCGGCCTTTCACGAAACGTCTTATTCCGCGAGATGTACTTTGATTTCGGTATGAAAGGCCTTCTCGACCTGATCGCAGAAGGAGCGGAACGCCGGGTATTCCGCCGGAGTGATGCGGAGCTGGCGAAACTGCACGGACGTGCTTACCACCAAATCCCGGCCGCGGCGGTCATAATGCAAAACTGCGACGCCGAAGGGAGTATCCAGGGTGATTGACTTCGGGATGCTTTCGAATGAAGCACCTTCGGGCAGAGCAAAGTGCAGCTCCTCTTCGGTGGTCCACGGCGCAGGAAGGCGCAAATCCTGCGTGCGGGTTGGCAGGGACGCAAGGGTTTGGGTGTACTTGTGCGGCATACACGAAGAGACCAACGAGAGCGTACGAGATCCGGCGAAGGTATCGATGGATCCCGAAAAGTTCAGATTGATGTCGCGTTCGACGTCGTTAGCTCCGTCGACGTGCACATCTTCGACGCGAACGGCCGGATAAACCTGTGACAGGTTGGAACGAAGAGAATCGCGCTGACGGTCGCTCAGTTCGAATTCGCGCCGGAGTCCGGGAGCATCCTCGCCACGAGTGTAAGCCGATCCGGTGAACTTGATGGTGCCATTAGTTTGCACGGAGGCACGCACCACGCGGTGCGTGTAATTCTCCATGGGCAACGTAACAGGGATGCGACGCATTTGTGCATCTCCGTCGGCCTCGACCGTCAGGGCCATCGCGCCCTGATCGTCCAACGGCAGCTCATGTGAACCCGAATACTCCGCGGTTCCGTCTAGCCACAGCTCGTATTTCGGAACATATACAAGAGCGTGGTCGAAGATCTGCAATGAAGTAGCTTGGTCGCCGACATCGCCCATCTTGCGCGTGCGTACCAGGGCGAAATCAGCGTCGATACCGACCGCGCGCATGAGCGCAATCATCAGGCTGGCTTTGTCTTTGCAATCGCCGAAGTGGCGCGCATACACCTGGCTGACTGGATACGGCTTATAGCTGTACACACCGAACTCCAGGCCGACGTAGCGCGTGTTCTCAATCACGAAATGATGGATGGCCCGGATCTTTTCGAGTTCCGTCAGGTTGCCCGACGTGATTCGATCCAACGCGTTGCGTAGAGAAGTGTCGAGCTGCAACTGCGGAGCGATGAATCCGGCGTACCACTTTCCCAGAGCCTGCCAGGAATCGAACGTGGAGACATTCACGTAAGGCGCTTTTTCGGTGAGGGACGGACCGCGCGGCTCGGTGCGCAGAGGCGGCATGTTCTGGGCTTCCCAGGCATAGGTGCGAAGAGGGCCCTCGGTTTTTACTGAAGCAGCGGAGGGCATACGATATTCCGCGATGTTGAGCGATTCCGAGACCGGCGCGATAAGGACGTAGCGATGCAGGTTCTCGGGAAGCGAGGACTGAAACGTGACGAGACCGCCGTAGTAGGCGCCGTAGGGATTGACGTTCGTCTTTGGCGAAATGCGATATTCGAGTTCCAAGACATCGCCCTTGGCAAGATGGGGGAATCGCACAATGCGCTGGCGCGTGTCGTAGTACATGGAGATGGCTGCGTCGGCGTAACCGGTTTCTCCGCCATTCTCGGCAGGAACGATCCTTCCATCCAGCTTATGAATGCGCGCCCCGATCAGGTCGAGCTTTTGCAGAGCGTAGCTGTATTGAACGCGGTAGGTGGAGTAGTCGGCAGCTCCCGAGTCGGTGTTCATCAACAGAATGAGCTGGATGTGCTGCGAGCTTTGGCCGTTGGGAGATACCCGCTCCACGGTGATGTTCGCGAGCGAGGTGACATTAGACGAGTCTGCGGAATGAGTGCTGCGAGCAGCACGCAAGGTCTCAGAGACATTGGCCAGGTACTGGCGATCCATGGCATGAGCCGAGATCGCAGAAACCGCCTCTCGACGGCTGTGACGGAGCTTTTCCGAAGGATTGCTTAATTCGGCCGCCTTCGCCAGTTCCTGCTCGTATTGCTGATTGTGTCCGCTGGAGCCATAAAGATAGGCGAGTGACTCGTGAAGATCGGCGTCGTCAGGATGCTGAGCGATGAGCGCCTGCATCGTGCGAATAGCCTCGCCGGCTCTCCCGGTACTGTTGTCGAAGGCAGCAAGTGTGCTGGCCGACTCAGAATTGGCGGTATGGAGCGAAGGTTCGCGCCGTTCGAGATTACGCAGCCTGGAGCTAGTTTTAGAGTGCGGCGGAACGCGGTGAGGCGCTTCCTGACTTGAGCCCAGGGTTGCGAGCCCAAGAAGAGCCAGGAACAGCGAGAAACGCAGATGAGTGACGAAGGGCATCAGCAGACGAATCGAACTCTCCGCCGGGTTTTGCACCGGCGGAGAGCACCCTGCTAACGGCCCTTAGGCGTGTTTCCCCCAGTTTCAAATTACGCCGGACAGGCCGCTAAACTCGTTTTTGGGTGTGTTACCGGAAGTATGCGGGCCCAAGTGGAAGGAGAGAATTCAATGAAGTCCCTAAAACGCTACGGATAAGACCTTAACTCAGGAGAAGGCGGGGATAACTCGTCGTAAGGAATGACATCCCGGCAGGAAAACGCGGTCATCAGAAGTCGATAGCATGTCCCGGGGTGCACACGTGATCCGTCCGTCTGGAATCACCGTTTTCTGTTTGGCTCTCCTGCTGTTTCCGGCGATCAGTTTCGCCGAAGATGCAAAAGCAGATGAAGCTCACATGGCTGATCCGCACGCGGCAGCTCTGTACTCCGCTTCAATCTTTCTGCATGGCTACATTCACGGCTACGAACAGGGCTTCCATAATGCCGACGTGGATATCCACATGGCGCATGGATTTCGCGATGTAAACACCATGTCGGATTACAAGAAAATTGTTGGATATCGTCCCACCTTTGGTGAGAAGGGTGCGTTTGAAAGAGGTTTTCGCCAGGGATTCCGTGTCGGCTATACAGATGGCATGTCGGGACGGAGTTTGCGCGCGGTCGGCATGCTCCGCCTGGCCGCTAGCGGGCTTTCTCCGAACAGCCTGGACCCACGAAAGAGCGCTTCTTTCGAACTGGGCGTGGAAGAGGGCTACCAGAACGGGCAATCGGCAGGTCTGCACGATGGGCGGACTGCTGCGAGCTTCCGCAATCCGATTCCAGGGTGTACCGCACTCGATGCGAACGCGCCTGCGGCGAAAGACGCCGCCTATTGTGATGGCTTCCGCCGGGCTTTTTCGATTGGCTATTCCGACGGATACACCAATCAGCAGGACAATCCGCACGTTGCCGCGAAATAACCGCAATTAGCCCGGTTTTACCGGCTGTTTTCGCGGAAATACATGAGCGGGACCCTTCCCGTATCGAGTAGTACGTGTCCTTCCGTTCATTGACCTAAGGGATTCCCCGCTTTGCGGGAAGCAGAATTGACGTTATGCTTACGCCCGAACCCTTAAGGGAATCCCCATATGAAGGCTGCTGGCGCACATATGAAAGCTGCTGCCGCTCGTAAACCTAAGATTCAGATTGCGGTTGTGGAAACCGACCCGTTGCGCATGATCGGATTGCGCGCTCTTTTTGACACGGAGTCGGACTTCGAACTTTCAGCCACAACCCTGGCTCAGCTGGCGACTGAGACGAATGTTGACATCGTGCTACTGGGAAACCAGGCAGGACAGAACCTTTACGACACCATGGCGGGCCTGAAGGCCGCGCGTCCGGACTTGCGAATTATCGTGACTGGCACTGGTGCGGATGACGAGATGATCTTGAAGGCACTGGCCGGAGGAGCTAAAGGCTACGTGGATGAGGGAGCCAGCCCCGAGGAGTTTGTGCAGGCAATTCGCATCGTTCAGCAAGGATCGGTTTGGGCGCCGCGACGTGTGTTGTCGATGTTTATCGAGCGCGTGACATCCTCGCCGGGACGAATCTTCCCCGCGGGCCGCGTGACGTTTACCGATCGCGAAAAACAAGTTTTGGAACTGCTGGTGGCCGGCCGGTCGAATAAAGAAATCGGCAGCGCGCTGGGCATCGAGGAACGCACGGTAAAGGCGCACGTGGCGAAATTAATGCGCAAAGTGGGCGTACAGAACCGGATTGCGCTGTCAGTGCACGCGATTACGCATTCGCTGGTCAGCTCGAGGTAGGCGTTACCTTCGGCCAATGACCGCGGTAACTTGAGCGAAAAACGGTTCAGGCCGATACTCAACTCACCTACCACAGAACCTGGGAGACGGGGGTTAAGGCTGATAACGAGGGTCATCTGCCTTACCCCCTCATTTATTTTCGGGTAACCAATTCAGTACCTCTTTTTCTTCAACAACCCCGCCTGAGTTACCATCCAAGTATTCACCTGCGAGTTGCTGCTATTTAGAGCCGTTGCGCAGGCAGAAGTCTTCCAGAAGGTGACGTCATGAAGAAGTTGCTGTTGGTGGCGATGGTAGCGATGATTCCGGCCGGTCTGTGGGCACAAGGCGACCGGGCCAATACCGTGGAGCGCGTGCAGGCCGCGGGAACCGTGATTGACGAGATTATGAATGCGCCTGACTCGCGCATCCCTGACGAAATTTTTGATTCGGCCAAATGTATTGCAGTCGTGCCCTCGATGCTGAAGGGCGCCTTCGTATTTGGCGCACAATATGGCAAAGGCGTAGCCAGTTGCCGCACCGAGAAGGGCTGGAGCGCGCCAGCGTTCTTCCGCGTTACCGGCGGAAGCTTCGGGTTTCAGATTGGCGGACAGGCCGTCGACCTGATCATGGTAGTGATGAACGATGAAGGCATGCAGAATTTGCTGGCGAGCAAGTTCAAGATCGGCGCAGATGCTTCGGCAGCTGCGGGTCCGGTCGGGCGGCAGGCACAGGGCGCGACTGATTGGAAAATGCGTGCGCAGATTCTGACCTATTCGCGGGCGCGCGGCATATTTGCCGGGATCAGCCTGGACGGCGCGGTGGTGATGCAGGGCAAGGACGATACACGCGCGTTCTATGGGCGCATGGTCCCGTTCAAAACACTGCTTACGGGCGAACTGGCGGCTCCCGAGGATGCGAAACCGTTTATCTCGTCACTGGATAAGCACATCCTGGCGGCGTCGGTGAAAAAGTAGTCGGAATTTTTGGAATGGAAAAGGCCGGACCTGCGGGTCCGGTTTTTTTGTTGGCTTGATATAGGGGATTCCGAGGATTGAAAGCAGTGCGCCAGGGCTGTATCTCTGGAACGCATAAATACGTCAATCGAGATCCAGCCACCAAGCCGCGAACGATTGCTCTGATCAAGCCGAAGGAGAACATGGATACGCTCATCATCGTGACTGTGGCAGTGCTCAGTTACTTGTACTTTTGGGATTTCGACGAGCAGGGATAAACGCTTAACCGTCTTGTAACTTGAGCACCTTGTACTATCATTCCATCGAAATATGATTCGCCCGGTTCGACCCTTGCTCGTCAGGAGGATGCGATGAATCGGCTATGCACGTTGATTGCTATCCTGGCTGTCTGTTTCCCCGCCATTTGCCAGACCTCTCAGGCTGACGCTTCTTCGAGTCCGAATCAGATTTTAGTGGAAGAAGTAGCGATTTCCGGTACGACGACCCTGGACAGCCAGCAGCTGAATGAAATCACCAGCGGTCTGACCGGACGTCGGATGGGCGACGACGAGAAGGAAGTAACGGTACACATTCGCGACGCTTTTGGTCAGAGGGGATACTTACTCGCAGACGTCACGAACGTGAAGATACGTCCGTTTGATCCGCTGGCACGGCCAAAGAGGGTACGGTTGGAAGCTGATGTCGCGGAGGGCCCGCGTTGTAAGATCCTTGAAATCGCCTTTTCCGGAAACCGTTCTGTCAGCGCAGAAGAATTGCTCAAATCACTTCCCATCAAGCTGGGGGATTTTTACAGTATCGGAAAATTGCGCAGTGGACTGGAGAGCGTCCGAAAGCAGTATGCGTCGAAGGGGTACCTTGATTTTTCGGAAGTACCGAACTTCCGAATCGTGAATGGTAGCCAAGTCGTATTGCTGTTCGACGTCGCCGAGGGTCCACAATATCGGATGGGAACGCTCGAACTGGTTGGCAAATCTGCTGCAGTAGATGAACTTCAACAGCATTGGAAGCTGAGCCCCGGCGACCCTTTCGATCCGTCCTACATGGACAAGTTTCTGGATGAGAACAGCAGCCTTTTGCCCGCTGATTTTTCCGCGCGAAACGATGTGTTCATGGTGCGCGACTGCAAGCATCTGACGGTGACCGTGCATATGGAGCTCGATCCTAAGCGGCCATGGACTCCGCGGGCGAAAGACATTGATTGCGATGCCGGGAAAGACTCGTCGAAGGCGACCGGCGAGTGATGGCAGCGGTTGGGGATTAAGTGAACAGGAACTCTTTCGTCCGAAGTTCCTTGATGGTATCGCGGAGTTTGGCAGCCACTTCGAATTCGAAGCGCTTGGCCGCTTCGCGCATATCGGTTTCGAGTTTCGCGATGTAGTTGTCCACGTCTTCCTGCGATTTGAAGTCGGGAATCGTATCCGCCTGCTCGGTGAAATCGGTGTAATCGGCGCCGACAATCTGTGCGAGCGCCATATCGACGGAGCGGATGATTGACTGCGGCGTGATTCCGTTCTCCTCGTTGTAGGCCTGCTGGATGGCGCGGCGGCGATCGGTCTCGTTGATCGCCTTGTTCATGGAATCCGTCATGTGGTCGGCGTAAAGAATGGCGCGGCCGTTCAGGTTGCGGGCGCAGCGTCCGATGGTCTGGATGAGCGATCCGGCCGAGCGTAGAAAGCCTTCTTTGTCGGCGTCCAAAATCGCGACGAGTGAAACCTCAGGCAGATCGAGGCCTTCGCGCAAAAGGTTGATGCCGATGAGAACGTCAAATTCACCACGGCGCAGATCGCGCAGGATCTTCACGCGCTCCAACGTATCGATCTCGGAGTGCATGTAGCGGCAGCGCACGCCGACTTCGCTGTAGTACTCGGCAAGATCTTCGGACATGCGTTTCGTGAGCGTGGTGACGAGCACACGCTCGCCGATCTTCGCGCGCTCGCGGATCTCGTGCAGCAAGTCGTCAATCTGACCTTTCACCGGACGAATCTCAACCGGCGGATCGATCAGGCCGGTTGGGCGAATGATCTGCTCAACCACGACACCTGCAGATTTCGTGAGTTCATAGGGTCCCGGCGTGGCAGAGACATAAATCGCCTGGTTCACGCGATGCTCGAATTCTTCGAAAGTTAGCGGGCGATTGTCGAGTGCCGATGGCAGGCGGAATCCATATTCGATGAGCGTGCTCTTCCGCGAGCGGTCGCCATGCCACATGCCATGCACCTGCGGGACTGTCTGGTGCGACTCGTCGATGAAGAGCATGTAGTCGCGGGGAACGTAGTCGAGCAGCGTGGGTGGCGGCTCTCCGGGAAGGCGTCCGGTGAAGTGGCGTGAGTAATTCTCGATACCGTGGCAATAGCCCATCGACTTGATCATCTCGAGATCGAAGCGAGTGCGCTGGTGCACGCGCTGGGATTCGACGAGGCGTCCCTGCTTTTGCAGTTCTTCTTCCCACCATGCGAGTTCCGCGAGGATGGAATCGACGGCGGAGCTCTTCGTTTCAGGTTTCATCACATAGTGTGATTTGGGATAAATCGGCAGCCGCGAGTAACGCTGCTTCACGGTTCCGAAGAGCGGATCGATCTGCGAGAGCGACTCGATCTGATCTCCCCAAAGCTCTACGCGAAAAGCCATGTCGTCGTAGGGAGGGGCAATTTCGATTACATCACCGCGCACGCGGAAGGTGCCGCGGCGCAGGTCGCCGTCGCTGCGTTCGTAGAGAATCTCAACCAGCTTGCGGAGAATGTCTTCACGCTTGATGCGCTGTCCTTTCTCCAGGAAGAGCAACATGCCGTAATAAGCTTCCGGCGAGCCCAGACCGTAAATGCAGCTGACGCTGGCGATAATGATGCAGTCGCGGCGCTCGAAGAGAGAGCGCGTGGCCGAGAGACGAAGCTTATCGAGCTCGTCGTTGATCGTGGCTTCTTTTTCGATGTAGATGTCGCCGGCGGGAATATAGGCCTCCGGCTGGTAGTAGTCGTAGTAGGAGACGAAATATTCGACCGCGTTCTGCGGGAAGAAATGTTTGAACTCGTGATAGAGCTGGGCAGCTAGAGTCTTGTTGTGGGCCATGATCAAGGCAGGGCGATTCAACTGCTCGATGATCTTGGCCATGGTGAAGGTCTTGCCGGATCCGGTAACGCCAAGTAGAACCTGGTGCTTTTCGCCTTCGTCGATACCCCGGGTAAGCGAAGCGATGGCAGAGGCCTGATCGCCGCGGGGGGAGTAGTCGGAATGGAGTTTGAAGTCCAAAAGGCAGCCATTAGCAATTAGTAATTAGCATTTAGCCCGTGCACATTCGCGTACCCGATCAGGCCGCGAACCTGCCCCACACTTCACAGAAGCGAATTCTGGGCTATGGGCATCTCTCGATTATAACGCGAGCGGCGGACGGCTAGTTTGCAGCGCAAACGAAAGTAGTCACAGGAAATTAATGCTTGCCCGGAAGGGCGACACGGCCATTAGACTTACATCTGGGGGAGAATCTGTGAGCAACGGTCAGACTTCATCGGCAACAACTACGGTTCAGCCTTCGATCACTACGCACACGCAGCAATTGAATGACTGTGTAGAAGTTCCTCGGCCGCAGTCCACAGCGAATGATGCCGACGCGCTGGTGTTCTTCGGCGCCACAGGAGATCTGGCCTACAAAAAGATCTTTCCGGCATTGCAACGCATGATTCGCAAGGGACGCCTGAACGTTCCGATAATTGGCGTTGCGAAGGCGGGATGGAACATCGATCAGTTGCGCGAGCGCGCCCGCGACAGCCTGATGAAACACGGTGGCGGAGTGGATGAGCAGGCCTTCGACCAACTGATTAAGGAATTGCGTTACATCGACGGGGATTATGCCGATCCTAAAACCTTCCAACAACTTGGGAAGGAACTGGCGGGCTGCAAGGCCCCTGCCCATTATCTGGCGATTCCTCCAAGCATGTTCGAGACGGTGGTGCTGGGCTTGTCGCAATCAGGTTGTGCCGACAACGCGCGAGTGATCATTGAGAAACCCTTTGGCCGCGACCTCGAGTCTGCCATCGAGCTGAATAAGACACTGCACAAGGCTTTCCCCGAATCGCGTATCTTTCGCATCGATCACTACCTGGGAAAAGATGCGGTCGAGAATTTATTGTTCTTCCGTTTTGCAAATGCTTTCCTGGAGCCGATCTGGAATCGCAACTACATACACAGCGTGCAGATCAACATGGCCGAGGCGTTCGGCGTGCAGGGGCGCGGTAAGTTCTATGAGGAAGCGGGAGCCATTCGCGATGTAGTGCAGAATCACTTGCTGCAAGTGGTGGCGTTTCTGGCAATGGAGCCTCCGACCCGGATGTATGTTGATTCGCTGCGCGATGAGCAGGTGAAGGTGTTCCGTACAATTCCGCCGATCGATCCGAGAAACCTGGTGCGAGGACAGTTCCGGGGATATCGCAATGAGGCGGGCGTTGATCCGAATTCCGAAGTAGAGACATTTGCCGCGCTGAAGCTGCACGTGGATAGTTGGCGATGGGCGGACGTGCCCTTCCTGATCCGCGCGGGAAAGAATCTGCCGGTGACGGCGACCGAGGTGATGGTTAAATTGCGGCGTCCTCCGCTGGCCAAAATGCAGTTGGACAAGAACAACTATTTCCGTTTCCGACTGGGCCCGGATCTGTCTCTGAGCCTGGGTGCCCGCGTGAAATGTCCGGGCACGAGCATGCAGAGTTTGGGAGCGACCACCGGAGTGGAACTCTCGGCGGTGAACGAGAAGAGCAGTGACGAGGACGAAGCGTACGAGCGTCTGCTGACGGACGCCATGCACGGCGATCAGTTGCTGTTCGTGCGGCAGGATGCAGTCGAAGCCGCGTGGACGATCGTCGAGCCGATTCTGGGCGACGTTACGCCGGTGCACATGTACGAACCAGGAACTTGGGGTCCAGCGCAAGCGGATCTGCTCGCGAATCATCTGGGCGGATGGCACAATCCGGAGTCAGTTCCTAGTTCGTAAGAACTTTCTTCTTGTGCTCCAGACGATTTGTCTCAGCGTTGAAGTCCAAAATGCATTGGCCGGCTGCCTCTTCAACGGCCCAATGCGACGAGTGCTGCCAATCGTTTGGTAGTGTGATTCCAGAGCTCTTCAACACTGCCGCGACTTGCTCGCGTACCACCTGCAAATGCAGGTGGTCGCACACATTCTGTGTTCCAAGCGGCTGAGACGGAGAGATGATTTCTTTGATCTCAGCATCCTTCTGCCCAGGGTGAGCAGTCTGCCAGATCTGCATACCATCGGCGGTCATCGCGCGAACCACGCTTCCTCCGGGTGCACTTTCAATCACGTACAAATCCGGTCCGTTCGCAGATGGCACGGCCTGGACAATCTGTTGAGGTTTGTCGCCCGGCAGAGGATCCACACTCCACATTGCCGTTCCCGCAGGCAACGTCGAGCCAGCGACGACATTGATGGTAGCTTCGGCGCTCTTGCCGGATGAATTGGTTGCGGTTAGCCGAAAGACTCCAGATTCCTTTGCCGAGACTTGAACGTAATCGTCGACTGTTTCAATGGAGGCGGCCCAAACTGGAGAGACACTCCAGGTTAGAGCTCTCATGCGGCGGCCCGAGGTTCCGATGCCGCAAAA
This sequence comes from Terriglobia bacterium, assembly GCA_963826275.1. Taxonomy (GTDB): domain Bacteria; phylum Acidobacteriota; class Terriglobia; order Terriglobales; family Acidobacteriaceae; genus JAJPJE01. Next base: position 53,090 of record CAWGWI010000028.1, on the reverse strand, counting down.
CGAGCGGCTGTCGCTGATCAGCATAGTTGCTTTGCTTGGAGTGAGGAAGGCCAGATCTTCGTTTTGTGCAAACGCTATTGGCGCGGTCAACAGGATCAGAAAAAGTATGAATCTGCCGGGCTGTCGCATGCGCAAGGATTGCACACTACGGATGTAGCCGGCAGAATACTTCGGGACGTCAGTCAATTCTGGAATGGACTTCAGTGCGGTTGATGTCCGGTAAGGCCCGCGCGAAATGAACGTTGGTCGAGGCGGGTAAGCGCCTTTTCCTGTGAACGCGAAAGCAACGGCGTGTGCGGGATGTGGCACAGGTACTCGGGGATGAACCAGAGTGGCTTTGCGGTAGTCATCCACTCCAGATGATCGAAGCGCTTCAGATTTACCGGACGTGAAAAGGCACGCAAGGTTCGTTCGCCGCGCAGGTTGCAGTAGCCGTCGAAATAACTCATCGCCAGCTCGCGCAATGAGCGATAGACAGGGTCGCGAAAGCGCAGGAAGGCAAAGTTCGATTTGCCGATCGCGCCCCATCCTCCATTCACGCGATAGATCGCCAGTACGTGGTCGGTATCGCGGACAGCTTCAAAGTCCAGCAGTAAAGGCTCGAATCCGTTGACGCGCAAAGCCGCGGCGGCGAAGATCGCTCCTTCGAGGCAGTGCGCGGTTCCTTCCTGAAGCACTCGACGCGGAGACCACGCAGTGTTCGCGTGATGATAAGGCAGCGATTCCAGGTGGCGCTGGATAAGCAGAGGCGTGCGAAATGAACGTAACCGCCGGAACTCCGCGGGCGTGAATCCAAGTTGTGCATTCAATCCATTAGACCGCAGAGGACGCGGAGAGTGCGGAGGGATTTAGAAGTGCGGCCGGTTACTAGTATTGTCCTGCATGTGACTCGCTTCGATCACGTACCGCTCCGAGCAACAGCAGCTCACTAAGTCGAATCCCAGTTGATTGCGATTACGTTGAGGGATTTGAATGCGAACACTAACGATTGTTGGAATCATCGTCCTTGTGCTCGGTATCGCGGCATTCATGGTGCCGCTGCCAAAGAGCGAGCATCACGGGGTAAAAATTGGAGATTCCCAGGTGGGAATCACGACTCAGCACGATGAGAAGTTGCCTCCGGCCGTGGCAGGATTAATTTGCGTGGTTGGCGCCGTGCTGCTGGTGGCCGGTGCAAGGAAATAGGCCGACTTTGCGACCGGAGGCAGGTGCTTCACGAGAGATCATACCCCTGCGGATTTAGACTTCGGCGCGAGCAGTTCATTCACGGCGCGATAAGCCTGATCGATGGCGGAATCGGTGTAGGCGTATGCGCCGGCATCGGAGTTGGCGATTGCGATGCGTCCGAAAGGTCGGCGTGCGATCTCGCAGGGCGTCGTGCCACCGTCGAGCCAGAACTTATCCCAAAGCGAGTTGTATTCATAAGCGTATCCGTGCGGCCAGCGATTGATCGTGATGGCCGCAATGTCGCGCGCGGGATCGAAGCCGCCGGGTGCGAGCATGCGAGCGAGTTGATCGCGAGTATTGCGCTCGAGGGTCTCGAAGGAAGTGCCGTAAAGCTCGTAGCGTCCCATGCGATGCTGCACGCGGGCGGGCTGCCCGGGACTGCATGGCGTTCGCATCATGTGCACGACGATGGGATCCTCAGGCGATTGCGGAAAGTGATAGTCACCGAGACTGACGGGAAGATCAAGCGACACGCCTGAGTAGTAGCTGGCAGGCGCATAGAAATAGTTCACTCCCATCTTTTGCCAGGCATGCCAGTTTTTCAAAACTACGTTGGTGTAAATGAGAGGTACTTTCACGGCATAGGCGAGAGCTTCCTGCTGCTCATTCGGAAGTTCGGGACAGATGTAAGGGATCATCACGTGCCAGCAGGCGAGCACGCAGTTGGCGGCATGGGCGCGGTAGAGCTTGCCTCCGGTGAAGTAGCTGATCTCAACTTTCTTCGTGCTCGATCCGGCGACGTGCGCAACTTTCACGACGGTGCTGTTCAGGCGAAGGCGGACTGGCGATGCGGGATCATCGAGACGTGAATAATTGGCGCGAGCAGTGACGATGTCGAGATCGGTTGACCCAGAAATTGCGGACGGAATCAGTTTGCGCACAAGCAGGCGCGCGATGGTGGCGTTGCCGTCGGGGAAGTGGAAGAAATACTTTTCCGCTTCTTCGTTAGGAATGGCGTCGCGATTCATTCCACGACCGGGCGTGGGATCGAGTTTCATCCCGGAGAAGCCCGGGAGTCCAAGTCCCCACGCATCCTGAGCGGAGACGGCGTCAATGCCAATTCCGAAGAGTCCGTGCGGTCCGGCCTGAAAGAGCTTCACGATTTGCAGATCGACCTTCACCAGATCGGTGAGAAATGCGGCGTAGCTCATTTTCGCGAGGCGCAGCTTTTTTTCAGTGGAGCTGAGACCGGGAAGATAGTCGGCCTTCTCATGCAGAAGGCGAACGTAATCGTCCTTCGCCTTTTGCGACAGCGGCGCTTTCGCGAGAAAACGAGTCAACGCGGATTTGGCGATGTCGTCGTCTTCACCTTCGCCATTCGCGATCGAGCGGGGATCGAGTACCGCCTTGTCCGCACCGAAAGTTTCTTTGTCGAAGAAGATATGACGCGAGAGACCGAGCGAAGGGTAGAGCTTCTTATCGAAATACTGCGAGTAGCTTGAGACGTCGATACCGAGGTCGCGAATCAAAGCCTGCGCTTGCGGGCTGTAGGGTTCAGGGCTTTCGATGGAATAGGTGCCGCCATAGCCAAGTAGCATGCGGCCATTCACCTGAAACTCATTGCGGCGCGCGTGCCCGCCGAAGTCGTCGTGATTCTCGAAAATGAGGATGCGAGCGGATGGGCCAGCGGCTTGACGGAAATAGTGGGCTGCGGCGAGTCCGCTGATTCCACCACCAACGACAATCAGATCAAATTCTTCGCCAGTGTCGATGGGCTTGGGCGCGTGTTGCCAGAAAGCGTCGTCGCGAAGCTGATGCGCTGCCTGGAAGCTGGCGTCGGTGCTGCCGCGGAGTCCGGTAAGCGCCGGAGGATAGTACCCGGGCGCATTCTGCGCGAGCGTGGGACCGTCAAGAATAGAGCCGAGCGCATCGGGGACGATCGCTGCTCCGACGACGAGTGCCGCACCGTTCAGAAAATCGCGGCGAGTAATGTTGGCTTTCATTCCGAGTTCGCGATCGCGCGGGTCGTCCATGGGGCCTCCGGGAGCCTAGCTTTCCTGCGTGGCAGCGAGAACCAGGTCTGCTGCCTCAGGGGCCTGCGAACTGCGCATGCGCAGGCGATACCAGAACAAAATCATTGCGAGTGAAAACAGAAAGATGATGGTGGAGATGGCATTGATTTCCGGCGTCATGCCGCGACGCAAGCGCGACCAGATTTCGAGCGGCAACGTGTTGTTGCGCCCCGTCAGGAAAAAGGTGACGGCAATCTCGTCCATCGAGAGCGTGAACATCAGGAGCGCAGCGCCGATGATCGGGAGCTTCAGATTCGGCAGCGTGACGCGGAACAGCGTCTGAAAGTAATTGGCGCCAAGGTCGAGTGACGCTTCTTCCTGCGCGCGATCGAACTTCTGAAATCCCGCGAAGATTTCCGTGGTGGCGACCGAGATGAGTGCGGTGCCATGGCCGAATGCGATCGACCACAGACTGAGTTTCATTCCGACCGCTACCCAGAGCATGAGCAGCGAGAGTCCGGTGATGATGCCGGGAAGAATAAGTGGCAGAAGCACGAGACGGCGAAAGAGCGCTTTGCCGGGAAACGATACGCGATCGAGCGCAAGCGCCGCGGGAGTACCGATGAGCAATCCGATCAGCACAGCACATGCGGCGACGATCAGGCTGTTAAGGACAGCGTCCCACATGGCGGAGTCGGAAAAGAGCTCGCGATACCAATTGAGCGTGAGTCCGGTGGGAGGAAAGCCGCCGACAGCTGGTCCATTGAAGGAGTAGAGAATCAGAACCGCGATCGGAAGATAGAGGAATGCAAATACCGCAGCCATGTGCAACTTAAGCCATGAAGGCGACGAGTTGACCGAGCGAGTGTTCTTCGTCGTCATGTGAAGCTCCCGCGCTTTTCGAGGCGCTCGGTGATGAACAACAGACCGACGACGAGCACCATCATGCAGAAAGAAATGGCAGCGCCCAATGGCCAGTTGTAAGCGGCTCCGAAAAGACTGACGACGATGTTGGAGATCATGACGCCACTGGGCCCGCCGAGCAGCAGCGGAGCAAGGAAGTCACCGAGGCTGAGCACGAAGGCGAACGTCGCACCGGCGAAGACGCCGGGCAGTGAAAGCGGAAGGACGATGCGCCAGAATGTTTTCAACGGCGACGCGCCGAGGTCCTGCGAAGCTTCGAGCAGCGGACGCGGGATGTGCTCCATGGCCGCGTAGACCGGCAGAAAAACGAACGGCGTGTAGATGTGCGTGAGCGTGATGATGACCGCGAACGGACTGTAAAGCAGGAATGAGATCGGCCCGTGAGTGATGTGCAGATACTGCAACGAGGTATTCAGGACGCCGTCGCTGCCGAGGATCGTCTTCCACGCGTACGCGCGAACCAGGTAGCTGACCCACAGCGGAATAATGACGAGCTGATAAAGAAGATGCTTGTGCCTCGCGTAGAACGACAGGTAGTAGGCAAGCGGATAGGCGAGGAGCAGCGAGAGTACAGTCACGGCCGCGGCGATGCGCATGGAGCGCAGCAGCACTTCGAAGTAAACGGGCACGCGGAAGAGTTCGCGGTAGTTGTCGAGATTCCAATTGCGTTGAATGATTTGGAACGGCGACACGCTCCAGAAGCTGTGACAAAAGAGGATCGCGTACGGCAGCAGCAAAAACGCCAGCACCCAGAAAACAGGCGGCAGCGCGACAGCGAGACGGTAGGCGCGGGAGAACATCAGCGCGCCTCCGAGTCGCGGACGAGGACGGCGTCGGCAGAATCAAACGAAAATTCTTCTTCCTCGCCAAGTGCGGATTGACCGGAGAGGCGTGCGTTCAAAGTGAGTCCGGAAGCGCAACGCACCTGAACTGAGTTGGTGGCTCCGAGAAAAGCCTGGTTGAGAATGGCGGCGGTGAAGCGAACGCGATCTGAAGAAGACGCTAGACGGATCGCTTCGGGTCGGAGCGAGAATACGGCTTTGCCATCAGGTGCTGAGCAGGGAAATACGATCGGCGCGCACGCGGCAATCCCATTGCGTACTTCGCATTTCAGAAGATTGCTCTGGCCGAGGAAGCTGGCGACGTAAGAAGTCGCCGGGCGAGAGTAGATCTCGCGTGGCGGTGCGACCTGTTCCAACAGACCGTTGCGCAGAAGCGCGATGCGATCGGACATCGCCATGGCTTCCTGCTGATCGTGGGTTACGAAAATGAAGGTAATGCCAACTTCGCGCTGAAGCGCTTTCAACTCAACCTGCATTTGCGTGCGCAGATTAGCGTCAAGCGCGGAGAGCGGCTCATCGAGCAACAACAGGCGTGGACGATTTACCAATGCACGGGCGAGCGCGATGCGCTGCTGTTGGCCGCCGCTGATCTTTGCCGGGCGAGCGGAGGCGAATGTATCCATCTTCACCATCGCAAGCGCTTCAGTTACGCGCTGCTTGATCTCCGTTTCGGCGACACGTGCGATGCGCAACCCATAGGCCACGTTTTCGAAAACAGAAAGATGTGGAAACAGTGCGTATTGCTGGAAGACAGTGTTCACACGTCGGCGAAACGGTGGGAGCAGGTCGAGGCGCTCACCTGCCATCCAGAGTTCGCCTTCGTCGGGAAGTTCGAATCCGGCGATCAGGCGCAGCAGAGTGGTCTTGCCCGATCCACTCTCGCCGAGAATGGTAAGGAACTCGCCTTCGGCAATGTTGAGCGAGAAATCGCGCAGAACGGTGTTGTTGCCAAAGCGCTTGGTGACCGAGCGAACCTCGAGCAGCGGCGCAGCTACCGCGGAAACTGCGGCGATCGCGGGTTGAGCGTCGGTAGCCATTTTGCCTACTGAGCGGCCTTCACTTCGTTCCAGATTTCGTTGTACTTCGCGCGGCGCGGAACGTTCTGCCAGAAGTAGATGCGCTTCTGATAGGCGTCTACGTCATCGAGATGCAGGCTCTGCTTCTCTGCGGCGGTCATGAACTGTGCGGCGCCCGGATTCGCAGGAGCGTAGCCGGTCACATCGGTAACCTTCTTCTGCGTCTGCGCCTGGATCATGAATTCGAGGAATTGCTGCGCCAGTTCCTTGTTGTCGCTTGCGGAGGTGATCATCAGGTGGTCGATCCAGCCGGTGGTGTTCTCCTTGGGAATTTCTTCCCCGATGGGGAAGTTCTGTTTTCGCAACTGGTTGGTCATGAGGGGCCATCCCATGGCCGCGACGACTTCGCGGTTCTGAAACAGGTTGGTAAGTTCGCCGCCGGTGGTCCACATCTTGCGGATGTTCGGCTTCAATTCCAGAAGCTTTTCTTTGACTTTGGCGAGTTGTTCGTCGTTCAGGTTATAGAGCTGGGAAGGATCGGGTTTGTCGTAGCCGAGCAACTGCGCGGCCACGTAGACAGTGGAGAGATCGTCCCAGACAGAGATCTTGCCACGATACTTCGGGTCCCACAGAACGTTCCAGCTATCGGGCGGCGTGGTGAAGACGCTCGTATCGTAGAGGAGTGGATTGGGCCCCCACATGAATGGGACACCATAAGTTTTTCCGCCGTCTTTCACCAGCGGGAGCGAGGTCAGGGCGGGAGAGAGTTGCGTATAGGAAGGCAATTTCGAAAGATCGAGCGGGGCAGCGAGGCCAGCCACTACGATGGATGTGGCCACATCGCTCGAAGGCGAGATGATGTCATAGTTGCTGGCGCTCCCCCCGCGCAACTTCGCAACCAGTTCGTCGCTTGATCCCATGTAAGAGGCAGAAACCTTGCAGTGATACTTCTGCTCGAATTCGTGAACAAAAGAGGGGTCAGCATAGCCTTCCCAGACCAGCAGACTGAGCGTCGGTGTTTTCTTAGCACAGCTACAAAGGGTTCCCAGCAGAAACAGGAACGCCACAGTTTTGATGAGCGCAAGTCTCATGGGCGAACCTCGGCGGCTGCGATCTGACTTTTGAATTCAGGCGACTGGTAGGCTACTCTGCCGCCGACCACGGTCATCAGTACCTTCGTGGCGCGGAATTGATGCGGATCGACCTTGAACAGATCCTGCGAAACAGTGATGAAGTCAGCAAGCTTGCCAGTTTCAAGGGAGCCTTCTGTCTTTTCGCGATGGCCGGCATAAGCGGCGTCGAGCGTGTAAGCGCGAATGGCGGCCGCGAGCGAGATGCGTTGTTCCGGTAGCCAGCCACCGGCAGGAGTTCGGTCGACCGTTTCGCGCGTGACAGCGTTCTGCAATCCGTACCACGGATTGATCGTCACGACGGGCCAATCGCTGCCGAATGCGAGTATGCCGCCCGTCGAAACGACACTTTTCCAGACCCAGGCGCGCGAGGCGCGATCGGGACCGGCGTTCACCGCCCATACCTTGAGCGTGTCGTCATCGGGATAAGCGTGGAGCGGCTGAAAGCTGGCGATCACGCCTTCTTTGCCGAAGCGGGGAATATCGGCAGCGGTGATGGTCTCGATGTGTTCAACGCGGTCGCGAGCGTCCGTGGTCTTGTTCGTCGTTTGCGCGTCGGCGTAGGCGTCGAGCGCAAGATGCACGGCGCGGTCGCCAATTGCGTGTGTGAAGACCTGGTATCCGCGGCGATCGAGTTCGAGGACGGCGGCTTTGTATTTGTCGGGGTCCCAGAAGAGCTTGCCAGTCAGGGCTGGGTCATCCGAGTAAGGAGTAAACATCGCGGCCGTGTGCGACTCCACCACGCCGTCGAGCATGGTCTTCACCACGCCGCCGGAGATCCAATCGTCGTTGTAGGTGCGGCGGGCGCTTTCGATGATCTGCATCTCCTCCGGCGTTAATTCGGGCGGGTCGAGAAAATAGGCGATGTAGAAGCGCAACGTGAGTTCGCCACGCTTGCGTAACTCGGAATACAGATCCAGATATTCGAAATCCTGGCCAGCGCTGTGCACGCGCGTCAGTCCCAATTGATTCGCATGCTGAATGCCTAGTGCTAAGGCCGCGAGTCTCTGTCCGCGAGTCGGAGGCGGAACTTTGTTCGCAACCAGGTCGCCCGCATATTCCTTCAACGCGCCGGTGGGCTCACCTTTGGCGTCGCGGACGATGACGCCATTCGGGGGATTGGGCGTGTTGCGGTCGATGCCCGCGAGCGCGAGAGCCTTGCTGTTGGCCCAGAAGGTGTGTCCGTCATAGCCTTCGATGAATGCGGGACGATCAGGAATGACTGCGTCAAGCATTTCTTTCGTCGGAAGGCCGCGCGTGTTGGGGAAGTGCGCATAAGACCAGCCGCGTCCAAGAATCCACGGATCGTTGGGATGAGCGGCGGCAAACTGCTTGATCATCTGTTGAACTTCCGCCTGATCCTTGGCATCTTCCACGTTGACGCGCTGCAGGCTGAGGGATCCATCCATAAAATGGACGTGACAGTCGGTGAATCCGGGAAGCACGAGACGATGTTGCGCATCGATGGTCCGTGTGGCGGGGCCTGCGAGCGCCTTAATTGCAGTCGTTGATCCGACGGCGAGAATCTTGCCGTCGCGAACTGCCAAAGCCTCCGCCCACGGTTGCTTTTCATTCACGGTATAGATCCGGGCATTGACCAGAATCAGGTCAGCAGACTTCAGTTCATCGGCTGTCGCAATCCACGACACAAAGCAGAACAGGATCGGACAAAAGATTCGGAGACCAGTATTGAATAGGCGACCCATGTAGGCGACTTGCTCCCATTTCTCTGAAATAACTGGATCCCACTAAAACGTCGGGGGTGTATTAATCCACATCACAATCGTCTGACGCTTGCCCGGATTATGCCACTCGTGTGGAGTTCCACTGTCAAAGTAAAGACTGTCTCCAGATGAAAGCGTGTACTTCTGTCCCGCTATGGAAATCTCTAAAGCGCCCTGCAGCACATGAAGGAATTCTTCGCCATTATGCGAGTAGGCGCTGCCGCTGCCTGCGCCCGGAGCGATGCGAAAAATATGAGGTTCCATGGTGGTATTGCCCCATGCGAGCAATTCCATCTGAACACCGGGACCAGCGCCGAGTTTCTTGCGATCCTTGGGACGAACCAAGTACGGATTGGTTTGCGATGGTTGGAACAGATCGAGCACGTTGATTTTGTAGAAGTGCGCGAGTTTGCGGAGTGTGCCCACCGACGCGCTCATCTGCGAGCGCTCCAACGCGCTGAGGAATCCGGTCGAGATGCCGATCGCAGAGGCTGCCTGCTGCAGAGAGAGCTTGCGTTCGCCACGAACGCGGCGCAGTAGTGAACCGAGCCCTGTACCGTTCACCGGAGCAGGGGAAGATTCAATGAACGGCAGACTTCCTCCCCGCTTCAGTAGTTCCGCGATCGCCAGCGCGTTGAGGCCTCGTTGTTTGCGCAGGAATCGAGCACGCTTCAGGATGCGGACATCTTCCGAGCTGTAGAGACGGTATTTGCTGTCGGTACGTTTGGGATGAATCAGGCCCAGACGCTCCCAGGAGCGGATCACCGTGGCGGAGATACCTACCATACGCGCGACATCACCGATCTTCAGATAGGTCGTTTTTTGCCCAACTTGAAACTTCGCGGAGTCGCTCAATTGCGAATTCTCTTGACACTTAAAAATCTGTTCTCTAACCTTGCGCGATTATAGCAAGGTTTGTTGTCTCGGCAAGCCGTTTTCAAGGTGGTGGGGACCGCCGGTACTTCTAAGAGCTTCTGGTCGTTGGGGAATATGGAGCTGCGCATGGGACGTAACTTCCGTTTCTTTTTCGCCTGTACGTTGTTTGCTGTCTTCTTTTCAGCGGCATCGCTTGCCGACACAACCGGTCGCGTGCTTGGTCGCGTGACAGATCCTTCCGGAGCGATTGTTCCGAACGCCAAAGTCACCCTGGTTAATGAAGAGACGTCGGCGGCACGGTCCGTTCAAACCGATAGCAGCGGCGACTACAACTTCATACAGGTTCCCGTGGGGAACTATCGTCTGGAGACGGAGCTGACTGGCTTCAAGAAAAGCATTCAGCGCGGCATCGTCCTGCAACTGAATCAGGTGCTGACGCTCAACGTGACGCTGGCACTCGGTGGAGCCCAGGAAATCGTCGACGTGACTTCGGAAGCCCCTCAGGTGGACACGACAAGCACGCAGCTTGGCGCGGTGGTGAATGATCGCGCCGTTTCCGAATTGCCGCTCAATGCGCGCGATACATACCAGTTCCTGCAGTTGCAGCCCGGAGTGCAATCGCAACTGGGCAGCAGCGGCAGCACGTTCTATGGCAGCGATAAGGCCGGATCGGTGTCCGTGAATGGCGGCCGTGGCCGTGCGAACGACTTCAACGTAAACGGGGGCGATGCAAACGATCAGTTCGTGAACCTGCCAACCGTGCAGCCCAGTCCCGACACCATCGAAGAATTCAAGGTCATCACCAACACGTTCGATGCAGAGTACGGGCGGAATTCCGGGTCAGTCGTTAACGTTGTGACCAAGTCAGGGACTAACAACTTTCACGGCAACGTGTACGAATATTTCCGAAATACGGATCTGAATGCCCAGGGGTACTTCAATACCGTCAAGCCGCAGTCGAACCAAAACCAGTTCGGCGGAACACTGGGCGGTCCCATCAAGAAAGACCGCGCATTCTTCTTTGGATCGTATGAAGGGCGCAGGGTGCGGCAGGGTGTTTCTGGGCAGAACGTGCCGGTGCCGGATGCGAATGAGCGGCAGGGAGATTTCTCGGCTGGCAGCACATTTGGGGGAACCCTGACCGATCCATTCCTCGCGGACGTGATCAATGCGCGCGGCAACGGGGCTTGCGGCACGGCAATCGCGACGGCCACTGGATCGCAAGCAGCGGCTGGGGAAAACTGGTCGGATATCTTTCCGAATAACGTGATTCCGACTTCCTGTATGGATCCGGTTGCAGCCGACCTGATGAACAGTTACATCCCATCAGCCAATCGGGCCAGTGGTTATTACCAGGCCGTTCCCGTCAGCAGGGATACGCAGGATCAATTCACTACCCGGTTCGACTATCGCATCAACAAGAATCAGAATTTCACTGCTTACTATTACTTCACCGACGACAACAATTTCCAGCCGTTCAATAACTTCCAGGCAGGTGGAGCGACCGTTCCGGGATTTGGCGGACTGGTGGACTCGCGCTTTCAGCAAGTCAACATCAGCCACACGTGGACGCTCAGCAACTCCCTGGTGAACGAAGGCCGTTTCACGTATATGCGTGAAGGCCAGGGAACATTCCAACACCCGGAAACCACGGGTGCGATTCCCAGCTTCTGTTCGTCGAATGCGCAGACCTATTGTTTTACAGGCACTACCGACGTACCAAGCGCGTTTAGCGCGAACGGGCTTGACACCAACAATCCGAAGTATGGAATCACGCCGGGACTACCTGCGAGCCACACCAGCTTGCCGTTTATTTCAATCGGCGGCGGAGCGGTCATCGGCAACAACTTCGAGGGTGAGCTTCCGCAGGTCGGGAACACCTTCACCTGGGCAGACAATCTGAGTTGGGTGAAAGGAAATCACACGCTCAAATTTGGCGCGGATGTGCAGCGCTCGCTCTTTGATCAGACTCTCTACTACAACGTGAACGGCTGGTACACCTTCGACAGCACTGGATACAATGCGCTGAGTTACGACAGCAATTATCCTGGGTTTCTGCTCGGATTAGCCGATGCGTACTCGCAGGGGTCGGCGCAGACGGAAAATGTTCGAAGCACGGGACTGTCATTGTTCGCGCAAGATAGCTGGAAGATGAAGCCAAACTTGACGTTGAACTACGGCCTGCGCTGGGAGTTGACAACTCCACTGACCGATGCGTTAGGACACGTGCAGACCTTCCGGCCCGGACAGAACAGCACACTATATCCTTGTACGAACACTCCGATTGAGAATTGTCCGACGGGGCTGGTTGTGCCTGGAGATCCAGGAGTTCCCGCTGGATTGACGTCGACCTACTACAAGGCGTTCGCACCGCGGATTGGTCTTGCTTACAGTCCTGATTTCAACGACGGCTTCTTCGCGAAACTGTTTGGCCGCCAAGGAACGACGAGCATCCGCACTGGTTGGGGCATGTTCTATAACCCGATGGAACAGTTGGTGCTCGAGCAATTCGGCGCGGAGCCGCCATTCGGCAGCAGTCCCGGATTTAACAACACGCTGTTCAACACGCCGTTCATTCAGCAGGACGGCACACAGATTCCGAACGGCTTTAATGGCATTCTGACTCCGCCAGCCGGACAGGATCCGGGGTGGAGCAACTACAAGCCGATTCTGATGTACGGCGATTTTCAGCCGCATCTGCGTACGCAGTATTCCGTGCAGTACAACTTCACTGTCCAGCGTGAACTGGCGCGAGATCTGATGTTACAGATCGGCTATGTGGGCTCGCAGGGGCATCGTCTGCTTGCTTCCCACGACATCAATCCCTCCAATCCGCAAACGTGTTTGGACATCATAAGCATCGCGAATAACGATCCGAATGCAGTGACAGATGGGTCCGGCAACCAGACCACGTGCGGACCCTATTCTCAAGATGCGCCGTTTCTCGTTAATGTACCGAACGGAATGAACTTCCATTTGCCAAACGGTCAGACAGTCGCGGGTTCGGGCCAGACGCTGCACTTTGTCGGATTGCGACCCTATTCTTCGCCGAATTGCAACTGGAACAGCGGGGCTGGCTGTCCGACCGATGGAACGCCGATTTTCACGAACATCTTTGCCGAAGACACAATCGCGAATTCGGCCTATAACGCTCTACAGGTGATGCTGGAAAAACGCTTCTCGCACGGACTGCAATTGCAGGCGGCATACACCTGGAGTAAGTCGCTCGACTGGGCGTCCAGCTTTGAAGAGACCCTGAATCCTTACGACTTCAAAGCAAGCCGGGCGCTTTCCCTGTTCAACGCCCCGCAGCGTTTCGTCATCAATTACTACTGGGAACTTCCCACCGGCAAGCACGACGGCTGGGTAGGGAAGGTCGTCGACAATTGGGCGATCTCGGGCATCACGCAGTTCCAGAGCGGATTTCCGATTCGCCTGCAGACGCAGGATGACAACGAGCTGATCAGCAGCTTGTTCTTCATCGGAACGGGCGCGCCCCAGATGACAGGCACGAAGATGACGGTTCTCAATCCAAAGAAATCGGATACCCACCTGTATCTGGATCCGACGCAATTCAACGATCCGGCGCTGGGAACATTTGCGACCACGCCGCGTTCGCTTTGTTGCGGGCCCGGAACGAATCAGTGGGACATGTCGTTCTCGAAGCGGCTTCCGATTACGGAATCGAAATACTTCCAGTTCCGCACCGATATTTTCAACGTATTCAACAAGACTCAGTTCTTCAACCCGGACGGGAACTTCTCCAACTCCACGTTTGGACAGGTTCTACAGGCGCGTGATCCGCGTGAAATCCAGTTCGCGTTGAAGTTCTATTTCTAACAGTTCGATTTGAGCGCGGGGGTATGACCTCCGCGCATTCTTCGCGATAAGAGACAGTAGTTGGAGGAATTGTGTACACCGCTCTGCAACGAGAGTTAGACACTTACGTGCGCCGCACGCCGAAATCTGCGGAAGCGCACAAACATAATCTGCAGCGGCTTCCGCTCGGAGTAGCCAGCAACTACCGGGCTTACGATCCGTATCCGATCTTTGCCAAAGAAGGCCAGGGGAGCAAACTTCGCGACGTTGATGGAAACGAGTACATCGATCACAACCTGACATTCGGTGCGCTCATGGCGGGACACTGCCATCCCGCGGTGATGAAGGCCGTAGAAAAACGGCTGAGTACCGGCACGATGTTTGGCATGCCGCACGATATGGAATGGCAGCTCGCGGAAGAAATCTGCGCGCGATTCCCAGTCGAGATGGTTCGTTTCGGATCGAGTGGCACCGAAGCGACGATGCATGCCGTGCGTCTTTCGCGCGCTGCTACAGGCCGCGACAAGATCATCAAGTTCGAAGGCGCCTATCACGGGCTGCACGACAGCGCGCTGGTGAGCGTGAAGCCGAAGGCGAAGGAGTTCGGCGATATCAACGCACCGACTCCGGTTCCGGGTGGACTTGGAGTGCCCAAGGGCACACTCGATAATGTGCTGATCGCCACGTTCAACGATCTCAACTCAGTTGAGCGCAAGTTCCGCGAGTATCCGGGTCAGATTGCGTCGATCATTCTCGAGCCCATCATGATGAACGTGGGGCTCTGCATTCCGCAGAAGGGATTCCTCGAGGGCCTGCGCGAGATCTGCACGACGAGAAGGCGCGTTGCTCATCTTCGACGAAGTGAAAACCGGAGCGAAACTGGGCTGGGGTGGTGCATCGGAATATTTCGGCGTGAAGCCCGACATGATCTGTCTGGCAAAGTCGATTGGCGGCGGCTTTCCGCTTGCTGCGTTCGGCACGCACAAGTGGGTGATGGATCTGATCTCCGATCACAAGGTCTTTCACGGCGGAACGTACAACACGAATCCGGTTTCAATGGCCGCCGGGATTGCCACTTTCCGCGAAGTGCTCACCCGCGAGAATTATGCGCACGTCGATAAACTCAGCAAGAAGCTTGCAGATGGCTATCGTAAGACGATTGCAAAGGTTGGCTTGCAGGCTTACATCGCGGCGGCCGGCGCGAACGGCGCTCTGATGCTCTACCCGCAGGAGATCCGCAATTATCGCGACTGGATCACGGTGGACGAAGACCTCTGGCGGCACTACTGGTTCGGCATGGTCAATCGTGGCGTGATGGCGCAGCCTTACTGGTGGGATGAGCAGTGGACGATCTCGGTTCAGCACACCGAAGCGGACATCGACAAGCATCTGGCTGCGTTCGACGATCTCTCGGCTTCCGATCTGGCGAAAGCGCAGCAGGAGCGCGTAGGCGCGGTGGTAGCGGCTCATTAGCGAGGAAAATTTGTCATCGGGTCATGACAATCAATCCGGCGCTCCAGACCTGAAACGGGTACTGGGGCGCCGCGATTTGGTTCTGCTGTTCGTGGTGGCGGTGTTCAACCTGAACGTCGTCCCCTCGATTGCTGCGAATGGCGGAGTCACGGTCTGGTTGTGGATCATCTCGCTCATTCTTTTTTTCTGGCCGCAGGGAATCGCGGTGATCGAATTGTCGCACCGGTATCCCGGCGAGGGCGGCGTCTACCTGTGGGCCAAAGAAGTCTTCGGCGACTTCCACGGATTTCTTTCCGGCTGGTGCTACTGGACCAACAACATGCTCTACGTGCCGACGGTGATGCTGTACTTCGTCGGCGTATCGGTGTTTGTGCTCGGTCCGAGTGCGCAACATCTCGCGGATAGCAGATTGTTCGCGTTGGGCGCGTCGGCTGTACTGCTGACATTGCTCGTAGTGCTGAACGTAATTGGCCTGGGCGTAGGAAAGTGGATCAACAACATTGGCGGCGATCGGAACGTTCATCGCCGCATTTACGCTGATCGGGCTTGGCGTGGTGATTTGGCTGCGGTTCGGAACGACGGTCACTGCCGCGGACTTTCGCATCCCTGCCGATCCACGATTTGTGCTGAATTCGTTTGGGGTGATTTGCTTCGGGCTGGTGGGACTGGAACTCGCGTCGGTCATGGGAGACGAGATTAAAGACCCGCGGCGCACCCTGCCTGGCGCTGTAGCGTGGGGCGGCCTGTTTTCCGGCGTCCTTTATATTGGCGCGACGCTGACGTTGCTGCTAGCGGTGGGCAAGGGAGACATCAGCGTCCTGCAAGGGATCGTTCAAGCTGTAAGTCACATGGCCGGAAGGATCGGAGTGGGATGGATCGTCTCGCCATTCGCGCTGATGTTGAGCATCTCGATCGCCGGGATCGGCTCCGCGTGGCTTGCGGGATCGGCGCGTATCCCATTTGTCGCTGGATTAGATTCGTATCTCCCCGAATGGCTGGGGAAGGTGCATCCAAAATATAAGACGCCGTACATGGCACTGATCGTGCACGCGGCGGTCTCGTTTGCGCTTTGCCTGATGTACTTCGCACACGCGGGAGTACAAGAAGCGTTTCAGACTATGTTATCGCTCGCTGTGGTTCTGCAATTAGTGCCATTCCTGTATATGTTCGGAGCTTTGCTGAAACTGGCGGCGAAGCCCGATCGACAGGGACGCTACAGCCGTCCGGTGCTGCTGCTGGCGGGCATCAGCGGACTGGTGACGACGACCCTGGGTATCGTGCTGGTATTCTTCCCGGCGCAAACCATCGTATCCATCTGGGCGTATGAATTGAAGATGGTGGCCGGGACGGTGTTCTTCATCGGTATTGCGTGGTTCTTATTTTATGTTTACGGCGCACGCCGTAAGAGCAGGGCAGCCAGCGAGCTTGTTACCGGCGCATAGTCGGACTGCCGGGTTTCGGAGGATTTATGCCAGGGGCGGTACAAACTGCAGCACGCACCTATCAGCTATTCATTGGTGGGAAATTCGTCGAGAGCAAAGATCAGAAGACTTTTCCAGTCTATGACCCATCCACCGAAGAGGTGATCGCATACGCGCCCGAGGCTGGACCCGCTGATGTCGATGCGGCGGTCAAAGCAGCGAAAGAAGCGTTTGAGGGTTGGTCGCAGACGACGGCGCAGGAGCGCGGGCGAGTTTTGTTCAGGCTCGCAGAGCGAATCAGAAAAGAAGCAGAGTCGCTGGCGCAGCTGGAATCGCAAAACGGCGGCAAGCCCATCGTCGAAGCGGAGTTCGATATTGCCGACGTCGCCACGTGTTTCGAGTACTACGGCGGATTGGCTACGAAGATTACCGGGCACGTGAATCCGGTTCCGGATAATGCGCTCAGCCTTTCGCTGAAAGAGCCCGTGGGCGTTGCGGGACAAATTATTCCCTGGAACTATCCGCTGTTGATGGCCGCATGGAAGCTGGCCCCAGCACTGGCCGCGGGCTGCACGTGCGTGTTGAAGCCGGCCGAGCAAACGCCGCTTACGGCGCTTGAGATGGCCTCGTGGTTCGAAGATGTTGGCCTGCCGCCCGGAGTGGTGAACATCATCACCGGATTTGGCGAAACCGCTGGGGCACCGCTTGTATCGCATCCTGACGTAAACAAGATCGCGTTTACCGGCAGCGCCGAAGTCGGCAAAAGGATCATGAAAGCCGCGGCGGACTCGGTGAAGCGAGTCACGCTGGAGCTGGGCGGCAAGTCGCCGAACATCTTTTTCGCCGACGCTGATTTCGAGGCCGCCATCGATGGCGCTCTGTTCGGCGTTTTCATCAACCAGGGCGAGGTTTGTTCCGCTGGCAGTCGAGTGCTCGTCGAGAAAAAGATCTACAAGAATTTCGTCGACGCGATGACCGAGAAAGCCAAGCGCATCAAGCTTGGACCTCCGCTCGAGCGCGATACGAAGATGGGTCCGTTGGTCAGCAAAGAACAGTATGAGCGCGTTCGCGGATACCAGGAAGATCGGCAAGAAAGAGGCGAAAGTCGCGACCGGTGGCGGCGTGCCGAAGTCGTTCGCGAAGGGCTATTACGTCGAGCCGACTATCTTTTATGATGTCGACAACAGCGCTCGAATTGCTCGTGAAGAGATATTCGGTCCCAGTTTGCGCCGTGATCCCCTTCGAAGACGAGAAGGACGCTATTCGCATCGCGAATGACTCGCCCTATGGACTGGCAGCCGCTGTGTGGTCGCGCGACATCTATAAGGCCCTGCGCATGGTGAAGTCGTTGCGCGCCGGAATCGTGTGGGTCAATCACATGCAGCCCACGTATGTGGAAGCGCCGTGGGGTGGATATAAGCAATCGGGCTTCGGGCGCGAGTTGGGGCCGTGGGGCATTGAGGAATATCTCGAGACGAAACAGGTCCACATCAACCTGAACGAACAACCGATCGGCTGGTACTGAGAAATGCCGAGCATTCAACTACGAACCGCGATTCCAGGGCCGCGCTCGCAAGAACTGATGCAGCGGCGCGCGCAGGCGGTGCCGCGAGGAGTCTTCCACTCCACTCCGGTGTTCGCTGCGCGAGCGGAAGGTGCGCTGGTGGAAGATGTAGATGGCAACATCTTTCTCGACCTCGCGGGCGGTATTGGTTGCGTGAACACCGGACATAGGGCGGAGCCGGTCCTTGCAGCGATTCGTGACCAGCTCGACCGCTACCTGCATACGTGCTTTAGTGTGTCGCCCTACGAGGGATATGTCGAACTCGCCGAGCGGCTCAATCAGCTGACCCCGGGCAAGTTCCCGAAGAAGACGCTGATTCTGAATACTGGATCTGAAGCGGTCGAGAATGCCGTGAAGATCGCTCGCGCCTATACCAAGCGCCCGGCGGTGATCTGCTTCGACGATGCATTTCACGGGCGTACGCTGCTTGCATTGTCGCTGACCAGCAAAACGCATCCTTATAAGGCTGGATTCCAGCCGTTTGTTTCGGATGTGTATCGGATTTCCTATGGCTGCGATTTCGAGGGTGGCCTATCCACCATCGAGTCGGACTGTGAGCGTCACTTCGAACAAGTGTTCAAGCGGGTCGTTGCGGCGGAGAGCGTGGCTGCGGTCATAGCTGAACCGGTGCTTGGCGAAGGCGGATTCATTGCGCCGCCGCCGGAGTATTTCCGCACACTGGCCGAGATCTGCCGCAAGCATGGAATCCTGTTTATTGCTGACGAAGTTCAGACGGGGATCTGTCGTACCGGTTCGTTGTTCACGTGCGAGCAATATGGCGTTGAACCGGACATGCTGCTGTCAGCGAAGTCGCTGGGCGGGGGCCTGCCGATATCGGCAGTCACCGGTCGTGCAGAGATCATGGACTCGACCGAGGTGGGCGGACTCGGAGGCACGTTTATTGGCAATCCAGTATCGTGCGCGGCGGCGCTCGCAGTACTCGACATGGTTGAGCGGGAAAAGTTGAGCGAACGCGCACAGAAGCTGGGCGACCGATTTGTGGAGCGTGCTACGCGTTGGCGGAATCAATATCCAGTGATCGGACGAATTCACGGAGTCGGCGCCATGCGCGCTCTGGAACTCGTGCGCGATCGTGACAGCCGAGAGCCTGCGAGCGCCGAGACGAAAGCGATTGTCCGCTATTGCTATGAACACGGTGTGCTGACGATCTCAGCAGGAACATTCAGCAACATCATTCGACTGCTGATGCCGCTGGTGATTACCGATGAGCAATTCGAAGAGGCACTCTGTGTGCTCGAGTCAGCGCTCGAGAGTGTAAGCGGAGCGCCTGTAGCCGCAGGTACGAATCGGAGCAGTTATGCCTAGCGAAGTCGCAGCCATCCCACGGGGATGTCTGATCAACGGCAAATGGATCGCCCGCGGCGAGGTGAGTGAGGTGCGCTCGCCCTACGATGGCTCTGTGGTTGGAGCTGTGCATCTGGCGACAAAAGAAGATGCTGAGGCCGCAATCCAGGCCTGCTGTCGCCGCATTCGAGATCACGAGGAAGCTCGGGTCTTACCAGCGAAAAGAAGTTCTGCAAAAGATCAGCACACGACTAGAAAATCGCCGTGAAGAATTTGCGCGCAGCATTGCTCTCGAGGCGGGAAAACCGATCAAGACGGCGCGAGCGGAAGTCGATCGCGCGATTTTTACGTTTTCCGTTGCTGCTGAAGAAGCGACGCGAATTGGCGGAGAGTATCTGCCGCTCGATTGGCAGGAGTTCACGGCCGGACGCTGGGGCATCGAGAAACGCTTTCCACTTGGACCAATTGCGGCTATTACTCCATTCAATTTCCCTCTGAACCTGGTGGCGCATAAAGTTGCGCCTGCGATTGCCGCCGGATGCACGATGGTTCTGAAACCTGCTCCGCAAACTCCGCTGACCGCACTGATGCTGGCGGAAGTAGTGGAAGAAGCAGGCTGGCCGGCAGGCGCGCTGAATGTACTGCCGATGCAGAATGAAGAGGCAGCGCTGATTGTTTCTGACGATCGCCTGAAGATGCTGAGTTTCACCGGCAGCGCAACAGTGGGCTGGCAGTTAAAAGCAAAGTCCGGCAAGAAGCGTGTTGTCCTCGAGTTAGGTGGCAATGCAGGAGTGATCATTCACTCCGACGCGGACGTCAATTATGCGGTCGAGCGCTGCGTGAACGCGGGTTACAGCTATGCCGGGCAAAGCTGCATTTCGGTGCAGCGCATCCTCGTGCATCGCCCGGTGTACGAGCGTTTTCTCGAGAGCTTCGTAGCGCGTGTGAAGAAGTTGAAGACCGGCGATCCGTTGGACGAGTCGGTCGACGTCGGCCCACTGATTCGCGAGCAGGATGCGATTCGCGCCGTTACGTGGATCGAGCGCGCGATGCAATCAGGCGCGAAGCTACTTACGGGCGGATCGCGCAAGGGACCTGTCGTTGAGCCGACCGTTTTGACGAGGACGACGCCGGCGATGGACGTCAACTGCGAAGAGGTGTTTGCTCCGGTGAAGACCGTCGAGCCGTATGACGATTTCAGCGCAGCCATCCGGCAGATCAATGATTCGCGCTACGGTTTGCAAGCCGGCGTCTTTACGAACGACGTACGGCTGCTCTTCCAGGCATACAACGAACTTGAAGTTGGCGGTGTTGTTGCCGGCGACGTGCCCACATTTCGTATCGATCATATGCCTTACGGGGGCGTGAAAGATTCCGGCCTGGGCCGTGAAGGTCTGCGCTACGCGATCGAAGAGATGACGGAGCCGAAGTTGCTCGTGATGAACCTGCGATAACGATAAAAGATATGAGTATCCTGAGTGCAACCCAAGTAGATACCGTCAAGAACTACATTGGCGGCGAGTGGAAGGCGTCTCAAAGTGCCGAGTTTCTCAACGTCGTAAATCCTGCGACGCAGAAAGTTCTGGCGGCAGTTCCGGTTTCTGATGCAGCCGAAGTGAACTCGGCAATTGCCGCGGCCAGCAAGGCTTTTCCAGCATGGCGGGCGACGCCTCCGGAAGATCGCATTCAGTATCTGTTCAAGCTGAAGCAGTTGCTGGAGGAACATTTCGACGAAATTGCGCGTATCACTACGACCGAGAACGGCAAGACATTGACGGAAGCACGTGCCGAACTGCGGCGCGGCATCGAGAACGTCGAGGTCGCCTGCGGGATTCCCACGCTGATGCAGGGCTACAACCTCGAGGACGTAGCGCGCGGGATTGACGAAATCATGATCCGCCAGCCGCTGGGAGTTGTGGCCGCGATCACACCGTTCAATTTTCCAGCGATGATTCCGTTCTGGTTCCTGCCGTATGCGATTGCCTGTGGGAATACGTTCATCCTGAAGCCCTCTGAAAAAGTGCCGCTTACCATGCAGCGCGTTTTCGAGTTGGCGGACACCATCGGACTGCCGCCCGGCGTGCTGAACCTGGTGAATGGGACCAAGACGGCTGTGAACGTTCTGCTAGAGCACCCCGAGGTTCGCGCGATCAGTTTTGTGGGATCGACTCCGGTGGCGCGATACATCTATGCGCACGCGGCCGAGTACGGCAAACGCGTGCAGTGCCAGGGTGGCGCGAAGAATCACGTGGTAGTGCTGCCCGATGCGGATATGGATATGTCTGCGCAGGTGATCTCCGAGAGCGCGTTCGGATGCGCGGGCCAGCGATGTTTGGCGGTGTCGGTGGCGGTCACGGTTGGCGATGCGCAGAAAAAGTTCCGCGACTCCGTTGTCGATCGTGCGCGTTCACTGCGGGTCGGCTGCGGGCTGGAAGATCGCACAGAGATGGGGCCGGTGATCACCGCTGAGAGCAAGCAGCGCATTGAATCGCTTATCGGTGCCGGGGTATCAGACGGCGCAAAGGCAATCGTTGACGGCCGTTCGTCCCAGATCCATGACTATGAGAACGGGAACTTTGTCAGTCCGACGGTGCTCGACGGATTGCCGTCAGAAAGCAAAGTCGCGTCGACGGAAATCTTCGGGCCGGTGTTGAGCCTGGTCCACACCGATACCGTTGAAGAAGCAATTCGATTCCTATCACGTACAGCCTACGGAAATGCGGCTTCGATCTTCACGACCAGCGGAGCGGCGGCACGCAAGTTCCGCTATGAGGCTCCGGCGGGGAATATCGGCGTGAACATCGGAGTTGCCGCACCCATGGCTTATTTCCCTTTCAGTGGATGGGGCGACAGTTTCTTCGGAACGGTGCACGCGCAGGGTCGTGATGCGATCGAATTCTATACCGACAAGAAAGTTGTGATCGAGCGCTGGACGCAGAGTTTGAGCCGGAGGTTCTAACCGTGAACCCATTGTCTGCAGTTGCCGAGGTCGGCGCGAAGACCACGGAAGAGAAATATCGCGAATATCTGATGACCGGCTTCGTGAAGGCGGTCACGCCGGTGGTGATCGATCATGCGGAAGGCGCGACCGTTACGGACGTAAACGGGCGAACGTATCTCGACTGCTTCGCAGGCATCTCCGTGGTAAATGCCGGACATCGCAATCCCGAAGTCATTGCAGCGGCGAAGGCGCAGATCGACAAACTGGTGCACTGCTGCTCCTACCTGTATCACGTGCCAGTGGTCGCCGACATGGCTGAGAAGATGGCGGAGATCACACCAGGACGTCTGAAGAAAACGTTCTTTGCGAACAGCGGCGCCGAGGCGGTGGAGGGCGCGCTGAAGCTGGCCCGCTTGTACACGGGCAAGAAAGAAGTGATCTCGCTGGAAGCGAGCTTTCATGGCCGCACTTACGCCACACTGAGCGTGACCGGCAACTCGAGCCGCAAGAAGCGTGGTGGACCATATGCCTCCGGTGTCGCGTTCGCGCCAGCGCCGTACACGTATCGTTCGCGGTGGGAAAGCGATGAGCGTTGCGGCGAAGAATGCGCCGAGGCTATCGAGAACGTGATTCGCTTCCACACTTCCGGTGACGTTGCTGCGTTTCTCGCAGAACCGGTGATGGGCGAGGGTGGGATCATCGTGCCTCCGCGCAACTACTTCAAAGCGGTGAAGGAGGTGCTGGACCGGCACGGCATCCTCTTTATTGCCGACGAAGTTCAGTCGGGCTTCGGGCGTACCGGCGCGATGTTCGCGATCGAACATTATGGTATTGAGCCGGACATCATGGCGACGGCGAAGGGCATTGCCGATGGTTTCCCGCTGGGTGCGTTCACTTCGCGCGACGAAATTGCAGCGGCGTTCCAGCCCGGGGATCATCTCTCAACGTTCGGTGGAAATCCGGTGAGCTGTGCCGCAGGTTTGGCGAATATTCAATTCATGCAGAAGCACGATCTTCCCGGACAGGCGAAGCGCAAGGGCGAGTACGTGATTGGCAAGCTGAGGGCGATGCAATCGCAGCTGCCGATCATCGGCGATGTGCGTGGACTCGGACTGATGATCGGAATCGAGCTGGTCGAAGACGCAAAGAAAACTCCTGCGACTGCGAAAGCTGAAGCGGCGAAGGCCGCATGCCTGAAGAATGGCCTGCTGCTCGGCGTGGGCGGAGTCTACGGCAATGTTCTTCGGCTGCAGCCGCCGCTGGTGATTACGCAGGAGCAGTTAGACCGCGCGCTCGACATTCTCGCGAAGGCACTAGCGCGAAGTCAGCGCCTGAGCTTGCGAGAGTAATTGCTGATATTCGGCGGCAGCGGAATTTCCGCAGCCAGTGCAGCATCTGGAATCGGAGCGCCTGGAACAACATCGAGCGGCAGTACACCGGCCCACACAGGAAAGTTCATGTCTTCGGCGTCGTCGATGGGAGGGCCAGTGCGAACTTTCGCGGAGCACTCAGCGAGTGACAGTCGAAGCGCCGAAGTCGCTTTCAGCTCCTGTTCGTTCGGTTGACGGGCTTGTTCCCAGCGTCCGGGCAGGATGTGTTCAGAGAGAGCGCGCAGAGCAGCGAGCTTTTCAGCGGGATCGTCGATCAATTGCGCTTTGCCTAGGACGACGACGGAGCGATAGTTCATTGAATGATTGAACACGGAGCGCGCCAGCACGAGGCCATCAAGCAGCGTGACGGTAACGCAAACCGGCGCTGGCTGGCTGATCTGACGCAGCATGCGGCTTGCTGCGGAGCCGTGAATATAAAGGTTGTCGCCATTGCGGCCGTAGCTGGTGGGAATGACGAAGGGCTGTCCGTCGATGACGAAGCCCACGTGGCAGATGAAGGCTTCGTCGAGAATCTGGTTGATCGCGTCGCGGTCGTAAACAGCGCGCTGGGGTTCGCGGACTACGCGGGTGCGCGAGGAAGGCGCAGCAGATGACATTCCGTTTCCTTGGGATCGCACGAGCGGCATGACTGCCGCACGATTAGTGTGACTTCTATATTGGCGCATGAGCCCGCTCTTTGCCAGCGACTTTGTGGGTGTTGCGATTTGCAGTTAGCACTCTGAACTTTTGCCGTCACGAAAGCTAATGCCCGAAATCACTCTGAATGTAAATGGACAAGATCGTAAGCTGGACGTGCCCGCAGAAACGCCGCTGCTCTGGGCGCTCCGCGACACGCTGACTCTTACGGGAACGAAATACGGGTGCGGCGTGGGTCTTTGCGGCGCATGCACCGTTCACCTGGATGGCAACGCCGTGCGCTCGTGCGTGACGCCCGTGTCGGCAGCCGCGGGCAAGAAGATCGTCACCATCGAGGGACTGGCTAGCGGAGACTCACATCCATTGCAGGTCGCATGGATCGCCGAAGACGTTCCGCAGTGCGGATATTGTCAGTCGGGCCAGATCATGACAGCAGCAGCGTTGCTGGCGAAGAATCCGAGTCCGTCGGATGAAGACATCACCAACGCCATGACCGGAAACCTCTGCCGCTGCGGAACCTATAACCGTATTCGCAAAGCGATTCATCGCGCAGCCAGCGGCGGAGGTGCGCGATGACGGTTACGCGTCGTGAGTTCCTGGCGGCCGGAGGCGCAGCAGGCGCAGGGCTGGCCGTTTGGTTCTATCTCCGTCACGGCAATGAAAGCCACAAGTCCGGCCAGGCGTTTGCTCCCAATGCCTACCTGCACATCGCGCCCGATGGGAAAATCACCGTGGTAGTTCCGCGCTCAGAGATGGGGCAGGGCGTGCGTACTGCGTTGCCGATGATCTTGGCTGAGGAGTTGGAGGCCGACTGGTCGCAGATCGCGATCGAGCAGGCGGGAGCCAGCACATTGTTTGGCGATCAGACCACGGGTGGCAGCGCGAGCGTTCGCACCACTTGGGATCCGATGCGGCGTGCCGGTGCAGCTGCGCGCGAGATGCTGATTGCAGCAGCCGCAAAAGAGTGGGGCGTTCCGCCTTCGGAGTGCAAGGCAGAGAAGAGCAAGGTGCTTCACGCGTCGTCGAATCGCAGCATGGGCTATGGCGAATTGGCAGACCGTGCCGCGAAGCTGCCGGTACCATCGGATCCACCACTGAAATCCGCGAAAGATTACAAGCTAGTCGGGAAGGCGCTTCCGCGCGTCGATACGCCTTCGAAGGTGAATGGCTCGGCCGAGTTTGGCATTGATTTCCGATTACCCGGAATGAAGTATGCGTTCCTGTCGCGTTCGCCGGTGATCGGCGGGAAGGTGGTGGCTTTCGACGACACCGAGTCGAAGAAGGTTCCGGGATTCGTGCAGTCGATGAAAGTCGGAGATTCCGCCGTCGCTGTTGTCGCCGACACGGTTTGGGGCGCGATGGAAGCGCGGCGCCAGACTCAAGGTCAGTTGGGACGAAGGCGCGAACAAAGATCTGAATTCAGCTGCGCTGAGTGAGGCGCTGCGAAAAGCGGCGTCGGGCAAGGCGGTGACGCTCTATGAAGCTGGGAACGTGGCGAAGATCAACGGGCGTCGCATCACGGCCGAGTACACGCTACCATTCCTGGCGCACGCGCCGATGGAGCCGGGAAACACGACGGCACAATTTCACGATGGCAAATGTGAGCTCTGGTCTCCGACGCAGGTTCCGCAGGATTGCCGCGACTCGGTGGCTGCCGCGGTGGGTCTGAAACCGGAGGATGTGAAGGTCAACGTCACGCTGCTGGGCGGTGGATTCGGGCGTCGGCTGGAACACGATTACGCCGTAGAAGCCGCGCTGGTGGCGAAAGCGGCGAATGCGCCGGTGAAGGTGATGTGGACACGCGAAGACGACATGCGCTTTTCCACCTATCGGCCTAATAGCCTTCATCAGCTGAGCGCAGTGCTCGATGCGCAGGGATGGCCAGTTTCGTTTTCGCATCGTATTGTTTCGCCCTCGATCAGCCGGCAAAAGGGCCAGCCGGGAGATGGTGGCGTCGATCCTGATCTGAAAGACGAAGCTGGATTCGTGTACTCGATTCCCAATGTGCGGATCGAGTATGTCGATCCTGATTCGCCGGTACCACTCGGATGGTTGCGATCGGTCTACGCGTCGCCGGTGGCCTTTGCGAGTGAGTCGTTTCTCGATGAGATCGCGATTGCCACGCACCGCGATCCGCTGGAGTTGCGGCTGCACCTGTTGTCGAAGGATCAGGACGTAAAGTATTTCGACACCACCTGGCAGACAGCTCGCATGCGCGGTGTGCTGCAACTGGTCGCTGAGAAGGCGAATTGGAGCAAGCCCGTCGCGGCTGGTGTTCATCGCGGGATCGCGGCGTTTGCCTGCTTCAATACGTACGTTGCTGAAGTCGTCGAAATTACGATGGAAGGCAGCGAGCCCAAGGTGAAGCGCGTGGTGGTGGCTGCCGACTTGGGCCAGAGAATCAATCCCAACATTCTGGAGCAGCAGGCGCAGAGTGCGGTGATGTTTGGTTTGTCCGCGGCCCTGCGCGGGAAGATCACCTTCGATAAGGGGAGCATTGTACAGAGTAATTTTGGCGACTACGAACCGGTGCGCATGTCGGAAGCTCCGATTGTTGAAGCCTACTTCGTCGACAGCAATGCTGCACCCACTGGGATTGGTGAGCCACCAGTTCCGCCTCTGGCGCCGGCGTTGTGCAGCGCGATCTATTCGGCTACGAAGAAGCGCATTCGCGCGCTTCCAATACTGGGCTGACCATGAATATCCGCGAACGCAACTATTGGCTCGATACAGTCACAATGCCCACCGGTGTTTCTGGACCGCTGCCCGAGACCGCCGACGTTGCCATCATCGGCGCTGGATTTACTGGGCTATCAGCGGCGCGCACGCTTGCGAAGCAAGGCGCAAGGGTCGCGGTTCTCGAAGGCGAGACTATCGGTTGGGGCGCCAGTTCGCGTAATGGCGGGATGGTGCTGACTGGCATGAAACTCAGCGTGGAGACACTCGCCGCTCGTTATGGCATGGACGCTACGCGTGCGATGTACGCGGCTTCGCTCGCGTCGATCGACTGCGTCGAACAGATTGTGGCCGAGGAACAGATCGATTGCGATTTCGCGCGTTGCGGGCATCTGGAGGTCGCGTGCAAGCAATCTCACTTCGACGCCTACGCCCGTTCGGTGGAACTGATCGCCCGCGAATTCAAGCATGAGCTGCGGATCGTGCCGCGTCACGAACTCTCAGCTGAAATCGGATCAACAATTTACTTTGGTGGCATCGTCGACGAAGTCAGTGCCGGTCTAAATCCTGCGCGTTACGTCGCAGGTCTGGCGCGCGCGGCACAAAAAGCTGGCGCATGTGTCTACGAGAATGCGCGCGTGAATCACATCAACCGCATTACCAGATCCGGTATAGCCGGATTTCAGCTTACGACCGCGAAGGGAACAACCTTCGCACAACACGTGCTCGTGGCTACCAGCGGCTACACGTCGGCGGTCACGCCGGCACTGCAGAAGAAGATCATTCCAATTGGGTCGTTCATTATTGCGACGGAACCATTGCGGCAGGAGCTTGCGCGTGAGCTCAGCCCGCGTAATCGGATGATCTACGATTCCAAGCACTATCTTCATTATTACCGGCTCACGCCAGACGATCGCATGCTCTTCGGCGGCCGCGCCGCATTCTTCCCGGAGACTGCGCAGACCATTCGCAAGAGCGCTGCGATCCTGCATCGCGAAATGCTCGAGGTTTACCCGCAGCTGAAGAACACCAAGGTCGATTATGTCTGGGGCGGCACACTCGACTTCACCTTTGACGTGATGCCGCATGCAGGCCTGATCGATGGCATGTACTTTGCTCTCGGATATGCCGGTCACGGCGTCGCAATGGCGACATATCTCGGTCAGAAGATCGGCGAGGCGATCGCAACCGGTGAAGATCGCAATCCTTACAAGGATGTGCCGTTTCCGGGAGCGCCGCTTGGCATCTACAGCGGGAATCCATGGTTCCTGCCATTTGCGGGGGCGTATTACAAAGTTCTTGACTGGATCAGCTAGCACTCTTTGCGGCGTCTGACTTCGACTCTTTTCTACGTAGAAACAGGTAGGCAATCGGACCAACCAGCAATGCTACTGGCCCCCAACGCAGGGCAAAGCGATCGCTGCCGAGCAGGGCAACGCCGCTCATCAGGATCGGAGCAAGGACCGCGTAAGCCAATCCTTTCTTTCCCCAAGGAACCAGGAAAGGCCGCGGCATATCGGGGCGGGTGCGCCGCAACTTCCACGCCGAGAGCACGGTCAGGATCGATGTGGCAATGCGCAGCCAGACGTAGACCGAGATCAGCTGAGTCAGCGACTTCCAGGCCAGCAGCGCGTAGATCAACGCCGAGAAGATGATCGCGATCCATGGGGTGCCGAAGCGCGGATGACGGCGCGTAAGCACCTCGGACATGTAGCCATCTTCGGCCATCGCAAAGGGCATGCGCGTGGAAGTCAGCACCGTCGCGTTCAGGATCGAGACCATCATGATGGCGCCGGCGAGAGTCATGGCAACTCCAAGCCAGTGACCGCCGATCAACTGCGCGGCGTCGGAGAAGTAGCGCGTGTGCCAGTCTTGCCAGTTGCCGAGAGCGCCGAGTGCGAGGAATGTAGGCAGAACATATGTCGCAATCGAGAGCGGGACAACGATCGCCAGTGCGAGCGGATAGTTGCGCTGCGGATTCTCTACTTCTTCGGCTACCGATGAAAGCTGCTCGTAGCCGGCGTAGAGCCACAATCCCAATGCGAGCCCAATACCGAAGACCTGGAACACAGGCTGATGCGGTGGGATCAGCGGCGAAAACGGATTGTGGTGGAACTTCGGAATCGCGGCGATGCACATCGCAATCACAGGCAGGAAGATGATGATGGTCAAAATGGTGGCGACTCGACCGACCATCTGAATGCCGCGTACGTTGATGTAGGTGATCAGCGCGATCAGCGAGACGGAGATGAAGTAGTGTTTCCAGCCCGTGATTCCCGGCACAACAAAGCTCAGATAATCGGTGAAAAGGACTGCGTAAGCGCCGCCAAGTAGGAAGGACGCGCTCCAATTCCAGAAGCCTGCGAGGAATCCCCAGAAGTCACCGAACGCGGCGCGGCTCCAGCGATAGAAGCCGCCTTCGACGGGCATCGCGGTCGTCAGCTCGGCTGCGATCAGCGAAATCGGAATGCACCATAACAGTGGAATGAAGAGGTCGTAGAGCAGCGTGAGTCCTGGACCTGAGGTCGTGACCTGATCTTCCAGGCCGAATGGTCCGCCTGTCGTGTACGAATACATGACGAAGACGAAGTAGAACAAGCTGGCCTTCGCCTTGATTGAGGTAGGAGATTTGCTCACGTGCGCCGGATTTTACCCGAGGCGGCTTCGGCGAACTAGCGGATTCATGCAGTAGTCTTCTGCTCGGCGGCTTGCGTCAGCCATCTTTCCATCACGTCGTGGCCAACAACTCCCGCCTGCTGAAAGACGAGATTGCCGTCGCGGAAGACGGCGAAGTTCGGGATGCCCTGAACTTTGTAACGGGCGGCAAGTTCCGGGAATGTTTCCGTGTCGACCTTGATCACCACGGCGCGACCGGCGAGATCGGACGCAACGCGTGCGACTTCAGGAGCAGCCATTCGACATGGTCCGCACCACGCAGCCCAGAAGTCGACGAGAACCGGAACGCGAGCGTTCTTGATGATGTCGTCGAAAGACTCTCGGTCAACGGAGATTGGTTCGGAAGCAGGAGGAAGAGTTGCTTTGCAGGCGCCGCAACGTCCAGAGTCATTGAGATGATTGGCAGGAACGCGGTTCTTGGCGCCGCAACTCGGGCAAGCTCGAACGATGGCCATATAAGCTTCCTGGTGAAGAGATGCGAAACAGCCCAGCAATGACGCAGGAAAATTGCCGTTACACAGAAGCCGAGTTCAGGAACGAATTCTGTCGCGCACAGGCGGAAGCAGCCGGTAACGAACAGACTGGCGCAAACGGCTCAGGAAGGTTCGAGGTACTCGCTCCGTGACGCTTGCAACTCCGAGCAATTCCGATTCGCGCACTGGCGGATCTTCAACTGGCAGCGCGTCGCCGCGAGTGACCAAGGCCGCAGCGCCGATCGTCGTGTTGCGGATAACGCGATGAATGAAAATGCGGTCGTCGCGTGTGAAGGCCGCGAGGTCGCCAATCTTGATTTCGTTGAGCGGCACCGTTCGAATCTCGACGGTATCGCCGGGCCAGAGCGCCGGCCACATGCTGGTGCCGGTCACGCGCAGCGAAGCGCAACCATACGAGCGAAGTGCCTGGATGAAGAGTTGGCATTTCCGGCGGTGATCGGCGTCTACGACAGTTTGCGGTTGAAGCGGCATTGCGCTTGAGTGACTTGAATTTTGCCGCAAGCGAGAGCCATGGTTTCAAAAACCTTCTCGTGCCGGAACGAAGGCTTTTCGTAAGGACGTTTCGCCGGAGTTACCGGCTTCTCGTCAGATTGATTGGAATCACCCATGAAATACCAGACCGCGAAACCAGATTTTGCTTGCGTCAGTATATGCTAGACGGCTTTCCAACTCATGCAATTAGCGAGACTGATTCCGGCTTACAGCTGGATCTGCACTAATTGCGGTTGCGCAGGCAAAGTATCGATTTGTGCCAGCCCGGCTTTTATTTGCGATTTTTCGCAGTCCGCCGATGACGGGCCGCGCATGTCACCTTCCATGTAAGCGAGTCCGGGGCAGCGTGTGCATCCCGAGAGATGATCGCATCCGGAACAGGTATGCAGATCTTTCACGCGGATGTTGCGAACGCGGTTCATCTGCTCGGAGTAGTACCAGATCTCATTCAGCGGCTGCTCGCGCACGTTACCGCAGGTGATGGGAAACTGCACGCAAGGGAAGACTTCACCATAAGGCGATACATAGACCGAAGTATGTCCGGCGCTGCAGGGGACACTTTCGAGGAGATCATCGGTGGTCGGCCCTGCGGGCTTGCAGAATTCGTGAACGTCGCCGACGAGAGTTGAGTCCTGAAAGATCTGCGCAATTTCAGGACGCGCCAGACGATGCTGCACGATGGACATGTCGCCATCGATCTTGGGAGTGATAGTCGGATCCATGGTGAAGGCCACGCCTAGTTCGGCGGCCAATGCCTGAACTTCGGGATAGTCGCTGATGTTCGCTCGCATCAGCGGGCAGGCGATTACTGTGGTCAGCCCCTGACTGCGCAGGAAACGAATAGCATTCAGCGAACGTTCGAGTGAGCCGCGCACCTTGGTGATGCCGTCGTGCACTTCCGGCCGATGCGAATAGATACTGATCTGCACTTCTCCGACGTGGAGTTCGCGAAGGCGCTGCGCCTGTTCGGCGCCGATCAGCAATCCGTTGGTCTTGATCTTGACCGAGAACATCAGCGAACGAGCGTAGGCGAGGATGTCGAAAAAGTCCTTGCGCAGAAATGGTTCGCCGCCGCTGAGCGTCAGGATCAGGGTGCCTGCGGAAGCTGCCTGAAAGAGCACTCGCTTGATCTCATCTGTCGTCATCTCGCCATGATCATCGTGATCGAGATAGCAGTGCACGCAACGCTCGTTGCAGCGATAGGTCACGTCGAGATGGAGGCTGAAAGGAATGCCGAGTGAGAGCGCGCGAGAAGTGACGTCGTCCATCAAGCTCACAGTTTGGCCTCCGGCGCGGGCAGTACTGCTTGCGGATTTCGTGGCAACGGCTGTTCGGATACGAGCAAGATTCCGTGTTCCGAGCCTTCATTGACGAAGGTGGCTGCGTCTTCGAGGGCGGCGTCGAAAGGGACTTCGAATTCTGTGCAAACCTTGTCGCGAACAATCTGCTCGAGAGTGGTATCGCCGTCGGCGGAATTCCATATGCAGCTGGCCACGGGATTCAACGTGAAGAGGCCGGAATCCTCTGGGCTGATCACGACGATTTCGCCGCCCATCATGCGGGCGGCAACGGCCTGGCTTCGTCCCACGTAGAGCGACTTCATGCGACTAGTTTCCATATCTCGGGATCGGGAAGAAATTCCATCTGTTTAACCAGTACGCTGTCGACGAAGCGAATTGCGGCTGCAAGCACCCGCTGAACCCACATTGGTTCTTTCGCAAAAAACAGAATGTTACGCATCACGGCATGCAGTGCCTCGAAACGCGCCAGTGTCGTGATTCGATTTTCAGGCGCGTGCCGCAAAATGAACATCGCTGCCAGTGGAGCCGAGATCGGTTCTCCTGGACGTGCAAGTTCTCCATAAAAGGGTGTGCCGAAGGCGCGATAGCCGTCGCCTTCGGGCAGCACGAAGGAAATCTCATCACTCAGCAGGTGAACGGAGTCCGATGCCAGGCGGCACATGGTGGTCTTGCCGGAGCCGGATGGCCCGGCGAACAGATACGCATTCGGTCCGGCGATCGCGCTCGCGGAATGGAACAGGAAGCCTCCGCGCTCGACCAGCAACAGGGAATAGACGATGCGCAGGACGGAATCAATCGCGTAAGGACTAGGTGCCTGATGAATCGTGCCGCGCCCGGTCGTCATATTCCATTCGGCGTGAAAGTCGCCGCGAAGCATGTGGACCTCGGAGTCGGAGATGCGGACGGCGAGATCTTCGTCTGGATCGTGGGCAAGAGGTTGTAGCGTGATCTCAAATTCGGCTACGGGTTGATCCGATTGCGATTCGAATCCGCGATAACGCTCGCGCAGCAGGTACAGAAACGCGTGGTCATCGACAGAAAGGCGAATCGGAATACTGCCGACAGCGATGGTAAAGCCCAATTGATTAGGGGTTCTCGACGTTTCCTGCTTCAGTTCTGATGAGGAATAGGTCATTGCGCGGGTTGGTCGAAGGTTACCGAATTGAAAAAGAGCATGCAAAAGGAATATGGTCCGCGAATCCTCCGGGTACCCCCCTCCCCCCACCCTGTCCCGCATTCTAAAGGACTTACGGGCACCGGATAAGGTTAGTCCCTACAAAACAAAGGGGTTAGTCCGAGTGATCCGATAAAACAAAGGACTTAGGTCGGCCGGAGGCCGACAGTAGTCAGTAATCAGTTGTCAGTAGTCAGAAAAAGCCGAAAGCAAAAACTCTCATGTCTACCCGCTCTTCTATTGTGACAAATTCAGCTGTACCTACTAGACACTTTCGCGAAGTTTATTTTCGACTTGGAATGAGAGAGTTGGATGGAAATTGCAAGATTTGAGGGCTTGACATCTTTTTATGATGGTCGGCGCGAAGAAGAGCAACCGGGCTCCACTCAGAATGACTTTGTGCATCGCGTTAGAATCATACGGCTATGAACATCTATTTTTTGCGACACGCGAGCGCGGGTTCCCACAAGTCAAACCTGGCGGCGGACGAGCGACGTCCATTGGATCCTGAGGGCATCGAGCAGTGCGGTTCGATTGGGCGTGCACTCGCTGCCATGGACGTGAAGGTGGATAGCGTGGTCTCGAGCCCACTGAAGAGGGCGATTCAGACAGCGGAGCTTGTGGCACGCGAAATCGGATACGAGGATAAAATCGAGTCCTCGGATGCGCTTCGCCCTGACGCCGATTATCGTGCGTTTCAGCAATTGCTTCAGAGCCATGCCAATAAGGATGAACTCATGGTAGTGGGACACAATCCGACGTTAAGCGAGTTCCTTAGTCTGCTGATCAGCGGCGGAGCGAGCCACAACGCGGTGGAGTTGCGAAAGGGCGCCATTGCCAAAGTGCCGATCGACGGGAATTCCACATCCCTGCAGTGGTGCGTGACGCCGAAGGTAGTGCGCACAATTCAGGAAGGCGGAAGCACCAAGTCCCGGCCGAAGAGTTCGCGAAAATAGGCGGCTTCTTTAGAAAGACTCCACAGTTCAAGCTCCGCGCCGCCGCGCTTGGTCTCAAAGTTCAAAAGCACGCTACCATCTTTCAATTTCGCTTTGATCTTTTTGACTGCGCCACGACGGCCTTGATCCAGCGCACGCGCCATGCGCAACAGCGCAATGGCCTGAGGAATCAGGTTGCGATGGGCAAGAGGGACTGCTCGCATCGCCCGATCACCTGGAGAAGGCCTGGTCTTTCCCATATAACGCGCGATCGCCGCGATGACGCGGCGTTGTTCCGCGCTGAATCCGAAGATCTCCGAGTTGGCGATGAGGTAATAAGTGTGGCGATGGCGGCCGGTGCGATTGATGAACGAGCCAGCTTCGCTTAGCATCGCGGCCGCCGCAATCCACTCGAGGTAGTCAGCCGGAAGATGATGTACGTGCCTGAGTTCCTTGAACAATTGCAGAGCCAGGTCTTGCACGTGTTCTGCGGCTGGAATCGGCACATCGTATTTCGCCGCCGTTTCATGCAATGCGGTGACGCGCTCCGATTCAATTCGGCGATGGATCGAGGCGTGCCGATCGTATTCTGCCGACATCTGCGCAATCAGACCGTCGCGCAGTCCCAAGGGAGAGTAGCGAAATCCAGGCAGGCCGAGACGATCGATCAGTTCACGATAGACAAATGCTCCGGCGATGATGATCTCGGCGCGCCGCGGTCCGAGACCGGGCAGTCGCTTCCGTTGTTCAAGAGGCAGCTTCGACAGGCGATCCGTAATTCGCGCGAGCGCGGAGCGCGAGACGGTGACAGCTTGACCCTGGCCCATATCGCGTCCGGCAGCAATTCCCGCCAGTGCCGCAGCGGTACCGGAAGTGGCAATGGTCATCTGGATGTC
Organism: Terriglobia bacterium; assembly: GCA_963826275.1. Taxonomy (GTDB): domain Bacteria; phylum Acidobacteriota; class Terriglobia; order Terriglobales; family Acidobacteriaceae; genus JAJPJE01. The sequence goes on along the minus strand of CAWGWI010000028.1, from coordinate 18,205 downwards.
CTGCTTGCGCATGCGTCCCTGTAACCGATTCACCTCCTCGGCGATGAATTCTTCCAGGCGGGCGAGTTGCTTCTTCTTCGGAGGATCGTCGGGCAGAAATTCCTGAGTGAGACGAACGGCGCCGAGTGGCAGGCTGAGCATGGAACGAATCTGGCCGCCGATGGAGACGGTTACTTCGCAACTGCCGCCACCCAGATCAAAGAGCATCAGGCGCGATGCGGCGAAGTGCGACCGCGAGAGAACGCCGAGATGGATGAGGCGCCCTTCTTCCAGTCCCGAGATAATCTCGACACGCCAACCGGTGGCGGAGCGTACCCACTCAACGAAGCTTGCGCCGTTTTGCGCGTCGCGAAGTGCGCTGGTGGCTACGACTTTTACCTGATCGGCATGAAATGTTTGTGTCGCGCGGTGAAACCGACGGAGCACTTTAACGGTGGCAGCAATCGCCTGCGGATCGAGAATACCGGTCGAAAAGACGGTGCGCCCCAGGCGGGTAACTTCGCGATCTTCGTGAATCACGCGAAGCCGGTGAGATTCCAGGGTTGCGATTTTGAGGCGGACCGAATTGGCGCCGATATCAACCGCGGCAAAAGTTGGCATCCTAAGCTCGTGGCACCAGACACGAAATAGCGGACTGCTGTTTCTGCTCTCTAAGGCTTTTAATGTTTCACGCTAAGGCCGCTGGTCGCAAGTATGCCGACCAACAAACCTCATTTTGAGGAAAACTTTTGACCGATGTTTCACGCAAGCACACTGTTTGTGCCCTGTTTGGGAAAATGTACTGGGGCTTTGCTCTGCAAGTGATTGATCTGAAGCAAGTTTACACTGATTGTTAACACAATGTTAAAAGTGGCTATAGATAGGCGTTTTACTGGTAGTTTCCTTTACTAGCTCTGGGCGCGAGGTTTACTCTTTAATGTGAAAAACCCAACAGGAGCAACTTCCGTGACTGACCAGCAACAGCGCGAGCGCATTTGGATTTCTCCGCAGAAGTTTTGGGCCGTGACCCAGAATATGTCCTCAGAAGAAACGGAGAAATTGATGGACACGGTTTTCCAATTGGCTCAGGAAGAACGCATCGATCTATTGAAGAAGTTTGAGTTTATTTCTGTTGGTGACCCTTATCATCATCGCCAGGCCTGCTAAGAAACGAATGTTTCTGATCTAGCGGCCGGCTTCATCTCTGCTTTAGTTCACTTTGGAAAGACGAAGCGATATCCCGCGCCTCTGACGGTGCGTAGATATTTGGGTCGATTGGGATCTTCCTCAATCTTGTCGCGCAGCTTACTTACATAAACATCGACCGAACGGGGACTCACGAAGCGGCTGTTTCCCCAAATCGCCTGCAAGAGCCGATCACGGCTGAAGACCAGGCCTGGCGATCTAGCCAGAAACTCAAGCAGCCGGAATTCCAAGGTCGTGGTCTTTATCTCTTTGTCTGCGACACGCAAAACCATTGCTGAGAGGTCCAGTTCAACATCGCCGAACCGGATGACCGAACCCGGAACTCGGCCGCTGGTTCGGCGCAGCACGGCTTCCACGCGCGCCAGAACTTCGCGTGGGCTGAAGGGCTTGGTGATGTAATCGTCGGCGCCACACTCCAGACCAACTACGCGGTCGTCCTCGCTGATGCGTGCAGTGATGAAAATGACCGGGACGGAGGCCAGGCTGGCGCTACCACGAATGCGGCGGCATGCCTCCAGTCCGTTCTCGCCCGGCAGCATGATGTCGAGCAAAAAGAGAGCTGGTGGCTCGGCCTGTGCGCGATTGAAGGCGGGCTCCACACGCTCAAAAACCTGCGCCTCATAGCCGGAGCTGTCCAGGTGGAACTTCAACAGCTTTGAGATGTCCGATTCATCTTCCACGATGAAGATGGACTGCTTCATGTGCTTACCTGACCGACGAGATCACGACAGCACCTCGAAGCTAGCTGGAGAGTGTGAATTCGAGATGAATGCTGTGTGAAAACGTATTTACACGCGCCATTTATCAATCAGGTGCAGCACACGATTTCGAGGCTGGCTTCATCTTCTTTTAATGCGGTCTGTGTATAACCGGAGACAATGGAGCCGATATTCGACACGCTTATCCTCTCGGATCTGCACCTGGGATCGGAGTTGAGCCGTGCGAGCGACGCGATTCGCATGCTGAAGCGGATGCGCTTCAGACGCCTGATCCTGCTGGGCGATATTTTCTCCGACCTGAATTTCCATCGCCTGAAGAAACAGCACTGGCGATTCCTCTCTTACATACGGAAGCTATCGAATCCCAAGCGCGGCGTGGAAGTGGTGTGGGTGGAGGGGAATCATGATCGCGGACTGGCGACGATGATGGCTCACCTGGTGGGCGTGCGCGTCTATCAGGAATATTTCTGGAAATCGCAACGGGCGGCTGTGCCTGGCAATCCATGGACACCAGTTTGACCGCTTCGTGAGCAGGAATGCATTCCTCAGCAAGGCCGCAACGGTCTTTCATCTGAACGTCCAGAAGCTTGATCTGAAGAACAAGTTCTTCTCACGGATGCTGGACAAGCTCAGCACGCGCTGGCTGCGGTTAACAGAAAAAGTGGCCAACGGCGCCATGCGACATGCGAAGCTGAGGGGCGCTGAGTGGGTATTTTGTGGACATACCCACCACGCTTTGATGCGCGAAGACTCCGAGATTCACTACTTCAATACCGGTTGCTGGACGAACGGGCAGCCCACATACATCACCATCCTCGATGGAGAAGTGCAAATCCGCGAATACGAACCGCCGAAACACGCTCTACCGGATGCTCTGTCAGATCCTCTCCTCGAGGAAGAGGCCGTTCTCAGGGCGTAAGATCCGGCGTAACTCCACACAATCTGCATCTGCTGGTGCGCTATTAAGCTCTCTCTGGCCGGAGCGGTCAGGTAGAATCGTCGGTTAATTCCTTACGCAAATTCTGGAGAACCTGTGAACGTTCTTGTGACCGGGGGAGCCGGTTATATCGGCAGCGTGGTTGCGCATGAGCTGGTGAAGGCTGGGCACAAGGTGGTCGTCTATGACAACTTGAGCCACGGATATAGCGCGGCAGTCCCGAAGGAAGCCGGAGTTCGTTCAGGGAGAAGTGGGAGATGCGCGAGCCGTAACGGAGGTTCTGCGCAAGCATCAGATCGAAGCCGTGATGCACTTCGCTGCGCTGATCGAAGTAGGCGAGTCGATGCGCGTGCCGGAGCGCTACTTCCAGAACAACACCGGCGCGACGTTGACGCTGTTGGAAGCGATGATCGCCAATGGCGTAAGCAAGTTTGTATTCTCGTCGACGGCGGCTCTGTACGGCGAGCCAGAGCGTACGCCGATCCCAGAGTCGGCTGCGCTGAAGCCGGCGAATGCGTATGGCGAATCCAAGCTGCTGGTGGAGCGAATGCTCGACTGGCTGAACCGCATTCACGGATTTCGTTATGCAAGTCTGCGCTATTTCAATGCCGCTGGAGCCGCCGGCGAGTTGGGCGAGGCGCACGAACCGGAGTCGCACCTGATCCCGCTGGTATTGCAAGTGCCGTTGGGGAAGCGTCAGTCTGTATCGATCTTCGGAACCGATTACCCCACGACAGATGGAACCTGCATGCGCGATTACGTTCATGTGCTCGACCTGGCGCAGGCGCATCTGCTGGCTCTGGCCGCGCTTGGAGAAAAGACAAAACTGATTTTCAACCTGGGGAATGGACAAGGTTTCAGCGTGCGCGAAGTGATCGAAACGGCGCGCAGGATTACGGGTCATGCGATTCCGGCGATTGAATCCCCGCGGCGGCCGGGAGATCCGGCGGTATTGGTTGCAAGCTCAGAGAAGATTCGGTCAGAGCTGAAGTGGAAGCCGCAACACGCCGGGCTCGAGGACATCATCGGCAGCGCGTGGGAGTGGCATCGGGAACATCCGAAGGGATACAAGAGCTAGTTTCTCCACCGGTCCTTTCGCTTACGCAAAAGGACCGGGCACCCGGCTGATTGGTTCTTAACTCCTCACATCGCACAAAAACCTGTGCGCAGTCGCGCTGCGGCGAATCCAAGTTGATGGAGAGAACTGCATGTCGAATGGCGAATTGCGAACAACCTGTTGCATTGTCGGTGGCGGACCCGCAGGCGTGATGCTCGGCTATCTGCTCGCGCGCAAAGGCGTAGAAGTCACGGTTCTCGAGAAGCACAAAGATTTCTTTCGCGACTTCCGCGGCGACACGGTTCATCCGTCCACGCTAGAACTGATGTACGAACTGGGGTTGTTGCAACAATTCCTGCGCGTGCCTCACCAGGAGCTGCAATACGTTGGCGGCGTTGTCGGAAATTTCAAATTCAAAGCGGCCGATTTTCGGCGTGTGCCGACGCACTGCAAGTTCGTTGCATTGATGCCGCAGTGGGACTTCCTGGACTTCCTCACTGCCCAGGGAAAGAACTTCAAAACCTTTGAGTTGCTGATGGAGCACGAAGCCACTGATCTGATTTCCGAAGATGGTCGCGTGCATGGAGTTTCGGTGCAAACGCCGGAGGGAGTCCGTAACATTCGCGCCGACCTGGTGGTTGCGTGCGACGGCCGTCAATCCACCATGCGTCAGGCCGCGCAGCTTCCTCTGCGCGAGTTCGGAGTTCCGATCGATGTGTTGTGGTTTCGCATCAGCCGCCGACCGGGAGATCCCGAGCAATTGCTGGGGAATGTCAACTATGGACACGTGCTGATCCTTATCAACCGCGGCGAATATTTCCAGGCGGGATTTTTGATTCGCAAGGGATCGTTCGACGAGCTAAAAGAGGCTGGGCTGGACGCCTTCCGTAACCGCATCACGCGGATCGCGCCCTACTTGAGCGAACATGTGCAGGAGCTGCAGGATTGGGATCAGATCAAGCTGCTTACGGTGCAGTTGAATCGGCTGCGACGATGGTACAAGCCGGGCTTGCTTTGTATTGGCGATGCGGCGCACGCGATGTCGCCGGCGGGCGGAGTGGGAATCAACCTGGCGATTCAGGATGCAGTTGCAACTGCAAATCTGCTGTTCGATGCGCTGCTTGAAGGGCGAGTCAGCGAAGAGTTGTTGGCCCAGGTGCAACGGCGACGTGAATTTCCTACGGTAGTGACGCAGGCGCTGCAGGCGAATGCTCACAAGCTTCTGAATCTGGTATTTAAAAACCCAGGGCCTGTGAGCGCACCGTGGCAATTGAAAGCGGTGGTCCGCATACCTGGGTTTACGCACCTCATGGCACGGGCGATCGGAATGGGAGTGCGCCCTGAACACGTCAGAGAAGTGAAGCGCAAGGCTTGCAAAGGGACTCGGTTAGCGAAGATCGCTGTGGGCTTGGGCGTGGTCGCCGGATTACTAAGCGTGTGGAGCATGAGACGGCAGCGAGCGTAGACCTGGTCATAGAACGTGTTTTTACTTACGGGGAGAACGCTTGCTCTTGGTCGCACGTTTTTTAGGTTTATCGTTCTTTTCTTGTCTGATTTTCCAGGCAGTCTGCAAAGCTCCGGCGAGCACGTCTTCGGTGGCCTCCGACAAGCGAATATGCGTCGATCCCATGCGTCCCCAACCGCCGGCGATCGGGAGGAATATGTTTGGAGCCTCGGCAACGAATTGTGCCTGAACTTCCGGGGTGAGCATCAGGTTTCCGTATCCCTGATCCTGGGACGCTAACGTCGCGAAGATTCTTCCGCCAACTCGGAAGTCAGCCGCGCCCATGTGCGAGCCTTCCTCGACTCCGTCCAGAGTCAGGGCAATTCGTCGAAAGTCTTCTGCATTCATTGCTGTTCTTCCTCGGACGATTTCTACAGAGGCTTGGTTGCCGCGGTCGCCGGACGAAGCACGAGCTGGTCATTCGGCGAGAATGCGCGTTTGCGAACCAGTGTGGTGCTGACCAGACAGGTGATTGCGGAAGCCGAAAAGATCATCGCAATCACCACGAACTGATAAATCGCAGCATAGATCGGGGGCGAACCGGAGAGCAGCATACCGGCCATCAATCCGGGGATCCAGACAATCCCGAGCGACTTGAGATTGTCGAGAGCGGGAATCAGGCTCGCACGAAAGGCGTTCTGAACATAAGGATCGACCGTGGTGCTTGCCGGAGCGCCGAGCGAAAGCGCGGCTTCGATCTGGCCGACGTGGCCGGTAACCTCGGAGCGAAACCGTTCGAGGGCCAGCGAGTTAGAGTTCATCGAATTCGCGATGAGCATGCTGCCGACCGGGATGAGCGAGGTGATTGCCCAATCGATTACACCCGCCAAGGTCATCAGCGTGATCACGACGCCGGCTCCGGTGACGATACCGTAGAGCGACACTTCATACGCCCCTGGGATGGTTTTCACGCGGCGGGATGAAACTGACGCGGCAACGATCATCATGATCGAAAGCATGATCACGCTGGTCCATTGCGGTCCCTTCAGCAGCATCACCAGGATGAATCCGACTGCGGAGATCTGCGCGATGCCGCGCACGAGTGCCACAACGATCTCGGACTCAAGATGAATGCCACGACGGCGGGCGAGGAAGAGAATCACCAAGGCGAGTGCGGCGGCGATGCCGGCCTGGGCAAATCCGAGCGCGATATGAGTGGTGAAGATGTGCTTAAGCATGGGTGATCTCCCCGGCGGCGATGATGCGTTCAAGACCTCCGGCGCGCATGAGCATCACGCGATCGGCGATGCGAGCCGCCTGCGCTGTATCGTGCGTGACCACGAGGCAGGTCAGACGATTGGCCCGAACGACATCCACGATCACGGCTTCCACTGTGCGCTTGGCTTCGTCGTCGAGGGCGGATGTGGGTTCGTCCAGTAACAGGACCTCAGGCGAGTTGGCCAGGGTGCGCGCGACGGACACACGTTGAGATTCGCCGCCGGATAGTTCGTTTACCGATCGCGAACCAAATCCCGCAAGCCCGACTTGCAGCAAAAGATCTTCGATCGTGGCATCGGACAGAGTTTCGCCACGCTGGCCAGGACCAAAGCGCAGATTGTCGGCGACGGTTTCAGGGAAGAGGAACGGGGTTTGTAAGACGAGGCCCATGCGGCGACGAAGTTCTCGGGGTGCAATTTGTCGATAATCGTCGCCGTCGACGAAACAAGTACCTGAGGTAGGCTCGTCAAGGCGATTCAGCAATCGGAGAAACGACGATTTGCCCGCTCCACTGGGGCCGCAGATGGCCATGATTTCGCCGCGGGTTACGGAGACGCTGACATCGCTAACGAGCGTGGCGGCGCCAAGCGTCCGAGTGAGGCGTTCGGTACACAGGATTTGCAGGTTCGCGCGAGTTCCAGATGAATCAGCCATCCAACTAATGGTACCTTTCTGACGGATACAGACCTTAACCATGAGTTCCGATGATCATTTCTTTTTCGGCTTCATGGCCTCCCAGTCTGCGTCCGACAGGATCTGTCCGGCGTAACTGAACTCGCCAGCCCCCTGCAGCCACTCACCACCATCCATCACGACGATGTCGCCATTGATGTAAGTGCAACCGTCGCTGACCAGGAAGGCAGCCAGATTCGCGAGTTCAGCCGGAGTACCAAACCGGCGCAGAGGCACACGGCGGAGCGCGAGTTTCTCCAGATCCTGAGAAGGCATCAAGCGCGAGAAGGCGCCTTCGGTGGGAATCGGCCCGGGCGCGATTCCGTTGAGGCGAATGCCACGCGGTCCCCACTCGACGGCGAGACTGGTGGTCAGCGCCATCACTCCGGCCTTCGCGACGGCCGAAGGAACTACGTATGCGGAGCCGGATCCGCTGGCTGCGTACGTGGTCACGATGTTCAATACCGTTGCGGGATGACCGGCCGCAAGCCAGCGCCGGCCGCAGCCGAGCGTCATGTTTACAGTTCCGTTAAGGACGATGCCGATGACGGCTTCGAAGGCACGCGGCGAGAGTTCTTCTGTTTTCGCCAGGAAGTTTCCCGCGGCGTTGTTCACCAGGATGTCGAGGGGACCAGTAGTCCAGATTGAACTAAGCAAGGCGTCGACTGCGGCGACATCACGCACATCACAAGTCGCCTGATGGATGCGGCCTGGTCCGACGGGTTCTAGCTCATAGGCCGTGGTTTCCAGTACGCTTGTCCGGCGGCCGCAGATGTAAACCGTCGCGCCTAACTGAAGAAAACGTTCGGCCATGGCACGACCCAATCCTGTGGCGCCTCCGGTGATCAATGCGCGCTTACCAGCAAGCAAATCAGGTGTGAACATGTTTAAAACTCCGCATGGGAGGGTAGCAGAAGGTTAAGAAAAAGTCTGGCGAGCGATCGATGTGAGCTGAGCCTTAAATCTGGTAGGTGTGCCCCAAGTGTTCTGTTTATCGAGGCGACAGTTGGTGCTCAGTACTTTCGGCAAAACAAGAATATGCACAGATGGGCTGAGGAATCCGTTCAACCGAACTGCTCATCCAATCAAGCCAAGGGGAGTACCATGCCGGATAATTTGACCCAGATTCTCCGCCGCGAACTGAATCACCTGGACACGCAATTACGAGAACTGTCGAAACGAAAAGAGGCGCTCGTAAATCTTCTTAACAGCTACTCGGAAATCGGGAAAGAAAACTCCAAACTTCTGCATATGCCGGCACCCACGACGCAGGATGCTCCTGGATCGACGCTGGATATGGCCCAGCAAGTCCTGGAAAAACACGGCGAGATGAAAGCGGAAGAACTCATGGAGGCGATTCGGCAGGAATTCGGTGTGCGTCCGGCACACACGCTTCCGCAGATGTTGTATATCCGAGCGCGCGCAAAGAAGCGGTTCTATCGAACTCCAGAAGGGAAGTTTGGCGTGATCTCCGGACGGCGGCACGGGAAAAAAGCGGCGTAAAGTCAGTGGTTAGTGATTAGTGGCTAGTCGTTAGTGGGTAGCTAGTCGCTAAACTCAGTTCGGGAAGAAAGTGCTGGCTGCGAGACAGCGACAAAACACAATTGGCGCTTGTCCCGATTTGGGGACAAGGAACACACGCACGCAGGACGGCAAGCGACCAGCAAACGTCCTGCGGAAAGCCGCGCGGATAAACTGGTCTAGCTAGACTCCCGCGGCGCGCAGGCGAGCGAGAAGATCCGTCTCAGGCTTTCTACGGAAAATCCAGCGAGCAGCCAGAAGTCCCAAAGCGATGTAAATCGAACGCGTCACCATTTCTTTTCCCCGGTCGGTCATAACTCTTCTTTCCCGCCCACGCAGATTGCAATTACCCCGCGTCAGGCGTTCCAGAAAACTCTTTCTGCCAATGGACTCTATTGTCCGGAAGTACAGGGGTAAAGATGGCGGCGGTAATGCCTCGAGTAATGTTACCGGGCAGGACCGCAACAGAAAGAGCCCTGGATTCCAATGTTTACATCGGAAATCTCAGGGCTCGGCTTCACTGCTCTAGATGACGAAAGTTTTCAATCAGCGCTGACGCTCAGGCGCTTCGCGGCAGTTGTGGACGGCCACTCCAGTTCCTGCGCATCCACCACGGCCAGCGCTGCCGCCTGAACTACTTCTTCCACTTCGCAACCTCTGGTGAGGAGTTGCACAGGCTTGCTCATACCCATAAGAATCGGGCCGATGGTTTGCGCCCCGCCAAGCCGAATGAGGAGCTTGTAAGCGATGTTGGCGGAGGTAAGGTCGGGGAAGATAAGCACGTTGGCTCCATTGCGCAGGCTGGAAAACGGATACTCCTTGGCGATCAGATCAGGCATCACAGCTGTGTCCGCCATGATTTCGCCGTCCACAATGAGCGTCGGATCGGCGCGTCGGATGAGTCGCACGGCCTGGCGAACCTTTCTCGCACAAAGGATGCTTGGTGCTCCCGAAACTGGAGAAAGAGAGCATGGCCACGCGAGGCTCGACGTCGAAGCGGCGTGCCTCGGCGGCGGCACAGAGCGCGATCTCACAGAGCTCTTCGGCGGAAGGTTCAACATTAACGCTGGTGTCAGCGAGGAAGTACATTTCGTTCTGGGCCGTGATCAAGGTGTAAAGACCAGAGACGCGATGCAGTCCTTCGCGCACGCGAATGACTTGCAATGCGGGACGGATCGTATCCGGGAAGTGCTGATTGATACCCGAAACAAGCGCATCGGCATCGCCGACATGAACCATCATGGAAGCGAAGTAGTTGTGATTCTTGATCAGGTCTTTCGCTTCGGAAACAGTTACGCCGTGCCGCTGACGAAGGCGGAACAGTTCTTCGATATAAAAGTCGCGGCGCAAAGAGTCGGCAGGAGAGACGATCTCCACTCCGTCGAGCGAAATTCCCAGTGCTTCGGCGGTCTTGGTTATGTTTTTGCTCTCTCCAAGCAGAATTGGACGAGCAATGCCTTCCTCAACGATTGCCTGTGAGGCGCGGATGATCTTTTCGTGCTCACCTTCGGGGAATACCACGCGCTTGGGCGCCGCTTTGGCGCGATGGATAAACCACCGCGTCACCTCATGGGCTTTGCCAAGCAAGCGTTCGAGTTGCTCGCGATATTCATCAAGGTTGATCGGCTCCTGCGCCACTCCGGTTTCCATGGCGGCTTTGGCGACCGCGCGGGCTTCGCAGACCAGAACACGCGGATCAAACGGTTTCGGAATGAGATAGTCGGCTCCAAAGCGCAGACGGTCGACACCGTAGGCGCGACAAACTCTGTCCGGAACATCTTCCTTCGCTAGGTCCGCCAACGCATGAGTGGCGGCGAGTTCCATTTCGTGATTGATGGTAGTAGCGCGAACGTCCAAGGCTCCGCGGAAGATGAATGGGAATCCCAGGACATTATTGACCTGGTTAGGATAATCGGAGCGTCCGGTGGCCATGACCACATCTGGGCGAGCTTGTTTGGCGTCTTCGAAACTGATTTCGGGGTCCGGATTCGCCATGGCAAACACGATTGGACGCGGGCCCATGGAGTGCACCATGTCCTTGCTGACGGCGCCTTTCACCGAGCATCCGACGAAGACGTCGGCATCACGCATGGCATCGGCGAGGGTGCGCGCGTCGGTGTCGCGGACGAAGCGGTCTTTGTAAGGATTCATACCTTCGCTGCGGCCCTTGTAGAGAACTCCTTTGGTGTCGCACAGCAGCAGGTTTTCAGGACGAACCCCGAGGCGGAGATAGTGCTCGGCACAGGCCAGACCAGAGGCGCCAGCGCCATTGAACACGACACGTACCTTGCTGATGTCCTTGCCGACAACCTCCAGGGCGTTCAGAAGAGCAGCGCCGGAGATAATCGCCGTGCCGTGCTGGTCATCATGAAAGACGGGAATCTTCATCGTCTTTCTTAGCGTTTCTTCGATATGGAAACATTCGGGGGCCTTGATGTCTTCGAGATTGATGCCTCCGAAGGTCGGTTCGAGCAACTGGCACACCCGGATGATTTCTTCGGGGTCGAGGCTGGCGATCTCCAGATCGAAAACGTCGATGTCGGCGAACCTTTTGAAGAGGACACCTTTGCCTTCCATCACGGGTTTGCCGGCCAGCGGACCGATATTCCCGAGACCGAGCACGGCCGTTCCGTTGGTGATGACGGCGACCAGATTGCCGCGTGCGGTGTATTTAAAAGCGTCGTGTGGATTACGCTGGATTTCAAGGCAGGGTTCGGCAACTCCGGGAGTGTAGGCCAAGCTCAAGTCGCGTTGCGTGCGGCAAGACTTGGTCGAGGTCACCTGAATTTTCCCCGGCCTTCCGTGCCGATGGTACTCGAGGGCTTCTTGTTTCGTGATTGCCATACAGATCCTCCGCTGCGCCGGAGCACAGATATTGGACAGCTTCCTTTATTAAGCTATTGCTGCCGCGGACGGCAGTCTGTGATGGCAGACCCTGGTCAGGGTGAGCAGAGGACGGAATTGCACGACCTGGACTTACCGGAAATGAAGATTACAAACTCTCGTGCGAGGACGCCGCCCGATCGTTAAATGTCTTGAAGAATGGATCGTAGTTGCCGTTTGCCTCAGCCCGGCGTAATGGTTTCACCCGCTCGACGGGTAATCACGTTTCAATTGCTCAGCGAATGAAGAGATCGCCGCGCCGTCTGCAATGTCGAGTACGGTTGACTTCATTCCCGGATTCGCCGCCACGGTTTCGTCGAGCACTTGTTTCCGCCGACCGGCGATGATCACCTGGTTGCCCTCGGCGTGGAACGCCTCGGCAAGAGCACGACCAATCCCGGAACCTCCACCCGTAATCAGGATCGTGTTGTCCTTCAGTTGCACGACGTTTCTCCTCAGTGTCTGGTCAGCAGATTATGATGCATTCCAACTCTTAGCGAGTGCGATACCAGCAGGGATGCGGAGTTGAGCTTTCAAGTGGTTGGAACTGCGCGACGACTCCGCGCTGCCGGAGACGGTTCATTCGTAGCGCAACGCTTCAATCGGATCGAGACGTGACGCGCGTATCGCGGGAATCATGCCGCTGACCAATCCCACCAGCGCCAGGATGACAGTCGCAACCAACACACTGACGGGTGAAATGATCAGCCGAATATCTCCCATCTCTCCATGTTTCGCCAGGGCACTGTAGAAGGTGAGATTTCCCACAGAGAACGAAATGACGTAGGCCAGAATAATGCCGAACAGTCCACCGAGAAATGTAAGAGCGAGCGCCTCAGAAAGAAACTGCACCAGGATGTCGAGACGGCGCGCGCCCATCGCCTTCTCAACTCCAATCTCGCGGGTGCGCTGCGTCACACTCACCAGCATGATGTTCATTAAGCCTACTCCGCCAATGCCGAGGGTCAGGGCTCCAATGAACGCGAGCATGACCTGGAGAGCCATGGTGATGATGTGAAATTGCGAGAGCTGCTCCATCAGGCTGAAGACAAACAGTGCGCGCTTATCGTCAGCACGGAAACTATGTTCTGCAGCCATTGTTTTGCGAATCGCCTTCTCCACCGTTCCATAGTCTTCGCCGGAAAAATCGATCCAGATCATGTCGATGTAATGCGTGTCGCGGAAATCGCTCAGCGTTGGGAATGGGATATAGACGACGCGGTTGATACTGTTCTCGGTACCTTCCTGCGGCCTCGCCTTGAGCACGCCGACCACTTCGTAGGGAATGCCGTTGATGCGAATCCTCTCGCCTAACGCGAAGCGGCCGGAAAACAGCTTCTCCTTGGATTCCGAACCGAGCACGCACACACGCGAGCGCAGTTGCATATCTTCAGCGCTATAGAAACGGCCTACCTCCACCTGCAGGTTCTGAATCTCCTGGGTATTGGGATTGCCGCCGCGAACGTCCCAGGTGTAGGAGCGCCCTTCATAGCTCACGGGCGCACTGTAAAACGATTCGGGAGTAATGCGGGTCACGCTGGGCACGTTTGCCAAAACGCGATCAATGTCGTCGGTGGTCAGGCGAATGGTCGTGCCGGCTTTGGTGCCTCCGGCCTGCATCGAGGTGCGTCCGGCCGCAACCCCCATCGCCTGCATGCTGGCATACGCCTTGAATATGTTGATGATCGCGGTAGAGAAGCCCGTGCCATAGGCCAGCAACAGCACCACCGTGGCGATTCCCCAGGCCATGCCTAGCATGGTGAGCGCGCTGCGCTGGCGATTATTGCTGAGCGAGCCGTAAGCTTCCGAGAAGACGTCTTTCGCCCGGATCATCCGTTACTCCTGCCGAAGTGCTTCTACCGGCGTGAGCAACGCTGCACGCCGGGCGGGGTAGAGTCCGGCGACAATGCCGGCCGTGGCCAGGCTTACGATGGCAAGCGCGGCCGTTGCTGGGTAAATATGGGGCAGCTCGAATCCATCAATCGGCGGCGCCAGCCCGAATAGCTTGGTTGCCAGATAGGCTGCTGCGACGCCAATAGCGCCGCTCATCACTGTAAGCATCAATCCTTCGAGGAAGAACTGGAACAAGATGCTGCGCCTGGTAGCGCCCAGCGCCTTGCGAAGTCCGATCTCGCGTGTGCGCTCGGTGACCGAGACCAGCATAATGTTCACGACTCCCATGGCACCGAGAGCGAGTGTCACCAGACCGACGGCTCCGAGGAATGTATCCATGGCGTCGGAGATTTTGCCCATCATCTCGGCGCCTTCTATGGTGTCCCAATCGTCGAACGCATCGGGCGTCTCAGGATCGAAGTTGTGATTCCTTGCGATGATGCTGCGGACGGCCTTCTTGGCTTCCGCGTGGCGTTGCCTGATAACCGGTTGGTAGGCGACATACTTGATCGCCTTGGCATTGCCTTCCCCCTGTATCGGGAAGTAAGTAGCCATGGTGCTGTAAGGCATAACCAGGCGCATGTTCTGGTCATTATTGTTTCCGTGACCGATCTTCTGAATCGTCCCAATCACCTGGAAGGGCACGCCATTGATCAGCAGCCTGCTGCCTATGACCGGACGCCCCGGGAACAAGAGGCGCACGAATTCGCTGCCGATCACGCACACGTTGTGACGTTCGCGTTCGTCATCCCAGTTCATCCAGCGGCCCTGATCGACAGGCTGGTAGCGAATGTCATAGAACTGCGGCTCAGACCCGTCTACGTAGCCGTTGCTGCTGCCGTAGTCGCTGACCAGGCGAAGGTCGCCGCGATAAATAACCGGCGCGGCATTACGGATGTAAGGTGAATTACGAACGTCGAGGTAGTCCTGGTAGCTCAAGTAATACTGACGAGAAGAAAGCTGACTGCGGCCGACCGCCGGCACACGACCGTTGAAAATCTGCATGTAGTCCTGGCCGAAGCTAGCCAGACTTTTGTCGGTTCCTGCGCGAAAACCTTCTCCCAGTCCCACCAGCAGCAGCAGAGATCCCACGCCCCAGGCAATGCCGAACATGGTGAGGAAGGAGCGGAGTTTGTGCGTCCACATGGCGCGCAAAACTTGGCGGAAGCTGTCGACGAATCGCCTCATAATGCAACCTACGAACAATAGACGTGCAAAGTTCCGGGTGTCATAGCTGCGGGTCGGATTTGAGGGATGAGATTCCCATTTTCGACCACCGCACGCTACGAGGCGGGGCGCAGCAGTTCACGCCTACAGTAAATGGAGAACATTCGTCTGTCTGTGAGATCGAACGGTAGGTGGGGAGAGCGAGAGGCTGGTGGCCCGCAAGCCTTCTGTCGGCTTGAGTGGGGCAGTCCCACCGCTGGACACAGTTCCGTGCGCAGGCTCGCGCCGTCGGGCACGGCAGTCCCTGTCCCAGGTTTGCCCAATCAGTCGCAGAACCAGTATTCGTGGTTCTCCTATGAGTTCTGGCGCTTCGTTCTGGTTCAGGACATTCTTGGTCAATACGCACAAACGTTCCTCGAGTTTCCGCCGATGCAGAAGGGCGCCACCTTTAATCTGGAGCAGCTAAAGCAAGAATTGCAAAAAAAGATGGCGGCACAAGGGGGCCAGTGAGACGATTCCCGGGATGGCGACAGTTGTGAGGCGCCCCGCTTCAACGCCGCCATTGCCGTCGCCATGTCGATCAGTTGCGCTTTACACGAGATGAGGTCGATTCCTCGGATGAGTACAAATTCTTGCTGAGATGAAATCCAATCGGTTCCGCGGCAGTCAGGACCGGGCTGGAGCTTCTATTCCAGCTAGCGGAGAGTGAGGCCTATGCTGCCGCGGATCACCTTCAGACGAACATCCTTTCTTTTTGCTCTACCGATCGTTGCGTCTCTGCTACTCACCGTGCCTGCACTCGCGAAGAGAAGCGACGTGGTCATCATGAAAAATGGAGACCGGCTCACGGGCGAAGTCAAAAAGCTGGAGTCCGGCGTGCTCTATATCGATATGCCGTACGTTTCGGGAGCGATCGGGCTGGATTGGTCTCAGGTCGACAAGGTGGAAAGCACCGCGAGTTTCCAGGTTGTCCTCAGTGACGGTCGTCGCATGAGCGGAACTTTCGAAAAGAAAGCGGCGCCCGAACAGCCTAAAGCAGACGTTTCGGTGCGCAGCCAAAAAGAAGAAATTCGTGTTTCGGCTGATCAAGTGGTGAAGCTCGAGTCGGTGAAAGAAAGTTTCTGGCGTCAACTGAAAGGATCCATCGACTTTGGGTACGACTTCACCAGTGGGAATAACCAGACGGCACTCACATCGGATGCAAGCGCGACCTACACTGCGATCAGGTGGGCTGCTAATGCCTCCTACAACACGTCGTTCAGCGGTCAATCGGGCGGTTCACAAACGAATCTGCTGGATTTCCAGGGCGTGGGAGAGCGATTTCTGAATAAGAACTCTTTTCTCCTTGGACTCAGTGACTTTCTCCACAGTTCTCAGCAGGATCTGAATCTGCGAACCACATTGGGCGGTGGATATGGGCGCTATTGGATTCGTACCAACCAAAACGTCTTACGCTGGATCGCCGGAACCGTTTATACGCATGAGGACTTTGTCGGACACACGTCGGACGAAAATATCGAGGGCCTTCTCGGACTGCAGTACCAGCTGTTTCATTTTGATCGTTACAACCTGCAGTCACAGCTACTTGTTTATCCAGGACTGTCCGATTATGGACGTATCCGCACAACCACGAAGAACACCTTCACCGTAAAGTTGGTGAACAACTTCCACACAGAGCTATCCTTTTGGGACAACTTCGATAGCCGTCCGCCCGTTACCTCGAAGCGAAATGAGTTGGGTATCAGCAGCAGCCTGGGATGGACGTTTTAAGCCCAAACTGAGATGCCGCTAGGTTGTTCCATCCGTCAACAATTTCGCCCATTGAATAGAGGCGAGATAGGCGTCGGTGAGGAATTTCGAAGGTATGCGCCATTTCTTTCTGAGTTCGTCGCAGCGAGACCAGTCGCCACGCTCGTAGGCCAGGACCAGTCCGAAACCTTCCAGCAAAGAATTCGATTCACCCATCAGGGCGGCTTTGATATCGCTGGAGACGGCGACACGGTCGGCCATAGTCGGTTCGGTATCGACGGGAAGCGCGGCTGTCCAGAAGGCAAGAGATCTGCTTCCAGACCTGATTACGCTCGACATGGAAATGCCCGGAATGAGCGGCCTGGAAGTGCTAGACGCACTGAAGGCCGAGCAGTTGAATACCAACGTGATCCTGGTGAGCGCGTTAACCCTACAGGGTGGCGCCTTGACGCTGCAGGCACTGGCGAAAGGGGCGTTCGACTTCATCACCAAGCCCGAGACCGGAGACTTCGAGCAAAACATGAAGCTGATCCGGGCGGAATTAGTCCCGCGGGTCCGCGCTCTTACGCAACGCCTTGAGGTGCGCGGAATACTAAAGAATTCCGGCCAACTACGGACCAAGATAAGAGGGGTTATCGAATCCACGATGGTTGCACCGGATCGTTCCTTGAGTAAGCCGAATCCTCCAGCGGCTGCGCGCGCGACAATGACGAAACCGGAGATCTTGCTGATTGGAGTGTCAACTGGAGGTCCGAGCGCACTTCAACGACTGTTCTCGATGTTGCCCTCTAATCTGGGTGTTCCAGTAGCAGTAGTTCAACACATGCCCCCGCTTTTTACCAAGACGCTTGCACAAAACATTTCCAACTCTTCCGCACTCAAGGCGTGCGAAGCGGCAGACGGCGATGTGCTCGCGCCAAACCAGGTGTACATCGCGCCTGGTGGCAGACAGATGCGCCTCGTACCCGGATCCAAGGGAGCCAAGAGAATTCAAATCACCGATGATCCGCCGGAGAACAATTGCAAACCGGCGGTGGATTACCTGTTCCGTTCTGTCGCGAAGCATTTTCCCGGCGAAGCGATGGCAGTGATCCTGACCGGCATGGGAAGCGACGGCACGATTGGTTTGCAACTGCTGAAGCGCCAGGGGTGCCGCGTGCTGGCACAGGATGAATCTACCTGCGTGGTGTTCGGCATGCCGAAGGCTGCGATCGAAGCTGGTGTTGTCGATGCAGTGCTTCCGATCGACGAGATTGCTTCTCACATCCTTTCGATTCTTCGGGGAGTGACGGCTTGACCATCGCAATTACTTCGGAAGAGATGGGCCTCTGGTCACGGTTCATCCACCAGAGTTGCGGCGTGTACCTGGACGAGGCAAAAGGATATTTATTGACCTCGCGCCTGCAAGAGTTGTTGCTGGAGACAAAGTCCGCGGGATTCTCGGATCTGTACTACAAGGCCAAGGCATCATCGTCGTTGCAGAGCAAGATCGTCGATGCCATCACTACCAATGAAACGTCCTTTTTCAGGGATTCATCTCCCTTCGAACTGGTTCGACATAAGCTCATTCCTGAGTTGATCGATCGGCGCTCGAAGTTAGGTCTGCACCCAATCCCAATACGAGTCTGGAGCGCCGCCTGTTCCACCGGACAAGAGGTGTACACCATCGCGATTGTGTTGCGGGAACTGCTTGGCGCTCC
>CAWGWI010000027.1:0-26739 GCA_963826275.1 Terriglobia bacterium | reverse complement strand
CCGGTTTAGGAAATCTGGGCTTCCATCCCTTTCTTAAGTGTTTCAACAGCTTGCGAGTCCCATCCAACACTCACACTCGGACAATCAACTCGCTTATGCGCTTATCTGCCAACGCGTCTGGCAACGCTTCGCTCACCAGTTCAGTGCGTCTTCAGAGAGCAGTTGCGTGTAGCTGAGCGCGGTTCAAAGCAATTGCGCTTCGTTGAATGCATTCCAGTGCTGTTGCGTGTGGTCTGCGCGCACCTACTGCAGTCCATGAAGGTCTCGCAGTTTTTTTTCACAAATCCCCCTGATCCTCTATCGCGGCAAGAGAGAGCCACGAGATAATGGTTTTAGTAGCAGGAGAGCTATCCACAAGCTCTCGGGCTTGCTCCCCGCAGCCCTGATATGGAAAGTCCCAAAACCCGTCAGAAGTCTCTTGCACCTCCGATCTCGTCTGGCGAACACATTGAAAACGACCTTGGCACAGCGGCATTCCTAGTCGCGAAAGGCCATCAACTGCTCGGATTGCAACCGATTGGTGATCGCTACTCTTTCCGATTCGCAGATGACGATGGGAGCGCATCCAGAACATCCCTTGCATACATACAAGGCGACAGTATCCCCGCGCGCTCACTGATCGCTGCGGAAAAAGACCTCAAGACATTGCTCTATTCAAAAAGAAATGGAACTGGAAAAGACTATGAACCAAGAGTCCGTAAGTCGTACCGCAGATAACCCCACCTCTAACCGTGAATCCCTATCTAGCGAGCTTGCCACATCTCGCGAACTCGTGAGCCAGTCTCATTCGGAGATCAGATTTCCTGCTGAAGCCTACGAGGGCGTTATTGGTGAATTCGCGGACCTCTACAGCAAGCACTACGAATCTCCAAAAGAATTTCTCTATTTCGACATGCTGACTCTTTTGGGTGCTTACCTGACGGGCAAAGTCCGGATGGATTTCGGAGCCCTCATGACGGAGCCGCGAATCTACCAGTTGAAAATCGCGAAGTCCGGCCACTCCCGTAAAAGTACGTCAGTACGAATCGCAGAAAGGTTCTTGCGTGAAGCTTTACGGTCAACAGGCGAGGACGAGGACCAACTCAAGATTTTGCGGGGGGTAGGTAGCGCCGAAGGATTGGTAGGTGCGCTTGAGCGAAACCACAACATCGTTGTTTCGTTCGATGAATTCCGCAGATTCGAGAAGAAGAGCGGTGTTAAGAGTTCGGTGCTTCAGGAGATGTTGAACGAGCTGTTTGAGCGCAATGAGTACGCAAATTGCACGAAGAACGACTTCTCTGAAATTTCCGATGCTCACGTAAGTTTCATGTCGAACACAACCGACGACTGCTTTAGCGAATTGTTGAATGCTGGAGAGCTTGAAGATATCGGATTCCTTAATCGTCTTCTCCTGGTTACCGGCTCTGTTCACAATCGAATCCCGCGACCAACGGAACCTCCGTCAGAAGATCGCGAGCGAGTTCAAAGGAAATTGCAGCAATGCTTTGCCACACTTCGACAACATGCAAGGCCGGGAGAGGAGTTCCTGATGCGTTTGACGGCAGCTGCAACGACGATGTGGGACGACTGGTATTACTCGTTACAGGAAACCCGCGAAAGTGCTCGCCTAGACACTCTTGGCATGCGGCTCATGCCCATCCTGGCATTTAGTGATGTCAAAACCGAGATTGATGAAGAGGTCATGCGTCGAGTACTTGCGTTGCTTGAGTACCAGCGAGAAATCCGCGAGAGCTTTCGACCAAACCAAGGGCAGAACCCGGTGGCAAAGATGGAGAATAAAATCCGTCATGAGCTGGAAAAGAGACGCGGCGAAGCAGCTGAACGCCAATTGTGGCAGTTTACAAACGCAAGTCGCGATGGCGCTGAGACTTTCAACCGCGCGTTGAAAGCTCTTGAAACAGCAGGAATCATTCGGCTGAAGACTGGTAGACCGAAGACGTGGATTCTCGCAAAGGAGGAGTCAATCATGTAGTCAATCCGAGACTACGCACTAAGTTGTTGAGGAGAAACTGCGATTCGGGTTGCAATGAGTTGTAGTCAGAATTGGAGACTAAAATAGATTAGCCGATGAAAGAAAGAGAATGAATGTTTATATCTGTATGACTACTTACTACGATTTATCGCTTGTACTAGAGAAATCAAGGGATTTCGCGTAGTCAAGACCTGACTACGGCAGACTACAAAGACTGATCGCGAGATACAGATAGCTAGATAGCAACCGGGCTACCGCGTTTTCGGCTCTGGTGTGCTGAGGCGACGCTTTAGATCACATTTGCTCGGGTCTGTACAGGCGTCAGAACAGGCTGCTGTCCGTGCGTAACAACATCTACGCGACCGCCCTAACCCATTGATGAACAAGCGAATATAGTTTGTGATATTTGGTTGAGGTTGGTGGACGGGACGGCGTGGTGGGTGCGGGGAGTTGTCGCGTTGCAGCTAATATTGTCAGATTGAACGAGAATCTTTACTTAGCACTACAGGCGCTTTAGTTGGGCCTGCAAGCTGGCGATATCGTGCTCGATACTCTCGCGAATGGACTCGTTCTTCTTTAGTTCTTCTCTTTTCAATATCGAAAGGGCGGCCTTCAATGCCGCACGTGCAACGAAGTGGGAATCGGACGATTCGTCATCCAGTCGTGCCGCAGTCTTTATTGCTTCTTTCGCCTCCGGCGACAGATAGGCCCAAATCGCAACCCGTCTTTTTCCGGTGGGCATTTTCATGCTGCGATGGGCATTACGTCCCGGTAGGAGTGTTTCATTGCTCATTGTTTTGTTGTCGCTTTGTGTAGAACGATACTGTGCGCTTGCAGTCTGAGTCCGTGACACCTGTCACGCTACGTAGAGAACTTCCTATCAATCGCATCCATCAGGCGCTTCGCCCACACAAGCGCGTCCTCGATTGCGGATACAACTCGTGGACTCTGTCCAAGCATTACGGATTCGCTGCTGAGGCGGCGTGCGGCGAGGATCGCGGCAGCAATCAGCAGCACGCGTTTGCGGCCTTCGTCCATTACATCGCTTCCATGAGCACGTTCATTTCGCGCTCTATCCAGCGCTTATAAGCAGCAGCGAATATCTCGCGAGAAGTGCGCTCTGCTGTCGCGTCATCCTCGGTAAGAATATTGAACTCGCGATGATTGTCGGCGATCTTCTTGGATTGACGGTATTCGAACGCCTTGTCGAACACATCTTTAAACTCAGGCGTCAGGTACTCAGAATTCCCGGCCTTTGCGTTCACCACCCACGCGTGAACGACTTCCTGAGCCAACTCGTCTGAGTGCTGGATATAGTCTTCGAGGGCATGGACTTTCATGCGGAGCAGTCTAGCACTTTCGCTTTTTGTTCGTCTACGATGGATTGTGAATCATAAGGCGGGACTGTCTAGGAAGGGTGCCGTTTTGATTGACGTTACAAGCGGTTTTCCTGATGGTTACTTGTGATAACGAGATTTATCGCCAGCAATCTATCGTTGCTTCAGGGAGGGCGCTCTGCTGTTCAGCGATGCGGTGCACTACGACTTTCTTTCATACACAAACTTCATCTTGTCGGCTGGTTGATCTGATTTCCACCAAGTATGCGTAATGACCTTTCCATCGTCGCTCAATTCCAGGGAGCCTTGAGTGAGAGCTTTGCCATTGCGCTTCATTAGAGTGTGAATCTCGCGTCGTCCAGCCAGCCGTATTGAGTAAGTGGCTCCCTCGGGAGCGTGAGGCCCCTGCACCGGTGCGTCGGCTCCGCTGAGGGGCACGTCAACATATTGTCCGGCGCTCGGATAGCTGAGATGCAAGGTCCGACTGTCGAAGCTCAGTGTCATCTCGGCATGTCGCTGAAGATAGATCGTGTCCCGCCACTGGCCAGCAAAGCCATTAGAACCCGAGACTCGCGAGGCAACGACATTCTTGGTAGTAACAGGACCACTTGGGCGAAAAGTGGTGGTCGTCGCCGTGAGAACCTTCCCGTCAGCCGAAAGCTCCCAGTGATACGCAATCGTCTTTGTCCCATTTTCCTTTCGGGTCAGGTCTAAGGTAGTTGCGCTGGCCTTCACGCAGGCTTGCGTGCGATCTTTCCCTATCGGTTGATCCTTCCCATCACAGCGAAAAGTGAAACTCGAAACTCCATTGTCATAACGATACTCACCGTCCGCCGAAATCGAGATGGTAACGAACGGGCCGCTACTCCTTGAAGGGTTCAATCCCCATGTGCCATCCCACTCAGGGGAGACTACGGAGTTCGGAAGAGACAGAGCAGCCTTCTGTTTCAGAGAGGTGTCCGGCTTTTGTGACAACAAGTACGGCGCGAATATCAGTGAAGCAGCGGACATCGCCAATATTCTGCGTATCATGGTCAGCACTTTACGCCTTCCCAGAGGGCATTTTCTAGATAGCTGTTGCGAACGGAGATTATCACTCACAACCGGATTGTGAGTGGGATGGAGATATATCAACAGTAATCCGACAATGTGACCATCAGACATTCAAAAGCGACTCATCGAACCATACATCAGCGTGGTCTCCGGCGAGAAGGAAACGCGTGCCGGGAGGAAGACCGAGAAACCTCATCACTTCTGGTAATCGCTCAGGCAGGTGCGAAGCATGCAGCGGCGAGAAAAACTCTGGACTCGATGAAAACTCTCCAGCCCAGATATACCAGCCATTCGTTTCGCCAGCCCGTGGGTGTCGTAGCCCGTTAATTGGATTCTGCCCGATAGTCTGTAGAGCAACACCCGCCTTGGAGTCTGGAGGACATGGAACGAACTCATACCCGTACTTGCGGCACAGTTCCTGTTGCGTTTGATCGCTGTCCATGTGGTTCACCTGCCGCTGTAGTATACAGAGGGAATCTCCTGACGCGATAACTGTTGCGCACGGAGAATCATCACTCACTATCTCACACCGACATAGAGAGTGGTATGGAGATTTATCGCCATCTATCTTCTGAAACTGAACGATTGCGCGACTTGCCGTTCCAAGTGAGCCAGAGTTCGCGGACTCCTTCGATGACCAAAGACCACGGAAGAAGGCCAACCGCGAGTATTGCAAGAATCTCGAATGCCGTTCGCCAATCGATCTAGTTCTCGATTGCTTGTGGTATCGGGATTTTCCGCCACCTATCGTTCCGAAACCCGATCTCCTATGCTGGTGCCGATCATTGACGACACAGTGGGCTTGCCTCTCTGGATCATCAGGATGCCGAAGGTGATCGTCCAGACAGCGAGCGGGAAGCATGCGGCAAAGGCTTCAGGACCCAACCCGGCGGGGTTGTAGAAGCCCAAGAGATCAACATGGTGGACAAACATCGTCGGGACAAAAGCGAAACATGTCAGAGCGCAAACGTAGGCAACCCAGCTTGACCATGGCGGAAGAGCCCGGCTTGCCACGGCAGTGTAACCGGCGATCGCCATCATCATGCCCATCAGGAAAAGGGCAGCGGCGCCGTACATCAGGAGCATGCTTTCAAACATGGCGCGAATGACAACTCCGTTAGCGGGAATGGTTAGGGCGTCGATGACAGTCGAGGCCTGCAGCGAATCGGCGACCAGCGTAAGCGTGACATAGACCAGGCCCACGCCGAACACGAGAGTCCCGAGCCACTCCTGCGGCGGGTCTGAGCGGGCAATGAGGTAGCGGAAGCCGGCGAGGAAAATCATAATCAGCCCGAGAATGATGAAGTCGAGGAAGACGCAAGTCATGACGTTCGTGGCGTTGCGAGCGGTAAACTCGGCGAGCTTCACCGGATCCGTGACGCCGGGAAAGGCGCCGCGCACAAAGTAAAGCGGGAACTCAATGAAAAAGACGGCGATGGCGGCCACGGCAGATGCCCCCGTCCAGCGGTAAACTCTCAGGTCTTCCATAACAACTTCTTCCTTCTTTCGCACCCGTGCAAGCGCTAGCTGATGCACGGTACACCAATTCCAAATGAACGTCTGTGAGAACCGTCCGAAACGACCTTTATCACTCCCTATCTCACCCTGAGATACGGAGCGATAAGGAGATTTATCAACACCTATCGAGGCGCGAAGTAGTTCGAACCGTGGCGTATGTCCCATTCTCCCTTGTTGTCGCGCGCGGCTCCAATCACTAACTCGGGAGCTTCCCACGGAAACTCCGTGCTGACAAGCTGTTCCATCGCGTCTAATGGGACACCTTCCTCATTTCCAAGACACGCAAGTTGCAATTGCACGCCTAGAAGTTCGTCCCAAATCCGCTTGTAATCCATACCGGTGTATTCGATCGTGCCGAGCCAGCCAGGCAGTTTCGTACCGTTGAAGAACGGTTTGTTTATCAGAACATATCGGACGTTGCGCACTTCTGGTCTGAGCACAGCCGAAACAGCTTCG
This sequence comes from Terriglobia bacterium, assembly GCA_963826275.1. Taxonomy (GTDB): domain Bacteria; phylum Acidobacteriota; class Terriglobia; order Terriglobales; family Acidobacteriaceae; genus JAJPJE01. The sequence goes on along the minus strand of CAWGWI010000027.1, from coordinate 20,403 downwards.
CCCATGCGCATAATCGAAATCGCCTCTTCAAATATGGCACAAGGCTTGTATTCGAGGAATGTGCGTGCTATTTCACAGCTCTTTGGCGTTTCACCGACAATTCGTTTTATCGCCGTAACGACCGTGTCTAACTCGTGCGATACGAACTCAAATACAAGCTGTGCCATAGCGTACTATTGGAATTTACGCTCGGGCGGTATAACTGTCGATAACGTCTCTAACGAAGGCGGCCCTGTCAATCCTTATTCAGAAGGTTTTTTGATTTTTTGTCGCACACATCTCCACTTGCGCCGAAGCACTCGTAAATTAGCCATGTTGTTCATTTGCTTCCACCCGTTTTTGCAGCTCGGCCCGTTTCCGTTTCATCGTTCGGTGTTGCCCACCAGACATCTCTTCGGTCACTGCTGACCATGATGAGTTGTTCGGACTCCCCGTGCCCAACGGGGAGGCGGATTACCTATTCAGAGGTACGGTCACCGCTTACGCTGGACCACGTTCTCGACCAGGCCTCTCCGCATGGGCTTCCCCGCACTGCCGTCCGCGACGGCAGAACTCGTCGTAATCAATCTCATCGCGCAGCATGATCCACAACCGAATCCCCAGCTTGCGGCCGGCTGCTACGGTCGCTTTCCCCAATCCTTTTTGTGCCAGTTTGCGGGTATAGAACCGCTTCAGGTCGGCATCGCGCCGCACGGCATGTCGGGCCGCTTCGCACCACAGAAAGCGCAGCATCGTATTGCCTTGCTTGGTTAACTTCCCCAGCCGCCACTTCTTGCCGCTCGACTTCTCCTCAGGAATCATCCCCACGTAGCTGCCTACGGCTTTGCCATCGGCGAACCGCGTCGGATCTCCCAGATAGACCTCCGTTGCCAACGCTGTGTTCGGACCGACTCCAGGATGCGTCATGAGTAACCGTGACAAGGGCCGCTCCTCCGCAACATTCGCCACCATACGATCCAGAGTCTCGATATCGGCATCCAGCTGACGATATAACGCCATCAGCTCGTTGCGACGTGCTTCGGTGTGCTCGGGCAGCGACAATGCCAAAAGCGACAGTTGCCCGTCCTTGCTCCACAATCCCGACCCTCGGCGCAGTCCATGCCCGAGCGCGATCGATTGCAATGCATTCTGAATCCGCACGCGAATGCGCACCCATTGATGCCGATGCATGAGCAGCGCCCGCACATCTCGTTGCTCGACCGATGGCACCCAGATCCTAGGGAAGATGTCTTGCTCCAGCAGATGCATCAGCAACCGAGCATCGCGTCGATCATTCTTCTGCTTGCGCGGTTCATAGGCGCGGATCTTCGCCGGGTGTCCCACCCAACACTCCACTCCCAGCTCTTCCATCAACTGCAGGAACCACTGCGTTGCACAACTAGCTTCAATCCCAACTCGCACCGGACCTGGCAGCCCGGAGTAAAACTCGCGCACTTCCTCGCCCTCGTGCCCGAGAACGTGCTCTTCCACTTCTCCCGTCTCCGCGTCCAGCATCGACAACGTCTGCTGTCGCGAATGCAAATCGCAGCCTATAATGCGCATCTCGGCCTCCTTCGATCCGAGCTACTGTTACGCGTAGAAGCCGCAACAGTGTACCCGCACCGCTTGCGAGGCCGACTTCGTTATCTCATCAGAGATTATCACTCACTATCCTCACTCTGAGATAGGGCGGTTGGCTGTTCGACTACTAATAGCATAGAGCACAACGATAAGGCTGTGACCAGAACCGAACTTATTCCGGATCACGTTTGGCTACACGCTCAGCGATCGCAGTTCGGCGATTGCCCCGAGTATGACGAACGGCTGATGAACGCCTATCCTTCGACCTCGCCCGATACGGTTGCATCGGCCAAATGAGTGTCCTTCACTCATGCCAAGCAGAATCTCCAGTACACGTCCCGTGCTATGCCTAGCCATCCGATTCGCTGCTAGTCGGGACGTTTGTGCATTGCGACACAACGTCAGCGATATGTCTTGCTTGTCATGATTGACTCGTCCCGATAGACCGAAGCTCCGTATGCCGAAAGCGATCTGTGCTCCTCGGTCACGGTGCACGGACGCGTTACGAGTACGTTGCCGACGGGCAGCTTCGCCAGTTTAGCCTCGACAGTCGCCGACTGCCCAGACGAGCTACGGCGGCACGACGATGCGTGCCATGAATCCTTGTATCGCTCAGAACTGACGAGCGAATCTGCAGCAGTCGTGAAGTGGCATGATCCCGTCTCCTATGCGCAGCATAGTCGATGCGCGTCGATGCACGAGTTGTCAGTGCTTCGTCCGGTGTCATCGGAAACAAGATTCTAGCGAAATCTCAACGTATTGCGCAACACAAACGGATAGCTGTCGTGAACGTCTCTAACGAAGGCGGCCCTGTCAATCCTTATTCAGAAGGTTTTTTGATTTTTTGTCGCACACATCTCCACTTGCGCCGAAGCACTCGTAAATTAGCCATGTTGTTCATTTGCTTCCACCCGTTTTTGCAGCTCGGCCCGTTTCCGTTTCATCGTTCGGTGTTGCCCACCAGACATCTCTTCGGTCACTGCTGACCATGATGAGTTGTTCGGACTCCCCGTGCCCAACGGGGAGGCGGATTACCTATTCAGAGGTACGGTCACCGCTTACGCTGGACCACGTTCTCGACCAGGCCTCTCCGCATGGGCTTCCCCGCACTGCCGTCCGCGACGGCAGAACTCGTCGTAATCAATCTCATCGCGCAGCATGATCCACAACCGAATCCCCAGCTTGCGGCCGGCTGCTACGGTCGCTTTCCCCAATCCTTTTTGTGCCAGTTTGCGGGTATAGAACCGCTTCAGGTCGGCATCGCGCCGCACGGCATGTCGGGCCGCTTCGCACCACAGAAAGCGCAGCATCGTATTGCCTTGCTTGGTTAACTTCCCCAGCCGCCACTTCTTGCCGCTCGACTTCTCCTCAGGAATCATCCCCACGTAGCTGCCTACGGCTTTGCCATCGGCGAACCGCGTCGGATCTCCCAGATAGACCTCCGTTGCCAACGCTGTGTTCGGACCGACTCCAGGATGCGTCATGAGCAACCGTGACAAGGGCCGCTCCTCCGCAGTATTCGCCACCATTCGATCCAGAGTCTCGATGTCGGCATCCAGCTGACGATATAACGCCATCAACTCGTTGCGTCGTGCTTCGGTGTGCTCGGGCAGCGACAATGCCAAAAGCGACAGTTGTCCATCCTTGCTCCACAATCCCGACCCTCGGCGCAGTCCATGCCCGAGCGCGATCGATTGCAATGCATTCTGAATCCGCACGCGAATGCGCACCCATTGATGCCGATGCATGAGCAGCGCCCGCACATCTCGTTGCTCGACCGATGGCACCCAGATCCTGGGGAAGATGTCTTGCTCCAGCAGATGCATCAGCAACCGAGCATCGCGTCGATCATTCTTCTGCTTGCGCGGTTCATAGGCGCGGATCTTCGCCGGGTGTCCCACCCAACACTCCACTCCCAGCTCTTCCATCAACTGCAGGAACCACTGCGTTGCACAACTAGCTTCAATCCCAACTCGCACCGGACCTGGCAGCCCGGAGTAAAACTCGCGCACTTCCTCGCCCTCGTGCCCGAGAACGTGCTCTTCCACTTCTCCCGTCTCCGCGTCCAGCATCGACAACGTCTGCTGTCGCGAATGCAAATCGCAGCCTATAATGCGCATCTCGGCCTCCTTCGATCCGAGCTACTGTTACGCGTAGAAGCCGCAACAGTGTACCCGCACCGCTTGCGAGGCCGACTTCGTTATCTCATCAGAGATTATCACTCACTATCTCAACCTGAGATAGTGAGTGGTATAGAGATTTCCCGACAGCTATCGCTTAACGTCACTCTTCTGGGGAACCACATCAGAACCAGCGAGAATCCGCAATTCTTCTTCGCCGATGGTGAACTCTGTGAAGCCGCAATCCAAACAAACCAGAACTTGCGTCCAGACGAATACAGGCGGTTTCGCTACGTCTTTCAACTGGCGATGAACCACACTCATTTCTGCGCAAAATTTGCTTTGATTGCTAGAGGTGCAGTGCCGACATGCCATACACAACCCCTCGTTCTTGCATTCGCCAAAAGGGGCCTTCAATAGATGTTCGAGAATGTCTCATATCCCGCTGTATCGTTCCGTGCCGGACGTTACAATCTGGCGAATTTCGCTCACTATATTCGGCCACTCCTCGGGCGGCTATGCCACCGAACGGTAACTGAGAACATTCGTGGTTTTGGGCGAGCGGCTCACTCGTTCAATCACCTGCGCCAACCGTTCGATGGGTTCACTTCTCATCACGTACTCATCCACGAGCCAGAGAATCGTCTCCGGCATCTCCGAGTACGCGGACAGCAGGATTATTGGCTGGTTGGCATATCGCTGCTTGATGTGGTACGCGACTGCTTGCGCGTCCAGACCTTCAGATTTGTAATCGACCAGCACAGCAGCAACGGGGTTGTTTTCCAGAATCTTGAGGGCATTCGCTACGGTTGTGGCGATCTCGACCGAATAACCCGGCGGACCATATATTCCCGACAGCTACTGACGGGGAGGAGTCCTACTCGCACGCGGCTCTCTTCACGGGAGTTTGCGGCTAAACGGCTCCTCAGCTCGCGACAACTGTTTTGGGATGAATTCAGCGCAGTTTTTCTTGATCCTGCCGAAGCTACCGTTTGGCTTAATCCAAGAAGGGTGACCTATTGCTTCAGGACTACTTGCGGACCGGAATCACCACAATTTTGAACCCCTCTACTACTTTTGCCAGTGGACAAGTTCTGCGCAGCCGATACTCTTTAACTCGGTTACGCCAGATCGTAGCGTGGCATACGGTCGAATGCCTGATCCACTGCCGGAATCTGAAAAGCAATGAATTCGTTTGTAAGACGGTCGATCGTAAGCGTGACGCTGAGCTTACTCTCTTGCCAATTGCTGAAGGCGCAGGAGCCTTCTGTTGCGGATAAGAACACGCAGTCTGCGAGTTCGGCTTCAGGGCAAACATCTTCCTCCGCTAGTGCGGGCAGCGACTGGCACTTCAATCTTAGCCCGTATCTGTGGTTCGCCGGTGCTCACGGAACTGTTGGAGCCCTTGGGCGCGACGTCAGTATTCATGCAAGCCCAGGCGACCTACTCTCCCACTTCGACATCGGTCTAATGGGTGCAGCTGAATTTCGTCGCAATCGCTTTCTGCTGAACGGCGATCTGCTGTGGATTAGGATCTCTGACAGCCGCGCGCTGCCTTTTCCCGCCTTGGGCGCGGTCTCCGCCGACGTGCGAGTGGGACAGTTGGTCTGGACTTCGAAATTCGGCTACCGCGTGATTGACAGCAAGAAAGTGAAGGCCGACGCAAATGTGGGCGTACGCCTCTGGGATTTAGGGCAGAAGTTGAATTTAAATCCGTCTCTCTTGGGCCGGAATCTCACTGCCTCGCAGACCTGGGCCGACATCGTGATTGGCGGACGCGTTCAGCTTCCAGTCGGTGAGAAGGTAGTTGTCGATCTGCTGGGCGATGTGGGCGGCTGGAACGCGACTGCTAAGCTCGATTACCAGTTTGCTGCGCTCCTGGGCTACAAGATCCACCCGAAATGGACGCTGGGGGCGGGCTATCGCTATCTGTTCGTTAACTATCACGGAGGGAACGCTTTCATCTATAGCGTGGTTACCTCTGGTGGTCTTATAGGCGTGACTTACACGATCAAGTAAAGGTCAGCAGAATTCACCTCTCAAGTCGATCCGCCCCTTCTATTTCATCTGAATCCGGAAGAAAAGCTGTAGTGCGTTCGGGGCGTTGCGGGCTCCCGGCACCATCGTTTCTCTTTGCTGCAATTCCCACAATCCAACTTGTCCATCGAATGCCGGCGCGAGTTCATCTGGCCGCTCCGCCCCATCCGCCCGTCGACTTAGAATCTGGTCCGGCGCGACGAACGCCGTCGCTCATCTAGTCGAAAGAACTTGAAGATTCCTTTACGATTCAGCATCAAAGTTTCGTGTCTCTTCTTTGGTTGGAGAGCGGATAACGGTTGTCTATATCCAGTTCTCGACACTAAACTCGGTGCGTTTTCCGTATTTCGAACCGAAAAACCTATAGAAAGCGAGAAGCAGCATGAACGTTGTGTTGGCAGCGTTTCTAATCGGTGTAATCGCCGGTTTGCGGGCGATGATGGCTCCTGCTGTTGTCAGTTGGGCTGCGGGACTCGGCAGGTTGCATCTTGAGGGCACTTCTCTGAGCATTTGGGGTCACGCCATCACGCGTTACGTTCTGAGCGTGGCGGCAATCGGCGAACTCATCAACGATAAGCTGCCGAAAACTCCGAGCCGAAAAGTTCCTCCGCAGTTCATCGCGCGTGTAGTGACGGGAGCGCTCTCTGGAGCAGCCTTAGGGGCAGCGCATCAATCTACCTTTGTGGGACTTCTCGCCGGCGCCATTGGTGGGATTGCGGGGACTCTGGGCGGATCCGAATTCAGAGCTCGACTCGGCAGGGCGTTCGCCAAGGATCTTCCAGCCGCCCTGATCGAGGACGCGATCGCCATTGGCGGAGCTATTTTGATTGTGACGAAACTCGCATGACAGCTCATTACGACGCCATCATCATTGGAGCGGGCCAAGCTGGCCCGCCACTCGCCGGACGGCTTACGGGCGCAGGCCGTCGTGTGGCCCTCATCGAGCGCAAGTTATTCGGCGGCACCTGCGTCAATACCGGATGCATTCCAACCAAGACGCTCGTGGCCAGTGCCTACGTTGCGCGCAAAGCGCAAACGGCGGCCTCTTATGGAGTGAACATCTCCGGATCAGTCAATATCGACATGAAGGCGGTGAAAGCTCGCAAGGAGGAGATCGTAGGCAAGTCGCGTCATGGCGTCGAGGACTGGCTTCGCGATATGCCGAACTGCACCGTATACCGGGGGCAGGCGCGCTTTGAATCCGCCAACAGCGTAAGGGTCGGCGAGGAAGTGCTCACTGCTCAGCAGATCTTTATCAATGTCGGCGGCCGCGCTGTGATTCCTGATTTTCCTGGCGTCAGTGAAGTGCCTCACTTAACCAATTCCACCATCCTCGAACTCGACACGCTTCCTCGTCATCTGGTGGTCGTGGGTGGAAGTTATGTCGGATTGGAGTTCGCGCAAATCTTCCGGCGTTTTGGCAGCAAAGTTACGGTCATCGAAAGATCGCCACGCCTGATTTCGCATGAAGACGAAGACGTTTCTGCGGCAGTGAAGGAGATCCTGGAAAACGAAGGCATCACGGTTCGTCTAGCGGCGGAGTGTATCCGCCTCGCTCCCCATCCCGAGGGCGTAGCAGTGTGTGTCGAATGCGATTCCGACAATACCGACAGCGTTGGGTCGCATGTGCTTCTGGCCGTGGGGAGGCGTTCCAATACCGACGATCTGAACCTGGCAGCTGCTGGCGTAGAAATGGACTCCCGCGGCTACATCAAAGTAGATGACCAGCTACGCACCAGCGTTCCAGGCATCTGGGCCCTCGGGGATTGCAATGGCCGCGGCGGCTTCACTCATACTTCCTATAACGATTTCGAAATTGTCGCGGCTAACCTCCTCGACAACGATCCGCGCCGGGTAAGCGATCGCATCCTCGCGTATGCCCTCTACATCGATCCTCCGCTCGGCCGCGCCGGTATGACGGAAGCTGACGTGCGCAAGTCCGGCAGGCCCGCGCTCATTGGGACTCGTCCGATGACCAGGGTCGGCCGCGCCGTGGAGAAAGGTGAGACGGAGGGTTTCATGAAGTTGCTGGTGGATGCCACCACCAAACAGGTCCTCGGCGCAAATATTCTCGGAACCGGAGGCGATGAGGCGATTCATTGCATCCTCGACATTATGTACGCGCGCGCCCCGTACACCACGTTGCAACGCGCCATGCATATCCATCCGACCGTCTCGGAACTCATCCCCACCGTGTTGGGAGAATTGAAGCCGCTGACCTAATCCCCCGTCATGGTGACCCGGGTGGTGGAGGGCGCGCCAGCGGCGGCACTGCAGCGGCGCAGGCGCATGCAATCGAGCTGGTGCGTTTGTTCCCCCGCAAGTTTCAAAGCTTTGCGCTACAATGCCCTCAATCCCGACACGGGTTGGCCCGCAACTTCGGATGTCGCGTTCGACAGGAAGACTTACTGGGCGCCTCACATGCTTCGAGATGTCACAGATCTACTTACATCCAAAGACGCTCTGAAACGTAGCGAGCAGTACTGCAAGGAGCTGGTGCTCCGCTCGCCGGTGGCGATGATCGTTACACGCGGACCGGAACGTAAAAACCAGCTGGTCAACTTCAAGTTCACCGAGCTCTTTGGCTACACCATCGCTGATGTTCCAGACGAATCATCCTGGTGGGCTCTCGTCTATCCGGATAGCTCGTATCGCCAATCGATCAAGGAAGAATGGCAACGTCGCGTTGACAGAGCCTTACAGCAAGGCACTGAAATCGAGCCGATGGAGGCGATCGTTCGTTGTAAGGATGGTTCGAGCCGGTGGATCGAGTTTCATTTTGCCACCATCAAGGATACGAACCTCATCAGTTTTGTCGACATCACCGATCGTCAGCGGGCTCAGCTGGAATTGCGAGAAAGCGAAGGACGATTCCGCCTGGTAGCCAATACAGCCCCCGTGCTGATCTGGATGGCTGGACCGGACAAACTTCGCACCTACTTCAGTAAGCCCTGGTTGGACTTTACTGGGCGAACCATCGAGCAGGAACTTGGAGCCGGCTGGACGGAAGGCGTTCATCCGGATGACTTACAGAGATGCCTTGCTTCGTACGGACACTCCTGCGACCGCCGTCACAAGTTCAAGATGGAGTACCGACTTCGGCGGCACGACACTGAGTATCGATGGATCCAGGACAACGGAGTACCGCGTTTCAACCCCGATGGCGCCTTCGCCGGGTACATAGGATCGTGCATCGATGTGACCGATAGTCGCATGGCACAAGAGGCGCTCGCCGGAGTTAGTCGCAAGCTGATTGAGGTGCAAGAGCGGGAACGTACCCGAATTGCGAGAGATCTTCACGATGACATTGCTCAGCGTCTCGCTCTGCTGGCGATTGGATTCGACGAACTCCAGCAGGGTCTTCCCGAGCCCGATTCCGGAACCTGCCAGCTCTTGGAAGCCTTACGAATCCAGATCGCTCAGCTTGCCACCGACGTCCAGGCGATCTCGCATGGTCTGCATTCCTCCAAGTTGGAATATCTGGGGATCGTAACCGCTATGCAGGGCTTCTGCCGGGAGTTCTCCGAAAAGCAGCAGATCGAAATTGATTTCCAGACCAGTGATTTGCCCGATGCGGTTTCGCCAGAAACTTCTATTTGCCTTTTTCGCGTCTTGCAGGAAGCTCTGCAGAACGCGGCCAAGCACAGTGGGGTACGGCATTTCGAAGTCAAACTATCGCAAGCCTCCGGACAAATTCAGCTCACAATCACTGATCATGGCGTCGGGTTCGATCCCAAAAGCGCACTCAACGGCTGCGGACTCGGTCTTACCAGTATGAAAGAGCGCCTAAGGCTGATTAATGGATCACTCTCCATCGACTCGCAAAGAGGCTGGGGCACCAGGGTCGATGCCCGTGTCCCCTTCCGCGCAAAAAGCACCGTCCGAGCAGCCGGATAAAGTCCAAAGAAATCCCTAAAAGCCCGGCTTTCATGGCCATCCAGCGCCTCTCGTGATTCCCTGCGCTTCTCTCGGGTAGCGGCTCTCGCATTTCAGCGAACTTTCAGAAAAAGTTAAGGATGGCTCAAGGACTCCCAGCCGCACCCTCCACTAGCCTCGCAACAGTTTAGGCAGTGTGAAATGCCTTCAAGCGGAGGATATGAATATGCTGAGGAGAACTTCCACTCTGATTTATGGCGTCGTCTGTTACGCCGTTTTCTTTGTGACCTTTCTTTATGCCGTTGGCTTTCTGGGAAACCTCGTGGTACCGAAGTCTATTGATTCACCCGCCGAGCTCTCGTTCCTATATGCGCTAAGTGTCGATCTGCTCCTGCTCGGATTGTTTGCCGTGCAGCACAGCGTGATGGCGCGCCCGTGGTTCAAACGTGCATGGACGAAGGTCGTTCCACCGGCTGCAGAACGCAGCACCTATGTCCTGTTCTCCAGCCTGGCGCTGATTCTGTTGTTCGTACTGTGGCAGCCACTTGGCGGCGTGGTGTGGAGCATCGAGAGTCCCGCCGGACAGATGACGATGTACAGCATCTTTGGCATCGGGTTCGGTCTTGTGCTGGTGAGTACATTCCTCATCAATCACTTTGACCTGTTCGGATTGCGCCAGGTGTGGCTGCACTTCCGTAAGCAGCCTTACACGCAGCTCGAATTCCGCACACCGCTGTTCTACAAGTACGTGCGGCATCCTCTTTATGTGGGCTGGTTCCTCGCGTTCTGGGCGACGCCGACCATGACGGCGACACACTTGCTGTTTGCCATCATGACCAGCGCCTACATTCTTATGGCAATTCGCTGGGAGGAGCGTGACCTGCTGCTCGCTCACGGCGACAACTACCGGCACTATCGCGAGACCGTACCGATGTTGCTGCCGGCCTACAACCGAACTCCCGCGCCGCCGAAGCGTGCGACAGAAGACGTCGCATGAAGGTCGTAGGGGGCGGACAATTCCGCCCCTTACGTGGCGGCCCTGCGCTGCTTGACTCGAGAGACGGAGGAGTTCCACTCGAGGAACCGGGAGATTTCATCGACAAAGGCTTGCCACGCCGGATCGCCGGGAACCACTTCGTGACTGCGGCTCGGCACTTCCACAAATCGTGCTCCCCGAATTCGCGACGCGATCAGCCTTCCTTCCTGCGAAGGCACAACGGCATCATCGCGGGAGTGAATCACCAGCGTGGGGCAGCAGACCTCGGGCAGGATGTCCATGATATCGATTTTCGGAAACTCGGCCAGCATCCGCGCCGCGTTTTCGGGTGACGAGGTAATGCGCTGGAATTCGTTCATCCACTCTGTTTCCGCCAGGCTGGCGTCGGGCCTGAAGAGTGTGGTCCATAACTGGCGAAACGCAGGATTATCGCGACCCCAGCCCAATCGGATCAGTGTCAGCATGGCGTTGAATGTCTCATTCATCATGCTGTCGGGTGCGGGCCATCCCCGGGCAAACGATCCGAAGATGATGAGTTTCGTAACCCGCTCCGGATGGCGTGCTGCAAAAGCGGTGGCGATAGCTCCTCCCTGGCAGCTTCCTACCAGGGCGACGCGGTCGAAGCCGCTACGCTCAATGAGTTCTTCGAAATCCTGCAGCGACCGCTCAAAGGAAAAGTCTTTTACGTTCCAGTCAGAGAGACCGGAGCCTCGCTGATCGTAGCGAAGCAGGGTGTGATGCGACATCAACTCCGAGAACCAATGGCGGCGAAACGGGTTCTTCCATTCGAAATCGAGGTGATTGATCCAGTCCACCGCGCGTACCAGCGGAGGACCTTCGCCTCCAATCGAATACGCAATCCGCACCCCGTCACTTGTTGTAAAGAACTGTATCTCCTGTTTGGGCGCGTCATCCCGCAGGATCAGTTCCACGGGGCGAGCGATGTCTTTCGCCACTGGTCCAGCCTTTACTTCGGCGATGAACCGGTACCCCTGGCGCGGAATCGTCTCGATAAAGCGCTGCCCATTGGTGCCTTCTTCAAGCGCTCGGCGCAGCTTGGAAATGTTGTGGTCCAGGTTGTTCTCTTCGACGATGGAATCAGGCCAGAGCTGCTCAATGAGCTCTTTCTTGGGTAAAAGGCGTCCGTGATTTTCGACCAGAAGGGCTAGCGTGTCGAAGATCTTCCCTCGCAAGGGGATGAGTTCGCCTGCGCGAAGAAGGCGCCGTTCCTTGATGTCCAATTGGAATGCCCCGAAATGGAAGACCATTGCGGCGTTTCCTTATCTTGTGCGTCGAAGCAATTCAAGCGCGGCCCAAGGATGAGCCGATCCCACAATTCATGCATTATAACGTGAAGGAACACGGTCTCCGTAGGCCAGCATCCGCGCTGCCGCACACACCGCAACAGTCCAGGACGGAAGCTCGCGCGCCTTGGAGCGGGAACGTAAGCAACCGGGACTCGTGCGTACCCATCGCATAAAATCGCGGAACTCTTGTCTCTTCGTGCGATAACCACGCGGCGACTTTGTATCAGGAGGCGCGAAGATGCGCAGAATATTGCTACTCACCCTGGTCGTATTATTCGCCCTGAACACCTTCGCGGGCAGCAAGGACGCCGGCACAACCGTGCTCAGAGACGTTCAGCCAGCCGGGACAACCGATAAGAATCATAAACACCAGCAATACGATCTGACGCTTCTGAATTCTTCCGGCAAGGAATATACCTGCCGAACCAGCGAAAAAGACAATGTAAAGGCGACGGACTTTGCGGTCGGCAGCAGTGTGACTTATGAATTCAAAGACAACAAAGGAAAGCTGAAATCTGCCAGCGGCAAGAAAGTCGATTGCGTGGTCGTTCGAGTCGCTAATTCAACCGCCGGGCAGGATTGAAGAGCTATCTCATAACTGCTTGCACGGTCGGAACCCTTAGGTCGGACAAGATATTCCGTATCGAAACGGAACAAATCCCCCAAACTTCCGTACCTATCTATGTATAGCCCGGCGTCGGAGTGAGTGTGCGACAATTCCGGGGATACTTCTGCACATATTGGAGGCGAGATGGGTTTGGGCCTGATTGTTCTCCTCGTCATCGTGGCGATCGTCATCTTCATGCTGATCGCCCTCTATAACGGATTGGTGCAGCTGCGTGTGCGCGCCGATTCCGCCTGGTCTGATATCGATGTTCAACTCAAACGCCGCCATGACCTGATCCCTAACCTTGTTGAAACCGTGAAGGGCTATGCCGCGCACGAAAAGGGAACGTTCGAGAACATTGCGAAGTGGCGTTCGGCTGCTATGACCGCGCAGGCGCCTGCTGATCGCGCGCAGGCCGAGAATCAGCTCACGGGGGCGCTGCGCCAACTGTTTGCCGTGGCCGAGAACTATCCGCAGCTGCAGGCGTCGGAGCAGTTCACGTCGTTGCAGAACTCGCTGAAGGAAGTCGAGGACGCTTTGCAGAACGCGCGCCGCTATTACAACGCGGTGGTACGCGACTACAACACGCGCATACAGTCGTTCCCGGCGAACATGATCGCAGGTTCCTTCGGTTTCCAGACACGACAGTTCTTTGAGCTCTCGTCGCCCGAGGAGAAGGAAAACGTGCAGGTGAAGTTCTAGAAGCAGTGGCTAGTGACTGGTGGTTAGTGTTTGGCTTTTACCTAACCACTAGGCACTAATCACTGGCCACTCGCCAATGAAACTACTTCGTGTAGTCACCGTTCTGTTGCTAGTCAGCTTATGCGCGGCGTTACCGGCATGGGCTCGCAATTGGCGCATCTCCGACTTTCACTCCACCGTCTCTGTCAACGATCAAGGCGCGATCATCGTGATGGAGCGCATTGCCGTCGTATTCGACGGGAGCTACCAGGGAATCTATCGCACCATTCCTGTTGACTACCCGGGGCCGAATGGAACCAACTACCGGCTGTTCTTGAAAGTTGAAAGCGTCACCGACGGCGATGGCAATGCCCTGAAATACGAGTCGCACCGCGAAGGTCCGTATCGCAAGCTGAAGATTTTCATCCCCGGCGCCGAAGACACGCAGAAGACCGTCGTCATCACCTACTCGGTGCCGAACGCGACCCGCTTCTTCGACGATCATGACGAATTCTACTGGAACGTGACCGGCAACGATTGGCCGGTACCGATCGATCAGGCGTCAGCCTACGTGAAGTTCCCGCCCGCTGCCGCCGGCAGTCTGCGCGCGCAGGCCTTTACCGGCGTGTATGGCTCACACGATGAGGAGGCAACGTCGGAGGTCAATGGCTCCGACGTGAATTTCGCCACCACGAATCCGCTGCCCATGCGTGGCGGTCTGACCGTCGACGTCTATATACCCAAAGGCATTCTGCATCCGCCGAGCGCGCTCACGAAGTTTGTGTGGTTCATCCGCGGAAATCCCGCCCTGCTGCTTCCGATATGGGCGCTCCTCGTGATGTGGTTCACCTGGTACACCTGGGGACGCGATCCCGACCCCGGCGTTTCGGTCGCGCCACAGTACGAACCACCCAAGGGCTTTACTCCTGCGGAGGCCGGGTCGCTGGTCGACGACGCCGTTCACCCGCGCGATATCACTTCGACCATCGTGGACCTCGCCGTCCGCGGCTATCTGAAGATCCAGGAGATCAACGAAAAGGTCTTGCTCTTCAGCCACAAGGACTACGAGTTCCAACTGCTGAAGCCAATGGATCAATGGGGCGATCTGGCGCCGCACGAAACCGTCATGATGACGAATCTCTTTCAGGGAGGCGAGTCCACACGCCTCTCCAGCTTGAAAAATCGCTTCTACACGGCCATTCCGACTCTCAAGCAGGACATCATGGCTGCGCTACGCCGTAAAGGCATGTACATCGTCGATCCCGACTCAGCGCACAGCTACGTGTTTGTCGCGGCGATCGTGATCGCGATCCCGTTTATCCTCGGCCAGTACTTTGGCTGGATTTCGTTGCTCGATGCGCCGCTGGTTACGGCGGTGGGAGTTGCGATTTCAGTGCTGATCATCTGGCTCTTCGGCCGTGAGATGACTGCGAAAACCGTGCTTGGGGGACGAACCGCCGTGCAGGTCCTCGGCTTCCAGGAGTTCATGAACCGCGTCGATGCGGATCGTCTGAAGCGCATGCCGCCCGATACCTTCGAAAAATATTTGCCTTATGCGATGGCACTGGGTGTTGAGCACCGCTGGGCGCAAGCCTTTGCCGGAATCGTGCAGAATCCGCCGACCTGGTACGTCGGCCCGACTCCTTATTCCATATTCAATCCCATCTTCTTCACCAACAACATGCACGCGATGACCTCGGACATGCAACAGGTGTTCGTCAGCGCGCCGCGTGCCAGTTCTGGTGGATCAGGCTGGAGCGGAGGTGGATTCAGCAGCGGTGGCGGCTTCTCCGGAGGCGGCTTCGGTGGTGGTGGCGGCGGAGCGTTCTAAAGGCAGTGGTCAGTGGCTAGTGGTTAGTTGTCTTGGAAAAGCATGAATTATGCCCTTTTTTGACACTGTAGGAACCACAGGAACTTGGCCAGAGCGCTTGTCCAGGTTCCTCACCGCAAGTTGGTGGCTCCTGGCCGCAGGGCTCTTAGTACCTATTCTTCGTGGATTTCTGTTATCTCGGGCGGATCCATCCGACGTGATCGATCTACTGGTTTTCGCTGCTTGTTATTACCTCACATTCATTTGGCTTGCGGCCCTTGTCCTGGTTGTCGCAACGCTTCGTGGAAAGCTAAGACGAATCTTATGGTTGCAAGCCGGACTGCTTACTTTCCTGGAGATCATGTCCTTCTGGGTGATCGCACAACACTGATCTAGGCGAGTCAGGTTGCTCTAATCGGGTGACTAGCCACTAACCACTAGCCACTAACCACTGCAAAGCCACTGCCTTTCGTAAGGTGAATCCCTGTTTCCAAGTTGCTCCGCTTGCGTCAGAATTAAAGAAGAGCAAGTCTGTCCGGAATACCCGTTCTTAGGTCAGATACTCAGTCGCCACCCTCTATGAAGAAATTTGTATTCGCCGCAGTCCTCGCCCTTGCCGCTAACGTGACATTTGCGCAAGACAAGAACGCAATTCCGCTGCCTCCCGCGCCCCAGCCAAACATCGACAAAGCCGCCAGCAAGCCGGCCGATTATTCGCAGGAGCCCTTCGTCATTCAGGAGCTGAAGTCGCGCGTGCGCTTCGAGAACGATGGCACCGGCTATCGCGAGATGACCATGCGCATCCTGGTGAACAGTCCGCTCGGCGTGCAACAGTGGGGACAGTTGGTCATAGGCTATAGCCAGGACAACGAGCAGGTGGAGATCCCATATGTGCGCGTGATCAAGCCCGATAAATCGGTGATCACCGCGCCGCTCGACAACGTACAGGACATGACTGCGCCCGTGCTTCGCCAGGCGCCCATGTATACGGACTATCGCCAGAAGCACATCACCGTGCCCTCGCTGATGCCGGGCGACGTACTCGAATACCAGATGGTTACCAAGGTTGTGAAGGCGCTGGCGCCCGACCAGTTCTGGTTCGAATATGAGTTCGATCATGACAACATTGTTCTGAACGAAGTGCTGGAGATTGATGTTCCGCGCACCCGTCAAGTCAAGCTGAAGACGACCTCAGAGTACAAACCTGAAGTTCACGATGACGGAGATCGCACCGTCTACCGCTGGACCAGTTCGAACACCGTTCACAAAACTCCGGAAGAACTCAAGAAAGAGCGCATCAAGAAGTACAAAGAGCGCGCTCTCTATACGCCGGCCATTCAGCTGACGACCTTCCAGAGCTGGCAGGAGATCGGCGAATGGTACGCGAAATTGCAGAAAGATCGTGCCGAGCCTACGCCCGAAATTCGCGCCAAGGCTCTCGAACTCACTAAAGACAAGAAGACCGACGACGAAAAGATTCGCGCGATCTACAACTACGTGGCGCCGGAGTTCCGCTATGTGAGCCTGTCGTTCGGGGTTGGCCGTTATCAGCCGCACGCGGCCAGTGAAATCTTCGCCAACAAATACGGGGACTGCAAAGACAAGCACACGCTGCTGGAATCGATGCTGGCGTCGATCGGCATCGAAGCCGATCCGGTGCTGATCAATTCCTGGCGCAAGCTCGACGAAGAAGTTCCGTCGCCGTCGCAATTCGATCACGTGATCAGCTACGTCGAGCCCGCCAAGATGAAGTTGTGGCTCGACACCACGCCGGAAGTTGCGCCCTACGGGCTGCTCAGCTATCCGATCCGCGGCAAGAAGGCCCTGTGGGTTTCGCTGAAAGGCAA
Organism: Terriglobia bacterium; assembly: GCA_963826275.1. GTDB lineage: Bacteria > Acidobacteriota > Terriglobia > Terriglobales > Acidobacteriaceae > JAJPJE01. The sequence goes on along the minus strand of CAWGWI010000027.1, from coordinate 3,561 downwards.
GCCGCAGATCATCGAAACGCCGCCCAATTCGCCGGTGCCGAACGAGCAATACGCGGACATCGACGCCAAGATCAACGACGTGGGCACGCTCATCGAGAAAGTGCATTACACCGCCCGCGGAGACTCCGAACTGCTCTTCCGCTCCGCCTTCCGCAATGCTCCTGAGACGAGTTGGAAGGACATGATGAGCCAATTTGGAGGTCTGCAAGGCGAAGCCAGCGACCTGGTTGCCGACAAGCCATCCGATACCAGCAAGCCCTTCGAAGTTCGCTTCACGCTGACCGTGCAGAACTACATGGCCTGGTCGAGCAAGAATCCTACCTTCAAGGTCCCGATTCCCCGTCTGTCGATCCCCGGGGTCAGCGATGACGATAACAGCGACGATGCGGTGGAAGATCCGGTGCAATTGCAGGGAGCGCCCTTCATGGGCGAGTTCCGCATCAAGCTGGAGGTCCCGGACAAGTACAAGATCAGCTTGCCGCTGCCTAGTTCGATCAAGCGGGACTACGCCGACTACACCGTAACCTACACGCAGGAGAAGGGCGTCATTACTGCGCAACGCCGTGTAGATCTGCGGATTCGCGAGATCGCCAAGGCTCGTATCGATGACTACATGGCCTTCCGCCGGGTCGTCGAATCCGATCAGGAACAGCTGATCGCGCTCGACACGACTAATTTCAATGGGCCCAAGCTTCCCGAGAATCTGAAGATCGACGACCTGGTCGCGGCGGGGCAGGCTGCTCTGCAAAACCGCAACAGCGAAGCGGCGCTCGATGCTTTCAAGCGCGCTACTGAGGTTGATCCAAAAAACAAATACGCGTGGAACGGACTGGGCGCCGCGTACATGGGATTGCAGCGCAATGCCGACGCCATCGCGGCGTTCCAAAAACAGCTCGAGCTGAATCCCTACGATTCTTACGCCAACAGCGGCGTGGGCTTTGCTTACGCCCTGGACCGCAAGTGGCCGGAAGCAGCCGCAGCTTTCCAGAAGCAGTTGGACGTGAATCCGCTGGATCCTTCGGCGCATGCAGCGCTTGCCAATGCTCTGATGGAGCAACGCAAATTTGCGGAAGCCGTGCCTGAGCTGGAGAAATCCGCTTCCCTGCAACCCCGCAACGGCGAGTTGCAGACGCAGTTGGGCCGCGCTTATCTGGAAATTGGGCAGAACGACAAGGGAATGGCCGCGTTCGACAAGGCGGTCGAACTCAGCAATACCGCGGAAGTCTGGAACAACGTTGCCTATGAGTTGGCGCGGCACAGCGTGCAACTCGATCGCGCGCAGCAGTACGCCGAATCGGCAGTGGCGGAGATTGCGGCGCAGTTGCGCAACGCCGATCCCGATCACCTGAAACTCGAGGACTACAGCCGCGTCTCGGAAATCAGCTCGTACTGGGATACGTTGGGGTGGGTTCACTTCGCCAAGGGCAATATGCCAATGGCGGAGAAATACGTGGCAGCCGCCTGGCAGCTCAATCACTACGGCGAATGCGGCGATCACCTTGGCCAGATCTACGAAAAGACCGGTCGCGCCGACAAAGCCGCGCAGATGTACGCGATGGCCTTCGCTACCAAGCACTCGTATCCTGAGGCGAAGGAACATCTGGTGGCGCTACTGAAGGACAAGAAGAAGGTTGACGCAGCACTGAAGCAGGCCGACAACGAACTCGCCCTGCTGACCGACATCAATGTTGGATCGGTTGGTCCAGACAAGATGCAGGGCAACATTGCGCTGGTCTTTTCGCCCGGACCGAAGGTCGATGCGGTGAAGATTCTTGGCGGCAGTACTGACGACAAACTGCGCGACGCGGTGAAGAAGCTTTCGGCAGAAAACTACGGCGTCGAGTTTCCTGACGCGACTCCGACGAAGCTGGTGCGCCGCGGAACTGTATCGTGCAAGACAACCGGCTGCGTTCTGGAACTGATGTCGCCAGAGATGGTGACCTCGGCAGAGTAAGAACGTCGGCCACGGATTTCACGGATCAACACGGATTGTTAAATGCTCGATGTAATCCGTGGATATCCGTGTGATCCGTAGCCGAATGATTCTAACCACTAACCACTGGCTCTAGTGTTTGCTCGCCTGACCCGATGGTTTCGCGGCCGGGGCTTGCGGACTCGACGCACTATCCGTGGTCCGGCTGTATACGATCTTCTTCGTGCCACCCTCGCAGGTGCCGACCACTTTTCCCTGCGCGTCTTTGTCCTTTTCGACGATGTCCAGCGAGTACGACTTCACGCCGTTGGCGTCCATTTTCTTGGCGATTTCAGACTTCAGTTCTTCGCAGGGCTTGGCTGCTTGCGCATAGCCAGAAACGGGTATAACCAGGGCTGCAGCAATCAAGAGGCAGGGTATCTTCATGCAATCTCCTCGGCAAAAAAGCCGCCGAGGATAGGTGTATACCGGGGCTGAGGGTGTTCCAAGATTACCTAGGTTATGCGCCTCCGTGCGGTCTTTTGACCCGGGATTGTGAGTGGTATGGCGATTAATCAACACCTATTTCGAAGTGGCACGGAAAATCGCCCATAGGTCGCAATCAGAGTGATGTTCTTCGCGATGAAGGAAACGTAACTTCTCCCTCACCTCTGTGGCCCGTTCAAAGCCCATCAGCAACCCGCGGCCTGAAAGCTCGGCATTCGCGAAGACGTCGGGGAACCCTCCACAATTCGTGAGCGCACTCACCCCGGTTTGTCCCTCCACTAAGTCGTAGCCTACGAACTCGAAATCGTCCACTGGTGAATGCTCTAAATGCGAAGGGGGATTGCGAACGACGCAGAGCAGGTTCAGTTTTTCAATTGCCGCCACTTCGCGCTTCAAAAACTCTAAATCTAGGAAGTAGCCTAGCATGTAGTCCTCATTGACGATGTGGGGCCAGTAGTCGTCACGCACTTTAGCGAGAATCGGCGGACACAGCATCGAATCAAGAGTTATGAGTTCGCTCAATTGGGTAAGTCCCGACCATTCGATGTACTTGCTCCATCGCTCCCCATCAATGGGACTGAACGGTTCTGTCGCGATAAACCACGGAATCATGTAATGAATTTACTGGCAACTGGTGTTTGATTCTAGATTCTTGTCGGGAACGTCTCTAACGAAGGCGGCCCTGTCAATCCCTTATTCAGAAGGGTTTTTGGTTTTTTGTTGCACACATCTCCACTGGCGCCGAAGCACTCGTAAATTAGCCATGTTGTTCATTTGCTTCCACCCGTTTTTGCAGCTCGGCCCGTTTCCGTTTCATCGTTCGGTGTTGCCCACCAGACATCTCTTCGGTCACTGCTGACCATGATGAGTTGTTCGGACTCCCCGTGCCCAACGGGGAGGCGGATTACCTATTCAGAGGTACGGTCACCGCTTACGCTGGACCACGTTCTCGACCAGGCCTCTCCGCATGGGCTTCCCCGCACTGCCGTCCGCGACGGCAGAACTCGTCGTAATCAATCTCATCGCGCAGCATGATCCACAACCGAATCCCCAGCTTGCGGCCGGCTGCTACGGTCGCTTTCCCCAATCCTTTTTGTGCCAGTTTGCGGGCATAGAACCGCTTCAGTTCGACATCGTGCCGC
>CAWGWI010000026.1:0-41077 GCA_963826275.1 Terriglobia bacterium | reverse complement strand
AACGGTTGCATATACAGATTCTCAACAAACGCGGTTGTGTTCCTTATGTAAACGAGCGCGCGTCCGTCCGGAGTCCAGCCGGGATCCAAGTAGTAGTTCGGAGGCACATCGAATTCGTACAAAGGCGCGCCTCCCTCCAGCTTCTGCACAATAAGCTTCGACTTCGCGTTCCTCCCCTGCCCGTCGGTCCTTGAATAGACGACTAATTTGCCATCAGGGGACACGGCTGGAGACGCCACATTTCCGTGCGCCAATTCGATGGGCGCGCCTCCATCGATCGGGACTTTGAAAATATGCCGCACGTTGTCAGAGGCCTGAGAGCCCTGATACACAACCCATTTCCCGTCGGGCGTGCAGCGGAGAGACTTCACCGATTCCAAAGGTAAGGCGCTTCAGTTCGCCATCGGCAACATTTAGCCGCCACAGATTAAAATTGGTGCCTTCCACCACCCGGGAGAGGACAATCAGGTCGCCCGAGCCGCACGCGGCGGGGTCCCGATCGATGAAATCGTTCTCCAGCAGGCGAACGCGCCCGCTGCCGTCGGCAGCGGTGGCATACACTCGCAGCCCTCCACCCGACTGCAAAAGTTTCCCCGCTGCGGTCCAGGACAGCGAATAACCGCTGGCTTGTTCGCTCGAGATCCGAGCCAGCTTCCAATCGACTTTGTCATTCAACGTGGCGGGAGAGTCGCCCCGTAAATTGTGGCTTGTGGACGCGACTGGATGGTGACGAGCGACTTACCGTCGGCGGTAACGCTGAGACCGCGATAGTTGCTCAAATCGTTGCTGACCTTCAATGGCTTCCCGTCGGGGAAAGGCAGAAACCATATCTGGACGCGAAAGTCGCTTTCCTTTTGCTGGCCAGTGATGAAGAGCCCGGAAGCGTCGGGAATCCATGCCAGCCCCGTAAGGTGAATCTGCACGATGGGGATCGTCTTTACGAGCTTGCCGTTCGGCGACAGCACCAGGATGGATTCATCACTGGTTGCCCCGGTACCCACGGCGATCAGGTCGTCCTTCAGCGACCACGAAGGATTCGTAACCAAGCCCCTGTTCCCGGTCTGATGCCGCAAGATGACTTGCTCGCTGCTTCCATCCGCGTTCGCAATCACGACCTGATCTTCAGCCTTGTCTTGAATCGTGCGCAGGAACACCATGCGCTTGCCGTCGGGCGAGAACGCCAACCCGCTGACCACGTCGCTCACAATCTGCCGCGATGTCCCGCCCAAGGCAGGCACACTATACAGGTTCATGTTGCTTTCGTTGCCGGGATCGGAATGCGTGTAATACAGGAAGCTGCCGTCCGGCGTGAAGCCGCCACCGGGGCTTACGCCGTAGTCCGGGTCGAACCACCCACTATCCGGCCGGGCGACCGTGACCTCGCTGCCCGTGGCCACCTGTTTCACCTGCAGAATGCGAGCCTCGTCACGTTTGACATAAGCGACTAATCTTCCGTCCCCAGATATGGTGGCGAACGCCGCCACCTTTCCGTTGTCGGTAAGAGGACGGATGCTGATATTGCTGACGTCGATCACCAGCGTATTTCCGCCGAGAAGCCGGTAACCGACGATTGCCGCCGCGATCATTAGCAGCAAAAGCACCACTCCCACCCCGATCAACTTGCCCTTGTTCCGCCCGGCCTCGGCCATCAGCACCGAACGAGGATGACGGTTGGGCGGAACTCGCTGCGGCTGCAATTGCCGGGCCGAACGGCGCAGCGCTTGCCCCGCAGCCGACGAACTACCAGTCGCAGACTCGGCGACTGTCTTGCCCGAATCGGTCTCCCGCTTCAGCCGCTTCAGGTCGGCGCGCACGTCCGACGCGTGCTGATAGCGCAATTCCCGGTCCTTCTCCAGTGCCTTACTAATGATGCGTTCCAATTCCGTGGGCATGTCGGGATTCAGCCGCACTGCCGGAACCGGAGCGCGGTTCAGAATAGCCTTGAAGATGAGGGCCGAGGTATCGCCGCGAAACGGCAGGATGCCGGTGGCCATTTCGTACAACACCACGCCAAACGAGAACAGGTCGGTGCGCGCATCGAGTTCCTTGCCCGTCGCCTGTTCCGGCGACATATAGGCGACCGTACCCAGCGTAGAGCCGGGACTGGTGAGATGCTGTTCCTCGACGGCGGTCATCGTATTGGCTGATGCAATCTGGCTCGACAACCCGGCCTTGACCGCAACCTTCGCTAGTCCGAAATCGAGGATCTTGGCGTGACCGCGCTTCGTGACGAAGATGTTGCTGGCTTGATATCGCGGTGAACGATGCCCTCGGTATGTGCCGCATCGAGCGCATCGGCGATCTCAATGGCAAGCGGCAGAGGTTTCGAGCTCCACGGGCCTTCCCGCGATAAGATGCTTCAGCGTCACGCCGTCCAGGAATTCCATGGCGATGAACGACCGGCCATCTTCTCGCCGATTTCGTAAATCGTGCAAATGTTGGGTGATTCAACGCCGAAGCAGCACGGGCTTCGCGTCGAAAACGTTCCAAGGCCTGCGGATCGTGGGCGACGTCTTCCGGCAGGAATTTGAGGGCAACGAAACGGTGAAGACGAGTGTCTTCGGCCTTATAGACCACACCCATGCCGCCGCCACCGAGCTTCTCGACAATGCGGTAGTGCGAAATAGTGGTGTCGATCATGTCCCGGCTAGAGTCGCGGTGGATGACTGATGGTACGAGCGAACATCCTGTGAGTCAATTCGCTGCCTGATCGCTTTTGACTAAATCCCCTGCCGGCCGCTCGGAAACTGCTTCTTCCTCTCGGCAGAACTCAGGATCGCATCGATACTTTTCGGCCGGCCGGAAGCCTCGAAGTTCCCCTAAAGTCTTGTTGGCGGACATGTGGTGTTACGGGCCGCTCGTTGCGCACCGATCTTCGCGAAGCCCGTTTCTGGACAACTTCGTATTTTCCTCCACTGTATCGGCGGTGGAACTGTCTGCCACAGAAAACATTTACGAAAGTCATCCGAAACCGCTGTGGCCTCTAGATTGGAGCTTCTGGAACGTGCGGCCCACGCTATAATTATGCGCACCCATGACCTTAGCCCAGGGCTCGAAACTTGGTCCTTATGAAATTCTGTCTCCGCTTGGCGCGGGTGGCATGGGGGAAGTCTATCGCGCCAAAGACACACGGCTGGGGCGCGATGTAGCCCTGAAAATTCTGCCTGAATCCTTCGCCCGAGAAACCGACCGCCTGCGTCGCTTTGAGCAGGAAGCGCGCGCAGTTGCCGCCCTGAACCATGCGAACATTCTTGCCATTCATGACATCGGTCAGCACGAAAGCTCGCCGTTCCTGGTCTCCGAGTTGCTAGAAGGAGAAAGCTTACGGGCGTTGCTCGATCAGCGAACACTGCCGCAACGTAAGGCGACCGAGTACGGCGTGCAGATCGCACATGGTTTAGCGGCGGCGCACGACAAAGGAATCGTCCACCGCGACCTAAAGCCGGAAAACATCTTCGTGACCCGAGACGGGCGCATTAAGATACTGGATTTCGGATTGGCGAAACTGGCACAGAAATCCGATGCTCAGCCGGACGAAGTGACGCTTGCGGGCCTGCACACCTCGGCGGGCATGGTGATAGGCACGGCAAGCTATATGGCGCCGGAACAGGTGCGTGGTGAGACGGCGGACCCCCGCACCGACATTTTTGCGTTTGGAGCGGTGCTCTACGAAATGCTCTCCGGGGTGCGCGCATTCGGTCGCGCCACCAGCGCCGAAACCATGACTGCGGTTCTGAAAGACGACCCGCCAGAGTTTTCCAGTTCGGGGCATATTGTTTCTCCGGAGCTCGAACGCATTGTGCGGCGATGCCTGGAGAAAGGCCCGGAGCAGCGCTTCCAGTCGGCGCGAGATCTGTCATTTGCACTGGAATCCTTATCGGGAAGCGATACGAGTGCTGTGCCGCGCAACGCGGAGGCTCGTCGCCATATGTCCCTGCCAGCGTGGCTTGCAGGCGCACTAGCGCTGGCCGCTTTAGCCGGGGGGGCTTGGTGGATCGCGCGGCGTCCTGTACCGACGACTCGCATGCAGTTCGCCTTGGCAGTTCCGGACGAAATGAACATCAGCCAAATGGCCCTATCACAAGATGGGTCGATGCTTGTGTTCGTTTCGCCCCAACCCAGCAGTGGATTGCCCATGCTATATGTCCAGCATGTGGGCTCGCCCAGCGTCACGATGTTACTGGGCACGCAGGGCGCGAGCTTTCCGTTCTGGTCGCCGGACAACGCCTATGTCGGGTTTTTCGCCAATGGCAAGTTGCAGAAGATAGGTGTCGCAGGCGGAACAACGCAGGTGCTCGCCACCGCTTTAACTGGACGCGGCGGTAGTTGGGGAAGTAAGGGCGTAATCATCTTCACTCCCGACGTCCTGAATACGCTGGTTCGGATCAATGCAGATGGGACAGGGATGGCGCCCATTACCGAGCTCAGGGCGCACGAGGAGAGTCACCGCTGGCCGCTTTTCCTTCCCGACGGCGAACATTTTTTATTCTGGAGTGGGAACTTCGGGAACCTCGGGGACGATCCGTCGATGGGCATCTACTTCGGTTCGCTGGCCAGCAAGGAAAGAAAGCTGGTTGCGGTATGCCGATCGAGCTTCGGCTACGATTCCCACACCCTTTACTATTCGGATGAACAAAGACAGTTGATGAGCATCGCCTTTGATCCAACTTCTGGCAAAGTTTCCGGGAGTGCTACCTTGGTGGCAAATATAGTGGGATTTCAGCCCTCCACGGCTTGGACAGCGATGACGGTCGCGCAGAATGGAACGGTGATCTACAACACCGGAGTTGGAGCAGCGCTCTCAACACTTACCTGGATGGATCGGTCGGGCAAAGAGCTGGGCCGCATTGGCAGCCCCGCGATCATGGCCAATCCCACCCTATCTCCCGACGACACCCGCGTCGCCATCGACATCAGCGATCAGAAGGCGAATAACGTGGATGTTTGGATAGAAAGCACCACCGGCGCTGCCAACTCGCGGTTCACGTTCGAACCGGCGGAAGAAGTTGTGGGTGTGTGGTCGCGGGATGGACGCACGGTGGCCTTCCGCTCCGATGATGACGGTTCGAGCCTCTACCTGAAGGCGGCGACTGGTCTAGAGCGGGAGAGGAAGAGGTTCGCCGTACCGCCCGCAATCAGGGACGACCTGATTCCCAATTCGTGGTCCCTCGATGACCAGCAGATTCTCTTCACCCGTCAGGGCGCTTCCGGCGAACATCTGGAATTGCTTCCCGTTGCAGGGGGTGGGCCAACCCGGTTTCTAACCGGCAAGGCCAGCGAAACCAACGGACAGATTTCTGCCGATGGAAAATGGGTGGCCTACGCGTCCAATGAGTCCGGCAACTGGGAGATTTACGTCACGTCTTTCCCCGGTGCGGCAGGGAAATGGCAGGTGTCGCGCGGCGGTGGTACGGAACCACGCTGGCGCGGAGACGGCAAGGAAATCTTCTACATCGCACCCGATGGCATATTGATGGCGGTGCCGGTCACCGGCGAAAACATTTTCGCGACCGGAACACCCGTCCCGCTCTTCCAGATTCACGGGCGAGCCCCGATTTCCTCCACCGACGTTTTTACGTATGACGTTGCGAAAGATGGCAAACGATTCCTGGTGAACCGTTATCTAAAGCCCGAACATGTCCCACCATTAACCATTCTTCTGAACGTCCCGAACCGCAATCCATAGGGTGCGCGCTGATAAACAGGGTTCTGGCGGCGAATCCGCCAGCTGAGCACTTCATCGCATTAACGATTCCGACTTGTGATAAATCCCCAAGTCGGAAGAAATCCTGAGCCCCAAGCGATCGGCGAATTCGCCTCCCCGAAGATTGTTCCGAAGTCTTCTTCGCGGAAGTCACTTGGACGTGTTGTCGGCATTCCGTCCTTGTGGCCTTCAAGAGCACGGGATGGGCGTTTTGCGGCCAGGTGACTCCGAACAGGCCAACTGTCGCAGTAGGGACGAGCATCGCTGATCGCCTCCCGCACCGATCCGTACGATTCTAAGTCGGCGGCGCTTCAGAGTTTCAAGATCGTACCGGCACAATCCCTCCACAGGTTGCTGTGCGACCCGGGGTGGCAACTCGGATCGCGTTCTTGCGGGAAGTGAGCGATAGAGCACAATCCAAAGAGGTATTGGTCGAAATGGTGAGGCACGTCTGGCGAGCATAGGGACCTGTATGTGTGACCGGGGCCACGCCATTCAGGAACGGAAGGACCCGATCTGCGCCCTATTTCTTCAGTGCTGAAGTGAAGTTGGTGATGAGCGTGATGGGCTGGTTCACCTGCTGCGAGACGCGCTCCATCAAAAATCGCTTGCCGTCAGGAGAGACGCTGAAGAACGGGATTGTCAGGATCGTCCACTGGCTGACTACAGTGTGGGGAGAGCCGAATTGCAGCGTGCCTCCGCCCTCCTGCACCGAGACACCGACAACCGACTGATGTTCGTCGAAGTAAAAAAGCTCTTTCCCATCGGCGCTCCATCGCGGCGTCTGGCCCAGGTTCGAAGAGATCTGCCATTTCCCCTGTCCGCCGTCATAAGCTTGCACGTAAATCTCAACCCGACCTGACTCGTCTGACTCGTAAGCAAGCCAGCGTCCGTTCGCAGACAGGGTTGCGTTGGTTCCATGCGAGAGAACCTGGCGTGGTTTTCTATCTCCGTCCAGCGTCACGGCCCATACGCCATTGTCCTTTTGCATGAAGACGTTCGGCGAGTAGAGCAGGGTCTTGCCGTCCTTCGACCAGTCATCGGGAGCAAAGGAACTCCCGGGCGGGTCGGGAAGTAATAACTCTTCGGCGCCGCTGCCGTCGGTAGGCCGGCGGTAGATGCCGCTCCCGGAAGCACGCAACGAACTGTAGGCGATCCACTTACCATCGGGCGACCACGCGGGGAAGGTGTTTCCGGTGGGGCCAAACGTAAGGCGTGTGCTGACTCCTCGCGCCAAATCGAGCGACCAGATATCGTTCATGCCGGAATCGATAACCATCGCAACACGGTCGCCCTGCGGCGACAGCCGGGCGAACTGCAAATTCTGCAACTTGTCGGCAGCGACGGTCGGCGGCTTTCCATTGGGGTCCATCCAAACCAGTTGCTCCGCCCCGGAGCTGCCATTGCCGAAGGTCAGCAATCCGCTGTTGGTAGCCGACGCGCTTGTGCGCCACGTAGAAACATCGTTCAAGACATCGGACGACACGGTTTGCAACTCGCCGCTTAATTCACCTTTATTCGGATTAAAGGCCTGGGCCACCAACTGATCGCCACGATTGAACAGCAGAAACCCAGCCGCGTAGATCGCATTGGTTTGCGAGTGCACGAGCAGGCGGTTCTCGCGCCCGTCCAGCGAAGCGTAGTAGATGCCATTGTTGGCAAGCCTCGACGGGTTGTGGTCCATGGCGAAGTACAGGAAATGTGTGCCGCCGGGAAGAAAGAATGGCCAACGGTGGGAGGAATGCCGGCTGGTGTCCAACTTTGTCAGCGGCGTGGGAGAGCCCCCGCTGGCGCTGACCTGCAGCAAAGCGCCGATCGGAGATGGCGAGAACACGATGACGCCGGTTGGACTCCAGGCACCGCCGCGTCCCAGTTGCGCGTCGCAAACCGCCTCCGCGGTAGTCCCGTTGAGATCGATGGTCCGCAGCTTACCATTGGCGAAGAAACCGAGGGCTCGGCTGTCCGGCGACCAGAAGGGGAAAATCGCGTCGTTGGTATCCGGCAGGGTACGCGCATCGGCGCCGTTCATGGGACGAACCCAGAGATTTGTTTTGCCGTCACTGCCGACGGCAGTGAATGCGACGTACGAACCGTCGGGCGAGAGCACCGGCGGACCAGCGAGGTCCGAGGTCAAGCGGAACTGCTGGTTGGGCGGCGGGTTGATCACCGCACGAATACTGGCGGGCGAGGGCACTGTGCGAAGCAAGTATCCGGCAAGCACTCCCAGAACAATCGCCGCCGCGAGTAGCGCCAACCAGCGCACGCGGCGCGCCACTGGCGTGGCGGCAGGTTCAGCGTCGGTGGGTGCGAGACGCATCGACGCAATCCAACGCAACTCCATGGCAACGTCATGCGCCGACTGGATGCGCTCGCTCGGATCCTTCGCCAGACATCCGCGAATCAACATGTCGAGCATCGGCGGAGCAAGCGGCTGGTCGGCGGCAATGGATTCCGGCTCCTTCTCCAGAATCGCAGTGAATACGCCGAGTTGTGACTTGCCCTCGAAGGCGCGACGCCCGGTGGCCATTTCGTAGAGCACGCATCCGAAGCTGAAGAGGTCACTGCGACCGTCCGCCTCGGCTCCCTGCAAGACTTCTGGCGCCATGTACTGACAGGTTCCAACCACCGAACCTTTTTGCGTGAGCGCCGGCGCAGCCGCGGAGAGCTGAGCCACATTGATCGTCGGCGTGGAAGGCGTGAATGGGCCGACCGCCTGCGCGGCAAACGGAACGGTCGGTTTCGCCAGGCCGAAGTCCATTAGCTTGGCGCCCGCTTTGGTGAGCATGATGTTGGCCGGCTTCAGATCCCGATGAACGATGCCTTGCTGATGCGCCTTGTCCAGTGCCAGCGAGATTTCGATTCCAATCTGCAGGACTTGCTCGATTGGTAGTGGGCCCTTTTCAAGCCGAGCCGCCAGCGTCTGGCCTTCCAGATATTCCATCACCAGGAAGTCGATCCCGTCCTGCTCGCCGATATCGTGCAGAGTGCAGATATTCGCATGTTGCAGCGCAGAGATAGCTTTGGCTTCCCGCCCCATGCGTTGACGGGACTCCACGTCCGAAGAAAGATGTGGAGGCAGAACTTTGATGGCTACGGTGCGGTCGAGACGACTGTCCTTCGCGCGGTAGACCTCTCCCATGCCCCCTGCGCCCAGCGGAGCCTGGATTTCATACGGTCCAAGTTTCGTCCCAGTGGTGATTGCCATCGGTGCGCGCAATTATAGCGTGCGCCTCGAGTTGGAGAAGAAATAACCAGTTCTGCTAGCAGCTCTTTAGCTCCGCCTGGACTGTGCGGTGCCTAGTGCTACCAGCGGACGGCCGAGGCGAAACCCCCACGGCACGAAGTGGCAAAGTGTGGCAACGAGCATAGCGCCGCGCCTGCAGTGAGTAGTGTTGGGCGGGTAAACCACTTGGACGAAAGTCGGCATCTCGGAGATGTGCTCCGTCCGGGGTTGATCCTGGATGACGGGCAACCCGAACCTAACCACCGAACAGCGGTCTTCGCTGTTTGCCGGAAGGCGAATCACTGGGGTGGCGCAACAGCCGGCCGCACTCAGATTGGACTCTTGGCGTACATCACATACGGACCACTGGGGATTGAGCAGCGGATTCTAGCCAACTTTCCATTTGCTCATGGTCCACTAGCCCCGCCTGCTGCTTGACGAGGTGACCGCGGTAAAAAACGGCGAAGTTTGGAATACCGCGCACGTTGAACCGGGACGCCAAGTCCGGATACCGCTCAGTGTCGACCTTGAGGATGATGGCTCGTCCACCCGTCTCCGCAGCAGTGCGCGAAACTTCGGGAGCTGCCATCCGGCAGGGACCGCACCAGGCGGCCCAGAAATCGACCAGCACCGGCACGCGAGCCTTTTCGACGATCTCGTCGAACGACAGGGAGTCTACCTCCAGCGGCTCAGCCAGCGGGCTGAGTGTTGATTTGCAAGCTCCACAGCGTCCGGTATCCGCAAGATGCTCGGCGGGAATTCGGTTCTGTCGGCCACAACTCTTGCAAGTTCGAACAATGGACATAAACTCTCCAGCCAAACGTTCCGTCTTCCCTCGGGCTGGCCTTTATCGATCCCCCGGGTTCTTCCTCTTATTGTTTTTGGCACGGCGTTGGCCAGTTGCTTCGTCCATTTTCGTTTTCTGTAACAGTTTCTTGGATTGCGACGAGCGCACTGCTTCTTTAGCGTTGATTCGTCGCTGTATCTCTCGATCTTCTCCCGTGTCTGGCATGTGAACTCCTAATCAACGGCGGCAAGGCTCTCCGGCTTTGCCAATCTAACCAGATTTCATTGGCGCGTGGAATCTCCACCGCGGCTCGGCTCGAACAGGAATCAGAGCCTCGCTTTTCGAACTCACGGCCTCGATTCCTCTCTGCCGACTGATTCCTGAGATCTTTTTCGACTAGTCTGGATTCAGATATTCCTCCGGCACGTCATCTTCCAGCACTTCATGCGTGTGGACTTCGCTCGGAGTCGCCCGCTCCGCAGCTTCAACGCCGGATACTATGCCTGCCTCAAGAGCGTTTCCTTCCTCAAGCAGCTCATCGGCACTCTCCGAATCGGCAGCTGCGACGTCGGACAATCCCTGCAAATCTCCCGCCTGCCCGGCCGAACGCGATGCTGCTTCCTGTACCGAGAAGGAGTCCGCTATCGCAGTCTGACTTCGCCTTCGAACAGCTCCCCCACGCGTGTTATTTATCTTCTTGCTGGACGCCTTCACGGTTAACTTTTTGTGGGCGGACTTGCTCACCGACTGTTTCGTGGGAGGCTGTCCCTTACCAACCGCCTCCTTCTTGCTCGGTTTCTTCATCGCTGCGAGTTCGCCGCGAGTCGCTTGTTCCGACTTCGCGTGTTTCGTCTTAGCTGTCTTTTTGGCGGCCATAAGTGCAATCTCCTCCCCGCGGGGCGCGAGCGAAAGCCCCGTCCGCTTTACGCGACTGCAGCATTTCCGTGCCTGCCGATCTGTTCCTGAATTGCGGGCACCAGGACTTCGTAATCAAAGGGTCCATCATGACGCATCCCGTTGATAAAGAACGTGGGGGTGCCATTGACGCCGCTACGGACGCCACTGCTGAAGTCGGTGCGAACACGAGACTGGAATGTGCCGTCTTCCAGCGCCTTTCTAAGCGTTTCAATAGGCAGACCCAGCTGCTCAGCGAGTTCCCAATAGAGTTCCCCACTCAGCCGCTCCTGGTTTTCGAACAGAAGATCGTGCATCTCCCAGAATTTACCGCGAGCGCCAGCAAACTCTGCGGTCTCCGCGGCGGATTCGGCTTCGGGGTGCAGTTCATTCAGCGGGAAGTTCCGGAACACAAATCGGAGGCTCTTTCCAAAATGCTTTTGTACGCGCTTGATTATGGAGTAAGCACGCCCACAATGTGGACACTCGTAATCTCCATATTCGACGAGTGTTACGGGCGCATCTTCCGGGCCCTGAATGTGATCCTCGGGCGTAACCGGCGGTCTGAGATTAGCCATGGATCTTCTCCGGCTTGGCCAATCCCTCGAGAGCTTCCAGAATCCCGTCGGCTCCCGGATTCACGGCAATCGGCGAGAGATAGCTCCACGCGATTACTCCGTCTTTGTCAATGACGAAGAGAGCGCGCTCCGAGATTCCGTCCCCACTTCTATAAGCTGCATAGCTGCGAGCCATGGCTCCCTTGGGTTCAAAATCCGAGAGCAATGGAAAATGCAAGTGTCGAGCTTCTGCGAAGGCCCGGTGGCACCAGACTCCATCCACGGATACTCCGATTAACTCAGCGCCGAATTTCTGAAACTCAGGCAAGATTTCGTTGTAGAGTGCCATCTGATCGCCGCACACAGGACTCCAATCCGCGGGATAAAAAGCCAGGATCACCGGATGTCCGCGTAATTCCAGGAGCGAGAGCTTCTGGTCGGGAGTTACAGGCAGCGTGAAATCGGGCGCTGGCGTGCCCGGCGGCAGGACATCGGACATACATCCTCCTCTTAACTGTTACGAACTCGCTGATACTACATGCACGCCAAAGCCGCTAGAAACTCAGAACTGTTGGTCATGCCCGAATCGCCGACTTCTATGATGATGCATTTGCAGGCACCCATTGGGTTCGGTTCATATCTTCGTCTTAAGATGACGATTGACGCTGCCGAGGTGCACAAACAAGAACTTTTGTGCGGCGGCATTTCGGCCCCAACATCCTGACCTTTACTGGAACTCAAGCATTACAATCTCGGGGTTCGATCCCAGGCGCAGCGGCGGTCCCCATGTCCCCGCTCCACTCGAAGTGAAAACCTGCATCTTTCCGATCCGGCTTAGGCCATATACAAACTGCCGATAAACCCGCCGGGCCATCCAACTCCAGGGTATGAACTGCCCTAGATGTGTATGTCCGGATAGCTGCAGCGAGACCCCGGCAGCCTCCGCGACCTCCGGATGGTCGGGCGCATGGGTCAACAGAACGCTGGCGCGATCGCGATCTAATCCAATACCGCGGAGCACCGCAGCAAGATTGCTATCATGCGCCGCGTTGCGGTACGGAACACCAATAATCTGCAAACCGTCGACTTCGACCTTTTCATTGCTGAGCACGCGGACGCCCGCGGCCGCGATGGCATGCAGATATTTGCTGTCATCCCCAAATTGTTCATGATTTCCGGCAACGAAATACACCCCTTGTGGCGCGACCAGTTCGCTCAGTGGCTCCGCCGCCCGTTGCGCGTCGATAGCCGTCCCGTCGTACAAATCACCAGCAATGAAAATCGCATCCGGCTCTTCCTTCAATATCTTCATAACCATGCGCCGCAGGAAACTGCCGTTTCGTACATGCCCTAGATGCAAATCGCTGATCAGCGCGGCTGTTCGCCCGCGCCACGCATCAGGGAGGTTCGCGAGCCGCACCGTCATGCGGGTGATCCGGGTCCAGCTTGCGTTGAAAACCCCGTAGAGTCCGGCCACGGCCGCCGCCCCGAACAATAACTCCACCGTCCGATGAAAATTCAGGTCCAGCCCCGCCAGCCGTGCGATTCCGAAGATAATCCAGGAGAAAACCGCGGCAATGAAGAGGAAAGACAGCACACCCAACCAAACGGCAGCAACCCTGTAAAACGCACGTAGAGCAATGTTTGTGTAGCGAAAGGCGAGTAGCGAAGCGACGACAAAGCTCACCGATAGGAATGCGAGGGGCAGTTTGGTCCAGGGCGTTCCCGGTGTTTCATGACCCACTGGCGAAAATGTCCACGTTTTATAGAGGAGCAAATGCGTCAAGAACAGAACGGACTGAATGATTGCAATGAATCCGATTAGACGTTTTGCTCGCATGGTGCATTAGATTCATGAACCTGCGGTTTGGATTGTTGCGAAGTAAATCACGGCCGACGCGGCAAATCACATTAAGCCGGCTTGGAAAAGTCCCCAGGACTGTTCGCAGTGGCACGCCATTCTGGCTTGCGCGCTTTGGTCGCTTCAGATAGCGCACGCTTTACACCTGCCGCGTCGAAGTCCGTGGCGTAAACCGGACTGCCGGGTTGTTGCCGCCAGGACTCATCAAGACCACCGGCGTCAACGCCATCGAATCCGAGTTCGTCCAGCAACCGAAGCACTACTGCCTTAGCTGCTTCGACATCGCCAGCAACGGGTAGCGCGATTCGCCCAGGAGCACCCGCAGGCCGGCCGAGATCCATGAGATGTTGCGCATAGATGTTGTTGAACGTCTTGACCACAGGACGGCCCAACTGCTGCGCAACCCACCGGCTCTCGGTCGCGCCAGCTTCGATCCCGTCAATGCGGCCGTCGCGTTGCTGCGGATAGTAGTTGCCAGTGTCTACGATGACCACGCTATCGGGAACTCCGGTAAACAAATCGGCCGGCAGTTTGGGCACGCTCTTCTGGGGAATCGTCACGATTACCACATCTCCGCTGCGAGCAGCTTCGGTGACTGAGACAGGGTCGCACCGGTCTCGCGGGCCAAGCCTGCCAGCGTTTCGGGATCTCTTGAGTTGGCAACAAAGACTTGGTGACCGAGCGCGGTGAAGCGACGGGCGAGTGTCCCACCGATTTGGCCCGCTCCGATGATGCCGATCTTCATATCTGCTCCTTGATAGATATCGTTCCTTGCTTGCCCGGCACAAAGGCCCTGCCGGTCCGGCCCAGCGCAAGTGAAAACCAATCAGATGATGAAGATGCCTGAAAGACGCGTTGATCTTATGGTGTGAAGATCAGCGCTTTCCACTGTTCCGGTGCCGCCCTTCCGCCGCTCTGATTATGATAGAAACCTCAGTGGAAAACGCTTTGGCGAGGTCTGCGAGCATTCGTAACGTCGGGCTCTTGGTGCCACGTTCGAGTTGGCCGATGTAGCGTTCGGTATATCCCAGATCGTGCGCCAATTTTGCCTGGCTCCATCCGTGATCAACACGCAATCGGGTAATCTCAGCGCCGACAGCCTCACCTAAGGTGCGGGATTCACGCCGTTTATCAGCACCAATCTGTTTGGGCACACCCCATAGTTGTCGTTTGACGCTAAATGATTGAAGAACTATAGTTCGTGGTTACTTGAGGGCGAGAGTTTTCGGTCTGAAATTGAGTCGCCGGCTCACGGCGGTCGGGCAGGAAACCGAAGGTCAAGTCCGGCGGAAATGCTCATGAGAAGTCGCTTCCGATATGCACGAAATCGACTAAAATAGGGCGGCAGGCAGCAGGCTCCGAAACGACGATCGACGACACTCAGCCCTGCGTCCCCATCCCAGGTACTCCGGTGTGAAGGAATCCAAAAGGCAATCCGTGCGCGACTCGACCGCGCGACTTCAGCGGGCCGCCCGCGAGCGCGCCGACGAGGAAGCTCGGCGGATCCCGTGGCAGCGGCTCTATGAAGTTCGCAATCAATACATCGACTGGCAGGAGTTTAATTTCTGGGCTCGCTCGATCCTCGAAGTCGAGGAGCGAATCATTGACTGGCTAGCCGAGATTCTCCAGAACCGCTGTCCTGGGTTTCTTGAAACCGAAAAAGCGCTCCCGCCCAAAGCAGCCAAGACCCGGCCTCTGGTCCTCCGCCTGGAAGATTGGATTGAGGATCATGTCTTCGGCTTGGCCAAGCGGGAAGGCTCGTTCTTCGCAAGTACGTATTACGCAGTACGGGACCCGCGCTACCAGCGAGCCGAAGTGTGCTGGTCGGAGTGCACCGAGAAGTGGAAGAAAGCCAAACCGGCCCAGTATCCGTCGTTCGAGGAGTGGAAAGGCATGGCGGCGCAATGTGACGAGACTGCCCATCTTGTGGCCAGAGAGCGGAAAGCAAGATCATCGTTGAAGCTGGTGCATCCTGACCGCCTCACCGAGGCTGCTACTCGTTACATGGATTGCGAGGCTCTTGCGTACTGGGCACGACAAGCGCTGGAGCGGGGAGCAGAACCTCCCGCAGAGGTTGTACGCGAGCTGGAACGTCGTTGCCCAGGATACTTGGTCGCTGGGCCCAAAGCGCCAGCACGGGAAGCCAGTGCTGCTACACAAGAATGGCAGCGACTCATGCTCTGGATCGCTGACCATTACTTCCAGGACGCGCAAACCGAAGGCTGGTTCGACGCCATTCTCATTCAAGTGCGGAGCCATCCGCGGGCCATTCGGACCATGGAATACGCCGACCACTGTGATGAGGTCTGGATTTCGGAGTTGCCGAGCCCTTACCCATCTTTTGAGGACTGGCGCCGGGATGCCGATTCTTATGTTGAACTCACCGTTAACTGATCGCCCGGCCTAGCGCTCCGACGACTCCGAGAATTGGGCCCTCGATGATCCTTGGTCGGGAGATTGGGCAGAAGCCGCAGCCACAGATTGGCAAGTTTTGACATGCCGGAAGTACGCGTTGCCGGCGATCTTCCTTCCACAGTGACAGGCTCTGATTACCAAGGCATGCTTTTGAACGCGCGAAACGGTCGTGCCGTTTGTAGCGGATTGTGAAACGCCGTATTCACTTACCAGCCACTTTGCAGTCGCCGGATCGATCAGCGTCATGTTGATCCGGTCGCCGTGCTTCTTGCAGAACTCCTCAAACGACCTGTCGGTAACAAATGTGTCAACGAGCCTTAGCTGGCCAGCGGAAATACCGCTCTGTACTTCGGCGACGGTTACGCCAAGCAGGTCCGCAGCCCGTTCCCACGTGTATCCTTCCCCTCCCTTAACGAGGGCGGATGCGACTCGTCCGAGGGTGGTGGGGGACAAAGATGGCTGATTCTGCTCGCAAAACGCCGCCAGGGAGCTTGCCAATATCCGGGCATCTCGCACCTTCAATAGGCCGTTTCCGATGAAATAGCTCAGCCGGGAGGGACGTACGCGCAACATCTTCCACAGCGCCCGCAGAGACCACGCATCCGTGACTCTCGCACTCATTCCAAGTGCCGCCATCCGGAAGCGGACCGCGACGACCGAACGGTCCAGGCGCTGAGCAATCCTTCTGACTGGTTCGTACCCAGCTAGGTTCAGCAACCTGTCGTCATCCGCCGGCGTCCATAGCCTGCGAAACGGCCGCCGGGCGGCAGCTTCCCCCGACTTCTTTGCCTTGGCTGGGTGGCGCTCTTCAAAAGCCGCCCTTTTGGCTTTCCTCCGCAACTCATTGATGCGCCTCCAGCAGTCTAAACGTTTCCAGTGCGGGACAAGCTCCAGAACTCGGTTGATTGCATCACGCTTTTGGGCAGGCCCGAGTTTGATCCCGGCAATCAGCAACCGATCGATAGCCGCTAACTGCTTGCTAGGCTTATTACCCTTTCGTCCCTGAGCCTTGGGCATTGCGCAACCTCACTACAGGAAGATCAAGGTCGTGAGCTCGCATCGTGCGACAAGGTTGAGTTCACCCGCCGCGACCTTTACTCACGATCAATCAAGAGCGAAGTTGGCAGTTGCTGTCGCGCTACACCACCTTAGTGGCACAGCAGTTTTGTCAAGACGAGGCGCAAGAGGTTCACCCCTACCAAAGTGCTAATCCTCTCCACGTGCTTGTTTTGCAAATATTTACCTCATATCTATGAAGGAACATACAGAGGGAAAAAGTATCAAAGATTTCTTGGGCTCGCCTCAGATACCTGCCGATAGAGGTAAGAGAGTCAGACAAAAGTGCCAGGTTGCATTGGGCCGATCATCCGCGGTCCGTCTGCGGTTCAGAAGCGCTGCGGTAGACGTACCCACCGAGTTCGACGCATTCTCTCGACCCAGCGACCGTCTGTGCTTCTGGTGCCGATTCTTGCACGGAGATGTGAGGCCGCTGGATGTCGAGCCCGGAATGGATCGTTTCCCGTAGCTCCGAAGAAACGAATTCCCAACCGCCCGGTGCGAACGAGGAACTTATAGCGGTTGCACAACGTCTTTGGCCGCGAGTCCAGACTCACGCACGCAAGAAACTCCCTAAGTGGAATCCCGACGATCGTGTGACTTTGGCCACAGAAGTTTGGGAAGGGGTATTGGTTTCTGTCGCGAAGACCCTGCAACGGCAAAACAAACTCACATCAGGAATAGCTGACCTCGAGGCCTATCTGTTTGGGGTGTTTCTTCACCGATTCAACCGGGCGTTGAAACGGGAGCGGCGCAGACAAGAAACGATCGAACTGGTTGCTTCCAGCCGCGACCTTGAACAACTAGAAGGCGCTCGCGATGCGAAGGCGGTGGCAGATCTTGAGCGCTCCATCCTGGTTAAAGAAGTGATTGAAAACATGGACGCCTGGACGCGAGAGGTCTTCGCAGCGAGGCTCTATGGCTACAGTTGGCGTGAGATAGCAGAACATCACGGATTGAAGGTAGCGACGGCAAAACTCCGCTTCAGAGCTGCGATTCGCAAGCTTGCGGGTCGCTTACGCCCTGGCAAGTAGCAGGATCAGGACGGGCGAGAGATCGGACAACTGCTGCCAACAGTTGCGGTTGGACACGGAATGGCTCGACGGGAGGAGGCGAATGGCGGAGAAGGACCAATTGGGCAAGTCAGACCAGCGCCTCCTTGCTCGGCTGGAGCAATCGGTTTCGCTCGACTTTCCGAACCCGGAACGGGTCGGCTGCCCGGATTCGTCGGTCCTCAGAGATCTGGCACTCCGCAAGCTGCGACTCGCAGAGGTTGAGCCATGGCTGTCGCATCTGAGTGCCTGCAGCCCGTGTTTTCAGGAATTCAGCTACCTTCGCAAGCAGGCAGCGCACGGGCGGCGACGCACTTACGCGATGGTCAGCATTGCTGCCGTTTTGCTTTTCGCTGTGGCCGGATGGTTGTGGATGAAAACCGTCCACCCCAACCGGTCGATGGATACGGAGATTCTGGATCTGCGCGAGTTGATCGTGGCCGTCGACCAGGATGTGGAGCGGGCCGAAGGCCACCCGCTGCAATTGCATCGTGGTACCAGGCACCTTACTCTGCAGCTTCCCGCGGCGATTCACCGGGAAGAACAGGCGCTGGAGGTGGCGTTACTTAGGGAAACCGGCGATGCCGTGCTCACTTCGCACGGCGCCACGCATCTCGAGGGAGAGCTGGCTGTTCTGACCGTTGATCTGGATGTGGGCTCGGTTCAACCCGGACGCTATTATCTTGGCCTACGGCATCCGGGCGCTAATTGGACACTTTGCCCGTTGGTCATCGTCTGACGGTCGCGCCGAACTGGCATGGCGAACAAAAAGCGAATATGATACGCTGCCCTCATGGACGAGGGACGTAAGCGCGTGCTCGCGATTGTCGCCGGAATCCTGGTGGCCCGCCACCTGAAGACGACCGAAGACCTCTTCGATTCCAAGCCCAGCCCAAGAACTGAGTCATTGGTCGCTTCAGCCGTTCAGTGGGCGGACAGGATCATGAAGAAGATCGACAGCGTCTATCGTTAGGGAAGGATTGCCAGCGATCTGCTCGGAGTTTAACTGGCCAATTCCACGAATAAGTCGTTTTACGGGCAAGTGTGCCGTACTTGGGAGGGGCAGGAACACCGAGAAAGATCTACACTGGCCGAATTGTGGGGAGTAATCTGCGGCTAGGCCATCTGCAAGGCGGAAGTTCTGCGAACGCTTTTTAAGAACGGGTGTGTACACACCCGCGACAATGTGACAGAAACATGACGGTTCGGAACCTGGCATGCCCGAACCAAAGCCTCCACAAAATGTACATAAAACGCAACAGCATGTACATCAGTGGTATACTCGCTCAGGAGGAATCGACCCAATGGCCACTGCAACCAAGAGGAGCCACAAGCACTTCCAGTTAGATTCAGCAAAGATCAAGCGCGCCCAAAGAGCGTTGCATGCCAAGACGGAAACCGAAGCCATCGAGCGTGCTCTGGACTTCGCGATTGCGGAGCATCAGAAGAATCGCTTGGTCCTTCAGGCCACGGAGCGTTTCATCAAAAGTGGTATTGAGATTAAGGACGTCTACGGCACACTGGTCGGCTAGATGCAGCCCGCACTCTTCGACACTTCCATCTACATATCTGCGCTGCGTCGCGGAAACGAGGCCGCTCTCGCGCTCAGGCGAGTAGCTGCTGACGGACCATTGTGGTTGAGTTCGGTTGTTCTGGAAGAACTCTACGCTGGCGCGGGTGAGAGGGAGCGGCGCGTGGTTGAACGACTGGAACGAGATTTTGACAGGGTGAAGCGCATTCTCGTGCCCAATCTCAGCGACTGGACTCAAGCCGGTCGAGTGCTTGCTCGGTTGGCGTCCAAGTATGATTACGAGCAAATCGGACAGGGGCGGCTAACCAACGACGCACTGATTGCGATGAGCGCTGGGCGGTTGGGCATCCGGGTGCTTACTGCCAATGAACGCGACTACCGTCGTCTCGCCGAATTTCGCGCATTTCAGTGGCAGGTAGCTGCCCTATAAGACGGATTGCGTTACCTACGACGCCTTCGTCTTCACCGCCCCTGTTGTTCGAGTCAACTCCAAGTGAGATCAACCAAATCGTTCCCGCTGGATTGAGGTTAACGAGATAAGGTTACAGCGATGGACTCCGGCCCTGATCTCCCTGCATCCGGCAGCACGCGAAAGACGATTCTGACATTGTCCTTTCCTATCTCCACTTTCTGCACAAGGGTTCGAATTAATTCTCGCCTGCGATGCCAATCGGCATCCAAGAGGTCCGATCCGATGGTTGCCGAAAGCTCTCGTAGCCGCTCCGCCGCGAGTCGAACGTGCTCCAGTTGATCGACGTCTCCGGAATAAACCTGTATCTGGGCGTCAAGCTCAGCGAGGCGGCTCTTGCTTCGTGCCATCCGAGATGTGAACTGATCTTTTTCGATCAACCCCTCGGTGAAACTATCGATTAGACGCTCAAGTGCGTGTTGCTGTTTCAGGCGCAGGGCTTTTAGAGCTTCCGCGTTTTGTAAGGAAACATCGGCTTCGCCGCCCTCCTTAAACTCCCGCTCCAGCCTTTCGGGATTCTTCAGAAGGTCGCAGACCTCACGCCACACAGCGGCTTCCAAACACTCAGCCTGGATCTGCCCGTTGCTGCAAATGCGCTCGCCCCCAAAGCGGTAGCCATCCGTTCCAGTGCAGCGATAGTAACGATAGTCCTTAACGCAACGGCCTGGTCCTTTTTCACGAGTGGTCTTGCCGTAATACGCGTAACGGCAGATTGCACAGCAGGTAAGTCCTTGCAAGAGGTATCCAAGCCTACGGAGACCCAGACGAGCCCGAGCCCGGTTTTCCTCCAGTTGCTCCTGTACCACTAGGAACAACCTTTCATCCACTATTGGCGGAACGGGTACGAACACCCATTCCTTGGAATCAACTGCAACCGGCGTATTGCTTTTCCGTGGTTCCGCTGGCCGCCCACGCGGCGGTCGAGGACGAGTCTTCCTCGTTCTCGGCATCATGCGCGTTTTGCCGTAGGCTGCCCGGCCAACGTACGCAGGATTCTGAAGAATGTGCCACACCGCCTGCTTGGACCAAACACGCCTTCCAGACGCAGTCAGCTCGCCCGCCTTCTGGAGTCTCCGGCAGACTTCGTTCAGACTGCAGCGATCACGTCCGATCCACGAGAAGATCTGCTGGACGACTCGTGCTTGCTCAGCATTCGTTTCAAATCGCGCCTTGCCTTCGCCCGCGCGAACAGAGACGTAGCGGTATCCGAATGGAGCACAGGACATCACATTCAGGGAGCCGCTCTGCGCTGCATGACGCTTACCGCGCCGACTACGCTCCATGAACTTGGCTCGCTCATATTCAGCGATGATGCCTTGCATTTGCAGCAACAGATCGTCTTCAGGGCTCTTACCGAGGGACTTGTTCAAAAAGACAGGCTCAACATTCTCCCGACGCCACTCGTCCAAGAGCAAAACCTGGTACGCGTAATTGCGAGCCAAGCGATCGGGCGAATGGACATAGATTCGGTCAATAGCGCCAACGGCAGCTAGATCGCGCAGCCGATCCAAGGCTGGGCGAGCCAGAGTGGCCCCACTCACCCCATCATCAACAAACTGTCGTTCCGGCGGCACCGGTGTGCCGTCGCTTCGTGCCCGCTCGCTGAGCGCGGATATCTGACTTTCGATTGTGTGCGCCGCCGCCTGCTGTTCGCTGGAGACGCGCGCGTAGAACGCAGCTCGAATGGTCGTCATAAAAGCCTCCTAGGAGAAGCTTTTAGACCCGCCGACGGCAATCAAGCATTGGCGTTCGAATAGCGGGTTCCGACTGTGGCGCGATACTCTAGCCGAGTTCAAAGTCCTAGGTTTGGGTCGCTCCAGCTAGGAAAAGTCGTAAAGTGGATAATGCAGGTGACTGTGATTGTGCCGCCGCGGAAACACAATTCGATGCTCGAGATTCGCGAATTGACACTGCAGTATCGAAGTGAATGCCGGTCACCAGTTATCGCACTGCGTGAGATCACCCTCGTCGTCGATGCGGGGGAAATCATCGGCGTACTCGGTGAGTCGGGTTCGGGTAAGAGCACGCTTGCGTTGGCGATCTGCAGATTGCTGCCAAACGCCGCTCAAATCCTCGGCGGCTTCATCCAGTTCCGAGATCTCAACCTCCTGGCGCTCAGTGATGCGGATATGGAAGCTGTCCGCGGCGCACAGATCTCGCTTCTGGGACAGGATCCCAATCAAGCTTTGAATCCGGTGCTACGTGTGGGAGAGCAGGTTGCGCAGGTCGTCAGAGCCCATAACAGCATGACTGCGCCAAAGTGCCGCCAGCAGGCGAAAGAAATGTTGGAGAGCGTTGGATTAGGCGGTGCGCGGTTTTATGATGCCTATCCGCACCAGCTGAGCGGCGGACAAAAGCAGCGCGTCGTCATCGCTCAGGCTTTGGTCTGCCGACCGTCTCTTTTGATAGCGGATGAGCCGACCAGTGCGTTGGATCCGATTACCCAAGTGCAAATTCTCGACCTGCTGCAGCACCTCGTGGAAGATCTGGGCACCACCGTAGTGTTTATTAGTCACGATCCCAACATCGTGGAGCGAATCGCTGACCGCACGGTGGTGATGTATGCTGGGCGCATCGTTGAATCAGGACGCACCGCCGAGGTGTTCGCGAATCCGCTGCACCCTTACACCTTCGGACTCCTGCAGTCGCGTCCGAGGTGCGATCAGGCCGGCAAGCACGCTTTGGCTTGTATTCCGGGCGCGCCGCCCGATCTCTCGATAAGCTTGGTCGGCTGCGCCTTCGAATCGCGTTGTGACCAGCGAATGCCGGAATGTCCGCGCGTGGATCCAGATGAGGTTGTGACAACGGAGGGCGGGCGCTCGGTGCGCTGCTTCAAGTACTCTGGCTAGAGAATCTCATGGAAGAACCTCTGTTGCGGGTGCGGGATCTGACGAAGACCTACACCCAACATCGCTTCCTGTCGCGTCGGCGGCGGGAGATTTGCGCCTTACGAGGAGTCAGCCTCTCGATACGCCGAGGATGCACGCTGGCGCTTGTGGGCGAATCGGGATCTGGGAAATCGACCTTGGCTCGCTGCGTCGCCAGACTTGAGAATCCAACCAAGGGACAGATTTGGTTCGGCGACACCGAACTTACAAGTCTTGATCGTTATCAACTGAAGCCGTTTCGGCCCATAATCCAGTTGCTGTTTCAGGACTCGGCTACTGCAATCAACCTTAATTTTCTCGCGTGGGAGGTTGTAGCCGAGCCGCTGCAAATCCAGCAGCGCGGCACGACTGGGCAAGCGAAAGCCAAAGCCCTTGAGATGATGCAACAGGTCGGCCTGCCGGAGACACTGGCTGATTGCCGTCCGCACGAACTTAGCGGAGGACAGCGGCAAAAGCTTGCGATAGCCCGCGCCCTGGTGCTCGACCCTGAACTCCTGGTGTTGGATGAACCTTTCGTCGGACTCGACGTTTCCGTGCAAGCGCAGATTGCAAATCTTCTGCTGGCAATACAGAAGGAGCGATCTCTCACCTACCTCCTGATTGCTCACGATCTGGCGCTCGCCAGCAGTCTCGCGGATGAGATCGCCGTGATTCTCAACGGAACCATCATCGAGCGAGCGACACCCGCTGAGATTCTCCAGGCTCCGCAACAGTCGGAAACGGCGCAACTTGTAGCCGCGGCGTGCGGACCCGGCGTAAAGCGCGCCGGCACGGGTGGAGGATTTTAGATGCGCTACCTTATCCGGCGAATCCTGCACGGTGTGGCGGTCCTGACTGCCGTATCCATCCTCTCGTTTCTGCTGCTGCACCTTGCGCCCGGAGACTTCTTCGCCGAAATGCGATTGAATCCGCAGATCGCTCCAGGGACGGTTGATGGGTTGCGTGCGCAATACGGACTGGATCGGGCGTTGCCTGTGCAGTACGGTCTGTGGCTGCGTTCTGTGTTGAAGGGTGAGTTCGGTTATTCGTTCGCCTACAACCAACCCGTATCTTCGCTTCTTTGGCCACGAGTGCGCAATACGCTTCTGCTGAATACGGTGGCGCTGGTGATTGCCTGGCTGCTTGCCGTGGCGCTCGGGACTTGGGCTGCAGCGCGGCCCGGAAAGTGGGAAGACCGGTTGTGTTCGCTGGCAAGCTCAACATTGCTTGTGATTCCTGACCTGATGCTGGCGCTGGCGCTTCTGATGCTTGCGGTGCGCACCCGGTGGTTTCCTATGGGAGGCATGGTGGCCATCGATTTTGCGGAGTTGAGCGCGTGGGCCAAAGTGAAAGACCTGGGGTCACATCTTTTCCTGCCGACGACGGTCATCGTGCTGGGGACATTTCCGCTGCTTTACCGGCACGTGCGATCCAGCGTGTCTGAATCGCTCGCCTTGCCGTTCGTGCAGGCGGCGCGCGGATATGGCATTCGACGGACCCAACTTTTGTTTCGCCAGGCGCTGCCGGCTGCCGCCAATCCGCTTGCGTCGTTGCTTGGACTTTCGTTCGGGACACTGTTGAGTGCGTCGTTGCTGGTCGAGGTCGTTCTGGGCTGGCCTGGATTAGGGCCGATGCTGCTGGAGTCAATCCTTGCGCGCGACGTTTATGTCGTCATCGGCGTCGTTCTGCTCTCGGCTGCACTTGTCATTCTGGGCAGCCTTTTCGCTGAGGTATTGCTCTATTGGAGCGACCCGAGGATTCGGACAGACTCGCAATGACTCGCAAGCAAAGGATCGCGATACCCTTGGCGGCTTTGGTTGCGGTGCACCTGCTGGTTGTGTTCGCAGGGTTTGTCGCACCTTACGATGCCGCAACACAGTTCCGTGAACATCCGTATGCACCGCCTTCACGGGTTCACTTCCGGGACGAACAAGGTCATTTTCATTTCCGCCCGTTCGTTTATGCGTGGAAGAACAACGGAAACTTTGCCGAGTATGAAGAAGATACCGGACGGATCATGCCGATCCGCTTCTTCGTACGCGGCGACCAGTACACGACGCTTCACATACTTGAGTCCAACGTCCATCTCTTCGGAGTCGAGGAGCCGGCGCACCTTTTCGTTCTCGGGACCGATGGTTACGGACGGGACCAGCTCTCGCGTCTATTGTTTGGCGGCCAGATTTCGCTGTTCGCCGGACTTCTTGCAGCGGCCTTATCGCTTGCACTTGGTCTTCTGTGCGGTTCAGCAGGGGGATACTTTGGCGGCCTGTTGGATGCACTGCTCATGCGAACCAGTGAGGTCTTCCTGGTGCTCCCGTGGCTCTATCTTTTGTTTGCCGTGCGGGCATTTCTACCGCTGAGAATGGGCCCAGCGGGCACATTTCTCTTATTGATCGCAATTATCGGAGCGGTGGGATGGACTCGTCCGGCACGATTGGTGCGCGGCATCGTGTTGAGCGCGAAAGAGCGGAATTACGTGCTTGCGGCACGAGGATTTGGCGCGACGGAGTGGTATCTGCTCCGCCGTCACGTCTTACCTCAAACTCGCGGAGTGCTGCTTACGCAGGCTGCCATACTGATTCCGCAATTCATCCTTGTGGAGGTCACGCTGTCGTTCCTTGGACTGGGCGTTGCGGAGCCGGTTCCGAGTTGGGGAAACATGTTGTCTGCGTTGCAACAATACAACGTTCTGTCATCGTACTGGTGGATGATCATTCCCGGACTGGTGCTCATTCCGATTTTTCTCAGCTACTACTTATTGGCGCGATCGTTAGAGCGGTCGCTATAATCATCGTAAACTGAGAGATATCAATAACTTGAGGCCCCATGAATGCCTTCTTACGGTACTTCGTAATAGCGGTTTTAGGTGCACAAACGGTTGGCGGTCTTTCCGGTTCGCCATCCTCAGGCGGCGAATTTCTCGCCACCAAGAGTGAAGCCGGCCGGCCGGGTGGGAAACTGATTGTTGCGGAACGGTCTGAGCCGAAAACGCTGAACCCGGTCACCGCGCTTGACGGGCCATCACGCGACGTAATCCGTCGCATGACTGCCGATCTGATCCGGATCAACCGTAACACGCAGATGACTGAAGCTGCCCTGGCGACATCCTGGAAAGCCTCTCCCGACAAACGTCGATACACTCTGAAGCTGCGGCGCGGAATAAAGTTTTCGGATGGCCATCCTTTTGATGCAGACGATGTTGTCTTTTCGTTCCAGGTTTATCTGGACGAGAAGGTGCACTCGGTGCAACGTGACCTTCTGCTGATCGACGGCAAACCGATCGGCGTCGTGAAGCTCGATCCGTACACGGTGCAGTTCGAACTCCCTAAGCCCTACGCGGCGGCCGAAAGGCTTTTCGACAGCGTTGCCATGCTTCCGCGGCACTTGCTGGAGCAGCCTTACAAGGAAGGGAAACTCGCCAGCGCATGGGGGCTGGATGTGCCGGTCAGTGCGATCGCGGGTCTCGGGCCGTTTCGCTTGAAAGAATATGTCGCGGGACAGCGCGTCGTGCTGGAACGTAATCCTTTCTATTGGAAGATCGATAGCAAAGGAACTCGGCTCCCGTATCTCGATCAAATCGTCTTCCTATTTGTGCCTTCGGAAGACGCGCAGGTGCTCCGGTTTCAGGCAGGCGACACTGACATTTTGAGCCGCATCAACGCGGAGAATTTTGCGGCGTTGCTGAGGGACCAACAGGCGCACGAATTCAAGCTGGTCGATCTCGGTCCGGGCCTGGAATATAACTTTCTGCTCTTCAACTTGAACGATGACACCACGGGCCGCCTGCCCGATGTCGCCCGCCATCAGGTGTGGTTTCGCGAGCAGAAATTCCGCCAGGCGATTTCTGAAGCCATTGACCGCGACGCAATCGTAACGCTGGTATACCGGGGTCGGGCAACGCCGCTGATTGCGCAGGTCACTCCCGGCAACAAGCTGTGGTCAGATGCATCTCTGCCCAAACCGGAGCGGTCGCTCGCGAAAGCGAAAGACCTTCTTCGCAGCGCTGGATTTCGTTGGAAGGCGGACGGAACGCTGACTGACTCCACGGGCCAGCCTGTTGAGTTTTCCATCCTGGCCAGCGCCAGCAACGCGCAACGCAAGCAGATGGCGACCCTGATTCAGGCTGATCTCAAACAAGTGGGAATCAACGTGCAGGTCGTGCCCATGGAATTCCGTGCGCAGCTGGATCGCGTTGTCCAGACGCACGATTACGACACAGCCATGATGGCTTTGGGAAGCGGCGACGTGGACCCCACAGCGGAGATGAATGTGTGGCTTTCAACCGGCGGAACACACCTGTGGCACCTCGGCGAGAAACAGCCCGCGTCAAGTTGGGAGGCCGAGATCGACCGGTTGATGCAGGCTCAAGAGACAGAGATGGACCCGAAGAAGCGCAAGCATGACTACGATCAAGTGCAGCAGATCGTTGCCACGCAAATGCCGATCATTTGCCTGGTCAGTCCCAATATTCTAGTTGGAGCCAAAGCGAAGCTCGCCAATTTCCAGCCCGCCATTCTGGACCACTACACGCTATGGAATGCCGACGAGTTGTTCTGGAGGCAGTGAGCGATAACGAATGCGATCACCAAGTTTTCACTTGGAAGTCACGGCATTCTGTGCGCACTCCTTTACACTAAATGAGCCTGGCCAATCTTTTATCGATGCGCAACCAAGAAACGGCATGAGTTCCGATACGCAATTCGAAGCGGCGGTGCCTGATTTACAGGCGGACGAGCCCGGCGCTGACGGCCGACTAGTGCGCGAGTGTCTCGCTGGAAACGAGCAGGCGTGGAATGCGCTGATCGAACGCTACAAGAGACTGATCTACTCGATTCCATACAAGTATCATGCCTCTCCGGAAGACTGTGCCGACATTTTTCAGGCGGTTTGTTTGGATCTTTACGCCGAACTGGGCAAGCTGCGCAAAGTCGAATCACTGAAGTCCTGGATCATCAGCATTGCGGTGCACAAATGCTTGCAGTGGAAGCGGCAGCAGCGCGGAAACGTCGAACTCGATGCCATGGAGCAAGAACAGGCGGATGCGACCTCGGTCGCTGCTCCCGACTTCCTGATCGAAGTGCAGCAGGAACAACTTGTACGGGAGGCCGTCACCAAGTTGAAACCGCGCTGCGCTGAGATGATTCGGCTCCTGTTCTATCAGCACCCTCCGTTGCCGTACAACGAAGTTGCTCAGCGTTTGGGGCTGGCGACAGGTTCGATAGGATTCATCCGCGGACGATGCCTGAAGCAGCTTGAAAAGATCCTGCAAGAATCCGGATTCTGAGTGATGTCAGACTCGCTTGCTGTGCCGGTAGATTTGTCTTGGACTGAGACTCTCTCTCGGATACCGGAAGAGCGCTCGCGCCGTGCATTCCTGAGCCGCGATCCAAAACTGCAGACTCCCGAGGCCGTTCAGCAATTGTATGAAGAGGTGATTCGCCTGGTGCGGGTTGACCTTCGGCGCGCCTACCGCCTTGCCAAAGCAGCCTTCTGGCTGGGCCGTCAACTTCGCGATGAGCCTTCACGCGCTCTGGGCTTGCGCGCGCTTGGACACGTCTACTACCTCCGAAACAAACACCAGTTCGCACGCAAGCACTATGAGGCGGCGATTGCGATCTATGCCGCGCTGAACCGGGAGCTGGATCTGGCCCGAACCATGAGCGCCGCATTGCAAAGTCTGATCTATCTTGGAGAATATGACCTCGCGGTCGAATGGAGCGAGAGAGCGCGTGCGATCTTTGAAAAACATGGCGACCTGCTTCGCCTGGCCCGCCTCGATACGAATGTCGGAAATATCTGTCACCGTCAAGACCGTTTTCAGGAAGCCATCGCGCTGTATCAGCGTGCTTATGCGGTATTCGAAGAGCAGGGACAAGTCCTCGATACCGCGATTGTCCTCCGCAACCTCGGTGTCTCGTACATCAGCCTCAATCAGTTTTCTGAGGCGCTTCAGACTTACAGCGAAGCTCGCGAGTTTTGCACGCGCCAGCATGCGCCGCTCCTGTTGGCCGAGGTCGAGTACAACGTAGCGTATCTGTATTACCTCCGGGGCGAATATGCCCGCGCCATCTCGTCCTACGAAATTACCCGTGAATTGTGCGTTCAGGCTGGCGACCCATACCACCGGGCGCTTTGCGATCTTGATCAGTCCGAGATGTATCTCGAATTGAATATGAGCCGCGATGGGGCAAGGCTTGCCGAGAGTGCGCGGGCCGGGTTCCAGAAGTTGAAGATGCGGTACGAGATTGCGAAGGCTACGGCGTTTATCGGACTGGCGGCGAACCAACTGGGGGACCGTACACGCGCACTGAAGATGTTTGCAACGGCCCGCAAGCTGTTCGTCAGGGAACGAAACCAGCTTTGGCCTGCCGTACTCGATCTGTACCGGGCTGTGGTTTTGTTTGACGACAGCGAGGATGAGAGCGCAGCCGAACTCTGCCAAGCCGCGCTAGATGTGTTTGTAGCGAACAGTATTCAGGGCCGGGCGGCCGTGTGCGAAGTATTGCTGGCGCGATTGGCACTCCGTTCCGGTGAGTTCACGATCGCACAAGAGTTTTGTCGCTCCGCCACCGAGCGGCTCGAAGCCCTGGAAGCCCCGGCAATCGCGTGTCATGCCTATCTTTCCATGGGGCAAGCCCAGGAGAGCCTGCTGGATTTCGAAGGCGCGCGCACATCCTATGAGACTGCGAGTTCGATCCTCGAAGAGCTGCGCAGCGCACTCGTCCAGGAAGACTCGAAGATCGCGTTCCTCAAAGACAAGCTTGCCATCTACGAAAACCTTGTGGCGCTGATTCTGCGAGGGCAGCCAAACCAGGATGACAAGACGCGTGCTTTTGATCAGATTGAGCGAGCCAAATCGCGTAGCCTCGCCGAACTGCTTGCCGTGCGGGTGGAGCCAGCAAATTCGGCCGCAGAATCTGTTGGGACAGAATCGGTGAGCGAGCTTCGCGATCAGCTCAACTGGACCACTCATCTGCTAGAGCGGGACCAGTTGCAGCCGGAGCCGGCCTCAGCAGGCCATGCGAAACAGTTGCGCGAAAAAACACGGGCACTCAAACGCAGATTGGCTGATGCGTTGATGGAGGCTAAGTTCAAGGGAGAGCGGGTGCCCGTGATGGAGAGCGGAGGCACGCTGTCTCTCGAGGATATTCGTGAGGCCCTGCCACTCGGAACTACGGTCCTTGAGTACTTCCAGTGTCGCGACTCCTTCCTGGCATGTGTGCTGGATCGCGAGCATATCGAGATTCTGGAAGTCGCACCCGTATCACGGATACGCGAGCGGTCGCGCTTGTTGCAGTTCCAGTTTTCTAAGTTTCGCCTGGGCCCCGAATACATCTCGCGGTTTGCGGAACAGCTATTTCTGGCTATCGAGACGAATCTGGCCATTCTCTATCGCGAGTTGATTGCGCCAGTTCGTGCCCATCTACGTGGTCAACACCTGGTCATCGTACCCCACGGACTGCTGCACCAATTGCCCTTCCACGCTCTAACCAGGGATGGGACGGCGTTACTGGACGAGTTTGAGATCTCGTTCGCGCCGAGCGCCAGCGTCCTGGCATGGCTGCTTAAGAAAGAACCTGTCGCTACCAGCGAGTCACTGGTCATGGGAGTCGCGGACCCTCTGGCTCCGCACATTCAACGAGAAGTGGAAACCGTGGCGTCGGATCTCCCGAACGCAACTCTCTTGCTGGGCGAGTCCGCGACGATGGAATCTTTGCGAACGTTTGCTCCGAGAGTCCGCAATATTCATATCGCGGCGCACGGCTATTTTTGTCAGGAAAACCCGATGTTCTCTTCAATCCGCCTGGGTGATTCGTCGCTGACCTTGATTGATCTTTATCAACTGACTCTTTCCGCGGACCTGGTTGCGCTTAGCGGTTGTGGCACCGGGATCAATGTCGTACTGGGTGGCGATGAAATCCGGGGATTGGTGCGCGGGTTACTTCACGCCGGCGCGCACAGCATGCTCGTCTCTATTTGGGATGTTCACGACGAGAGCACTACCGAGTTTATGACTCTCTTTTATAAGAACCTGCGAAGCATGAAGAAGTCGCAAGCGTTACGGCTGGCTGCGCTGGAGGTTCGCAAACATCGCGTACACCCGTATTATTGGGCGCCGTTTGTGCTCGTGGGCAAGCCCTTTTGAATCGCGGCAATCGTTGATGATTACAAATACGCCATCTTCGACGCAGCCCATATTTCCTGGGCAGCTCTTCTCCCTACATGTTCGTAAGCAGGTTGTTCCGAGATGCGGAGGCAGCCAGCTTCAATCCAAAACTGGAGAAGAGAAAATGATCTCGAAACTGACCAAGTCCGCCTTGATCGCGATGTTGACCCTCAGCTTGTTCGCAGCGCTTCCAAACTCGCTAAAGGCCCAGGAAACAGCGGCGCTGACTGCTCCCGCGGGCCGGCTCAACATCACGTGGAACATTAATCTCGCCGGTCCTGTTTTCAACGGTGCGAAACCGGTTGGCGCGGCTGAGTATGAAGTGGAAGGCACCCGGAGCCGATTTTCAGCAGAAGCCGATAACGTCAATCTGCCGGATGGTACGAGCCTCACCGTGTACGTCAATGGCAAACTGGCTGGGTCCTTCCCGTTGACCGATGGTGGTGGCGTCCTGTTGCTTGACACTTTCGCCCACCAAAAGGTGCCAACGGTCAACAAGGGAACCACGGTGGCGATTTATTACAGGTCCACCAAGATCGTCTCTGGCAAGTTCTGATCTGAAACACGAACTTGTGTTTTGTGAATCCGCCAGAATCATCCGGAAGCGCCAACCAGCGCTTCCGGATGTGCGACGTTCCGATTCCGCACGCTTTCCGGCTGGTATCAGAAAAGATTGAAGGCTTCACCACTAAAGTGGAATCCGGCATGCGAAAGTATTTTTGTGGAAGCTATATTTTTGGGAGCGCCGCGCACCCTATATGGATGAACGACGCGGAAGGCAGCTTCAAAATCCTGGCCCTTAAGGAAATAGGACGAACCCCGTGAGCCACTACGACTTAACCCGATGGATCGATTACTTGCGCGGACTGGTTGATGTGCAGGAGCACTCCGAGATGACACGCCATTTGTCGGAATGCAGCTCGTGCCGGGCAACCCATGACCTTTTCGCACGAGTAGCGGTGCGGATGCATTCTGACCTTCAGTACGAGATTCCGGAAAACGTCATTCGTAATGCACGTGCGATCTTTGCGGCGAATGCCCCGGCCAAGCGCACGCTGCTACAAAGGTTGACCGGCAGCCTCGTATTCGACAGCTTCCTGCAACCTGCTTTGGCAGGAGCGCGCACGGGCACTCCCGGAATGCGTCACGCACTCTACGAAGCCGGGGATTACTCCGTGGACATTCGACTGGAGGAGGAGCGTGGCTCGACCCGGGTCAACATGGTCGGCCAACTGGCTCTTCGGTCGCACACATCGGACGCGCTCGACCGGGTTCCGGTCATGTTGCTGTCCGGCCGGAAAGTCGTAGCGGAGTCGGTCAGTAACGAGTTTGGCGAGTTCCAACTGAGTTACGAGCCGAATCCACGTCTCAAGTTGCATGTTCCCATCGAGAAGAGCAAGCAGTGCATCGAGTTGTATCTGGGCTCGTTGGTCCCCGTGTCCGGAAGGCGATCGGGCCGGAAGTAGCTCGCATGAAACTCCAATGAACCATTGGGTGGGTAACAACAGATGACTGGTAAGTGACGAAAAGTTCATGTTGATATCACTGCATTTGGTGTGGGGGCTGGCTACACTCATGAAACTTGGCCAACCTTGGATCGACTTCAAACTTGGAAACTCTTCCACACCGGTGTACGAAGTACGATAGGAGATTTGTTATGAAGAGGCACACACAGGCCCTGTTGCTGACGTCCTTTCTGATGCTGCTGGCAGTCTGCGTTGTAGCGCAAGATAAGTTCATCCTCCACGCGGACCCGGCAAAGGTGCCTGGCATCGCCGGTACATTCGGACTCACCGTGCTCGATGAACTGCCCAGCCACAACATTTCCCTAGTCAGCGGCCCAACCGGTGTACCGGATCCAGAGGTTCTTGGTGAAGTGGACAGCGACGGCGACGTCGAATACTTCGAGGTTGCCGGCCGCGGCATTGCGCCCGAGACCGTAGCAAATATCCAGCTCAACCAGTCCACTACGGCGATACTGGACAATTTAGGTGGTCGTACTCAAACCACCTACTACGGCGCTACCACGGTAAGCAATTACGTCAACCAGCCCGCGGTGCAGATCATCAACCTGGCGACGGCACAGACTACGTATAACGCGACTGGGGCAGGCGTTGTCGCCATCATCGACACCGGAATCGATCCCAACCACCCGGTGCTGGCTAATGTAGTCGTTCCGGGGTACGACTTCACGCGCAATCAAGCGGGCATTCCCAACGAGCTGAACGATCTCGATCCGAACACCGCAACCTTACTGCAGTCGAAAACGAATGAGCTGGGAAAGACCAACGTCGCTGCGCTGAATCAGTCCACTACGGCGATTCTTGATGGAAATCAGGCATCCGCCATCAATCCGGCCAATCTCCCGGCGGCATTTGGTCACGGAACCATGGTGGCGGGCATCGTTCATCTTGTGGCACCAACGGCGAAGATTATGCCATTGAAAGCCTTTAAGGCGGACGGTACTGCCAGTACCTACGACATCATTCGCGCGATCTACTATGCCACGGACAACGGCGCGTCCGTCATCAACATGAGTTTCAGCCTGGTCGATCCGTCCACCGAGTTTATCCGGGCAGTCAATTACGCGACCGAGCATGGAGTGGTCTGCGTCTCTTCGACGGGGAACAACGGCAAGGAGACGATGGTCTATCCCGCATCGATGGTCAATGTTCTGGGCGTGGCCTCCACCGACAACAGCGATCAGCGCAGCACGTTTTCCAATTACGGCTCGTCATTGGCACACCTGGCGGCGCCGGGTGAAGCGATTGTCACGACTTATCCCGGCAACAACTACGCGGGCGCATGGGGCACTTCCTTTAGCGCGCCGTTTGTCGCCGGCACGATTGCGCTGTTCGAACAATTCAAGCCGGGATTGTACATTCACGACGCGGCGGATGCGATATCCCACGCCAAGGGCCTGAGCCTGAGCCTGGGCTATGGGCGGCTCGACGTAGCCCAGGCGGTGGCGGAGGTTGCACCATAGTAGCCACCGACAAAGACGCGCGCAGTTGTGCTGTTCGAACAATTCAAGCCGGGATTGTACATTCACGACGCGGCGGATGCGATATCCCACGCCAAGGGCCTGAGCCTGAGCCTGGGCTATGGGCGGCTCGACGTAGCCCAGGCGGTGGCGGAAGTTGCCACCATCGTAGCCACCGACAAAGACGGGCGCGCGCCACTCATCTGCAAAATGATTTGAGTGCCCATAGGTCACCCCTAGGGGCGGACCTCTGGGTGCCGAGTCGCTGCGTGAGGTGCATTTGAAGTGTCGGAAACCGGCGCAACTTGCGATAATGCCTACATCTACCCAATTCTTGTTAGACCGAGGAGCGTCGTGCGACTGCTCGTGGTGGAAGATGACTCGGCAATTCTTGATTTTCTCAAGCGCGGGCTGACTGAATCCGGCTACCAGGTTGATACCGCACCCAATGGCAAGTCAGCCCAATCCTTAGCTGCGGAAACGGTTTACGACGGCTTCATCATCGATCTGGGCCTGCCCGATATGGACGGGTTGGATTTGATCGCACGCTGTCGTGCACAGGGCCACTCGGCACCCGTTCTGATACTCTCGGCACGCCGTTCCGTCGATGAACGAGTCCGGGGTCTGGAACAGGGCGGCGACGACTATCTGACCAAGCCGTTTGCTTTGGCTGAAGTGGTGGCGCGGTTGCGGAATCTTCTGCGTCGCGGTACCGCACCTCAGCAGGAAGCTGTCCGCCTGCATGTGGCGGATCTGGAGTTGGACCTCGTCCGTCGCGAAGCCCGTAGGGGCGGTCAGCTGCTGCAGCTTACGGCCCAGGAGTTCTCTCTTCTGGAATACCTGATCAGGAATGAGGGACGCGTCGTGACGCGCACCATGATCCTTGACCAGGTGTGGCACATGCATATCGATCCGGCCACCAATGTGGTTGAAGTCCAGATCTACCGCTTGCGCAAGAAGGTTGATGAAGACGGGAAACACCCGCTGATCCACACCATTCGAGGCGTTGGTTATGTTCTCAGGGAAGCGTAACGCTCTCCGCAACTCTGCGGCGTGGCGCATCGCCGCGTGGCCAGCAGTTGCCTTCGCGGTGGGTGTCGCACTGGCGCTGGCCACGATGTACCTGTTTATCGCGCGGGACATTCGCGCGCGCAGCGATGCCTGGCTGAGCGGCGAAGCCGGGACACTGGCCGACGTCTCCGCCAGGACGCCCCGGGACAGTCTGTATGGGCGACTGGTCGAGGAGGTCGCCGAACTGGCCACGCACGAGGTCTCCGATGCGAGTCTCTCGGGTCAGCAGCAGAATTCCGTTTTCTTTCTCCAAATGCAACCTGACGGTGAACCCATCTGGGTAGGGCCGGCTCCCAAGCAGCGATTCATCCTGGCGATTCAATCGGCGCAACTAGCGCCCGGAATTCCTGGCGATGTGCATGTTGATGGATGGAAGCTGCCGTTTCGGGTTGTCTATCACGCGCACGATGCTGCTGCTGGCATCTACCTCGGTTTCGCCGACTTGTCGGGCGCAAAGATGCTCGACCGGCTGACTGAACGATGTCTTTTGGTGTGGGGGATTACGGTCGCCTTGGGATTCCTTATCACCTGGCTCGCCGCTTACCGAACGCTAAGCCGGGTCGAGCGTATCAGCGATACCGTTTCGCGCATTGGCAGCGATGATCTCAGCAGCCGGTTGCCTGAGGGACGTTACCCCGACGAAATCTCGCGGCTGTCGAACACATTTAACAAGATGCTGGATCGAATTCAGTCCTCCGTGCATCAATTGCGAATTCTCACCGATTCGGTGGCCCACGATTTGAAGAGCCCCGTCACATCCATCCGCGGAACGCTCGAGGTGGCGCTCGCTGAGGCTGATCGCGCACAGTTGCAGGAACAGGTGGCCAAAGCGATCGAAGGCCTCGATCGTCTTTCGGAGATGTTGAACACCACGCTCGATCTCGCCGAAGCCGATGCGGGAGCCCTCCCACTTCAAAAGGAGCCCATCGAACTTGCCGGTTTAATTCAACCGCTCGTGGATTTGTATCAGCCGGCGATGGACGAACAAGGACATCGAGTTACTACTCAACTGCAGCCGATCGTGGTTGACGCAGACCGGTCGCTGATGAATCGCATGGTTGCAAACCTGCTGGACAACGAGGTGGCCCATCTTCCCCCCGGTTGCGAAGTCAACATCGTGATCCAAACCAGAGGCCAGGAAGCCCGGATCATCTTCACAGATAACGGCCCAGGCTTCCCGCCGGAACTCATCAGTCGCGCCTTTGAGCGCTTTGTGAAGGGCGAGCACTCGAGCGGGCATGGCCTGGGACTCGCATTCGTCCAAGCCGTAGTAACAGCGCACGGTGGAAATGTGGCGTTGTCAAACCGGCCCGGCGGTGGCGCCGTCATTTCACTGTCGATGCCCTTGGCCGGGGTGCCCACAGAGAAAGTAAGCCGCGGAGTCCCGGCTAAGCCTGCCGTAAGTCTGCACTGATCGCGTGTGGCGGCTCCGCGCCTGCATCGCAGCGCACCGCCGATCCCAACTACTCTCAGCGTCAGTCGCCGTCTCCCGCTTGTCATTGGATAGATCGACCGGATTCGATCGAAAGGTATTCATTCAGCACTTCGAGCAATGGAAGGGTGAATCGGTAGATATCGGGAAGAGGCGACGTCGAGGATGCGCGTGATCAGGCGGTCCATGGTGTAGCCGGCAGCCTGTGCGGCCATCACATAAGACCCAGTCAGCCCCAACGATGCCATAGAGTTGATTTCCAGAACGTAGGGATTGCCTTCCTGGTCGATTCGAATATCGACACGCGAGTAGTCACGGCAGTGACACGCGCGGAAGGTTGCCAGCGAGATCTCCCGCAGCCGTTCCGCCAACTCGCTGCTTATGTTCGCCGGACAGATCTTCTGCGGCTCGACTGTGCCTTTGTGCGACTTGTCCTCCCACGTCATCAGCCGCACCGAACGGTCGCCAAAGTCCTGTTCAACCAGCGGGAGCACCTCGATGTCATCACCATTCCCCAGCAGGCCGACGCACACTTCGCGGCCCTCAATGTACTCCTCGACCAATGCGTCCTGTTGATACTGTTGGACAATCGCGTTAACGGCAACTCGAAGACCCTCAGGCTCAGTAACCAGTCGCAGGCCGAAACTAGTGGATTCATGGCGAGGCTTTACGATCACTGGGAAGCGAACCCCAGTGGCAGAATCATCCCCATCTTTCATCACGCAATAGTTCGGCGTCGGGATCCCCGCCTGCCGCAGCAAGTCCTTGGTGATCACCTTATCCAGCGCCAGGGCGTGGCCCAGTGGGTCGGAGCCGGTGTAAGGGACGCCTGCCATCTCCAACATGGCTGGTACATGTGTATAGCGGCAATTGCCCTGGATGCCATAGGCCATGTTGAACACCATACCGGTCGGCTCGCACTCTGGGCC
Source organism: Terriglobia bacterium (assembly GCA_963826275.1). GTDB lineage: Bacteria > Acidobacteriota > Terriglobia > Terriglobales > Acidobacteriaceae > JAJPJE01. The sequence goes on along the minus strand of CAWGWI010000026.1, from coordinate 4,079 downwards.
GGTTGGCATGAACTCATCCAGAACCTCAAACAGGGTCGTGTCTCCTTCGCAAAGAAGGACGTTATGGCCAGCGCGCTGTAACGCACCCACCACCGCGTTGATGGCTTTTTCGCCATATTTCTCTGGGCATATCTGACCGAATCGGTTGATCACGCCCGAATTGTCACGATTGTGTACGACTGCGATCTTCATGCGACCTGTTCTCCTATCTCAGGGTTGGGGATTGTCTGGCCGACCAGGACGAGGCCTGCGGTTGCGAGTTGACGCGACTCATCAAAGAGTTCCGCGCGATTGCTTAGAAATGGGTTCTTGCCTTCGAATACCTCGAAGTGCATGTATCTCTCGATCAGAAGGACTACGCCGATCTGCAGGAACAGCAATTCCGGGAAACGCAATAGCAAGTGGAGTGTTCCGTGAAAGTTGGCGATGTAATTGATGACCATGCCAACAATGATGGTGTTGAGAGTCGGCCAGGCAGCTTCTGCCAGGCCTTTCTCGTCCAGCGTTTTGGTAAAGGCTTCGCAGATCAGCGCCAGCGAGATGAGTGGGAAGTAAGCAAGGTGCTGCAACCACAAGCCGTGCGAATAGCGCGCCAGCATGAGAGGCACGACCATGAAGCTGGCAACGATGCTAAGGAGCACCGGAACGCGAGCATAGTAATGCCGCCCTTTCAGCAATGGGCGCATCACCACAATCGTACCCAGGACCAGCGCCAGAAAGAACAGGCCGGTAGGCACACCCATCACGCGGAATGCGATCGCCACTAGTATTGGTCGAAACAAACTCAGCACCGGAATGCCAAGAGTCAGGCGGAAGAATGCCACTATCACCGCACTCAGCGGGACAAACAACATGTATTCAGCGTGCGTTTGCACATGCTTTGGCAGGTCGGCAAGCGAGAACCAGGAGCTAAACGCCGCCGAGGTCGGGAAGAGAGGATACTTGCCGGTCATCACCAGCACGGGTAACAGTAGAAGGATGGCGAACAGCCAACCACGACCGGCAGAATTTTGCGCTTCCGTATTGTTCAGTTCAACGTTATCGACCAGCATTCAGGCAATCTCCATTTCACAGTTAGCGTTCAGGGCCACACCCGTACCGTCACGCCGTGGATCAGCGGCGGCCACGATCGTTCCGTCAGGAAGCCACTGCAGTCCCTGCACACATCCCATACCAAAACTGCGGGACGGCTTACTTCGGATGTCGGAGAAACGTTTACGCAATCGACCCAAGAGTTCCGGTGTTGCGATGTCGTCTTCGATCCAGATCTTCCCACTGACCAGTCCGTGAAGTCGCGGAGCGGCGATGGCTTCGTCGATCGCTTGTCCCCGGTCGATGACCTGACTAATGGTCTGGAGAAGGGCCGAGGTGATTCGCCGGCTCCCTGCCGCACCGAGTGCCATCACAGGAGTGCTGCGCCCGTCCCGTTCTTCCATGATGATGGTGGGAGCAGCGTTGGACCGCGGCATGCATCCCGGCGCCAGCTGATTAGGGTGGGAGTAGCGCGGGCACGTCCACAAGTAGTTGTTGTAGACAAATCCGAGCTCCGGATTCGCGATCTTTGCTCCGAATACCGACTGGATCGATTGCGTTAGTGCGACAATATTTCCTCCATCGTCCGCGACCGTAAGGTGGGTCGTGTCCCCGGGCCCCTCGTCGTCATTCATCTGCTGCAAGGAGCCCTGCCCGCGTAACTTTGAGACGAGGCGCTGAATGTCAGCTTCGCTGGGCAGTTCGCTGCCGGTTTCATCGACGCAACTGTCTAATCGCGTGGCTTTCTGTTCGCGCTGACGGAAGGTGCAATAAGTAGCAAGTGCAATCGCCTCATGCCAGATATCGTCGTTGGCAGCGTCGACTCCACCAGGCAGCAGTTGTTCGATGAGCTTCAGCGCGAACAGGAGATTGCGGCCGCCGCCGGGTGAAGGAGCGCTGAGGGCCCGCAATCCACGATACGAAGTCTCCAGAGGTTCGCGTTCGACGGGCAAAGAAAAACTAGCGAGGTCGTTAGCATCGAGTAGTCCGCCGTTGCGCTGCATATCGTCCACGATCTGCTGCGCGATCTCGCCACGGTAAAAATCGCCTGCCCCTGCAGTCGCGAGACGCCGCAGAGTCCGCGCCAGTTCAGGCTGCCGCAGCTGATATCCCACAGGCGGAGGCGCGCCGTCAACCAGGAACAGCTTCGCGATTCCCGCCGACACTTGCATCTGGCGTCCAAACCAACCGGCCTGGCGATGCTGCAACGGCGTAATCGCATAACCGCCTTCCGCAGCCTCGACTGCCGGCCCGAAGACGGCGGCTGCTGGCAAAACACCGTACTTGCGCTGGGCGTACTCGAGGGTAGCTGGGGTGGAAGGAATCGCGCATGCGCGGTGCCCGACTCGCTGCTGACGTTCGGTGACGGTGTCAATCGAAACTCCCGACGGCGCATAGGAATGCCCGTCGATGATGAACGTTCTTCCATTCGACCGGCGAATCAGCAATGTTGACTGCCCGCCGAGACCCGATGCGCTCGGCTCGCACACTGATAGCGTCCAGGCCGCCGCGACTGCGGCATCGACGGCGTTACCCCCTGCTTTCAGGGTAGCCAGCGCAGCATCCGTCGCGAGGGGAAAAGCCGTGGCTGCTGCGCCGCCCGTGGGTGACGCGGTGTGCCCGTCATTCGGGCCAACCGCGTACCTTATTTGAGTGGTGTTCCTGAGGAGGCCCATTTAGTTCTCCGGGAGATCGTCGAGCCAGCATGCGCCTTCGACGTAGGGCCGGGAGAACATCTTGCCGATTTTCGCGGTATCCTTGCACTGGTGGTACCGCATGTAGAGACGATTGTCGTCACCCAGGTCCAGGATTTCGATCTTTCCGGTGTAGTGCGACATGATGTACTTGAATGTTTTCTGTATCCCGCTCAGCCGCTGGTTGATGCCGCGAACAATCTCCACTCCGCGGCGCAACGGTACTTGGAAGTGGGACGCCGCCTTCACCGGCCGGCCTTGGAAGAGATAGTAGGGACGGACCCCAATCGAGTGGCACTTTGCAAAGGTGTCCGCAAGCACCTGAGGATCATCGTTCACCTTGGATAACAGCACCGACTGGTTCAAGAACTGTACGCCTACCTCGCGCAGCTTCTGGATGTTCTTGACGGCCTCATTTGAAATCTCGCCGATGTGGTCGAAGTGCCCGACGATGACCGGCGTCTTGCCCGCAGCCATGATTCGTCCAAACAGAGCGGGCAGCTCGGGGTCCGCAAATCGAGGAGGATAGAACGCCACCATCTTCGTACCGAAGCGAATTGAGCTCAGGTTCGGCACCGTCAATAGATGGTCCATGACGCGATTCAGTTTGTGAGTGTTCAGCGTGAAGGGATCGCCACCCGACAGCAGGACGTTGTTCATCTCCGGGTGTTGGCGCATGTAGTTCGCAACTACGGCGTAGTCAGGCGCGATCTCGTCGGAATCGTTGCCCACCAGTCGCTTGCGGAAGCAGTACCGGCAGTACGACGCACATTTGTCGGTGACCAGCAGAAGTCCGGTTTGCCGGTACTTGTGCTGCAGTCCAGGCACCACTGTGTTGTCATGCTCGCCGCTCGTATCCAGGTTGCCCGGGCTCTCGAACTCCTTCAGAGTGGGCTCAACGATGTGCTTGAGCTGGTGGTAATAACCACTGTTTGCAATCTGGTCGTTGTAGAACTTCGTGACCTGGTACTTGGTAATGTCGAACTCGCGCAGTGCGCTTGCCGTCACCGTCAACGGGCCTTCCTGGAAGTTCATTACCAGTGTTCTGGGTTGCGATTCGCAAGCGGGCAATGATGCTGGCGAAGAAGGAAGTACAACAAAATCTGTTAGCGGTCTCGACGCAGTCGACATTTCTTCTCTCTTTGTTCGTTCTATAGAATTCAGAAGCTGTTGCTTCTGGAAAGCGTCGTTCTCGCGCTTTCGTGTCTATAGGGTGTCGAGACGTTCAGGAAATAGAGGGTGAGCAGGAACCTTACAGAGTTGTAATGATCAGGTAATGGAGCGGCATAAGACTGCGATCAGGCCTGGTTTCACAGGTTGTCGATTGCGCGGAGAGACCGAGGCGGGGTTCTG
>CAWGWI010000025.1:0-20786 GCA_963826275.1 Terriglobia bacterium | reverse complement strand
CTCCGTATCCCCAACCGCTTCAATCATGTCAACCCCCGTTTTACCCCCAAAGCCTTGTAACTATCTCATTCCACGATAGAAATAAATTTTGCAAAAGTGTCTGGTAGGTCCCCTCAAATTTGTCACAATAGAAGAGACGCTAGACATGAGAGTTTTTGCTTCCGGTCTTTCTGACTACTGACCGCTGACTACTGTCGGCCTCCGGCCGACCTAACTCCTTTGTTTTATCGGACGACTCGGACTAAGTCGAGGCGTTTAGCGGGCGTCTGAGCCCGCTGCCGAGATCCTGAGCGAAGCCGAAGGATCCCGTAAGTGCTTTGTTTAGCGGGACGATGGGACTAAGTCCTTTGTTTGCCGGGATGAGCCTTATCCCATACCCGTAACCCCTTTAGAATGCGGGACGAGGGGGTAGGGGGTATCCCATGGGATCTCCCTTTCGGGAACATAGGCAGAGTAGACAAGAAATGGAGTACCAAGAAGACTGGAGCCCGCTCGCAGTGAGCAGGCTCCGTCCAGGCCCGGAATACGCGCCGCGCGTGATGCTTTCGTAAAACGTGAAGCGGTTTTCGTAAAACGTGAATCGGTTTTTACGCCCCTTGCGGCTTCCCGTTCGCCCTCGGGTCGGCCACCGACCTCGCGCCCTCAGCTCCGCGTATGCATTCTTCGAGAATGTCCATCGCGACGTCCGCTTGCTCTTTGCTCACGATCAGCGGCGGACACAGCCGAAGCGTGTTCGGTCCCGCGCCCAGGATCAGCAGCCCTTTGTAAAACGCAGTATCGACGATCGTATCGCGCAGTTCCGCGGCCGGTGTGCGCTGCTTCTTATCGCCGACGATCTCGATACCGATCATCAACCCGCGTCCGCGCACATCGCCCACCAGCGGAACCGTGCTCGGCCACTGGTTCAGCCGTTTCATCATGTGCTCGCCGATCTGCTTCGCGTTCTCGACGCCTTCACGCTCGAGCACGTCGAGCGTGGCCAGCGCCGCCGCAATCGCCACGGGATTGCCGCCAAAAGTCGACGCGTGCGAACCGGGTACCCAGTCCATGACCTCTGCGCGCGACATCATCACGCCCAGCGGCATGCCGGAAGCAATGCCCTTGGCGCTGCAGATAATGTCGGGCTCGACGCCGGTGTGCTGGATCGCCCACCACTTGCCGGTGCGTCCCACGCCCGACTGCACCTCGTCGGCGACCAGCAGAATGCCGTGCCGATCGCAAATTTTGCGCAGCTCCTGCATGAAGATCGTAGGAGCCACAACATAACCGCCTTCGCCCTGGATCGGCTCGACGAAGATCGCCGCCACTTCCTCAGGAGGAAGCGTCGTCTTGAACACACGGTCTTCGATAAAGCGCGCGCACTCGAGAGCGAATGCCTCCGCGTCTTGCGGTGCAATGCCGGCGCGATACAGATCGGGATAACTCACATGCGTCACGCCTGGAACCAGCGGAGCGAAGCGCCGCTTCTGCTGCGGTTTTGAAGCCGTCAGCGACAGCGATCCCATCGTGCGGCCGTGAAATGCGCCATAGAACGCGATGATGTTCTGTCGCCGCGTGTGATAGCGCGCCAGCTTCATCGCCGCTTCCACGGCTTCCGTTCCCGAGTTGCCGTAGTACACGCGGTGCGGCCCTTTCATCGGCGCGATTTTCGAAAGCCGCTCCGCGAGCGTCACCATGTTTTCGTAATAAAAATCGGTGCCGGACATGTGGATCAGTTCGCCGGCTTGCTTCTGGATCGCTTCCACCACTTCTGGATGACAATGACCGGTCGAGCAGACAGCGATGCCGGCTGCGAAGTCCATGAACTCGTTGCCGTCGACATCCTCCACCATGATTCCGCGGCCGCGCTTCGCGACCATCGGATACGAGCGCGTGTACGAGGGAGAAATGTATTGCTTGTCCGCTTCCAGTATCCGGCGCGCATTCGGGCCGGGCAGTTGGGTGCGGAGAATCGGTCCTGCATTGGTCAAAACATTGGTCGCCATGGGAATCTCCGTTCTTCGCTGGGGCACGCAAAAGCGTGCAATGGAGAAAGCTCAAATGCTCAGTTGAGCAAGAGTGGTCAGCAGTAAGAAGGCGGAATTAGTCGCAACCGAAAAGGCAGGGACGCGCGTTCGAAGGCAGCAGGTTTACACCCACGCGCGGATAACTCATGCGAAGTCGAAGCGTGCACTTGGGCGCAGCCTGCAGATCCGACTGAAATGTGGCAGCCACACGCATCTTCAACTCCTGACTGATTATAGCCCGGTTTGTTCCGGCCGATAACCCCCAACTGGGACGGGCGGAAACCTTGGTTTGGGGGGCAGGTTACTTCATGCGTGAACGGCCGCCCTGGACGTGTATTTGCTTTGTTGCCACGAACCTGCATTGCTTTTTATTGTCATCACGAGCCGCGCGGCGGCGAGGGATCCGCATTTAGCGTTTCCTCCCTCTTGGCGCTAAGAATGTGACCGCGAGCGTGTGTGCGCAATCCAATCTGCTATCGTAACTTTCTGATTCCACAAAAAATGTCCCAGCACTCCGAACAGAACCGGTTGCGCGTCGCCCTCGCGTTTACCCTCGTTTACATTTTTTGGGGATCGACGTATCTCGGCATTCGCATCGGCGTCGAGCACCTTCCGCCGCTGGTGATGACGGGAACTCGCTTCACGATCGCCGGATCGTTGATGCTGGCCTATTGCGCGATCAGCGGTCGCGGCATTCGGATCTCATTGCCACAAGCGTTGCGCCTCGCTGCCATCGGAATCCTGCTCCTTACGATGGGGAACACTATTCTCGCCTGGGCGGAATTATCGGTTCCCACCGGTCTTGCGGCGCTGATCGTAGCCGTCACGCCGCTCTGGATGCTGATCCTGGAGACTTGGGTCTTTCGCAGCACCGATCGCGTTTCCGGCGCCGGAATCGCCGGCCTGTTCCTCGGATTTGCTGGCCTTGCCGTTCTGCTCTGGCCGCAGCTGATGAGCACCACGACCATCGGCAAGCGCGAGTTATTTGGAAGCCTTAGCCTGCTTGGCGGATCGTTCTGCTGGTCCGTCGGTTCTTCCCTCTCGAAACGCTGGCAAAAGGGCATCGATCCGTTCTCGGCCAGCGCCTGGCAGATGGTGTTCAGTGGCGCGACCAATTTATTGCTCGCGCTCGTTCTCGGCGAATACGCTCACGCACTGTGGACATGGCGAGGCGTCGCCGCCGTCGCATACTTGATCGTCTTCGGATCGTGGGTTGGATTCAGCGCGTTCATCTGGCTCATCCAGAATGTTCCAATGTCGAAGGTCGCGACGTACGCATACGTGAATCCAGTCGTCGCCGTTTTCCTCGGCTGGCTGGTCTTACACGAGCGCATCGACGGCTACATTCTCGCCGGATCCGCGATCATCGTGATCGCCGTGTCACTCGTCACGCGCGCCGAAGTGAAACCTCAGCGCGGGAAACTCGAATCTGAACCACTGCCCGCTGTCGAGAGCGCCGGCGACTGAAACGCTGTGATTCAGCTGAAAGGAGCGACACATGCCGATCACTTCTGCCAAGTCCACCTGCATGCCAAGGCGGAAGAACTGCGCCGCCTTCATCACGCTACCAAAATCCTGGTGCTGCCGAATGCGTGGGATGTCACCAGCGCACGCCTGCTCGAAGACATGGGATTCCCCGCAGTCGCCACCAGCAGCGCGGCGATTGCGAACTCGCTGGGTTATCCCGACGGACAACACATCAGCCGTCACGAGATGCTCGAAGTCGTCGGGCGTATCGCGTCCGCTGTTCAGGTTCCGGTCACCGCCGACATGGAAGCCGGTTATGCAACCACGGCTGAAGAAATGGAAGTCACGGCGCGCGAGTTGCTCGAGGCCGGCGCAGTCGGCCTGAACCTCGAGGACAGTGCGGACAACGAATCGGTTCTGCTCGAACTTGATAAGTACCTGGAGAAGCTACACGCAATTCAGGCAGTGTCGAAGAGTGCGGGTGTGTCGATCGTGATCAACGCGCGAACCGATGCTTACTGGTGGAAAGGCGTGCAAGCTGGAAGCAGGCTCGCCGAAACCGTTCGTCGTGCCAATGCGTTTCGCGAGGCAGGCGCCGACTGCGTGTTCGTTCCCGGACTCTGCGATCCCTCAGACATTGGGCATCTGCGGCAAGAGAGCCCCGGACCAATCAACATTCTTGCTACTCCCAAAACGCCGGCGATCTCCGAACTGCAGAGACTCGGCATCGCGCGTGTGAGCTTCGGTTCTGGCGGCTATCGAACTGCGATTGGGGCATTTCGCAAAGTGGTGCAGGAAGCGATCGATTCGGGCACCTATACCTTCATGTCGGAAATCGCAGTCACGGGCGCGCAGAACAATGCGCTTCACCAGCGGAAAAGCTGATGCCGGTGAAGCGCGAAATCCGATCGCCTAACTCTTCTTCTCGCTAACCGCGAAGAACGCCGGATATTGCTGCTCTACCTTGGTGCTACCACACTTCGGACATTTCACTTTACCGTGTTCGTGGTCGTCCAGGGTGAGGTGGAGATCGAAGATTTTATGGCAGGAGTTGCAGAGATATTCGTACTCGGGCATAACCGCCTCCCGATTGAAATTCCTAAACAAATTCTAGGCTTGCCGATACGGGTGTCAAGCGAAGGGGTATGCTGGACTGACGACCGAGTGTGGAACAGCCCGCACTGTAAGATTTGGGAACGTGAAACGCGAAACGACTTTCACTTCCTGCGCCACCTCGCCCCATCCTTCGTGATCTCCACGATGATCCCCTGCTGATTTAACTCGCCGCGAATCGCGTCGGCGCGCCCGAAGTTCTTGGCCTTGCGAGCCTCCTGCATCTCACTCACAAGCCCATCGATGTCAGCATCTCCCACCGACGCAGACGCCGCAATCGATCGAGCTTGCGGGCTGATTTTGTCCTGCTTGCCCTCGTGCTCCGCCCATTCAAGGATTTGTTTCACCTTCACGGCGTCGTCGTCGTTCATCACCGCGAAGATCGAGTCGAATTTCTGAAGGGCTTTCTGCAACGGCTCGACATCGCCCTTCTTCAACTGACCTGCATCCGCGGCCGCATTCGCATCGCGCACCATGTCGAAGATCGCCGCCAGCGCCTGCGCCGTATTCAGATCGTCCGCCAGCGCCGATTCCATGCCCTGCATCGCGGTTTCGGCCAGCTTCGCCATCGCCTCCGAGTTGCCTTCCGGCAACTGCGCTTTTTCGAGCCGCAGCGCAAACGTCCGCAGGCGCTCGACGGAATTCGCCGCCTGCGTCAGTCCATCAAACGTGAAGTTCAGCTGCTTGCGAAACGGCACAGACGTAAGCAGAAAGCGGATCGACGACGGCTTGTGTCCCATCAGCACCAGGTCACGAACCGTAAAGAAGTTGCCGAGCGATTTCGACATCTTCTCGCCTTCGACCAGCAGAAAGCGCGCATGCATCCAGAAGTGCGCGAATGGTTTTCCGGTGAGCGACTCCGACTGCGCGATTTCATTCTCGTGGTGAGGGAAGATCAGGTCTTCGCCGCCGCAGTGAATATCGAAGCTCTCGCCCAGGTACTTCATCGACATCGTCGAGCACTCGATGTGCCACCCCGGACGTCCTGACCCGATCACTGTGTCCCAGTATGCCTCGCCGGGCTTCGGAGCCTTCCACAGCGCAAAGTCACGCGCACTGTCTTTCTCGTATTCGTCTACGTCGACGCGTGCTCCGTCTTCCATGCCGCTGAAATCTTTCTTGGAAAGCTTGCCGTACTCCGGAAATTTGGCAATCCGGAAGTAATACGATCCATCCTCAGTACGATAAGCGAAACCCTTTTTGACCAGCTTGGCGATGAACTCTGCCATCAGCTGAATATGGTCCGTGGCTCGAACGATCTGCGGCTCTTCGATGTTCAGCGCCGCCGAGTCCTCCAGAAACGCCTGCGTGTACTTCTTCGTGTATTCGGCAATGCCAACGCCCGCGTGAGCAGCATTGCGGATGATCTTGTCGTCCACGTCGGTGATGTTGATAACGTGGCGCAGCTTGTAGTGCTGTTTCAGGTAGCGGCGCAGAATATCGACGAAGACAAACGTGCGGAAATTGCCGATATGTCCGTAATCGTAGACAGTGGGCCCGCAGGCATACATGCGGACTTCGTTGTCGTCCAGCGGGCGAAATTCCTCGAGTTTGCCGGAGAGCGTATTGAAGAAAAAGGGCGCCATGATTTTAGAAATCTTTCGGGCTCCCCGGAGAGAACGCAGTCCCACAGGTCAGGCCGCGAGAGCTGAATCAAACTATTGATTGTAGGGGCGAGTCTCAGCGGGGGTCAACGCGTCTCCGGGGGGAGGAGATGGGGCCAGGAAAAGTGCGCCCCTACGAACCCGTGTAGCAGTCCCGGTAGCCCCCAGATCGGAGGACTTCTCCGGTGCAGCTCCTAATCAGGGTCCTTTTTTGTGGACGGGATCAGTCCCGAGGTCGAGGTATCAGGCGGGGGTTTGTGATTTTCCGTTACATCGACATCGAAAAGCGCGTAGTCATCGAAGGTGTATTGGCGGTAGTAACGGTGCTTGCGAAAGTCGAAGTAAATCTCTACGTTTTTCGGCAACCACAGCATCGTCTTCTTCTTGGCAAACGGCACAGGGCCATATTCCACGATCTGATGTTCGCTGAGCAGTTGGATTTCATGCACGGGGCTAGCCATGTCGGCCTCAATACGCATGATTTGAAAACTGTCGGGAGAGATCCATGCTCTGCCCTTCAAGTCGACGCGGTAACTGCTGCCAGCGACTTCGTAGGTTTGCATGTGATTGGGACGGTCCTGACGCTGGCGGAAGTGCACTAACCAGACAGGCTGTCCACGCCATTGGCCTCGTCCCTCGCAGTCGAAATTAAAGTCGCCCCGCATCCCCGGATGAAAAACGAGTGCAAGCATGACGAAGCCCGTGCTTGCGATCCCATCCGGATTGCCACCCTGTGGGCCTCTATCGGCGTGATATTCGTCTATCAAAACGGTTCCCCGTTCGGGTGAAATTGCAGCGACATAATCATACTTTCTTGTCTCTGCATGGCTTGAAAGGCCAACGCCGTCGAGCGACTTGTGGAACAGCTCCTCCTTGGCTGCGAAACGGGTTACATCCTGAACCAACTCCTGTACACGGTCCCCCACTCCTTCGAGGACCTGAGCAGTGGGACAAGTTACTCCGGGCTCGATCGTCGGCTTCGCGTCGTCAATATCGGGAGGTCGCCAAGTCTGCATCGAGAGGGCAACTTTGGGCACAGCCAACAGAGGATCGGCAGGTGGCGTAATTTGTGAAGCTGCGGCGGATGCGTGATCGCTCTCCTCTGCCTTCGCGATCAGGGCGCGGACTTGCTCGACCAGGTCTGCTGGGGGCGACTGCTTTAAGAACGCCTGAAGCGCTTGAATCCCTTCTTTGGTTTGCCCAAGTGCAAGGAGTGCCTGGCCGAGGGTGAGTTGCGCAGCGCCGGAAGCATCCTTTCCGTATCTCACGCTCTTGGCAACGGCAATCTGAGCTTCGTCACGAGCCTTGCTGTATTCCTTCCCGTGAAGATAGGAATCGGCCAATAAATTATGTGGCAGCCAGTTTTCCGAATCGACGAGAATTGCTTGTTCGAGGGCTGACTGAGCTGCAGGGTAGTTCTTTTGCGCGAGGTTCGCTCTGCCGAGCAGAGTTAACGTTTGGGCGGAGTGAGGGCTAAGAGTGGCTGCGGTGCGCAGGTAGGTCGCCGCTTGCGCGTAGTCATTTTCCTCGAAGTACAGATACCCGAAAAGAAAATTCAAGTCCGCGTTGGAAGGCGCAAGCTTATAGGCTGCTTCCAAATGTTTCCGCGCGTCCGATAGTTGACCGGATTTCAAGTGGGACAAGGCCCGGTTCGCTTCCTTCTTTGCTTGCTTTGACAGGAGACCAGACGCTTCATTAAGAGTGATGGCAGCAGGATCACGTTGAATCACGATATCAACGTCTTGCCTCTCGGCCTTGACGACGCTGATTTCTTGACGCGTCGTCAGGTATCCCACTGCCGTTACTGAAACGGAGTACTTCCCGAGCTCTGTATTGACGAATACTGCATCTTCGCGTCCCGGGACTACCAGGAATCCACCGATGTGGTTGCCAAGATTCGTTAAATCCACCCGAAGCGAGCGGTCGGGTTTAACAGGCTTTTCGTCAGCGAACGCGTGAACAATCACCACTGCGGTGCCAGGCGCAGTGTTGTAAGTGTAGGTCCCCTGCATTTGCTGCATTTGCCGCATGGAATTCGCGTCCTGTATTCCCTGCGGCACCCCCTGCGCCAACGAGGCGCATGCTGGGGAGAGAAACGAACAGGATCAGCCACAACGCGGGAATAGGTGAGTGTTTCACAGTGGGGCGGGCCCAACATCGAAACGAAGTATATCATCGGCAGAAAGCTGGCCAAGCCGTTCCGTGGCAGGATAGGAGCAGCGGCCGAACTCGTTTACGTGAACCTCGCATTAGTGAAGTGTCAAGAAAGGATGGCGCTGCAAAAAAGTGGGCAGCGACTTTCGCTGCCCTTCAGGTGTGGAACAAGCTTGTTGCTTAACCTTGCGGCGCTGCCTCGGGCGCAGTCTGTTGCTGCTGCATCTGCTGATGACGCTGCTGCCACTGTGCGCGATGCTGCTCCCGCAGTTGCTTCCATTGCGCCTGCTGTTCGGGAGTCAGAATCTCGTTCATTTGCGCCATTGTGGTCTGATGCAGTTCTTTCATCTTGGCCATCTTCTGTTCTTTTGTCAGGCTGGCATCCTGATGGATCGTTTTTCCCTGCGCCCTTGCCTGCTGGAAGATGGGCTTTATCTTTGCCTGCTGATCAGCCGTCAGGTTCAGTTCCTGACTCAGCTTCTGCATGCGATTTCCACGATGATGAGGTTCCGTGGGCGCCGCCTGCGAGTCCTGTTGGCTGGAATCTGCGGTAGCCTGCGCGAACATCGGTACTCCAATCGCGAGCGCCGCTCCAAGAACTCCTGCCATCAACTTCGTTTTTCATATCACCTCTCCAATCCGATGCGTGCCGGCTTGAAGATTCCTGGCACGCCATTTCTTAAATTACTAGTTGAAACGCAATCCCTCGCCTGAAGTTGCGTTTGGCCAGCCTTCGAATAGACGGAAAATGGTGAAGAAGTGTTAATGCGCAAAAAGAAAACCGCACCCGAAAGTGCGGTCTCGCTTGAAAACAATGGGGTTGACCTATTCTTTAGCCTCGCCGCCTTCACCGGCTGCGGGCGTCTCGCCGCCTTGCTGCGCCTGGGCTTCTTCCATCGCCTTGCGGGCTTCCTCGGCACGCTTGGCACGGGCGTCGGCACGCTTCTGGCGCCTCTCGTCGATGATCTGCTCAGCGCCAACGAGTTCGATGAACGCCGTCTCGCCGCCATCGCCCTTACGGAATCCAGTACGAACAATACGGAGATAGCCGCCGTTGCGGTCGCCCAAACGAGGCGCAACCGTGTCAAACAGCCGGGTAACAGCCTCGGCGGTCGTGAGGTATCCCGCGGCCAGCCGGCGCGCACTGACGTCGCCACGCTTGCCCAGTGTGATCATCTTCTCCACTTCGGGCCGCATCGCCTTGGCTTTGGTCACAGTGGTTTCGACACGCTCTTCCAGAATCAGCGAGGTCACCAGGTTGCGCAGTAGCGCACGCCGATGACTCGTGTTACGTCCCAGCTTCCATCCTGCTTTAAGATGACGCATGACTTAGTCCTTCAAACTTTCTTGTGGCCGCTCTCAGCGGCTCGAAACTTGCGGGACCGGGTAATCGCTCGCAGTACGACCGATTACCCGATTTCCCGATTACCAAATTACCCGATTAGTGGGTTCCGTCGCCGAAACCACCAAATCCCGAACTCAGGCTGGAGACGGGCTGCGCGCCGGGAACGGCATTGCCGTGCTCGTCGATCTTCATGCCCAGGCTCAGACCCATGGAGGCCAGGATTTCCTTGATTTCGTTCAGCGACTTGCGCCCGAAGTTCTTGGTCTTCAGCATTTCGGCTTCGGTCTTCTGGACCAGCTCGCCGATGGTCTGAATGTTCGCGTTCTTCAGGCAGTTATAGCTGCGAACCGAAAGCTCCAGCTCTTCCACGGAGCGATTCAGGTTCTCGTTCTTGATCTGCGGACGCCCGCTGCGATCCTCGCTCGAAGTAGCGGTGGCTTCGATCTCTTCCTCGAAGTTGATGAAGATACTCATGTGATCCTTCACCAGCTTCGCCGCTAATCCGACTGCATCCGCCGGACTCACCGAACCGTTGGTCCAGACTTCCAGCGTGAGCTTATCGTAGTCCGTAATCTGACCAAGACGCGCGGCCTCCACCGTGTAGTTCACCTTGCGCACAGGGGAGTGCACGGAATCGATCGGAATGAACCCGAGCCCAAGATCCTCGTCGAAGTTCTTGTCGGCCGAGACGTATCCGCGGCCGCGCTTCAGTCGCATTTCCATATCGAGCTTGCCGCCTTCGCTGACTGTGGCGATGTAAACGTCCTTGTCCAGAACCTCGACGTCTGCATCGGCTTCGATCATCGCGGAAGTGACAACACCTGGCTGATCCGCGCGCAGATAGATTGCTTTCGGACCTTCGCCATTCAGCTTGAACGGAACCTGCTTCAGGTTGAGGATGATGTCAGTAGCGTCTTCCACCACTCCCTGGATCGACTGGAACTCGTGCAGCACGCCTTCGATCTTGACTGCGGTAATGGCCGCACCCTCGATCGAGGAAAGCAGTACACGCCGCAGCGCATTCCCGATGGTAGTTCCGAAGCCGCGCTCAAAAGGTTGTGCCCAGAAACGGCCGTACTTGTCGGTTGCGGTCTCGGTGTCAACTGCGAGACGTTTGGGTTTTTGGAAACCTTTCCAAAGCATTTGTTTCTCTCCTTCCGTCCCTGTGGCTCAAGGCAACACCCCATCGGCCCAGAAGGGGTTACGTTGCACACGGCTGTTCGGGCCCGGATGGTGGGCCGATCTCATTTAGTCTCTCAGTCTTTCGGTCTCTCAGCCAAACCTGCGAACTGAAAGACTGACAGACTGATGGACTGACAGACTATTTCGAGTACAACTCGACGATCAGCTGCTCATTGACCGGCAGGTTGAGGTCTTGACGCTTCGGCAGAGCCGAAACGCGTCCTTTCAAGCCTTCGCGATCAACTTCCAGCCACATCGGCGCGGGCTGATGGCTGTTGTACTCCACCGCCGCCTTAATCGTCTCGAAGTTCTTTGCCGCGTCACGCACTACCACTTCATCGCCGGCCTTCACTTCATACGAAGGAATGGTGACCTTGCGGCCATTCACGGCGATGTGGCCGTGACGCACCAACTGGCGCGCCTGACGGCGGGCGACTGCGAATCCCATGCGGAAAACAATGTTATCCAGGCGACGTTCCAACTGCTGCAAAAGCAGTTCGCCGGTTACGCCCTGGGAGCGCGATGCGCCTTCGTAATAGTTGCGGAACTGATTCTCGCCCACGAAGTAGATACGCTTTGCTTTTTGTTTCTCACGAAGCTGCAAGCCGTATCCGACAACCTTCGTCTTCTTGTCCTTGCCATGCTGGCCAGGAGCGTAGTTCCGCTTTTCGATGGGACACTTATCGCTGAAACACTTTGCGCCCTTCAGGAACAGCTTCATGCCTTCCCGGCGGCAAAGTCTGCAAACTGCATCTTTATATCTTGCCAATGTTCTCTCCTTTGATACGGATCGGTTTACGGGAGTGGCATCCTCCTGTCGTCCCGATCACTTGCTGTCGTTCGTCGATGGTCGTTGGCCATTTGCCAAGAACCATCGTGCTTGCTGGGCCGTCAGCGAACGACTAACGACCAAAGACTATCGACTAATTAAACTCTGCGCCGTTTCGGCGGGCGGCAGCCGTTGTGCGGAATGGGCGTGACGTCCTTGATGTTCCGGACTTCAATTCCAGCCGCGGCCAGCGCGCGAATCGCTGACTCACGGCCCGATCCCGGACCGCTGACCCTGACTTCCACGCTGCGAACGCCGTGATCGCGCGCCATATTGGCGGCATTCATTGCGGCCTGCTGCGCGGCAAACGGAGTTCCCTTGCGAGATCCGCGGAAGCCGAGCGAGCCGGAGCTCTTCCACGCCAGCGTGTTGCCCTCGGAATCCGTGATGGTCACAACCGTGTTGTTGAACGACGCCTGGATGTGCACGACGCCAAACGGAACATTCTTGCGCTCACGCCGCTTGAACGTCTTCTTCTTGCCTTTTTTCTCCGACGCCGCAGCGCCAGCTTGTGCTTTTGCCATTCTCTTTAGCTCTCAGCTCTCAGCTATCAGCTCTGGGCCATTAGCTGGCTAGAAATTTGATCCACGCGGGCCAACGACTAACGACCAGCGACAACCGACTATGTCTTGGCCGCGGTCTTCTTCTTGTTGGCGACCGTGCCTTTGCGCGGACCCTTACGGGTGCGAGCGTTGGTGTGCGTGCGCTGCCCGCGAACCGGCAAGCTGCGGCGATGACGATAGCCGCGATACGAACCGATTTCGATCAGCCGCTTGATGTGCATCGAAATGTCTTTGCGCAGATCGCCTTCAACGTCGCCTTCGTTCTCGATGACCTGGCGGATACGATTCACTTCGTCTTCGCCGAGATCCTGGACCTTCTTGTCCCCGTCAACGTTGGCGCTCGCCAGAATCCTCTTCGCGCGCGAATTCCCAATGCCGTAAATGTAAGTCAGCGCAATCACCGTGTGCTTATTGCGCGGAAGATCAACACCTGCAATGCGTGCCATAATTCTTAGTCCTTAGTCTCTGGTCGTTGGTCGTTTACTTTTCCGTCTCACCGGCCATTCTGCTGACGGCCAATGACGAACGACTACCGACTGCTATCCCTGTCTCTGTTTGTGCTTCGGATTCTCGCAGATTACGCGAACTACACCGTTGCGGTGAATCACCTTGCACTTGTCGCAAATCTTCTTTACTGACGCTCTAACCTTCATGATCCCGTTTCCTGATCCTTCTCGCTGTCTTACTTGTAGCGGTACACAATTCGTCCGCGGGTGAGATCGTAGGGGGAAAGCTCCACCGCTACTCTGTCTCCCGGCAAAATTCGTATGAAGTTCTTGCGCATCTTTCCTGAAACATGCGCCAGAACCTGGTGCTTATTCTCCAGTTCCACCCGGAACATCGCATTCGGCAGCGGTTCGATCACTACTGCCATTACTTCAATCGCGTCTTCCTTGCTCATGCATTCCTTAACTTTGTTTTTTCCTGCAGATCCTTCGCCCTTCAGGCTCAGGATTTCGGCTGCGGGCTCCCGCTCCGCTCACGCCCGCAAGACGCCTCAACTTCAATCGCGTCTTCCTTGCTCATGCATTCCTTAGAACTGAATTTTTCCTGGCTACTGCGTCAAAATCACTGGCCCGTCTTCCGTAACCGCCACACAGTGCTCAAAGTGAGCGCTCATGCTGCCGTCCTCGGTCACGGCGGTCCACTTGTCGGCCAGCACCCGGGCTCCCGGCTTGCCAACGTTTACCATCGGCTCAATCGCGATCACCATGCCCTGTCGCAGCTTGGCTCCATGACCGCGTGTTCCGAAGTTGGGCACCTGCGGATCTTCATGCAGCTTGGTTCCGATTCCGTGTCCCACGAACTCGCGAACTACGCTGAATCCCGCGGCCTCCACGAACTCCTGAACTGCCGCGCCCACATCGCCGATCGAATTCCCGATCTGCACCGCCTGTATCGCCCGATACAGGGAGTCGCGGGTAACATCGAGCAACTTCTTCGTTTGCTCCGACTGCCCATTGCCAACCGGCACGGTGATGGCTGAATCGCCGTAATACCCA
This sequence comes from Terriglobia bacterium, assembly GCA_963826275.1. Lineage (GTDB taxonomy): Bacteria > Acidobacteriota > Terriglobia > Terriglobales > Acidobacteriaceae > JAJPJE01. The sequence continues at coordinate 7,021 of CAWGWI010000025.1, read as the reverse complement.
TCCAGCACCACACCACAGTCGATGGAGACGATATCTCCCTCTTTCAGCTTGCGCTTCTCAGAAGGGATGCCGTGCACAATCTCCTGATTAATCGAGGTGCACAGCACACAGGGATAGTCGTAATACCCTTTGAATGCCGGCTTCGCGCCTAACTCTTTGATTCTGCGCTCGGCCATTCGCTCGAGATCCATCGTCGTCAGGCCAGGAGCGACTTGCTTTGCCAGCTCATCCAGCACTTGCCGGACGATATGTCCGGCTCGCCGCATCTTCTCGATCTCTGCCGGCGACTTACAAACTATCGCCATTCTCCAATATTCCCATCACCGCAGCGGTCACTTCTTGGGTTGGCTGCTCCCCGTTTACCTCATGCAAAACTCCCTTGGCACGGTAATACTCCGTCAAGGGTAACGTTTGCCGCTCATACGCCTTCAGGCGTTCAGAGATCACGTCTTCGCGATCATCCGGCCGCGTAACCAACTTCGAGCCGTCGCAATCACAGTGATCGGCAATCCGAGGTGGCTGAAAGTAAATGTTGTAGATCCGCCCGCAGGTGGGACAAGAACGACGCCCGGTGAGCCGCCGCAATAACTGATTATATCCGACAGTTATGCTGATCACAACCGGAGTCGCCCAGGCCCTTCCATGCCTGACCGACCACTTCTGCAAAAAATCATCCAGCCACTGCGCCTGCGCCAGGGTTCGCGGAAAACCATCCAGGATGAACCCACGCTCCGTGTCCTGGCCTGCCTCGATCCGCTTGGCGAGCATATCTTCCACCAGTTCGTCGGGAACCAGCTCCCCGCGCTCCATGACGGATTTAGCCTTGATCCCCAGCTCGGTGCCGTTGCGAACATTCTCGCGCAACAGGTCGCCCGTCGAGATCTGCGGGATGCCGTACCGGGTCGAGATGAACTTCGACTGGGTACCTTTGCCGGCTCCCGGCGCTCCGAGTAGTATCAGGGCTCCGATCATCAGTGTTTTCGGATCGACTAACGTAGCAGCAGCCTCGGCTTGCATGGTTCGTGTCCCTGACCCGAAATTTGCCGGTTATCAACTTCCGATCAACCGGCTTGGGGTCGGTTCACTGTAGCCCGCCGCAAGCTGCTCACGACATTAACTGCGTCACGTCTTGCTGTGACGCTCACCACCTACCCTGTGTACTTACCCGTTCCAAACCCTAAAACCCGCTACCACGACCTGCGTCCACGAATACGCCCGCTGCGCGGGGTAAAGCCTTCGTAATGACGCATAATCAACTGCGCCTCGATCTGCTGCACCGTGTCCATGGCTACGCCGACCACGATCAGCAACGAGGTACCGCCAAAGTAGAACGTTACTCCCAAACCATTTGTGACCCACGTTGGCAAATGTTCAAAGACGTTGCCGCCCAGCCACGCCGGCAAGTGATTCAGGTGAATACCGGCAATCATCCATTCCGGAATCAGCGAAATGATGATCAAGTAAAGCGCCCCCACCAGGGTGATGCGGGTCAGCACTTCATTGATGAAATTCGCCGTGCGCGCACCCGGCCGGATGCCCGGGATAAATCCACCGTACTTCCGCATGTTGTCGGCAACGTCATTCGGATTGAAGACGATCGACACATAGAAGTACGCAAAGAAGACAATGCCCACTACGTACAGAACGGTGTACAGCGGTTCGCCCCACGCCAAGTTCCGGATCAACGGCCCGAAGAACCGGTTGTCCTTGAGGAAGAAGCCAGCGGTCTGCGGTAAAGTCAGCAGCGACGACGCGAAGATCACCGGCATCACGCCGCCGGAGTTCACGCGCAGCGGCAGATGCGTGCTCTGACCGCCCATAATCTTGCGGCCAACAACACGCTTCGCGTATTGCACCGGTATTCGGCGTTCGCTTCGTTCCACGAAGACGATGAACGCTACCACCGCAATCATCAGCGCAATGAGGATGATCATTGCCGGAGCGGTGAAGACACCCCATGCCTGCGTCCTGACTTTTTCCACCAGGTCAGCAACACCGCGCGGCAATCCGACGACAATGCCGGCGAAGATCAGCAGCGACATGCCATTGCCGATACCGCGTTCGGTGATCTGCTCGCCCAGCCACATGATGAATGCGCTGCCCGTTGTCAAGGTCAGCATGGTCATCAGCACAAAACCCCAGCCGGGATTGGTAACGAACGGAGCGCCGGCGCTGGTCTGCTTTTCCAGCGTGACGGCGATACCCAGCGACTGCATGGCGCTGAGGATGACGGTCAAATACCGCGTCCATTGCGTGATCTTCTTGCGGCCGAGTTCGCCTTCCTTCTGCAACTTGGCCAGTGGCTCATAAACCACCGTCAACAGCTGAAGGATGATCGACGCGGTGATGTAGGGCATGATGCCCAGGGCAAAAATCGTCAGACGGCGAAGCTGTCCGCCACTGAACAGATCGACGAAACCAAGCATGGTGCCGCGATTCTGTTCAAAGAACTGTTGCAGCAGGTCGGCATTGATTCCGGGCGTCGGGATATGTCCGCCGAGACGATAGACTGCCAGCATCGCCAGCGTGAACAGAATGCGTTTCCGCAGGTCCGGAACTCGGAATATGTTTGCCAGTTTTTCCAACATCGATTTTGGGAAACCTCAACCCATCGGTTCGGGGCCGGAATACCCGGACCCCTGCCCGTTATAAAACTTGTGCCGTGCCGCCCGCCTTGGTGATCTTTTCCTGTGCGGACTTGGAAAATTTGTGTGCCTGTACCGTAATGGCTGACATTAATTCGCCATTCCCCAGCACCTTGACCAGGGGATTCTTGCCATTCACCAGCCCGGCAGACTTCAGCGTCTCCAGCGTGATGTTCTTTTCGCCCAGTTTGCCCAACTGCTCCACATTTACCACCGTGTATTCGGTGCGGAAAATGTTGGTGAAGCCGCGCTTTGGCAGACGGCGGTGCAGCGGCATCTGGCCGCCTTCAAAACCGCGCATCAGACGCGAACCGCTGCGCGAACCCTGTCCTTTATGACCACGGGTGGACGTCTTGCCCATACCCGATCCCATGCCACGGCCGACGCGCTTTTTATTCTCGTTTGCCTTCTTCGGTGCTCGTAATGTCGATAGATTCATTGTCATTTTCAATTCTCTGTTGGCTGTCAGCCATCGGCTTTCAGCTCTCAGCTGTCGTTGGTCTTTAGTCGTTGGTCGTTAGCAAACCCACGCGAGCGACGAATGACCATCGACGAACGATGTCGTTATTCCGCGTTGCTTCCCACCACGACGACCAGGTGCGGCACCTTGGCCACCATCCCGCGGATCGAAGGCGAATCTTCACGCTCGATCACCTGGTTCAAACGGGTAAAGCCCAATCCTTTGATCACGAGCTTGTGTTTCACCGGCGCCTGGATCGCGGAGCGCACCCACTTCAATTTCATCATCTGTTTTCCCGCCATGATTACAGCTCCTCCACCGACTTGCCGCGAGTGGCCGCGACTTCCTGGCGATCGCGCAGTCTGGTAAGCGCATCGAAGGTCGCCTTGATCACGTTGTGCGGGTTCGTCGTGCCGATCGACTTGGTCAGCACGTTCTGCACACCTGCGGCAGTCATGACCGCGCGCACTGCGCCGCCGGCGATGACGCCCGTGCCTTCCGGAGCCGGCTTCAGCAGCACTTTGCCGGAGCCGAAGCGCCCAAGCGTGAGGTGCGGAACCGTCGTATGCGTCAGGTTGACCTTAATGAGATTCTTCTTCGCCGCTTCGATTCCTTTGCGGATGGCCTGCGGAACTTCCTTCGCTTTGCCGGATCCATATCCGACGACGGCGGCCGAGGGATCACCCACTACGACCAGCGCCGCGAACGAAAGGTTCTTACCGCCTTTGACGACCTTGGTGACGCGATTGATGGAAACCACTTGGTCTTTCAGGTTGAAGTTTCCCGCGTCGATCTTTTTCTTCACTGTTGGCATTCGTTACTCTCGATTCCTGGAACTTGCTAGAACTTCAGTCCGCCTTCACGAGCCGCCTCGGCCAGCGCCTTAATGCGACCGTGATACAGGTAGCCACCACGATCGAACACCACCTTGGTAATGCCCTTCTGTTTGGCTTTCTCGGCGATGCGCTTTCCGACTTCCTTCGCCGAAGCGACGTTGCCGCCGGTGGTCTTGTTGGCCTTCTCGCCTTCGACCGTGCTTGCCGCCACAACCGTGACGCCATTCAGATCGTCAATGACCTGCGCGTAAATGTGATTGACCGAGCGATAGACGCTCAGGCGCGGGCGCTCCGCCGTACCTAAGACCTTCTTACGGATACGATCGTGAATCCGCTGCCGAATTTGGTTCTTTGCTGTCTTCGTAAACATTTGTCTTTTCCTATCCCGGGTTTCTGTACCGGGCAGAGCTTCTCTTCAGGCCACTAGCCCGAATTACTTCGCTCCGGTTTTTCCAACCTTCTTCTTCAGTTTCTCGCCAAAGTAGCGCACGCCTTTGTTCTTGTACGGATCAGGTGGACGCAAGCTGCGCATTTCGGCTGCAACCTGTCCAACCTTCTGGCGGTTGATTCCGCTCACCGTAAGGCGGGTCTGCTTGGCATCGACAACGGCCTGGATATCACCGGGCAACGGATACTCAATTGGGTGCGAATATCCAAGATTGAATACCACTACATCCTTGCCCTTCAACTCGGCCTTATAACCGATGCCGACAATTTCCAGTTCCTTCGCCCAGCCGGTGGTCACGCCGTGCACGGCATTGTTCAGTAACGCGCGCGCCAGTCCGTGGACAGCTGCATGCGAATCGTCTTCGCGAACAGCCAGCAACTGCCCGTCTTTCTGCTCAAACTTCACGCCCTCGGGAACCGTAGTATCCAGCTTCCCTTTGGGACCCTGCACCGTTACGACGCTGCCAGTAATGGCAATCTTCACGTCCTTGGGAACGGCAATCGGCTTTTTTCCAATTCTCGACATTTGCTCTTCTCTCGCTTAAATGGCGGGTGAGCCCGCTTTCAGCTGTTTCAGTCTTTCAGTTCGATCAGTCTTTCAGTCCGTCAATTTTAACTGACAGACTGAGCACTGAGAGACTGACAGACTAACTACCAAACTTCGCAGAGGATCTCGCCGCCCACGCCTTCTTTGCGAGCCTGGCGTCCCGTCATCACACCCTTGGGCGTGGTCAGGATGTTGATCCCCAATCCACCCAGCACGCGGGGGATTTCGGTACGTCCGACGTATACGCGGCAGCCGGGCTTCGACACACGGTTCAGGTTGCTGATCGCGGCTTCGTTGTTATTGCCGTATTTCAGGTACACGCGAACCAGCTTGTGCCCGTTCTCTTCGGTCGGCTTGAAATTCGAGATATAGCCCTCTTCTTTCAGAATACGGGCAATATCAAGCTTCAGGCGCGAAGCCGGTACATCCACTTTCTGCTGTCTTGCCCCAATCGCGTTACGAACACGCGTCAGGAAATCTGCGACCGGATCGGTCATGCTTTGTTTCTCCTTGCGTTGCTCGTTAGCTCCCTCTTTTCGGGAGAACCTGCAGCAACGGAACTCATCTTTGTCGTTAGCCGTTTGTCGTTTGGTGTTAGCGATTCCTGCAACCGACTAACGACCGATGACCAACGACGGTTTTACCAGGACGACTTCGCTACCCCTGGAATGTCGCCACGCAGCGCCAATAGGCGGAAGCAGAGACGGCAGAGTCCAAACTTGCGCAAAAATGCGCGGGGACGTCCACAGATCTGGCAGCGGTTGTGTTTCCGCGACGAGAACTTGGGCTTCTTTGCGTCCTTCACTCGTTTTGCTGTAGTTGCCATGAAATCCTTTTGTTCCTTCTGACTCGAAACTCTTATGCCCGGAACGGCATGCCCATGTGCTTCAGTAACGCACGCGCTTCGTCGTCCGACTTCGCCGTGGTCACAATCGTCACGTTCATACCCTTCATTTTGTCGACCTTCGCGTAATCGATTTCCGGGAAGATCAGCTGATCGCGCAGGCCCAGCGTGTAATTTCCGCGTCCATCGAACGACTTCGTCGAGACACCGCGGAAGTCGCGCACGCGTGGGAGCGCCACATTCAACAGGCGGTCAAGGAATTCGTACATCCGGTCGCCACGCAACGTCACCATCGCGCCGATCGGCATTCCTTCGCGCACCTTGAACGCTGCAATCGATTTCTTCGCGCGCGTCACCACCGGCTTCTGTCCGGTAATCTGGCCAAGCTCGTTGACTGCAGGATCGAGCACCTTCGCGTTCTGCGTCGCTTCGCCTACACCCATGTTGATGATTACTTTCTCAACCTTGGGTACCGCCATCGGATTCGTCCAGCCGAATTCCTTCATCAGTGCTGGAGCGATTTCCTTCTGATAGCGGAACCGCAGCCGCGCCGAACTTGCGTTACTCGCCTTCGGACGTCCGCCCTTGCCCAACTGCTCGGGCTCTGCCGCAGCAGCCGCCTTCTGCGGTTTTTGCTGCTTCTGCTGCTTGTTATCTTTCTTATCTGCCATTGCTCTGCTTCTACCTTCTCCCACGGTCCTCGGAGTGGTTACCGTTTCGTGGGGTCATCATTTTCGGAACGTGTCCGATTTATGTCTTGTCGAGCGTGTTGCCGCACTTCTTGCAAACGCGCATCTTCCGATCGCCGCGCAGCTCGTGTGCAACGCGTGTCGGGCGATTGCAGCCGCTGCATACCAGCATCACGTTCGAGACCGCCACCGGACTCTCCTGCTCCGCGATGCCACCCTTGATGTTGCGCTGCGGATTCGGGCGCACGTGTTTCTTCACCATCGAAACGTGCTCTACCAGAACTCGTGCGGTCTTCGGAATAATGCGCAGCACGCGTCCCTGCTTGCCTGCGTCGCGGCCGGAGATCACCTGCACGGTGTCGTTGCGCCGGATATCGATTGTCTTATGCTTTGTCGTCGTTGCCGTTGCCATCTTTTTCTCATTGAGCGATTGAGTGATTCAGCCATTGACTCATTGGCCGGTTCCCTCATTGCTCTTCTCTATCGTTCTACGATTCTCATTCAGTGCCACAGGCGACTTTCAATGACTCAATCACCCAATGGCCCAATCAAT
>CAWGWI010000024.1:0-313592 GCA_963826275.1 Terriglobia bacterium | reverse complement strand
GTAGTTTTCACCGTAGTGAATGAAATAAGTGGTGCCCCATATCTGCCTGTCTTTGGCAGATGTGGGTTCGAAGGCACTCATGCCATATGGGCTGGAACGCTATCAACAATCCAAGCAGTCTCACTTTGTAACCTTCAGTTGCCACCAGCGGCAGCCATATCTATCTGATCCTAGGCTTCGAGACATCTTTCTCGAATGTCTGGAACGGACGCGCCGCGTATATCGGTCCCGCGTCTACGGATACGTGGTAATGCCAGAGCACGTTCACCTGTTGATCTCGGAACCTGAGATTGATGTTCTCGCAACCGCCATTCAGGCGCTCAAAGTTTCGTTTGTTCGGCGCAGCGAGTCGTTGCGCGGCCGCGGCACATTCTGGCAGAAGCGGTACTACGACCACAATGTTCGTGATTACGATAGCTTCAAACAAAAGCTGAGATACATTCATCGAAATCCGGGGAGACGAGGTTTGTGCCTGACTGCCATGGACTGGAAATGGAGTAGCTTTCGACACTACGTAACAGCCGAGGTAGGAACCGTGGAGATTGAGTCACAATGGACTGCGGATCGAAGAACAGGAAGGGAACCGCATCCACTCGGAACGGGATGACGCAGACCCACATCTGCCAAAAGACGGCAGATGTGGGGCACCACACTGGTCTCTCATCACCAAAAACAAAAGCGCCGGTCGCAACCGGCGCTTGATCCCACAAATTCACAGTTACTATGCTGCCGTCTCGTGGTCAGCACGCTTATGCATTGCTGCGCTGAGCGCGCGTGCCGCTGCCGGCAGTCCGAAGAACACGCCGGAGAAGAACAGGTCGCCAATCAGATCGCGACGGAAGAACGGAATACCCGCCGCATACGATGCGATCAAGCCGCCCCACGTCATCGGGTACAGATCGCGGTACGTCGCCCAGGAAGCGAGATTGCTAACCAGGAAAAACGAAACTGCCAAAACCAGCGATGCTCCAATTACCCGCGTTACGGTGACCTTATTGCGCAGCAGTGTCCCGAACCAGATTGCTCCGGCGTACCACAGGATGCTCACGAGGTGATCGGCGGTAAAGGCGTAGTGGTAAACAAAAAGCGTAAGCGCCAGATCAGTGGCGGCGAGAATGCCCGCTGCGATCCACCACTGTTTTCGCGGACCCTTGGCGCCGAAGTACAGCAGCGATGCACCCACAGCGGTCAACGCGTATTGCCGGGTCAACGCACCAAACAAACGGACAGAAACGGCAAGCAACACGAACAGATATGCCAGCATGATCACCTCAAAGACAGATATTGATTCTGCGGCCCAGTGATGCACGACGTCAAGTGGGAGCGCAGCTCGAATTGTCAGAGTTTCGTCACAGGGGCTGTCGGTCAGCAGCGAGCGACTCGTCAGCATCATTTCGGATCCGCCAACTGCGGCTCCCGCCGTGGGATATCTCCAAACCGCTCGTCGACGACGTTTAGTTTCTCGTCCAGTTGCACGGTAGCGGTCGAGCAAGCTCGCTTGGCGACTCCGGATACATAAAGCGCAATCCTGGAAACGTACCAAATAGCCGCTCTGTGGTGGCGAAAGATGTTCGACCTCCACCAGCGGATACTTGCGCCCAATCCAGATACACGCGTCCCGAGTCGGAGCACTTGGCTGCCAGGCTCGCTGCCGTCTCTTCGGGCTTGTAGCGGATCTGCATATTGTCGTGCGGATCGACTTCCGGCGTCAGCGAGTCGACCTGCGTCTGTGCGAAGAAGTCGTGGGTCTCGACGACGCCGTACCAGGTGAACGGAGTTAGCGGGTACGGGAAGGCGCTGGCGCGGATGGGGTCCTCTCCCTGGTAAACGCGCGCCTGCAACGCGGCGACTGCCTTGCGATGCTGATAGTCGCGAACTCCCCAGACGGCGATAACGCCCAGCAGCGCGAGGATGGCCGCGACTTGGCCACGAGGTCCGCGGGTCTTGGCTCCAATCTCCTCGTTCACGAGTCGGAACAACGAAGGCAAGTACGAGTCCGCCGATCAAGACGACGTAGAGAAGCGGTTCGAAGATGGAGACGATGTCCCACGAGTACCACCGGTACGAGAACGGCTCGAATGGACGCATACCGTAGTTGTTCGTGTAATCGAGAAGAATGTGACTGAATCCAGCGATAAGTGCGCACACAGATACAGAAATCCCCAACGCACTCGCGTGGGATAGCCGTGCCTGCGAAGTCGCTCGACCCGGGCCGCGACTTTTTCGGAGATCGCATCGGATGCGATGGATAATCCAGACGAGCGCGATCGTCAATGCTGCAGTGAACGGGACTCCAACAAATGTATGAGTAATGCCGCGATGATGCGCGAAAGCTTCGAATCGACCCCTTGAGCAGCGTCAGAACGTCGAGTCGGGAGCCTCGGCCGCGAGGGTCATCGTCAGGGTAGCCAGCGCCGTTTTGCGATTGAAGCCGGCGCGGCTCAGTGACTGCTCCGGTTAGAAAGTGCGTGATCGGTTCCAAGTCTTGCTGGCCTCTTTCAATTTGTTCTAGTCGAAAGCGGAGTCAGCAGGTTCACCGACTCATCCGCAATCGTGATCTCTGCCGTCAGTCCGCCCAGCAGCTCGCCATCGGCCTCCGTGTAAATGCGCGCCGATGCCGCCGCGCTCGCGTCTTCCAGCTTTCGGCAGCACACGGCGGTACTGTGCACCAGCTCGATGTACTCGATCGTGCCATTCGCGCTCGAACAAACGGCTGGCGATAAATCGTAAATAACGGAAGCGGCTTTTCGTCTTGAACAGAACCAGCTGGAGATCGGAGCGATCGAGGCTCGCGCCCGGAGCCAATCGCTTGATGATGCCTCCGAAATTGTTGAGCCGAACAGCGAGCACTTGCGTGACACGCTCTTTGCGATATGCGCCTTCGAGATCGCGGAACTCGACTTCGAAAAACGGATATTTCTGACGGCTCCATTGGCGCAGAGCTTCGACGTAGTAGCCCATCACACCGAGCTGTTGCTTCGAAGCGGCCGCGAGCTGATAAAACATCGCGGCGTCAAGTCCGACACCGGCCGCCAGGATGAAGTAGCGACTCTCCTCGGTGTTTGCCGATGATCGGAACGTCAACTTGCCAAGCCGCACCGGACGCACGCGGCTGTTCAGTGTCAATTGCGCGGCGCGAAGCGGATCCTGCCCGAGGCCCAGATCGTTGGCAAGGGCGTTCGCAGTGCCCATGGGAATCACGCCGAGAGCAGCTTCAGTCCCGGCGAGCGCCTGCAACGCCTGATGCACGGTGCCGTCGCCACCGCAGGCAATCACCGTATCGATGCCGTAAGAAATTGCCGACCGGACGTGCGGAGCCGCAGCGTGCGGTGAATCGGGGGTCGCAATCTCTACTTCGACTCCGCCTTGCTGAAACACATCGCGTACGGCTTCGATGGTCGCGAGCCGACGATGATGGCGCTGCCGCCCCGATTGCGGGTTGTGAAGTAAGAGAGCCTTACGCATGAAGAATTCAGCTGACGACAGTTTACTCGACGAGTTGTTTAAAAACCCTTAACCACGGATTACACGGATTCCCACCAATCTTTTTTGGGGGTACCGGAGAATAGAGCAGCCGATTCGGGAGGCTTCGCACGAATCCGTGAGATCCGTGGTTCGCTGTTGGTTCAGCTTTCGCCGATTCGTGGTCCCACGAGGATCAGCAACAGACCCACGACGAAGCAGACACTTCCCGACTCGATGATCTTGAGCACCGGCGAATTCTTCGACAGCATGCTCTGCGCGAGGACAATTCGACCGTTCTGATCAGGGCTGTAGAGAAGTTGGACTTTCGTTCCTGCAGGTTTTGCGTCCACCAGCTTCTGCATGGCGTCGCGATCCTTCATCTCGAAGCCCGCGTTGGTGGTGGAATCGTAGAGCGAGTCGCCGACCCGATAGCGGACCAGCCAGCGCGCGCCGTACAACGTTCCGCGATGGCCGAGGCGATTGCTTTCGACGCTGTAGACAAATCCGCTGACGACTTCGCCACTGGTACTCGGCCAGCCTTTGGTGATCGCCTTCTGCCGGTAGATGAGCAGTCCGGCGGCTCCCAACAGGAACATGCCCATGAGGACAAAACCGACGCCGAGGAGTCGTAAAAAATCACGCAAACGTTCTGACATATTGACGGCGCGATGATAACGCTTCGGGCGGGTTCGCGACCAGCAGGCAACGATCGGCGGAGCAAGCCAACTAGCTCCAGAGTGCCGCTATAATCGAAAAAATGGCTACGGCTGCCGACGTTCAGCGACAAATCGACAAATTGCGTGACGAGATTCGCTATCACGAGAATCGCTACTACGTTCTCGACGATCCCGAGGTCAGCGACGCCGAATTCGACCGCCTGATGCAGGAATTGAAGAAGCTCGAGGCCGCGAACCCCGAGCTGATCACGCCGGATTCCCCCACGCAGCGCGTAGGTGGCCAGCCGCGCGAGGGATTCCTCAAGGTTCCACACTCGTCGCCGATGCTCTCGCTCGACAACGCCTACAACGAGCAGGAGCTGCGCGACTGGGAGCGGCGTGTCCACGAGCTGACCGGGCAAAAGAATGTTGAGTATGTCTGCGAGTTGAAGCTCGACGGGCTCTCCATGGCGCTGCACTACGCGGCTGGGAATTATCAGCGGGCGATCACGCGGGGCGACGGATCGGTGGGAGAGGACGTCACGCCGAATGTTCGGACCATCCGGTCGGTGCCGCTGTCCGTGAACACGAAGAAGGCGAAGCTGCCCGCGGATTTCGAAGTCCGCGGCGAAGTGATCATGCCCCGCAAGTCGTTCGAGCGCATGAACGAGGAGCAAGAACGGCTGGGCCGTCCGAAATATGCCAATCCCCGCAATGCTGGGGCCGGCTCCGTGCGCGTGCTCGATCCGAGCATCACGGCGTCGCGCAACCTTGAGTTCTATTCCTACTTCCTGCTGGTGAACGGGCGACCGTATTTCGATCAGCATTCTGAATCGCTGAAGGCCCTGACCGCCGCGGGATTCAAGGTGAATCCCGAACTGGCGGCCGCTGCGCAATATTGAAGGCGTGCTCGCCTACATCAACGAATGGGAGAGCAAGCGCGAAGGGCTCGGATACGAGATCGATGGCGTGGTGATCAAGGTAAACTCCATCGGTCTGCAAAATGAACTGGGTTTCACCGGCAAAGCTCCGCGCTGGGCGATCGCCTATAAGTGGGCGGCGCGATCGGGCGTAACGCAGATCGAAAACATCGGCGTGCAAGTAGGACGCACCGGGAAGCTGACGCCGGTCGCGTGGCTAAAGCCGGTGTTTATCGGCGGGACGACCGTAACCCGCGCGACGCTGCACAACGAAGACGAAATCGAGCGGCTCGGCGTGAAGATCGGCGACTGGGTGATGGTCGAGCGCGGTGGCGACGTCATCCCCAAGGTCGTGAAGGTAATTGAAGACAAGGATCATCCGCGCGGCCACAAGAAGTTTCACATGCCGGAGCGCTGCCCGGAGTGCAACAGCCACGTCGTCCGAGAAGAGGGCGAAGCGGATTGGCGCTGCATCAATGCGAACTGCCCGGCGAAATTGCGCGAGAGCATCCTGCACTTTGCGTCGCGCGGCGTGATGAACATCGAGGGCATGGGTGACGCGCTTGTGAACCAGTTGGTCGACAAGGGACTGCTTCGCAACGTAGCCGACATCTACGAGCTCGACGAAGCCAAGCTGCTGACGCTTGAGCGCATGGGCAAGAAGTCAGCGCAGAATGTGCTGCGCGAGATCGAACAGTCGAAGAAGTTGCCGTTGGAGCGGGTGATATACGGACTGGGCATGCGCTTCGTCGGAGAACGCACGGCGCAGTTTCTCGCCGAGCATTTCGGATCCATGGACGCGCTGATCGAAGCCGCCACCTTGAAAGATGAAGCCGCCGCCATGGCAGCCCTGCAAGGGGTTGAGGAGGTGGGGCCGCGCATTGCGTTCAGCATTCGCGAATTCTTCGAAGAATCGAAGAATCGCGACTTGGTGAAGCGTCTGCGTGAAGCGGGCCTGCAATTCAAGGGCAAGAAGAGAGAGCGAGGCACGCAACTTGCAGGCAAGATGTTCGTGCTCACGGGCACGCTACCGAATCTGAGCCGCGACCAGGCAAAGAAAATGATCGAGGACGCTGGCGGACGCGTATCAGGATCAGTCAGCAAGAAAACGGATTACGTGGTGGCGGGCGCCGATCCCGGGTCAAAGCTCGATAAAGCGCGCGAGCTGGGAGTCAACGTGATCGACGAAGCAGGGCTGGAGAAATTGCTGAAAGGTTAATCGGAGGCCAATGAGCATCAAGACGCTTGATTCCCGCGAGGTCTATCGCAACCAATGGCTGCGCCTGCGGGAAGATCGCATTCAGCGTAGTAACGGCACTGAAGGAATCTATGGCGTGGTGGACAAGGAAGATTGCGCCATCGTCATCCCGCTCGATGGCGATCATGTATACCTCGTCGAGCAGTTTCGTTATACGGTCCAGCAGCGACTGCTCGAATTTCCGCAGGGTGGATGGGAAACCAAGGACATCAATCCCGAAGAGCTCGCGCGCGGCGAACTGAAAGAAGAGACCGGGTTAATCGCGGACAAGATGCAGTTCCTCGGGACCACCTACGTCGCCTACGGCTACGCTAATCAGAAGATGCACATCTTTCTGGCGACCGGCCTGACGCACGGCGACACCGACCCCGATCCGGAAGAGCACGATTTGCGTTTGCATCGTGTGCCGGTGAAGGAGTTCGAGGCCATGTTGCGCGATGGCCGTATCCCCGACATTTGCACCATCGCCGCGTGGGGCATGTATCTGCTGAAGTAGCCACCGCGACTTGGAACGTTAACCGACGGTTACAAGGGCGCCAGCGCTGCGGTCTCAGTGTACCGGCACCCATCCTGCAAGGTTTCACAACGCATCTCATGGAGCAGATCGCTCTCTTGTGATCGTTTCGCGCAGGTTCCTATCATTTCCAGCGAACGGAACCGCGATCACATATCTGGAGGAAACTGCCATGCTGCGAAATCTAGGCTGCTTGCTCGTCTTCGCGCTGTTGTTCACCATGAACCTGCTTGCTCGGAACCCTGCGCAAGATGCACCCGCGCCGCGCAGGATCAAGCCGCAACTGCCGATCAAGCCGCAGCTCCGATCCCTGACGTTCCGGTGCCAGCGGTTCCCGTTCCCACCGACACGCAGCGGCAAGACTTTCATCAAAGCGTGCAGGACATTCACTTCGATTTTGACCAGGCCAACATTCGGCCAGAAGATCAGACCACGCTGCAGTCCAATGCGCAGTGGCTGCAATCGCACCCGAATACGTTCATCACCATTGAAGGGCACGCCGACGAGCGTGGAGACATTGTCTACAACCTGGCTCTTTCGGACATCCGCGCGCAAGCAACCCACGACGCGCTGATGCGCATGGGCGTTCCTGAGAAGCAGATCGTCTTCGCGACGGGATGGGGAAAATTGTATCCAGTGTGCGCGGAAGCAGACGAGAGCTGCTGGGCGCAGAATCGGCGGTCGCACTTCACTCTGTGGGGCGAAGGCAACGGCGCAACCAGCAGCGGCGCTGCAAGTCACTGATAATGATTAGCTAACAGTCACGGTAAAGGCCAGAGTTTCCGGCGGGCAGAGTTGTGCCATGCCGCACTTACATCTTCCCTGCGATAGCGGCGCATCTTTCTATCAGCCACTTCGGAAGGGAACTCAGATGAAGGTTTTCGGGACCACTATTCTTTTGTCCATCGCCATCCTGCTCACGGCGTGCGGCAGTTCGAACAATAACAACAGCACCAACGTCAACGGGAACTGGACGGCAACTTTAACCGACTTGAGCGGCACCCAGGTATTCGCATTTACCACGTCGCTCACAACCAACAGCGACGGCAGCGTCACGGGAACCAATCTGACGTTCAATACCAACAATGGCTGCTTCGCCAACGGAGCGACCCAGACTGGCGCATTTTCCCTGACCGGTAACTTCAACGGAGCCGTGACTGGCGGCTTCTCGCTGAACATACAAAGTCCAGCCACCGGCAGCACCGGAAATAACACGCTCAGCATGCAGGGGACGCTGAACAACAACACCATCTCGGGGACATGGACGCTGGCCGGGCTGCAATCCGGATGCACCGGATCCGGCACCTTCACCATGACGCGGATGTAATTGCGATCTGAGTCACGGCGTGGACGTCGTAGACAGCGGCTCCACGCCGAAGCCCTTGGCCGCCAACCTCGGCTCTCAGGGCGACTCGCACCCTGCCCTCCTGATACACTTCTACTTTCGTCTAGCGCAGGCCGGAGCTTCCACCCCGCCAAGCGCAAAAACGGCGCTCGTCGGGGACACCGGTGCTGTAGGACGCCGGACCCGCTTTTTCAGCATGAACGACGTCCGACGCGGTCTGATTATCGTGAATACCGGTCCCGGGAAGGGCAAAACGACTGCTGCCATGGGTACCGGGCTGCGTGCCGTAGGAAATGGCCTGCGAGTCCTGATGCTGCAATTCCTGAAGGGATCCTGGCATTACGGCGAACTCGACGCCGTGAAAGCCTTCGGCGACAAGTTCGTGATGAAGCAGATGGGCCGCGGCTTCGTGAAAGTCGGCGGCGCTGAAACGGATCCTGAAGACGTTCGCATGGTAGAAGAGGCCTGGTCCGAAGCGGAAAAGGCAATCGGAAGCGGCGAATGGGATCTGGTGATTCTGGACGAGATCAATTACGCGATCACTTATGGCATGCTCGATCCCGCGAAAGTGGTTACTGTACTAAAGGCAAAGCCGGAAATGGTTCACGTGATCTTGACCGGGCGCAATGCACATCCGACAATCGTCGAGGTTGCCGACACGGTCACCGAGATGCGCGAAGTGAAACACGCGTACCAGAAGGGCATCATGGCGCAGCGAGGGATCGAGTATTGAGGATAGGTAATTTCGTAATTGTTAATAGGTAATGGATAGAAGCTGATTTTGATTTTCAATTACCTATTACAAATTATTGATTACCAATTCTTGCAACTAACAACTGGCAACTTTTTATATGGCTTGGTTTAAACGCGAATCCAGTACGGTTGATGCCTCGGGCGAGAAAAAAGTCCGAACCGAAGGCTTGTGGGTCAAGTGTGACGACTGCCACAAAATCATTTGGAAGAAAGACCTCGATGCGAATCTGAACGTCTGCCCGAATTGCGGCCGGCACTTCCGCATCGACGCACGTACCCGTCTGGCACAACTGTTCGATGGCGGCGACTACGAAGTCGCAGACAATAATCTGACGACCACCGATCCCCTGAAATTCGTCGACCTGAAAGCCTATTCCGACCGCCTGAAGCGCGCGCAGAAAGATACCGGGCTCACCGACGCAATCATCAATGCACGTGGGCAGATCGAAGGCCATACGGCGATCATCAGCGCCATGGAGTATGCGTTCATCGGCGGGAGCATGGGAACGGTAGTTGGCGAGGTCATCACCCGCGCCATCGAAAAAGCTACCGACGAACGCCTGCCGCTGATCGTGGTTTCGGCCTCGGGCGGCGCGCGCATGATGGAAGGCGTGATCAGCCTGATGCAGCTGGCAAAAATCTCAGCCGCTCTGGCGCGCATGGATAGCGAAAAGGTGCCTTACATTTCCGTGCTTACCGATCCCACCACGGGCGGCGTGACGGCGTCATTCGCCATGTTGGGTGACCTGAACATCGCCGAACCGGGCGCGCTGATTGGCTTCGCTGGACCGCGAGTGATCGAGCAAACGATTCGTCAGAAATTGCCGGAAGGCTTCCAGCGCAGCGAATTTCTCATGCAGCACGGCATGCTCGACGCGGTCGTACACCGGCGGGATTTGAAGTCCTATATCGCACGCGCGATCGGATTCATGTCGCCGAACGGGGCGAAGTCAGCGTAGCTTACGCCAGATTTTTCTGATGGAGCCCACTCGCCCTCGAGTGGGCAAAGTTCGAAGCGCTATCAATCTCAAAAGTTTGATTTCTGCTTTTTAATTACGAGCGTACATTTGGGGAAGGACTTGCCAAGCCGCTCGAGGGCGAGCGGACTCCATGAGCATAGAAGCTTTAGCTTAGTTGTTTTCTACGAGGTTGGCGGGGACAGGTTCCGGCGCGGTCTTTCCCACTTTGGAATACGACTCACACAGGCAGATCTTGCATTCTCCGTAGCCGAACATACCTAGCTGCGGTGGACGGTGATCGCGCTTCTCGTGCCCGCATTCGCAATTTGCTTTCGCCATACTCTCATCCTACACGGGACTTGCCGGTTGTGCCAGAAAAGCTCGTCTAAACCGCATAAAGCCAGCATTTATAATCCGTTTTGAACGTCTGCATGTCCTACCAAACGGCTGTCGATCAGCTCTATCACCTGGGCCACGAACTGGCGCAAATGCCCTCCCATAAATTCGACCTGGCCCATATGCGGGTGCTGCTGGAGGCGTTGGGCGATCCGCAGCACAAGTTTCGTTCCGTACTGATTGCCGGGACCAACGGCAAGGGCTCGACGGCGGCGACTCTGGCGTCGATACTGCACGCCGCGGGACACAGGACAGGGCTCTACACCTCGCCTCACCTGGTCACGTATCAACGAGCGGATTCGCATCGGTGGGCAGCAGATCAGCGAGACGGACTTCGCGGCGGCACACGAGCGGGTGGAAGCCGTCGCCGCACAACTGGTCGCGGCTGGGACGTTGCCCTGGCATCCCAGTTTCTTCGAGATGCTGACGGCGATGGCGTTTCTCTATTTCGCAGAACAGCAGGTTGAGATCGCGGTGCTCGAAGTCGGCATGGGCGGGCGGCTCGATGCGACCAACGTCGTCGAGCCGCTGGTTGTCGGTGATTACCGACATTTCGCTCGATCACCAGAAATTCCTCGGCAACACCATCCCCGAGATCGCGCAGGAGAAGGCGGGCATCATCCACACCGGAGGGCTGCTGGTGACGCTTCCACAGCATCCGCAGGCGAACGACGTGATCGGCAAGGCGGTGCTGGAGCGCAACGCGACCGCAGTCAGCGCCGTGCAGTATATGCCTCCGGTCTCGCCCGGCACCGAGGGAACGGCATGGGAGGTAGGCGCAGGCGCGCGCAATCGCTATCCGCTGACCGTCATGGGCACGGAGATCGTCGTGGATTCGCCGCTGGTTGGCCGCCATCAATTGCGCAACATCGCGCTGGCGATCGCGGCCGCCGAGCAACTCGACGATGCCGGGATTCGCGTTTCAGCCGGCGACATCGAGCGCGGTATCCGCGAAACCGAATGGCCCGGACGCTTCCAGGTAATTCCGGCAACGTCTACGTCGCCGGAGATCGTGATGGACGTTGCGCATAATCCGGCGGGAGCCTGGGCGCTACGCTCTGCTCTGTCGGAGCGATATGCCGAGCATCGCATTACGATGCTGTTTGGAGTGCTGCGCGACAAGGCGGTCGGCGAAATCGCCGAAATCCTGTTTCCGATTGCCGATACGGTCGTCGCGACGCACGTCGAGAACCCGCGCTCAGCCTCACCCGAGGAAATCATCACTGCCGGGGCGCGTACCGGAGCGAACATCATCGCCGAAGCAAACTTCTCACGAGCAATGGAGCGTGGATTCCAACTTGCCTTACAAAATCCCGGCGGCCTGTTGGTGATCACCGGATCGATTTACACCGTGGGAGCCACGACCTCGTGGCTGGAAACGAATCGACGAAGCTGAGCAGTAATAAGATCCTTACTGGATGCATTTTTCGGATGCAACCATTCGTGTCATAACCCCTGACAGCTGAAAACTGGCCACTGACGTGCAATTTCGCGGCAGTACATGTCCTGTCGATCCAATGACATTTCCACTCAGCGCGACTAAATTTGTGTACTCACGTTCATATTCAGCGGGAGGGAGTTCAATGAAAAACAAGCTCATAGCAGCATTGTTTGGTATGTCACTTCTAGTAGGTAGCGCGAGCGCTCAGATCGTGGTGCGGATTGGACCGCCCCCGCCGCCGCGTCACGAATTCGTCCCCGTTGCCCCTGGACGCGGCTACGTATGGGTGCCCGGATTCCATCAGTATGATGGCCGCGCCTACGTGTGGGTGCCTGGTCATTACGTAATGCCGCCGCGGCCGCATGCGCGCTGGGTGCCGGGACACTGGGTGGAGCATCGCGGTGGATATGTGTGGAAAGAGGGACACTGGAGATAAGTTCGAAGTAAGAAGTTCGAAGTCAGAAGTAACAAGCTTCTACTTCTTACTTCGTACTTTTAACTTCTGACTTTACCGGATTTGAACCAGCTCTCCATCTTCCGCAGGAGAAGGCGTGACCGCTTTCTTCTGCGGACCACGCCACCGATCGAGCACCGATACCTGGTGCACACACGAAACGGTGCAGTGGGGAGCGCAGCTTTTCTCAGTTACATACTCGCGCCGAATATCTTCGACGGTGTATTGCTCCAGAGGCTTGGCAGGATATCCGCGCTGCTGTGAGCAGTAGTGTACGAGCCCGTCCTCGCAAACATACAGGTAGCGGCTGCCTGCACGGCAGCGCCAATCATTCGGGCGGCCCGCGGCGATGTTGTCCTGGAATCCATTGATGCGCGCGTAGCTGCCTTTTTCCATCGCCTTCATGGCGTGGTAGACCTCGCGCTCGGCTTCGCCCAGTGGCATCAACTGTCCGTCACCGTTGTGAATAATGCCCACGGTCGATGTGAATCCCAGCTCCACGGCGCGATTGCCCACAACCATCGCATCATGCGGATCGTGAATGCCTCCGCCGACGACTGAATTGATATTCACGTGAAATTCTGCGTGCTCAGCCAGCAGTTGCAGCTTCTTGTCGAGCGTCTTCAAGCTCTTCTTGGAGACGTCGTCGGGCTTCACGTTGTCGATGGAAATCTGCATGTGCTCGAGGCCGGCGCGATTCAGTCGCTGTATGCGGTCGGCGGTGAGCAGGTAGCCGTTGGTGATCATCCCCGAGATGATGCCATTGCTGCGTACGCGCCGGATGATGTCATCCAGCTGCGGATGTAGTAGCGGTTCGCCACCGCTGATGGTGACGATCGTAGTGCCCAGTTCCCCCAGCTTGTCGACGCGGCGGAACATGGTCTCGAGCGGCACGGGATTCGACGTCTTGTCGTACTCGTTGCAGTAGGCGCAATCGAGATTGCAGCGGCGCATCGGAATCAAGTGCGCCAGGATCGGATGATCCGTCGACACGAGTGCCTTGGCAATCATCTTCCACTCGCGCGAGCGGCGATGCATTGCCTTTACTTTTCGGCTTAGACCCTTGGAATTCCCCATCATTCTGACTGGTAAAAGTTTACCGATTGTTAACCTAAAAAGATGCAGAGAAGGCGCGGACGGCAGTAATTATGCGGTGAACGGGGCCTTAGGGTGGCCGAAAAGCGGTAACTCTCGCGGCTGCAACAGGTTGAACTTCTTGCGATTGAAGAATGCAGATTTAAGAGTTCAGATTTTCCCGAGTGCGCTGGGGAATCTGAAATCTGCATTCGTGATCAAATTGGACATCTCTGCCCAATGCTGTTTAGGCTTTCGGCGAAATCCAAAAAATCGCGCCCATGAAGCCAATTCTTGTCGGGATCCTCTTCGCTCTCGTTCAATCCTCAACCGTTGCCCAAAGCACACCGGCCATTCTTCACGTCGATGCCAACCCGGCGCATGCGCACACCTTCATACCGAATCGCGCGCTGGGCACCTCCATCGACATTCTTCCGAAGGGTGTGGTCGATAAGGTCTACACGCCGGAAATTCTGAAGGAATCGCTATCCGCCGGTTGGGGACCTATCACCTATCGCCAGAACACGGAATTGCAGATTGCCGCGTGGCATTGGAATCCGAATGGAACGTGGAGCGATGCCGCCCACCGAAGCGGCTACTTCACCGGAAACGCGACGTCTACACAGTTTCTGCGACACTCTTACGGATATCCTCTGCCGCACCGTGGCAATACCCGCAATGGCGGCACCGAGCATGGCTATTCGCGGCTGACGGATGGCGACGCGAACTCTTACTGGAAGAGCAATCCGTATCTCAGCCAGAAATTCACGGGCGAGCCGGACGCACAGCATCCGGCTTGGGTCGTGATTGATCTCGGCGCGCTCGAGCAGGTCAGCGCGATACGGATTGCCTGGGCGAATCCATACGCGCGCAGTTACGAAGTGCAGTACTGGACGGGCGCGGCGGATCCGTTTGTGAAGCCGCTGGACGGTTCGTGGGGTCAGTTCGCGAATGGTAAGGTGAGCGGCTCACAGGGTGGCATTGCCGATCTGAAGGTGGCCTCGTCGCCGGTTCGCGCGCGCTTCCTGCGCATATGGATGACCGAGTCGTCGAACACCTGCGACACGCATGGGAGCAGCGATCCACGAAACTGTGTTGGGTTCGCGATCAACGAGATCTATGTGGGAAACCATGCGAGCAACGGTGATTTCGTCGATCTGGTACTGCACCGGCCCGATCAGAACCAGACGGCGACCTATGTTTCTTCGATCGATCCGTGGCACTCGGCGGCCGATCTCGCCGAAGATCACGACCAGACTGGCTTTCGATCTCTTCTATACCAGCGGTATCACCAATCACCTACCGGCGATGATTCCCGTTGCCATGCTCTACGGCACGCCCGACGATGCCGCCGCCGAGATCGCATACATCAAGCAGCGCGGCTATCCGATCTCCTACATCGAGATGGGCGAGGAGCCTGACGGCCAGAACATGTTGCCCGAGGACTATGGCGCGCTCTACCTCCAGTTCGCGACCGCAATTCACAAAGTCGATCCGGGACTCAAACTCGGCGGGCCGGTATTCGAGGGCGTGAATGAGGACATTAAAGTCTGGCCGGACGCGCAGGGACGCACCTCCTGGCTCGGCCGCTTCGTCGACTATCTCAAAGCGCACCACAGGATCGACGACTTGGCATTCATGTCATTCGAGCACTATCCCTTCGACGCGTGCGAGACCACGTGGTCCGATTTGTATCGCGAGCCACAACTGGTCAGCCACATTCTGCAAGTCTGGCGTGACGATGGACTGCCGGCCAACGTGCCCATGATGATTACCGAGAGCAACGTTGCTGCCGCACAGAACCAGGCGATGACAGACGTCTTCGCCGCCCTCTGGCTCGCCGACAATGCCGGCGCGTTCCTCACTGCCGGTGGCGACGTGTCTCTACCACTCGCCGATTCAGCCCGAGCCGCTGCGCAGCGGCTGCCGCGGCTGGGGCACGTACGGCAACTTCGTCGCCGATGCGAACCTCCACATACGCAACCACACCTCACAGTATTTCGCGAGCCAGCTGATCAACCTCGAGTGGGTAAAGCAGGGCCCGGAAGAGCACAAAATTTTCCCAGCATCTGTCGATCTAACGGACGATGCGGGGCACGTGTTGGTGACCGCGTATCCTGTTCAACGTCCGGATGGCGAGTGGTCGATCATGGCCGTAAACCGCGATCAGGCGAATGCGCATTCCGTACGCGTGGCGATTGACGACGGTAGCTCGCAAAAGCATTTCTCGGGACCAGTGCGCGTGGTCAGCTTTGGCAGCGAGCAATACGTGTGGCACTCCGCGGGACCGGAGAGCAACGCCAGTCCGGCAGGTCCAGCGGCAGTGAGCACGGTGCAGGCCGCGGCGGATACGGTATTCACGCTGCCGAAAGCATCGGTGACGGTGATACGGGGGAAGGTGCGGTAGATCTTTGCTCCGCCCAAGTTCCACCCGAGACGATTGTTTCTTTGCTGTCATGTCGAGCGAAGCGAGACAGGCCTATCATTCCGGCAGACTCTCGTGGGTATAGGGCTTCTCGCCTGCCGGCTCGGAAAAACAGCCGAGAGTTGTGGTAGCCCAGAAGAATTGCGGCCTGCTTACCGCACCTGCCCAAAGTACATCACCGTCTCGTACTCCATTCGCACTTGTCCGCCGACCTGGTATCGCGCGAACAGATCACGCGCGGCTCGCATGATCTCTTCGTGATTGTGTTCACCGGGCGCTGGAACATACGACGACGATCGCAACCGGCCCAGTAACCCATCCATGTCGAAGTCCTGGAACGTGCCGATTTTGGTCGTGTGCATTCGTGCGGGCTGGAAGAAATCCGCAATATCGTTCTCGGATATATTGCGGTGCTTTACCTGCAGATAGTCTTTGCCGTATGTAACCAGCAGCTGCTCGTACTCGCGCGCGAATGGAGTGCTGGTCTCATCACGATCGTTCCATAGCAGGACAATCCAACCTCCCGGCCGCAGAATGCGCATGAACTCCTGCTTGGCAC
Source organism: Terriglobia bacterium (assembly GCA_963826275.1). Taxonomy (GTDB): domain Bacteria; phylum Acidobacteriota; class Terriglobia; order Terriglobales; family Acidobacteriaceae; genus JAJPJE01. The sequence goes on along the minus strand of CAWGWI010000024.1, from coordinate 297,373 downwards.
GTGGGCGATCGAACCAGTGGAACGCCTGCGCAGCTGCCACGAAGTCTACAGAGGAAGCCGCCAGCGTGGTCTCCTCTGCCGATCCCGCTACAGGGTGGAATTTTGGATTACCGCCCAACCACTCTACCGCCGCGCGTCGCATCGGCTCGTTCGGCTCAACCGCGTAAATGGTGTTCCCATTCGACAAAAAGAGCTGGCTCAGAATGCCTGTGCCAGCTCCGATGTCGGCAATTGTCGAAGAAACCGTCAGCCCGCACTCGCGTTGAAGCGTTGCCAGCGCGTCAGCTGGATACGACGGCCGGTAACGAATGTAGTCCTCAACACGATCGGAAAAACGCGTCTTCGAATTGGAATCGGAACCGAAATTCGAATCGGAATCGCTCGTCATCACTTCGCAGGCTTAGCCGTCGGCGGCAGCAGCCCGCTGAGCCGCAGGTACATTGCCGCTTGCGCGTAATGGTCGGACCAGCCACCTACCATGAAGAACAGGGCTGTGGCTTTGGTCGCCTTGCGCCCGCCGAAGAGCGTTGCCTCGTCTCCGAGCTTGGCGTCGCTGAATCCCGCCAGCGCTTTGCCGCAATAATCAAACGAGGCGTTCATCGCGGCGACGAGTTTGTCCTTCGGCGTGGTGTCGCTGAGGTCTTCTTTCGCAGGAGCGGGAACCGTCCCCAGTTGCGCGCACAGATTGTTGTTCGATTCCGTTACGTGCACTGCGATGTGCGCGAACGGCTCCTGTTGCGGTGTCGGTTTAAACGAGAACTTGTCGGCAGGCATTTCATCGACTGCGGCGGGAAGATTCTTCGCCTGTCGCTGCATGATCAGCTTTACAGAATCAGTAACTGGATTCGAAGACTGTTGGGCCAGCGCAGAGCTGGCAGCAAGGAACAGGCACGCACAACTGAGGACAACTTTCATCGACTCACCCCTGAGCAGAAGCATAAATGTCCCTGCGGCGAAGAACAAATCGGCAAAGAAAAGGCCGGCAACCAGAGTTGCCGGCCAAAGGGAATGGAGGGAATACTAGTTCAATCTACTCGGTAACAGTGACAGCACAGTTTCCTGCCCATGACGTTTTGTTCATCGTCGCGAAATGCGAAATCAAAAATCACATCGCCGCAATACCCACGCCGATCAGCGTTACCAGGATGTACCAGCCGAACACGATGGCTGCAGAAGCCCCTTTTTTCGCCTTGCTGATACAGGTAAATCCAATCACCATCAGGACCAACGTCCAGATCGTAAAAATGTCGATGGACGAAGCCAGCTTGTAGAGCGCCGGGTGATCTGTGGAACTCAGGAAGAAGCCAAGGTTTGTTGCGATCGGGTTATCGATGCGGAAGGCCTCGGGGTCCGCCCCAGCCAGCAGTGACACCGTTGCCAGAATTGTTTTGATGATCCCCGGCAGGAACGCATACATCGTTACCGCCATGGCCGCACCGAATTTCATCTGAGTGCCGGCGCCGAAATTGAACGTGCCTAGCATCACCGCCGCTACGATCACGCCAAATAGCAGGATGAAGGCTGGACTCGCATAGGAGATCACCTGTGTAAATTTCACCGCAATCGCCATGTTCTGTGCACGTTGATCGGGTGGGAGCTTTTCCATGCGCTCCACTTGCTTCGGATTGGACTGCATTTGCGTGGTGGTGATCTTTTCGAAACCTACCTTCTGTCCTGCGACCACGACAAACGCGATCGAGACGACAGACATGATGAGCCAAGGCAGCCACCAGCTCGTGCTGCGATTGATGTCCGTGAACGTCTTGCTGGGGGCAATGAACGTATCGATGATGCGCGACGTCTGTGAGAGTCCTTCGCCCGGCGGAACTGCGGAGACGGAACCATTTGGTGCTGGAGCAGGTGTAGTGCCCATGACTGTCCTCCACGACACGCTTTCTGGGATTTGCGGAATTCTACCTCTGCTCTGGATAGTTGTCAGTTGACGTTTGTCATAAAAAGCAGCGATTAGTTGTCAGTGGCTAGTGGTTAGAAAAACAAAAAGGGCGGCCCTCTTCAGGCCGCCCTTGCTAACCACTAATCACTAGCCACTGCTTTTACGCCGGGCTCGGACGCTCTCCCGGAACGATTCCCGTACGGCCATCCGGAGCTGGTTTCAGCACCTGCTGTACGCCACCGTCGTCGTGCGGCACTGGCACCGGCTTGGCGGGAAGTTCTTTCCCGTCGATGAGCAGGCGGATCTCGTTCGCATCCAGGACTTCGCGGTCCAGCAGCGCCATGGCAATCTTCGTCAGCACCTCGCGGTTGACGGAGAGAATCCCTTTGGCGCTCTGGTAGGCCGTATCGACCAGGCGGCGAACTTCCATGTCGATCTTGATCGCCGTATCTTCCGAGTAGTCACGATGTTGCGAAATCTCGCGGCCCAGGAAGATCTGCTCTTCTTTCTTACCAAACGTCATCGGCCCCAATTCGCTCATGCCAAACTCGCATACCATCTTGCGGGCGAGCTCGCTGGCTTGTTCGATATCGTTGCCGGCGCCGGTGGTCATCGTATTCAGGAAAAGCTCCTCAGCCAGGCGGCCACCCATCATGATGGCGAGCCGCGTGTTGAGGTAATCCCGCGTATACGTGTGCTTATCGTCGATGGGCAGCTGCATGGTCACACCCAGCGCCATTCCGCGCGGGATGATCGTCACTTTGTGCAGCGGGTCCGAGTGATCGCTCAGTACTGCCACGAGTGCGTGACCGGCCTCGTGGAACGCCGTGACCTTCTTCTCCTCGTCGGAGAGGATCATCGACTTCCGCTCGGCGCCCATCAGTACCTTGTCCTTCGCCAGTTCGCAGTCGGACATCAGCACCGTCTTGCGATTCTGACGAGCAGCGTTCAGGGCAGCTTCGTTGATCAGGTTCGCCAGGTCGGCGCCGGAGAATCCCGGTGTGCCACGGGCGAGTACGGACAAATCAACATCGTCCGCCAATGGAATCTTGCGGCTATGCACGCGCAGAATCTCTTCGCGGCCACGCACATCCGGACGAGGCACTACAACGCGGCGGTCGAAGCGGCCAGGCCGCAGCAACGCCGGATCGAGCACATCGGGACGGTTGGTGGCAGCGATCAGGATGACGCCTTCGTTCGATTCGAAGCCGTCCATCTCGACCAGTAACTGGTTCAGGGTCTGCTCGCGCTCATCGTGTCCACCGCCGAGACCAGCCCCGCGGTGACGTCCAACGGCGTCGATTTCGTCGATGAAAATGATGCAGGGAGCATTTTTCTTGCCCTGCTCGAACAGGTCGCGAACGCGGCTTGCGCCCACGCCCACGAACATCTCGACGAAGTCGGAACCGGAGATCGAGAAGAACGGAACGTTCGCCTCGCCTGCAACGGCTCTCGCCAAAAGGGTTTTGCCGGTTCCCGGAGGTCCAACCAGCAGCACACCTTTCGGAATGCGGCCGCCCAGCTTCTGGAACTTCTGCGCCTCGCGCAGGAATTCGATGATCTCTTTCAGCTCTTCCTTGGCCTCATCCACGCCGGCGACGTCTTTGAATGTCACCTTCTTCTGCTGCATCGACAGCAGGCGCGCCCGGCTCTTGCCGAACGAGAGTGCCTTGTTTCCGCCCGTTTGCATCTGGCGGATCATGAAAAACCACAGGGCTCCCAGCAGGACCAGCGGCGCCAGGTTCAGCAGCCACGTTGGCCACGTGCCGCTCTGCGCGTCGCGAACATTAATCGTTACGCCCTTATCCTGGAGCGCCTTGTACATATCGGGATAGTTCGCGGGAACCGTGGTGTGGAACGCTCCGCCATCGCTATCCTTGCCGCGGACTTCCGTCCCGGTGATGGTCACTTCCTTGACTGTGCCCTTGTTCACGTCGGCCAGAAACGACGAGAAACTGGTCTCCCTGTCCTTGGATCCGGAACCGCCCGCCTTGACGACCTGCCACAGCAGGACGCCCGACAACACGATTACCAGCCAGAACACGACCGTTTTGACAGTTGAATTCACTGATTGCTCCTAACTACTCATGCCCTTGGATATAGAGACACCAAGAAGACGCATTTAGCATTATGCTTTAGATGCCGCTGGTTCTTTTCAGACTCCAGTTATTCTGCCCCTTACGATTGTAACCCTTTCCCCGAGAGAAAGATGCCCCTCCGCCAGATTGCACCAGGGGCGTGTCACTGTCAGCCGCTGCGGGCTGGCTTGGCGGCATTCGTTGCGACAAAGGGCAGGTTCCTGCCCAATTCGGGAGCTCCTAATCCGTAACCAAAAATATAGGTTTCGTCGACCAGGAATCCGAAATAGTCGGGCTGCAACGGCACCCGGCGCGCAGTTTGGCGGTCCAGCAGCGCCGCCGTTTTGACAGACGCGGCTCCCCGGGCTGCAATCGTTCGAACCAGAAACTCCGCAGTAATCCCCGATACCAGAAGTGTCTCAATCAGCAGGACCTGCCGATCCCGAACGTCAACTTCAGGGCTAAACAGGATTTCTTTCGCGATGGTCTCGCCCCTCTTGATCTCGCGTATCTCGGGCTTCACAAACTGGCAGCTGACCGGAACGTCGATCTGCCGGACCAGGTCAGACATAAAAACAAAGCTGTCTTCCAGGATTCCCACCGCGCACAGACTCTGGCCCGCGTAGTCGCCCGAGATCTGCCGCGCCATTTCGCGTACACGTTTCTGTATCTGATCGGCGCTGATGACGATCTGCTGAACAGCTGGCGTGGCAGTTGGTTGATCCAAAGTTGACCTCGTTAGTCAGCGTCTGTCTAGGGCAACGGAAGTTCTTCCACGACAATGCCCGATTGCCCAGCCTGTACACAGAACTTGTGGGAAACAGGAAGCCCACGAACCCACAAAATCTCGCCCCGATGCTCCGCAACAGGCCATGAGGAACGCTGTGCCACCGGCACCAGGCTCGGCTTCAGCAGTTCCTTCACCTTCTTATCAGATTTGCTATGCAACGGCCAGAAGCGATCGCCCGGCCGCCAGTTACGAATGACCAGTTCGGTGCCATTGAGCTCCGGACTCAGAAGCTGCTCGGGTCTGTGGGACGCCACGCATCCCTCGATCAGACGAAAGCGGACGCGGCAACTCAGTTCGGGAATCTCGATTTCGCCCGGCAGGGTGAGCTTATAAGCAAATTGTCGGACCTCACGAGGAGCCTGCTCGGTCGAGAAATGAAGCCTGCCGTCGGTGATCGAAGCCCGCCGACCCTGCGGCAGTTGGATAGTTGTGGCTTCTTTCGATCGCGCCAGGGCTAGGACCTGTTCGACATGATGAAAGTCGAGGCTCACATTCAGTTTTTGCGCGGCCCCTCGGACCAGCCTTCGGCGAACAGCTAGTGGCTGCTGGAGAAGTCGGTTGAGTTGAAGCGAGAGTCCGTCGTCGCCTGCGAGTTCTCCTGCCACACGTTGAAGTTCGGCTTCCCAGTACTTTTCCTCGGCACGCGCGATCTCCGCGGTTTCGGCAAGCCGTGAGAGGGCGGCGCCCCCGAATTCTGCTTCGATGAGCGGTAGCAATTTGTGTCGAACCCGATTGCGCGTGAATGTCAGGTCTGCATTCGTGGCGTCTTCGCGCCAGGGCTGCCCTAGCGACGTCAGCCACGCTCGCACTTCAGGGCGACGAACGCCCAGCAGCGGGCGCACAATGCTGCCGCTTTCGAGCTTCAATTCCGGATAGATTCCCGCCAGGCCCTTGCTTCCCGCCCCACGCATCAGGCGCAGAAGAACAGTCTCTGCCTGATCGTCGAGCGTGTGCGCCGTAGCGACTCTGTCGGCTTTGTTCTGCTCGATCAGTTCGCGAAAAAATCGGTGACGAAGTTGCCGTGCGGCGGCTTCCAGTCCCAGATGATGCTCGCGCGCGAACTGCGGGGTATCGGCGCGGCCTGCGGAGAACGCCAGATCATATTTCTCGGCCAGATCGCGCACGAAGGCTTCGTCTTCATCCGCCTCGTACCCGCGAATCTTGTGGTTGAAGTGCGCAACGGAGAGAACAATGCCCAGCTCCCCACGCGCTTCCAACAACAAGCGGAGTAGCGCAACCGAGTCCGCGCCGCCGGAAACCGCAACCGCCACGCGATCTCCCGGGCGAATCAGCCCATGTTCCGCAATGAATTGAAGCAACCGCTCGAGCACCGCTCCATGGTACATCCGCCGAGACGCGGGATGAGAAACTCCGAGACGAAGACACAAAAAGCCGGACGCTCACTCCCCCGCGAGCGCCCGGCCAATTGGGAACCTCTTCTGGAGGCTGCCAAAACTTGCAGACAGTATGTGGCCGTTTCGTCGCCAAAAGGCCAACTTTCTTTGCTCATTCGTGCCGACTATTCCCAGATTGGAGCTCAAGGTTTGTCATCACGAGCGCCGCAGGCGCGAGGGATCTGGATTTGCCCTCAATCCGCTGCTTCGCTGACCGCTGCGCGCCGCTGGATCGCTGGCACGATCTCCGAAAACAGCATTGCCAGGACAATCACGGCGCCGCCGAGCAACTGCGTCGGCCTCATCGCTTCGTGCAGCCAGAAGATCGAGATCACCGCGGCAGCAACCGGCTCGGAGGTGAACATCACTGCCGCTTCGGTCGACATCAAGTGCGCCTGCATCGTGTTCTGCGCCCAGAAGCAGAAGACGGTGGCGAGCGCCGCAATGTATCCGATCGACAGAAGAATGTCGGGCTTGCGCAGCGCCTCAACAGTGCCGTGGAATCCGTAAGCCCCGGGCAGAACAGCCGTAACCAGCGCCGAGAGAACGCCCACGACCGCGACCTGCACCGTCAGCAGGATCCACGTATTTGATCGCCGGTTATAGCGCGTGGTGAGAACGATCTGCACTCCGCAAAGCACGGAACAAAGCAGGGTTTCGAAGTCGCCGCGATTCCATCCGCCCCAAGGCTGGCCGGGAACGTGGACCAGCGCGTACAAACCAACCGTCGCGATCGCGGCTCCCGCAGCGTGCTGCCAGCGCACATGTTCTCCCCAGAACGTGGCGATCAGCGGAGTGAACATCACATAAAGTCCAGTGATAAAAGCCGACTTCGCGGTCGTCGTGTAGCGCAGTCCGTCCACTTGCAGCCAGAAGATCGCGGTCAGGAGCAGTCCAAGCCAAACGCCTTCCAGAACCGCGCGCCGATTCCACGGCAGACGCATGAACGCCGCAAGAATGGCGAGCGCGACGGCTGCGATCAGGAAGCGCAGGCTGAGCAGCGCTCCAACCGACAAGCCTCCGCGCAAAGCGTGCTGCATGGCCGCGAAACTGCCTCCCCAAATGCTGCCGGCGAGGACAATTGTCGTTGCGGCGATCGGGCGCGGAATGTGATTGCGGCTCGTCACGATTTACCAGGACAGATGGAAGTAACCATCATTGCGATGCAAGTGAACCTCGGTGCAGAACAGCTCGGACAACGTGCGCGCCGACAAGACTTCTTCTTTCGGACCGTCACGGAAGATCTGGCCGTCGCGCATCAACACCACGCGCGTGATCTCCGGAATGATCTCGGGCAGATGATGCGTCACCAGGATCAGGTTCGTGCCCGATTGTGTCAGTCTGCGCATGGTTGCGAGCAGCTCCTGCAAAGCTCCGATGTCGAGACTGTTGCTGGGCTCGTCGAGGATGAGCGCCTGCGGATCGTGAATCAGCGCGCGGGCAATCATGATGCGGCGCGCTTCGCCCGACGACATTGTGTCGACCAGCTGATCGGCAACATGCGCGACGCCGAGCCGCTCGATAGCCGCTTCGGACTTGCGCTGCATTTCGTCAGTCACCGTTTGATAAGGCCAAACGCCGATGCTGCTGAAGAATCCGGAGACGACCAGATCGCGTCCGGTGAGATCGCGCGTCGGATGCGCGAGCAGATCATTCGAGACGATGCCGAGATGCTCGCGCAGTTCCATCACGTTCCAGCGATCGCGGCCGAGAATCTGTGCGCGCGTCTCGTCGAGCGCCAGTGGATAGATTTCGCGCGTGATGGTCTTGAGCAGCGTCGATTTGCCGCAGCCATTTGGCCCGACGATGGCGACGTTCTCGCCCGCATGAATCGTCAGGTTGAAGTCGCGCAGGATGAGGCGCTCGCCGCGCTGCACGTTGACGTGCGCGAAGTCGATCAGTCGAGTCGAGGAACCGGTGGGATTGACGTTCATCGGGTTAGCTGAGTTATTAGGATCCAAGCCGCGGAGCGGCGAAATTCGTTAGCCCAGCGCGCAAGCGCTGGGTAGACGGAAACAAAAACCACCGAGCCCCGTCAGGGGCGTCACACTTCTCACGAGCGCTCTTATGCAATACGCTGGTATTCAGAATACTGGTATTCAGAATAAATGAAGCGCCGCAATCAGGAGTCAAAGACGATGCCAGAAAGCGTGAAGGTCAAAGTCTACGAGCGCCCGACGTGAACCAAGTGCCGCGAGGTCAAGCGTGTCTTGACTGAGAAGGGCATTGAGTTCGAGGCGATCAATTTTTTTGAGCAGCCGATGACGGCGGATCTGCTGAAGCAGGTATTGCGCGCTGCTGGCTTGAAGCCATCGGAAGCGCTGCGCACCAACGACGCCGTTCACAAAGAAAAAGTCGCCGGCAAGAAGCTCGGCGACGAAGAACTGATCCGGCTGATGGTGAAGCATCCGGAACTGATCCAGCGTCCCATCGTCGTTAAAGGCAAGAAGGCGGTGCTGGCACGGCCGGCGGAGAAACTCTCGGACCTGGGAATCTAGGTTACTGCCTTCGCGGCACCGTTTGCCGCTCCCGAGAGCATCCCGCACCACTTGTCATGCTGACCGGGCAATTGCGCTCGAATCTCCCGAAATGGGAGATCCGAGGGGGTACCCCCACCCCAGCGTCCCGCATTCTAAAGGACTTAGAGTCATGGGACGGGCCTCGTCCTAGCAAACAAAGGACTTAGTCCGAGTCGTCCGATAAAACAAAGGACTTACAGCAAGTCGATCCGTCTTTCAGTCGATCAGTCAGTCAGAAAAAGCAAAAGCCGAAGGCTGTCGGCGGTCGGCCATCCGCGACCGGCGTGCGGTGTTTCAGTACGTCAGCTTTTCGGTAACGGCTATGCAGCCCGAGACATCCGTGGAGAGGGTAGGGATGCCTCGCTTGCGCTTGGCATGACAGATCCTCGCTGACGCTCGGATAAAAAGCAAAAGCCCGGAAGAGATCGTGTTCAGATCAGTTCCGAGCTTCTATATCCAGCATAGCAGATTTCGAAGGGAAATAGGACACGAGGAAGTGGTGTGTTTGTATCGATTTACGACAAAACGGGGCTTGACAAGAATTGGATGCGGTCATCGGGTGTGACATAGTGAACATGGGAGTGTGATGAAGCCAGAACGGCAATGTCCGCGCTGTTAATGCCATCGTAGGATGTCATCCATGCACATCGGTGAAAAGACGCGAAGCCTTTTGTTCCCCAAAGCTCTTGCGTTAGCGAAAGTTTTTCTGCTTGCCCTAATTCCAGTCGTCTTAGCCGCCCAGGAAGATGCCGGCACAGGACTGCCTAACCTGATTCGCAGCAACCAACGATTTGGTACGAATCTGCTCTTGCGCGTGCACTCGACGCAACCTGAACGCAATGTTGCGGTCTCTCCGTTGTCGTTAACGCTTACATTTGCGGCATTACAATCCGGATTGGGTTACTTTCATGGGGCGCAGGAAATCAGAAACGCGTTTGGGTGGGGTGAGTTTGTTCGCTTGGACGTTCCTGCGCGGATGCTGCTAGCCGCGTTCGATAAGCCGGAGCCGTTTAAGCGGCATAGTGGAAAGATAAGCCTGAAGAATCCATATTTTCTTGCACGCCCATCAGAAGGCGCATGGATAGCAAATGCCTTCTTGTATCGAGCTGTAGCGGGGAAAGAACCTATCTCTCCGCGCTTTGTAGCTATGGCGCACAAGTATTACGGGGTGGAGTTCAGAAGTACCGGGTCGGAGCACCCAACGGAGGCCAGCCTGAAGGCGAATGAGCACGTGACGACCAGTGTGCCACGCACTTCCCGCACAAACGACATTCTGATCAGTTCCGGCACGCATCTTCAGACTGCATGGAAGGGGAACACCTTCTCTGAGAGCGAGCCGCATATCGGCGCCTTCGAGACGCAATCAGGGACCAAGAAACAGGTCCAAGTACTCGATTCTGAGATGGAATCCTATCTCTATGCCAAGACGGACAGATTTGAGGCGGTCGTTCTGCCCTGTAACCACGGCTACATACTTGTAGTTCTGCCCGCACCTGGCAGAACAATACAAGAACTGGAGCGCCAACTCGCCGATGCGCCAGACTCAGTCGACGCGGTTTTACAGAAACGCCTCGGGTCGATCACGATGCCAATATTTCATTTGAAAAATGAGACGGATCTGCGCCCTAGCCTAGAAGCAATGGGGATCAAGACGATGTTCACCAACTTGGGAGAGATCGTTACCATCCCAAAGTCGCACCTCACTGAGGTCAAACAAAACGTAAATTTCCAGGTGGACAAAAACGGAATCCTCGCAGATGCGGACACAGTCATGGGCGCGGTCTACGGCGGCATTGCTGGTGGACAAGAGCCCTTCCAGGTGAAACTGGACCGTCCATTTCTCTTCCTGGTTCGCGATCAGACGACGAATGTATTGTTGTTCATCGGCGCGGTGATGGATCCCACGGAGAACTGAGTGCAGCCGGGGTCGGCTGCGCCACGCAACTTTTAGATCAGATTGCGCTCCGCCTGAAAGGCGGATCGCCTGTGCCACACGCAAACAAAAACAACTGCAGATCCCTCGCGGGCCGAAGCCCGCTCGTGATGACAACCAAATCGTCATCAACTCCACGTTAGCTTCGCGAACGTGGGGCACCGGCATTCCCACCTCTGCCAACGGAAGGCAGAGATGGGGCACCCTCAGCATTGGTATTTACTTCGTACGGTGCGATCTGATGAGCCGACAGTTCGGTCAGCAGATTGCGCAGGCGGCCCAGCACTTGATCCGGCGCGGTTGCGGTGACTGAAAACTTCAGCACTCCGGCGGGTGTGAATTGCGTGCCTTTGTTTTTCGCGACGAACTTCATCAGCTTTTCGGGATTGATACTCGCCTTCTCTCCGAACTTGATGCTGACCGAATCGCGATGGCGGTCGATGGCAACCACGCCCAGGCTCTGGCACATCAGGCGCAGCGTCGCATACTCCAGCAGGTGACGCACCGCGTTGGGCGGCGGTCCGTAGCGGTCGGTGAGTTCGGCGGAGACGTCGGCCAATGCCTTCTCGTTTTCGACTCCGGCGACGCGCTTATACATGCGCAGGCGCTGATTTTCTTCCGGGATGTAGTCAGGAGGAATGCGGATGTTGAGCCCAAGGTTGAGTTGAGTCTCGGCTTCTTCCGGCTCGATTTCGCCCTTGAGTTCGCGCACGGTGCGCTCGAGCATCGACGTATACATCTCGAAGCCGACGGCGTCGATGTGTCCGCTCTGCTCGCCACCCAAAAGATTTCCGGCGCCGCGAAGTTCGAGATCGAGCGCCGCAATCTTGAAGCCCGCGCCCAGGTCGGAAAATTCTTTCAGCGCTGCTAAACGGCGGCGCGCAAGCGGCGTGAGTTCGCGGTCCGGCGGAATCAGCAGATACGCATACGCCCGGCGATTCGAGCGGCCGACGCGTCCACGGAGTTGGTAAAGCTCCGAAAGGCCGTGACGGTCGGCGCGGTTGATGAGCATGGTGTTGCAGAGCGGGATGTCGAGCCCGTTCTCGATGATGGTGGTGGCGACGAGGATGTCGTACTCGTGGCGCATGAACGCCAGCATCACTTTTTCGAGTTCGCCTTCCGACATCTGGCCGTGGCCGACGATGATGCGGGCTTTCGGCGCCAGCTCGCGGATCTTGTCGGAAATCTCGTAGATGCTTTCAACGCGATTGTGCACGAAGTAGATCTGCCCGCCGCGCTCGAGTTCGTGTTCGATCGCCGACTTGATCAGCTTTTCGTCCCATGCGGCGACCACGGTTTGGATCGCCATGCGATCTTTTGGTGGCGTCTCGATGACGCTCATGTCGCGCAGCCCGACGAGCGACATGTGCAGCGTCCGTGGAATGGGCGTGGCCGACATGGTGAGCACGTCCACTTCTTTGCGCAGCTGCTTCAGGCGCTCTTTATGGCGAACGCCGAAGCGCTGCTCTTCGTCGACGATGACGAGGCCGAGGTCGGTGAACTTAATGTCCTTCGAGAGCAGGCGGTGCGTGCCGATGATGATGTCGACCTGGCCGTTCGCGACCTTCTCCGCAATTTCCTTCTGCTGCTTGGTGGTGCGGAAGCGGCTGATCATTTCTATTCGGATCGGAAATGCAGCAAAGCGCCGCTTGAACGTCTCGAAGTGCTGGAACGCGAGCACGGTGGTGGGCGCGAGCACCGCGACCTGCTTGTTGTCGTTGACGGCCTTGAATGCCGCGCGCATGGAGACTTCGGTTTTGCCGTAGCCGACGTCGCCGCAGAGCAGGCGGTCCATGGGCGTGCCGTTCTCCATGTCCTTCTTGATGTCGGAGATGGCCTGGAGTTGGTCGTCGGTTTCGGTGAACTCGAACGAATCCTCGAATTCGCGCTGCCACTCGCTGTCAGGCGGGTAGACGTGACCGCCTGCCACTTTGCGTTGCGCGTAAAGCTTGACCAGTTCCTCGGCCATATCGCGCATGGCCTTCTTCACCTTAGCTTTAGTCTTCACCCAAGCTGTGGTTCCGAGGCGACTGAGTTGCGGCGCGGCACCTTCGGCGGAGCGATATTTCTGCACCAGGTCGAGACGCGTGAGCGGCACGTAGAGGCGCGCGCCCTCGGCGTATTCGAGGATCATGAACTCGGCGTTGGTGCCGTCGGACTGCGGGATTTCCTTCAGTCCCTGGTACTGCCCAATGCCGTGTTCGACGTGGACAACGTAGTCATTGACGGCGAGATCGCGGAAGTCGGAGATGAAGGCGGAGGTCTTCGATTTGGCGCGAGCCGGGCGCGGCGCGTAGATCTCGGATTCGTCGAAGAGATCGCGCGCGCCAAAGATGGTGAGCCGCGCGTCGGGGACGGCGACGCCTTCGGGCACGAAGGCTTTTACGATCGTGGTGCTGACCTCTTCTCCGGAGAGATACGCAGCATCGTCGATGTAGGTTTCGCCCGGTCGAGGCGTGCGACTTCCGAGTCGAAACGACACACCGTATTCGGTGAAGACTTCAGCCAGTCGCTCGACTTCTCCGGTGGTGCCGCAGGCGAAGAGCACGCGCTGATTCTCCGCGGTGAGCTTCTTCACTTCGTCGGCGACGGCCGGAATCGATCCGTGAAAGCGCATGGTCGGCTGCGTGGAGAGCGAGATCTGCTCTTCTTCGGTGCCGATGCCGAGGTGTTCGAGATCGGCGCCAAGCAGTTTGTCGATGGCGGCGAATCCCTCTTCGGGCGGTAGGTAGAGATCTTCTGGGCGAACGAGATTGCCGACGCCGCTGCGCTCGTGCGAGGTGTTGACCTTCTCCCACCACTGATCGGCTTCGCCGCGGGTGATGCTGGGTTCGTTGAGGAGCACGGCTGCATTGGGCATCAGCGAAAAGAGATTGTCACCGCGGCTGGCGACGGGCGCATACATCTCCCAACCAGGGAAAACGGTGATGCCGCCGGAACGAATCGCTTCCTCGATGGCCTCTTCGTCGCCGATAACGCGATGGCCGGAGAGGCGCGTGTGAATGACGGCGAGCAGTTCTTCGCGCACAGGCGTGTCGGTGAGCGGAAGGAGCACGCATTCATCGACGGCACTGGACGAACGTTGCGTACCGGGATCGAACTTGCGGATGGAATCGATCTCGTCACCAAACAGCTCGACGCGGAGTGGGCGATCGGAGTCGGCGGGATAGACGTCGAGGATGCCGCCACGCAAGGCGTACTCGCCGGGCATTTCGACCACGTCAGTTTTGGTGTAGCCGACGGTGTTGAGGTGCGCGGTGAGTTTTTCGGTGTCGACGGTTTCGCCACGACGAAAGACCTGGGCAAGGTCAAAGTAGAACTCGGCCGGTTGCAGTCGCATGAGCGCCGCGTTGATCGGCGTGACCACCAGGCGCGCGTCGCCGGTGGTGATGCGCCAGAGCGCGCGAGCACGGTCTTCCTGAATTTCGGCGTGCGGCGAGAGATTCTCGAAGGGCAGCACGTCATAGGCGGGAAGATGCACGATGGAGTCGGGGGCGAGGTCGCCGGTGATCTCCGCAAATCCCTGGATCACAGGGAGGATTGCCTCGGCAGCACGGTTGCTCTCGACGATCAGGATGAGCGGGCGCGCAGCGGCTTTCTGGAGCATGCTGGCGAGGAGAGCTTTGGCTGTGGGAGTGAGTCCGGATACACGTACACGCCCCGTGGCCGACTTCAGGTGGGTGGCAACACGCGAAAAAGCAGGGATACGTTCCACGTCCGCAAAAAGATCGCGGACAAACGGCAGGATCATCCGGTTCTCAGTGTAACAGTTGGATTGGATGGGATTATGTGATGGGAAGTCGCATTCGGTGGTCAGGTAGGGTTCCCTCGCTGCGCTCGGGAAGACAGGTGAAGTTTTGTGGTGAGCGGTGAGTACCGGGAAGACTAGAGACTGATCTATCCCACACATTGGCTGCGCGGCTGGGGCACCCGGACTGTTCCACAACGCGGGCGAGGGCGCCCGCGCCACACAAAGCGGCGCTCATGCAAGCCGGCGCGGCTTCAACGTTCTGCAAAGGTAACGTTACCTTCGCTGTTCGGCAGAAATGCAACTTGGGGCAGGTAAATGTGTCTATATAGATAGGTCGGGCGTAAGATGCGTTGGGCTCTGCCTCGGGGGTACGGGTCATGAAACTCATTTCAAGATTCGCGGTCGGACTGCTCTTAGCTGCACTGCCTTTATTTGCGCAAATTCGCGGAGTTCCAGCGTCGGTGACGTCGCATGGGCCGGGACGAGGTCCCGCGCCGGGTGTTCCGGCGAGCGTGACCTCGATTGGCCGCGGGATTCAAGGCGGACATGTCACTCCGGTGCGCCCGAGTGTGACTTCACTGGGACCCAATGGGTTCTCGAACACATGCACGAATTCGGCGCTGGTGCCTTCGGCTCTCGGATGCACGAATCCGGCGTTTACGCCGACAGTGAACTTCCATACCGGGCAGGTTCAGTTCGGGCAGCAGTTCAACACGCGAGGCGCGCATCGCCGCACCAACTACTATTACGCTCCGTATGCCTATCCTTATTACGGCTATGGATATGACGCTTCCGGTTATGACCAGAGCTACGATCCCAACCAGCAACAAGCGGCGGATCAGCAGCAGCCAGATGACCCGAACCGGATTGCGCCTACGATGTTCGACAACGGTCAGTACATGGGCCCAATGCCGCAGCGCAGCGCGATGCCCGCGCCTACCGGGATTACGTCGGCAGCTCAGCCGCCGGTTGATCCGACGGTGCTGGTGTTCCGCGATGGACATCAGCAGCAAGTGCGCAACTACGCGATCGTGGGGGACACGCTCTACGACATCGGCGGCACCACGGCGAAGAAGATCAAGCTGGGCGATTTGGACCTGGAGAAAACGGCGCAGGTGAACGATCAGCGCGGAGTGGACTTCCAGTTGCCGAAGAGCGCGGACTGACCCGCTCGGGGGAGCGGGCTCCACAATCTTTAGTTAGGGCGGCGGCGGTAGTAAATGTTGAACTCGAATCCCTGATTCGCGGGGAAGATCTCGGCGACCTTCCGCAAACGTTCCGCCAGCGCATTCGGCGCGAGTAGAGGATATTCGCGCTCCCGCAGGTCATAGTAATCCACGTCCGTAAAAGTCGAGAGCATGTAGATGGCGATGGCGTCGGAAAACGTCGCCGCGAAGTATTCGTTCTTCGCCTTCTCAACGTCGCCGAAGCCATTACCGGCAGCTTTGCGGAACTCCCAGGCATCGAGTCCAGTTTCGCCGCGCTGGCGATCCTGAACCTGCTTCCATGCGAGATCGGAGAACTCGGCGGGAACTCCGGCCTGCTCCACGAAGGCGTGCGCCACATTGATGAAAAATTCAAAAGCCAGCGAGAACTTGTCGTCCATCAGACGCGTGGAGATGAACACGCACTGGGAGTCGCCGAGGTTGAGATTGCGATGGCAGACGGCGCTGTCGCTCAGGGCCACGTCGTAGCGGTCGGCGATGACAGTGTCGTCGCCCTGTCCAACGGTTAGCGGGACGAAATAGTAAGCCTTGCGGTTAAGCGCAGCAGCAACCGGCCGGGGCACGGTGGCGACCATGCGCTCCAGATCGGCGGCGGGGATATTGGTTTCGCCAGAGACAGCGTAACAAATCCCATTAGTGGATTGAGATACGGGAGCCTGCCGGACTACTTCGGATGGAGAGAGAGTCACGACCTGAGCTACTCCTGACATTCCGAACATTTTAGCGCAGGCGGGGGAATTGGGCGATTCCGGCTCTGCGCGGGTCAGTAGCTTCCGCTCGGAATCTGTAGAAGTTCAAAGTCACTTGCGCTCAGATGGTTCAGGCAAGAGTTCCACCATGTTCCGTTTGCATCTCCGGCAGCGGCCAGATCAGGGAGGATTTGGTTGGTCCATGGATTCGCCGGCCGAGCAATTGCCGTGTAGCTGTATTGGTGTTGGGTCAATAGGGCTAGGCCACCATTTCCCGTGTCGAATGTGTACGCGCCATACGAAGAGAGTGCGGTAAGAACCGTTTTGCATTCTGCCGAATAAGGGCTGGCTGAAATCTGCGCGGGGGTCCACAACAAGTGGACAAGATTTCCATACGACGGAGGTCCGGTCACCCCGCATGATTGGTCGGTTCCATTCTTCTGATCGGCCGGGTAGACGGTTGGATCGTTCAGGCAGTTGGTCAGCAATCCCAGGGCGTGGTCGATTTTTCCGTTCACGAGTTCCTGCGCCGTAATCACAAAGAGTCCGGCAGCGAAGCCACCATGAACGGCGCCCGACCCAGTGTTTTCGAGTCCACTGCCGCCGAGTTTGTAGGATCCTCCCCAGGAACAGTCAATGTTGGAAACGGTGACCGAACATTGCCAGCCGTCCACCTCAAGGTTCAGCGCAGTATCGATAATGCCGATGTGACCGTCAGACTGCGCTTCCGGCAATGCACCGCTGGGAACATGGATCGCCAAACCGTTCGCGTTACAAGCGCCCCACTTTGTGCAAGTGAAAGTCTTCACCGGATCACTGGCAGAAGAAACGTATACCGGAAACATCCAGCTGGCAGGGGAGAGATCCTGATTGGCCACGCCCTGGCTCCATAGAGATTCCATCGCTGTTTGAGGCTCCGTCACAGCGCCACTTGTCTTCAGGTTCGCCACCGTGGCGTGAAAGGGCGATGTGCTCGAAAATGCTTGCGAATAAACCCACGGAAGCGGCGCCACAAACGATTGGCTGGGACTGGCCGGCGTAGCGGGAGTGTCGCCTGCGCCTCCTCCGCCACAGGCAAGCTGGAAGACGAAGAGGGCAATCAATAGGCCAGTGGTTCTAGTCATAAAAGAAGATCTGCGTGGAGAACAGTGGACGTTATCAGATACCAGGGCGTCCCAAACAGATCTTTCAGGTTTTATGGACTGCGAGCTTTTCCAAAATGGACGGCAGCGTGGAAGTCGGGTCGCAGAGACGGGATGCGACCGCAACATGCCGACAGCGTTACAATAAAACTCGCAGCCATGCTGAAGGACTTACTCAAAAGCGCATTTCTAGCCCTGGTCGGGACGGCAACGTTTTTCTTTTTCGTGATGATGCTGACGATTCCGATCATGGCGGTGCTGGCGCGGCGCGGGACGACGTTCACGCAATCGGCTGTGGTGAATCCGGAGCACGTATTGCGGGTAGTGGGACTGCCAGTGAGCGGCGTGCTGTACGTCGTATTTTTCGTGCTGGCGATGCGGTACCTGAGGCGTGACGACAGTCTCGATCAGCGGCCAGTGGTGGCTGCGGTGAAGAATTAAAGTGGAAAGAAAGAAATCCAAATTCCGGATTGCAGTTGAGATCGCCCTGCGCGTGGTGGTCGTTACCGTACTGTTCACGCTGGTCGCGTTTGCCGTGGGATTGCTGTGCGGAATCATCGCCAGCGTTCTCTACGCAGCAGTGCGCGGTGCGCATGCGGACATGACCATGGCATACCGCTTCGCTGCGGTGCCGCTTGCCGCAATGGTGCTGGTGATCAGCTTTGTTGCCATGCTGACGACGGAAATCCGTCGAACACGCCGGCTGCGCCTCGAATCGCACTCGTAGGCGCGGCTCCTCTCTTCTCTCTAGCGCAACTTTTGACATCTTAGTTTGACCCTCGAAAACAGCGTTCGCTACACTCGAAGATTCTAGAAAGCGTGCAGGTCCTTATATGGCTGACGTAATCCGTGTAAAGCTCCCCGACAACAGTGTTCAGGAAGTTCCTAAAGGCACCACCCCGCTCGACATCGCGAAAGGTATTTCCCCGCGATTGGCGCAGGCTGCGCTGGTGGCGAAAGTCACGCCCAGCAATGGCGATCATGCTGCGCCGGAAAAAGACGAAAGCAAGCTCGTCGATCTGACGCGACCGCTCGAGCAGGACGCGGATCTGCGTATCCTCACCGAAAAAGATCCGGAGGCGCTGCAGGTGTTCCGGCACTCGTCGGCGCACTTGATGGCAGCGGCAGTGCTGGAGCTGTTCCCGGAGACGAAGCTGGGACATGGTCCGGCGACCGAGAGCGGATTCTTTTACGACTTCTATCGTCCGACGCCATTCACGCCCGAGGACCTGGAGAAGATCGAAAAGAAGATGCAGGAGCTCGTTCAGAAAGATGAGTCGTACGCACGTGAGTACATTCCGCGCGACCAGGCACTCGACCGCTTTAAGTCCGAAGGCGACTTCATGAAGTGCCACTTCATCGAGCAGTTCACCGGGCAGGGCGAGCCGGTGTCGCTGTACAAGACCGGCAAGTTCATCGACTTCTGCCGCGGGCCGCATATTCCTTCGACCGGAAGGATCAAGGCGTTCAAGCTGCTGAACATCGCCGGCGCGTACTGGCTGGGCGACGAGAAGAATCCGCAGCTGCAGCGCATTTATGGGACTTCGTTCTACTCGAAGAAAGAGCTCGACGAGTTTCTGCACCAGATCGAAGAGGCGAAGAAGCGCGACCATCGCGTGTTGGGGCAGCAGCTGGATCTGTTCTCCATCCAGGAGCTGGCGGGACCGGGGCTGATCTTCTGGCATCCCAAAGGCGGCATCATGCGCAAGCTGATGGAAGACTGGATGCGCGACGAGTATTTGAAGCGCGGCTACTCGCTCGTCTACACGCCGCATGTGGCGCGGCGACAGTTGTGGCAGACCAGCGGCCACGAGGGCTTCTACGCCGAGAACATGTTCGACACCATGGAGCTGGACGATGCCGAATACCGGCTGAAGCCGATGAATTGCCCGTTCCATATCCTGATCTACAAGGATTCGCTTAAATCGTATCGCGATCTACCGGTACGGCTGGGTGAGCTGGGCACCGTGTATCGCTACGAACGCTCGGGCGTGATGCACGGATTGCTGCGTGTGCGCGGCTTTACGCAAGATGACGCGCACATCTTTTGCACTCGAGACCAGGTGGAAGATGAGATTGGCGGTTGCGTGGATTTCGCGATTGCGACGCTGAATGCGTACGGCTTCGACAAGTTCCAGGTAGAACTGTCGACCTGGGATCCGAACGACCAGAAGCACTACACCGGCAAGGCCGAACAGTGGGAGATGGCGCAACATTCCCTCGAGAAAGTGCTGAATGGGCGCGGCATTCCGTACAAGACGATCCCCGGCGAAGCGGCGTTTTATGGTCCGAAAATCGATATCAAGCTGGTGGACGCGATCGGGCGTCTATGGCAGCTGTCGACGGTGCAGTTCGACTTCAACCTGCCGACGCGCTTCGGATTGGAGTACGTGGGCGAGGATGGGCAGCGTCACGAGCCGGTGATGGTGCATCGCGCGCTTTATGGCTCCATCGAACGCTTCTTCGGCGTGTTGATTGAGCATTATGCGGGCGCATTTCCGGTGTGGCTGTCGCCGACGCAGGTTGTGTTGGTGCCGATTGCCGAACGTCACGTGGAGTATGCAAACAAAGTGGCGGATCAGCTAAAGGCGCAGGGTGTGCGCGTGGACGTGGATGCACGCAACGAAAAGATGAATGCGAAGATCCGCGAACACGCGATGCAGAAGGTGCCGTTCATGCTGGTGGTCGGCGACAAAGAGGCTGAGGCAAACCAGGTGAACGTCCGCACTCGCGGCAAAGAGAAGACGGAGACGGTGGCGACGGCGGAGTTTGTCGAGAGGGTGAAGGGGATGATCGAGAGCAAGAGTCCGACGCTCGAATAGCATCAAATTGGGAGTGGGTTCTCAAATTTGCACAAGAAAACCACCGGAACCAAAATTGCGTCGTAGACAGCGTGGATCACATCGATTACAAACGTAATGGCTCTCGATCTTCGCCGATCTTCCGTACGAACCATCGAACAGGTGACGAAATGGCATCAAAACCAACACGTATTTCAAGCTGGGGTTTTTCGGGGTTCATCCGGGTTCCACCGCCACAACAGAGCCAAGCTGATGACCGAAAGTCAGCTGCCCCACAAACGACGGCTCTTCCGCCGAAGAAATGATTAGGCCGGCCTGCTTCTAGAGAAGATTCTCTCGAAGCTGATTGATCGCACTCCTTCGAACTGGAATAACGTAATTCCTGCCAGTTCGAGGCGTTTTCCGCTGTGTGGATCTGGATAAACTTCGGTGAAGTAGATTTCTGTCACACCCATTTGAATCAACTTTTCGGCACACTGGAAGCACGGAAACGTGGTCGTATAGAGCGTTGCATCCCTCGCTCGTTCTCCAGCAGCTAGGAGCGCCCAGAGTTCTGCATGCACGGCAGTACACCACGACATTGCGCGGTCTGGAAAGAAAAAACCCTCCAATCCGGATTTCTTGCCTATCGCTGCACAGCTGGCGCACTTCCATGGTGGGCCTTGAATTACTGGAAGGTTTTCGCCGCAGCGAGGACAACGAGCGCCACGGATACTGAGGTCTGCGAAATGAGCATTCCTGAGGATGTCTCGATAGCACTGGTTGTGATATTCAGGTTCCTCGGCGCAAGGAAGGGTACCTAGTGGATTCTCATTGAAACCTACCCCAACTACTCGTCCATGGGTATCCACCACGATTGCACCCACATGGCGTTTCAGGCACTTTGAGCTATGCGATGCTGAGAACGCCATGTTCATGAAGATTTCCTGCTGAGTTGCGGCGCGTGTGCCCTCGCCTGTAACAAGCCCAACGTAATTCAGTAGTTTTTCAAACAGCTCCGCTTGAGAGTCAGCGTTGTCGAGGAGTATGTCGGCTTTGTCAACACACAATCGGACCTGTTGGCCGTGTGTGTCTTCTTCCTCCCAATCTCGCTCATCATCATCGTCAAAATCTGTCTTGGTAAGGCCTGTTTCCAAGTATGACGTTTGTCCAATTCGGTTCCAGCGGTCTACCTTCGAAGAAATAACCGCGATTAGCGTAAAGTTGAAGCCAAATCGTTGCCGAAGGCGCTCAATTTCACCGGTATTTCGGATACCATCGATCGCCAGTATTTGTTCTTCCTTGGGAGGCTGCGATGTTAGGGCTGCATCGACAAGCGCATTATCACCTTCGTGTTCTCTTATGAAGTCGCCGAGTTTCTGCAGATCTTGCCTGCTGGCCTTCTGATCAGGATGCTGAGCTTTCCACCGATCTTTTATAACTTGCGAAAGAGAAACGTAGTGGTACTTCTTCGTGTGCTGAAGGTATTTGGCGGAAGTTGTACAACCACTTCCAAAGGCTCCGGTAAAGCCGAATGCCAGTGTGGTCATATGTTTTTGAAAACTTGTCAGTATTCTATATTCGCTCAACCGGGAAATTGGCCCAAACTTTAATCCACCTGGTTTCACGGAAAACCTGCCCTGTGCTAATTTCTTCCTGTGAAGAAACACTGCGCTTTCCTGCTCGCCCTGCTCCCGCTGTTTCCGCTGACATCCACCATGCACTCCCAGGCGCCGCCCGCAGCTGAGACCAGCGCCGTTTCGGCTGACTGGAACAAGCTGGTCGACGATTACTTCGACGGCTATTTCAAGTTTCGTCCGACTGAAGGCACACAGTCGGGATTCCATCAGTATGACTCGCAACTCGAGCCGCGGACCAAGTCCGTCTACGACGACGAGATCGCGTTTTACAAATTCTTCCGCACGCGGCTCGCGGCCTTCGACTCCAAGCGACTGCCCTTTGAGGAGCAGCAAGACTACGCGCTGCTGATGGCCACGCTGAACGGGAACCTCCTGGATCTGGAGAACATTCGGCAGTGGGAGAAGAATCCCGACCGTTATTCGAGTGGGATCACCAACAGCGCGTATGTCATTATGTCGCGCAGTTTCGCGCCGGCTGATGAACGGCTGCGGTCGCTGATCGCACGCGAGAAGCTGATGCCGGCGGTGTTCGACGCGGCACGCGCGAACTTGAACAATCCCCCTCGGGTCTATACCGAAGTTGCCATTGACCAGATTCCGGGGATCGTCAGCTTCTTCCAGAAGGATGTTCCCGCGGCCTTTACTGACGTGAAGGATCCGAAATTGCTAGCCGAGTTCAAGCAGAGCAACGACGGCGTAATTACGGCGCTGGAGAAATATCAGGACTTCCTGAAGAGTGATTTGCTGCCGATTTCCAAGGGCGACTTCCGCATTGGCGCCGAGAATTATCAGAAGAAGCTGGCGTACGACGAGATGGTCGACATCCCGCTCGACCGCTTGTTGCAAATCGGCTATGACGACCTACATCGCAATCAGGAGTGGTTCAAGCGAACGGCGAAGCAGATCAATCCGCGCAAAACGCCGCAGCAACTTTTGGAGGAGATGCAGAAGAACCATCCTCCTGCGGATCAATTGTTGCAGGCGTACCGCGACGATCTCAGCGGAATTCGGCAGTACATCGTCGACAAGAAAATTGTGACGATTCCGTCGCCGGTACCACCGATCGTGGAAGAGACGCCGCCGTTCATGCGGGCACTGACGTTTGCCTCGATGGACACGCCTGGTCCGTACGAGAAGGTCGCGAAGGAAGCGTTCTTCAACGTGACGCTGCCTGATCCGAGATGGCCGCGAGAGCGCACGAGTCGTACCTCGGCGGAGACAATCGTTTCACGATGATTGCGGTGGCGATCCACGAAGTCTACCCGGGACACTATGTGCAATTCCTGTGGGTGCCGTCGGCGCCGTCGAAGATTCGCAAGCTGCTGGGGTGCGGGTCGAATGCCGAAGGCTGGGCGCACTACAGCGAAC
The DNA here is from genome assembly GCA_963826275.1 of Terriglobia bacterium. GTDB lineage: Bacteria > Acidobacteriota > Terriglobia > Terriglobales > Acidobacteriaceae > JAJPJE01. Next base: position 274,169 of record CAWGWI010000024.1, on the reverse strand, counting down.
AGATGATGCTGGACGAAGGCTACGGCAATGGCGATCCGAAGCTGCGGCTCGGGCAGTTGCAGGATGCGCTGCTGCGCAATGCGCGCTTTATCGTGGGTATCTCGATGCACACCGGAAAGATGACGATGGACCAGGCGATCGAGTTCTTCCAGAAGGAAGGCTATCAGCCGAAATCGGTCGCGGAAGTGGAGACGAAGCGCGGGACGAGCGATCCGACGTATCTGGTTTATACGCTTGGCAAACTGGAGATCATGAAGCTGCGGGCGGACTACCAGCACAAGGAAGGCGCGAGCTTTAACCTGCAGCAGTTCCACGACACATTTCTCAAGCAGGGATTCCCGCCGATTAAGCTGATCCGGCAGACGATGCTGGGGAATGACAGTCCAGTGCTGTGAGGAAGTGTTAGTGGCTAAGTGATGAGTGGTCGGAACTAAGCGCGAATATCTCTGGGCATCCGTGGAATCCCACCCTAGCCAAAAGAAGGCTAGGATGGGGCACCCAGCTGCACTGGTTAGTGATTAGCACTTAGTGATTTGGAAACGCGGGCGAGGGCGCCCGCGCCACTCGTAACTTACTTCATCGCGACGAGCGTCTTGGCTTGGGCCAGTTCCGGACGGTCGGAAGTTGAGCCGGAGCAATTCTTCAAAAGCTGCGCGTAATAGGTCTTTGCTTTGTCGGGCTGATTCACGGCGGCAGCGGCTTGTGCGGCGCCGTAGAGTCCGTTGAAGCGATTCGGATCGACCTTCTGCGACTTCTCGTACTCGGCAAGCGCCTCGGCGGGATGCTTCATCTCCATCAGCATGTCAGCAAGCATTTCGCGCGCGGGTAGAGCGGTCTCGCCCTTTCCCAAGGAATCCTGCTTATCGGCCACACTGCGCATCAGACGTAGGGCTTCATCGTTGTTGCCGTCGGCAAAGGCAGCCCAGGCTGCGGCTTCATCGCGGTCAGTATCCATGCCGTCGGCGTAATAAGCCTCGGTAGTTTTCTTCGTTGCTTCGACCATCGCATCGTATTGCGAAACTGCTTTATGCGCATTGGCCGCGTCGCGAAGATGTCCATACGCGACAGCCTGCGCCCAATAGACGATGGCAGCGTTGTAGGGTTTCGCGCTCGGGATCGCTTTCAGTGCAGCCGCGTCTTTCCAGTTGCGAGTTTCGATCGCATAGGTCGCAGGGAAAGCAGCGCGGGCCATGTCGAGATAGCCGTACATGCCGTCGCCCATATCCATCTCTTGCATCGTGTCCATCTGAGCGATGATCGCTTTGGCCTTCGCGTCGTCACCGATTTGCAGATAGGCATACTCGAGAAAGTCCATAGCATGCAGAGCGTGCGCGGCGCCGCCCATGTGCATCTCGGTGGCTTTCTGCGTGGCAGCCACGGAAGCCAGGTTGGACTGGATGTCCTCCTGCCAGAGCCCGAGTCGAGCGAAGATATGCGACGGCATGTGCACGGCGTGAGGCGACGCAGGTGCAATCTGCGCATAACGACGCGCCGCGGCGAGTCCGAGAGGCGCAAGCTGCGGAGAGTCAGTGGCGTGGATCAGATAGTGCGCGGCTCCGGGGTGATCGGGTTGCTCGTCAACCAGTGTTTGCAGGATGGCGATGGCTTTCTTCTGGTTGGCAAAACTGGGATCGCGCGGCGGAGCGGCGGCCAGGAGAGAGAGTGAATAGAAGGCGGCGGCCTCGTGGTCGTTGGGGTAGGCGCGGTAGACCTTCTCCATCGCTTTGGAGTAGGCGGCCGTGTGCTGATCGAAATCGGTGACACCTTCGTTGTTGTAAAAGGCTGCGGCTGCAGCGACGTAATCCTGCTCGCGTGGAGTCTTGGGCTTCGCCGCTTTCGCCTGTTCAACCAGGGCGAGGCCGCGCTTCATGGTGTCGTCGGTGGGACGATCCCAGAGTTGGTGCCAGAGGCTGAGCGATTCTCCCCAGTAGGCGATGGCGCAGGTGGGATCCTTGGCGGCTACTTCTGCAAATTGTTTTTCAGCTTCCTCGTACCAGAAGGAGTGCATGAGCGCAACGCCGCGCTCGAATGACTTTTGAACGGCTGGTGCGCATGAGGTCGGAAAGGAGACTGTGCCGAGCTTTTCATTCGGATTGTAGGTGTGCTGATGACCTTGGTCACCAAACAGGACTGGACAACAGACGAAAACGACAGTCACGAGCAGTACAATGCAAAGTTTCATACCCACCCCACTGGGCAAGGAGTCTAGCGCCGGCGAGCGGCGCGGGCAAGCGGGTCCCGTGTGGCGTTACGTTTCTTTGAGTAGCAGAATTCCCGGATACCGGTTCATGCATCGTAGTAATTTCGCTCTAACGTGATTGTGTTATTTGAAGAACGAGAAGCCATCATGAAAATGAAAGTTCGCAAAGCAGTTTTTCCCGCTGCCGGTCTGGGGACGCGTTTTTTGCCGGCTACGAAAGCTCAACCAAAAGAAATGCTGCCGCTGGTCGATAAGCCGATCATTCAATACGGAGTGGAAGAGGCCATGGCGGCGGGTTGCGACCAGATCATCATCGTGACCGGACGCGGCAAGAGCGCGATCGAGGATCACTTCGACGTCAGTTACGAACTGGAAAAGATGCTGGAGGAGAAGAAGAAGTACGAACTGCTGAGCATCGTGCGCCAGATTTCCGACATGATCCACGTGGCGTATGTGCGCCAGAAGGAAGCGCTCGGGTTGGGACATGCAGTCCTGATGTCGCGCGAACTGGTGGGAAATGAGCCGTTCGCTGTGCTGCTCGCGGATGACGTGATCGACGCCGAAGTGCCGTGCCTGAAGCAGATGATGCAGGTGTTCGACGAGACGCAATGCTCAGTGATCGCCACGCAGGCGGTGGAGGGTCCGGCGATTTCTTCGTACGGCGTGATCGCAGGTCATGAGGTGCCGGGCAAGTTTGGCGGACGGCTGTTCGAGATCACCGACCTGGTAGAGAAGCCGAAGGCGTCGGAAGCGCCGTCAAATTTGGCGATTATTGGCCGCTACATCCTGACGCCGCGAATCTTCGACATGCTGACGAAGACGAAACGCGGAACCGGCGGGGAGATTCAGCTTACGGATGGCATGAGAGAACTACTGAAGCACGAGAAGATTTACGGGTTCCGCTTCGAAGGCATACGTCACGACACCGGCGACAAGCTTGGCTTCCTGAAGGCTACGGTGGAATTTGCACTGAAGCGCAAGGATCTCGGTGGTCCGCTGCGGGAGTGGTTGAAACAGCAGAAGCTCTAATCGATTGAGTCATTGAGCGATTGGGCCATTGGGTGATTGCTTGAGCTTGCGCATTTCTGCAAATGGCGCAAGACCAAATCACGCAATGGCCCGATGCCTCAGTAGGCGTAGTAGGGTCCGGCGCCTATCGGAGTGTTCTGGTTTTCAATCGCGGTAAAAACGTTCCGTCCAAAGAAGAACGGCAATCCCCAATCGAAGGCGCCACTGTTCGGCCCGCCAAGATTGTTGAATGCGAAGTTCGTGCCACCATTCGCGCCGAACAGAAACTCGGCGTTGGCGATACTGAAGTTGACCGTACTCGAGTCGCTAGCGCTATCGAAGTTGATGGCGCTGAGATTCCGTGAGTTCAGCGCATTCGTATTGGGGGCGCCCGGGCAATAGAACGAATCGTCGGGACTGGGGCAGGTAGTCACGCCTAGCGTTCCGGCATCCAGGATGAAGAGACCATTGGAGCCGCTGTCGATGACCGTGCCGCTGTATTGCAGGCCGTTGAATTGAGTGGCAATGGTGCCGCTGCTGGGATCGATCGCGAGTGCAGTTGCGCCTTGCAGTCCGTTGTTTGACTGAGTTCCGATGCCAAATACCAACGAGCCGGTTACGGTGGCAGCGCCGTTATTCGAGATACCTGGCAGTTCGATGATGGTTCCGTTATTGTCGGTGGAGAACATTCCGACCGGATTCTGCAACTGGGATGCAAGTGCTTCCACCGTCGGTGTGCATCCGCTCGAAGAGCAACTGTAGTAGAACGCCGGACTGGGAATGCTGGTCACGCAGAACTGGCCACAATCCTGAAGGAACGGGCCGATTCCAAGGATTCCGTTTGCTTCCAGCGTCTGCACAGTGTCGTTATCTGTTCCGGTACAAGTGGGAGTCACAGGGATTTGCGTCTCGCCAATCACCTGGATCGGAACCGCGCTGGCTTTTTCCCCTGCGATCTGGATGTCGGCCGAGGCGAGAGGTCCCCAGGTGAAGGTGCCATCGGCAAAAACATTGCACTGAGCGATCGCGTTGCCGGTCGCATCTTTCTGTTGTGGGAGCGACAGGGTCAACACCGAACTCAGAACACGCAGGCCCTCCGAACCCGTATCGACGAGTACGTGGTCGATGGACTGACAAGTGGTGGTGCCCGGAACACATACGGTCACGGTTACGAACAAGCCGTTGGTGTAATTCCCCGCTGGGCCGGGATCGACCACAACTGCAGCCACGTTAGAAGCTGTAGACGGAGTAACCGAGTTTCCTCCAGCATTGCTGGTTGGAGTGCCGCCGCCACCGCAAGCAACCATCAGGGAAAGAGCACAGCCGGACATCAGAATCAGGGCTCTACGCACGATCGTCTCCTTACTTAACAACGGTTGTCTGCACTCCCTGCGGGAGCATGCTGGTGACGTATGCCCGGCCGGTGAAGTGACGCTGATGGCCGCCCATCTGGATGACAACGCCGTTTTCTTCGATGTTCACCGGCGAATTGTGACCACTGCGGCGGTTTTTTGCGGCTGCCAGTACCTGCGGATAATAGTTTCCGAGAACCTGTTGCAGGTCTGGACGAAAGGGGCCATTCCAGGCGACGCCGAAGACCTGTCCTGAAGGGGAAACAAACTCGCGAACGGCGGTTCCGCCTGCTGCCCTCATCTCGTGCACGGTGTAATTCGTGGCCCGCGTGACTTGTGCACTGGCTCTCATGTGCGCCTGGTCGGATTGCACGGTCGAAACATTGCCGCCCAAACTCGCAAAGACGGGCAATGCAAACACGAGGAGCAGCAGAGGTGAGAGCAGTGCTGCGCGATGATGCCAGTGAAGTGCGTTGTATCTCATGAGTGTCATTCCTAATCTCTCCGGACGCTGTTACCGGGGCAGGTGACGAGTTGGATCATTTCAGTCTGAACTTTGTAACACCGGGTGCGGAGGTTAGTTGCTGTCCGCCGCCCTTGTACTTTCGTGCTCGCGCTTCTTAGATGCATGTTGCGCAGTCAACGAGCGGTTGTTGAGCCTAAACCCGCGAGCCCATCTTTAGTTGGACGCAGAGGCACGTTATTGGATTACTGGAGAATTCACAGTTCCCCCTGTACACTGCTGGGCGCTCATGAAAACAGAATCGAAGTGGCCACGCTATCTCCTTGCAGTCAGCCTGCTCAGCAGTTTTCTTCCGCTGTTTTCGCAACAGCAGCCGCCAGAGATCAAGTCGCCGGAAGTTAGCGCAGAGCGGACCATAACCTTCCGCTTTTTCGATCCGGGCGCGCAGAAGGTGACCGTAAACGTCGAAGGCGCTAAGCCGCTGGAGATGACGAAAGACGCGCAGGGTGTGTGGTCGGCGACGACGTCCGCGCTGAATCCAGAGATTTACGGCTACAACTTCGTCGCTGACGGTGTGAGTCTGATCGATCCAAACAACACGCAGGTCAAGACGAACCTGTTGAACCTCTCAAACATGGTGCTCGTGCCCGGAGCACCGCCGCAGCCTTGGGAAGTGCAGGACATTCCGCACGGCGAGGTTCATCACCACTTCTATAAGTCGGGCGTGGTTGGCGACAATCGCGACTACTACGTGTACACGCCACCAAATTACGATCCGAAGGCGAAGACGAAATATCCCGTGCTTTACCTGCTGCATGGCTACAGCGATGGTGCCGACGGATGGACGGCCGTAGGGAAGGCGAATTACATCCTCGATTCATTGATTGCCCAAGGCAAGGCGAAACCGATGATCGTGGTGATGCCGCTGGGCTACGGCGCGCCCGAAATCCTGGCGAATGGTTGGAAGACATGGGGGCATCCGCAGCTCACGCAGAAGAATTTCGACAAGTTTCGCGAGATGATGGTCACGGAGCTGATGCCGCGAGTGGAAAAAGAATATCGCATCTCGACCAAACAAACCGACCATGCGATCGCTGGTCTTTCGATGGGTGGATCTGAGACGCTGCTGACTGGGCTTAATAATCTGGACAAGTTTGCGTACATTGGGGCGTTCAGCTCGGGCGGGATATCCCCGGATTTTGAGAAGGACTTTCCGAATCTGAATGCGAGCGCGAACTCGCAGATCAAGCTGCTGTATGTAGCATGCGGCACCGAAGATCACCTGATCGAATTAAATCGCAAGTTCAAGGCCTGGCTGAAGACGAAAAACGTGAACTTCACCGACAAAGAGACACCGGGAATGCACACGTGGATGGTGTGGCGCGCGAACCTGATTGAACTGGCGCCGCAGTTGTTTAGGTAAGACAGTCGTTTGTCGGTGGTCGTTCTGGCGAGTATGGTATTGGGTGCCCGGTCCTTTCCTGCTTTTGGAAAGGGCCGGAATGAGTTGCTTCTCTCCACGGCTAAGCTCTCTTCTTCCGTTTCGGCTGCCTTGCTGGTTGTTTCTTACTCTGGCGCAAGGACCGTGCACCAAGACGTTCTTCTGTTGCCGTAGTTACGTATCTAATCTCTGGAGTTACACGCAAAGCGTGACACGGCGACTCCGTGGCTTCTGGTCGACGCCCCTAGCGTCTAGTCCGGCCCCTTCCAACCCCGCAGGAAAGGACCGGGCACCCGTAACTTGGTGAATGGCGCGTGCTCTGCTAAAATCAATGTTTTGCGTCATCAAGCTTAAGCTTATCTGAGGTCGTTATGGCACAAGTATGTGAAGTTTGCGGCAAGAAGCCGCGCACCGGAAATAACGTCAGCCACGCGCACAATGTGACTAAGCGCCGCTGGAACATCAACTTGCGACCGGTCCGCGCCAAGGCGTCGGGGGGCAACACCAAGCGCGTACGCGTCTGCACCGATTGCCTGCGCAGCGGCAAAGTCGTTAAGGCGTAAGTCCCGATTTCCCGAAGCCTCCTGCTCCAAGGGAGGCTTTGCTATGTTCAGGCTTCTATTCCCGGTTCACCAGCTCGAGGGCGAGCGGGCTCCATAAACTAAACGAAGCAATTCGTCCCACATGAATCTTTCGCCGCCGCGAACTTTTGGCCGGGTGCTCGCGTATGGCAAGTGTGGGGGTTTCCATGAAGAGCTCTAGCCTTTTGCAGCGGATCGTCGCGATCCCGCTGGCGGCAGTTGCGTGTCTTCTTGTTCTCTCGTACCACCCGTCGAAGTTGCACGCGCAGAGCGCAGGCGCGTTTATCAGCCAGGATGCATCGGCGAAGGATGTCGGACTGCCGCTGTATCCGGGGTCGAAGCCTGCCCTCGATAAGAAGTCTAAAGATCCGAAGTCTGAAGGTCAGAAGTCTGACTCGCAGTCCGCGAACATGGGCCTGTGGCTCGGCGGTACCGGATTTCAGCTGGTTGTGGTGAAGATGCAGACCGCGGACTCTCCCGAGAAAGTTGCCGCTTACTACCGCAAGGCGCTCGCGAAGTATGGGACGGTGCTGGACTGCACGAATCCTCCCAGCCAGGCCGATGAAAAACATACTCCCAACGCCCTGAGCTGTGATGACGATAAAGCTGACGCGGGCGGAATGCTCTTCAAGGCGGGCACAAAAGAGATACAGCATCTGGTGAGCGTCAATCGCGATGGCGGCGGCACGATCTATTCGCTGGTATACCTGGTGGCGAAAGGCAAAGGACACGAAGCGGAGCTCTGAAGAAGTTCGTTCCCACCCACGACCCAACGGAAGGCTCGAGGGTGGGGCACGCCTGCAAATCAGCGCGGACAGGAATGTCCGCGCCACACAATCACGCGCCACATAATCACACGAGGGCGATGACGTCGATCTCGACAAGGACGTCTTTGGGCAGGCGCGAGACTTCCACTGTCGAGCGGGCTGGAGGAGCCTTCTTCCAGAATCGCGCATAGACTTCGTTCATCGCAGCGAAGTCACCCATGCTCTTCAGAAATACCGTGGTCTTCACAACATTGTCGAGTGACGTGCCGGCAGCGGTGAGGATGGCCTTCAAGTTCTGCAACACGCGGTCAGTCTGCGCGGCAACTTCCGACTGGGCGATCAGCCCGGTGGCCGGATCGATAGGAATCTGGCCGGAGACGAAAACAAATCCACCAGCTTTAATTGCCTGTGAATAGGGTCCGATGGCCTGGGGCGCGTGTTCGGTGATGACCACGTCTCGCATTGCTTTCTCCTGGGCAACACAGGATTTTACAGGAGCAGATGACGGCTGTCGGCTTTCAGCTTTCGGCTAATTACTCTTTTGCACGCGCTGGACGTCGTGCACGCCCGGGATTTTGCGCAGGCCAGCGAGAATGCGCTCAAGGTGCTTCACGTCTTCAATGTCGATGGTGACGTCGATATTCGCCTGGCGGTCGCCAGTGCGGGCGCTCATATTCTGGATATTTGTGTTCTCGTCGCTAATGACGGCGGTGATCTGCTTCATCATGCCGGGACGATCGTCGGTGAAGAGCGTGAGTTTGACTGCGTAGGAACCGGCGGCAGCTTCCTTGCGCGCCCAATCGACATCGATGCGGCGCTCGGGTTCGTACATCAGGTTCAGAACATTGGGACAGTTTTTGGAATGGACCGCGACGCCTTTGCCGCGGGTGATATAGCCGACAACGTCCTCGCCTTTGATCGGGTTACAACAACGCGCACGGTAGACGAGCAGGTCGTCGTGGCCTTTCACGAGAATTGCGGAGTTGTCGCCGCCGAAAACGCGACGCACCACGCTGGAGATGCCGGTGGCCTCGTCTTCCGGATGAGCGCTGTTCTGGCTGGATGCGGGCGCGAGTCGCGCAAGGATCTGGCGGGCGGAATATTTGCCGTAGCCGATGGCGGCCATGAGGTCGTCGGGCTTGCCCAAGCCCACGTCGGAGGCGACGCGCTGGTAGTCGGCGGTCTTAATGTCCTTGAGCGTAACGCGGTATTTGCGCGCTTCTTTCTCGATCAGTTTCTCGCCGATTTCAATCGCACGCTCGCGCTGGTGAATGTTCAGCCAGTGGCGAATCTTCTGGCGAGCACGCGTTGACTTGACTAGCGAGAGCCAATCGCGGCTCGGCTTGTGACCGGTCTGCGTGACGATTTCGACGATGTCCCCACTGCGCAGTTTGTGGCGGATAGGAACCATGCGTCCGTTGACGCGCGCGCCGACGCAAGCGTGTCCGACTTCGGTATGCACGGCGTATGCGAAATCGATGGGAGTGGAATCGCGCGGCAGGCTGACGACTTTGCCCTTGGGAGTGAAGGTGTAAACCTCTTCGGGATAGAGATCGACTTTCAGCGTAGTGAGAAATTCGTCGGGATCCGATATGTCCCGCTGCCACTCAACCAGTTGGCGAAGCCAGGAGAGACGCTGTTCGTCTTTGGCTGAGATCGGACCGTCTTTGTATTTCCAGTGCGCGGCGATGCCCTCTTCCGCCATGCGGTGCATGTCTTCGGTGCGGATCTGCACTTCGAAGGCATTGCCGTTTTCGGCGATCACTGTGGTGTGTAACGACTGGTATAGGTTCGGCCGCGGCATGGCGATGAAATCTTTGATACGGCCGGGTACGGGGCGCCACTGGTTATGAATCATGCCGAGCACGGCGTAACAATCGTTGACGCTTGAGGTGATGATGCGGATAGCGAAAAGATCGTAGGTTTGATCGACGGAAATACGCTGCCGCTGCAGCTTTTGCCAGATGCTGAAGAGGCGCTTGATGCGGCTTTCGACGCGGGCTTCGATGCCGTTCTCCTTCAGCTTGTCGCGGATGAGCCCGACAATTTGCTGAAGAAATTCCTCGCCCTTCTTGCGGCGCTGCTCGACCTCGTCGTGAACCTGCTGATAGGCGATGGGATCGACGTAGCGGAATGCCAGGTCTTCGAGTTCGCCGCGGATTTTGCCCATGCCGAGACGGTGCGCGATCGGGCCGTAAATCTCCAGCGTCTCGCGGGCAATCTTTTCGCGGCGGTCGGGTGGAAGCGCGTCAAGGGTGCGCATGTTGTGCAGGCGGTCGGCGAGTTTGATGAGCACGACGCGGACGTCGTCGACCATAGCGAGCATCATCTTGCGCAGGTTCTCAGCCTGGCGCTCTTCGCGAGTGGCGAAATCAATTTTGCTGATCTTGGTGACGCCCTCGACCAGGTGCGCGACCTGTTCGCCGAATTCCTTGCGCACGTCGACGATCGTTACCGTTGTGTCTTCCACGCAATCGTGCAGCAGGCCGGCGGCGATGGCGTTGGCGTCCATCTTCATGTCCGCGAGGATCATGGCGACTTCGAGCGGATGGACTACGTAAGGCTCACCGGAAGCGCGCGATTGGCCGGTATGGTTTTGCGTGGAGAAGTCGTAGGCGCGACGAATGATTTCCAGATCGTCGTTAGGACGGTAGGTACTGACCGCCTTGGTGAGGTCACGGAAGCGCGTGACCCGCAACATGTTGGTCGCGATCTGTTGGCGAAGCGTCGCCATATCTGATTATAGGCTTAAACGATGAAGCAGCTGTTAGTCGAGCTGAGCAGCTTTGATTACGTAAGTTGCATTGTCGATTCGGAAACGCGAAAAGTCCAGTCGGGAAAGGGTTTTCGCGATCCCACCTCTGCCAAAAGACGGCAGAGATGGGGCACCCAAACCATAATTACTTCCGGAAGTGTTCCCAGCCAGATGCCTTCAGCGGCACACGCAGACCTTCGCTTTCCAGCCACATCTGCGAGCGGCGCGAAGGGAGGATTTCGCCGATCTCCGTTACCGGCACGCCGGCAATTTTCTTCGGCACGCGGCGATTGCGCGGTCTCGTGAAGAGCAGTTCGTAGTCTTCGCCGCCGTGAAGCGCGTAGGCAAGACTCGCAGGTGAGTTGTCGACGGTGGGCAGTGAATCGGCATGCACCAGCGCGCCAACCCCGCTCTCTTCGCAGATGTGCGACAGATCGGTGGATAGACCGTCGCTGAGGTCGATCATCGAGGACGCAAGACGATGTTCGCGCAGGTACTGTCCGATGGCGATGCGTGGCGTAGGAGAGAAGTGCTCAGGGAAATCTCGCGGTCGCAGTCGTTCTCCACGACGCAAGCGATTGAAAGCGGAGACTGATCCGCCAAGGGTGCCAGTGACGTAGATGCGATCGCCCGCACGCGCTCCAGATCGCAGAATCGCTTTGCCCCTGGGAACAGAGCCGACCACGACAATATCGGCGAGCACGCCCGAAAGGCTCTGTGCGGTATCGCCGCCGGCCAACGGAACGGAGAACTGGCTGGCGAGGGCAAGGAAGCCCTTCATGAAGCGATCGACCCAGCGTTGCGGAAGTTTCGCGGGCAGAGCCAGAGAAAGAAAGGCTGCCACAGGTTTGCCGCCCATGGCTGCGATATCACTCAGGCCGCGAGCCAGGCAGCGATGGCCAACACTCTCCGGCGGGTGCCAGTCACGCCGGAAATGCACCCCCTCCAGGCTGAAATCAGTGGTTACCAGCAGCTCGGAACCCGAAGCAACACGGAGGAGAGCGGCATCATCCCCTATTCCCAGGGTAAGTTCCCGGCTGTGGGGAAAACGGGCCACCTGACCGCGAATCGCGGAGATGAGTTGTCGTTCGGCTCTCGGCAAGGCAGCAACAATATACGCCTCGGTAATCAGGTAAGCGTATCTCGGTACAATCCCCAGCATCTCTAAAGCGATGTAAGTACAAGGCCTAAAGTTTTTGTCTTAGGTGGCATCAGAGTTGACACGGCTAAAATCCGTCTGGTAAGTTCATCCCGTCCTGAGCTGCCGTAAGTGCAACTGGCAGTTTTAGATGTTTGGCCCGATTCTTCGAGCCGATCGCGCGCGAACTCCACAACAGGCCAACCAGCCGGCGCGCACCGGGATGCTGGCAGTATCCCAGGTCAGAAATTCTGAGGAGAGCCGATATTGCGTAAGCGTTTTTACATCCTTTTCGTGGCACGGGACCCGGAAGGTGAGCTGCGCAAGATCCCCATTCCTCTTCATCATCTCTACGTCTTCATGGCAGGCGCCCTCCTCGGAATGCTCACCATCACCGGCATGGCTGGATCCTACGTCCGCATGCTGACCAAGGTGACGCGCTTCAATCAGCTTCGGTCCGAGAAAGAAGCTCTGAAATCGCGCTACACCGAGTTGGAAGAAGCGTCCAAAGAAAAAGACATCCAGGTGGCCTCGCTCGGATCGATTGCCAGTGAAGTCTCGGCGATTTACGGACTGAAGGCCGAACCACTTCTGGTCGCAACTTCCGACAGCGACGATCAGGAGCAGGTGCAGACCTCGCTCGATCAGCTTGCCACATTACGCCGCTCGGCGCTGACGGGGGTGGCGAATATCGGAGTCGGACTTGGCTTGAAGCAGGCTACGCTCGCCGACTGGCAGCGCATGGCTGCCGCTCCAACGCTCTGGCCGGTGGAAGGTCCGATTACCGGCAATTTTGGTGAGCGCATCGATCCATTCAACGGGGAAGGCGCATTCCATCGTGGCATTGATATTTCGAGTCCGATGGGAACGCGTATTGTGGCTCCGGCCGATGGCATCGTAATTTTCGCGGCGCTGGCTGCGGGTTACGGGCGGATGATCGAGATCGATCACGGGCACGATATTCTCACGCGCTACGGACACCTGATGAGCTGGTCAGTGAATGAAGGCGAACACGTTCAGCGTGGACAAGTGATCGGCTACGTAGGCACGAGCGGTCGCAGCACCGGTCCCCATCTTCACTACGAAGTCTGGGTCCACAACACTCCGGTAAATCCTCACAAGTTTCTGCGCATGACCCACCTTGAGACAGTCGCAGCCGCTGGGAAGTAAGGCAGCAGTCAGCTCTCAGATTTCAGTTGTCAGCTCTTACCGCAATCCACCCAAGATTAGTGACTTTTTGATTTAGCCGGCTTCTTCTGCGGAGCGACTGGAGGTGGAGCGGTCGCTTCCGGAGCGATCGGAGTCGAAGGCGGCTCGGCCAGAACCTTCTTCAGAAATCCCTTGGGCAGTTGCGCATTGAGTACCGCTTCATTGTGGCTCGCCTTGACCTCGATGCTGTCGAAGAACGTTTTCACATCCGGATCGCCACCGCTGGCATTCTGTTCAAGCGAGCGAAAAATGTTCAGAAACGAGTTGAGCTGATCAGCGACGCGGGCGGCGCTCTCTTCCGAGTTGGTGAAGGTCTGCGCCTTTAGGCTTATCGAGCCCAGATAGCGAACGGAGATGACGCTGACCGTGTCCGGGGGGAAAGACAGGTCAAAGCCTCCAGGCAAAACGTAGGCAGTGTTCTTTTCCGAGCTGGGAGCGACGTTCAGGATCGCCCACGCGAGGCTGGCGAGTGGAACCCGCCGATAGTAGCGGCGCAGCAGGCGCGGTCCACCGAACGGCGACGCCAGTTTCCCGTAGCGATCGATAATGCCGCGGATCACGTAAGAATCATCGAGATTCGAAATGGCGGCTAGATCCGGTCCCAGAATGCAGACCCTCACGGTGCGATTCTCCCGCGGAATATTGAAGATTTCGCGACTGCGGTAACTATCGACCGACGACGAGAGCTTACGCAGATATCCGGCTACGCGCTGCGAATCGAACTTGGCGACGAAGACTTCGGAATAACGGTTTTCAGGGCGTCCTTTCGTATCCTTACCGCCATTCACGTGGATGGCAAAGGCGGCTTCCTCGAGGTCGTGCTCGAACTGGAATCCCGTCTGTTGAATGAATTCCTGATAATCGCCTTCCGGAACAATTGGTGGAAGCTTATCGAGCAGCCCAGCCTTACGCAGAGGCGAGAGGTCCAGATAAACGTAACCCTCGGCAGTGGGCAGCAGGCGGGCTGGCTCGGGGGGAGCTGCCTTTCGGAGGAAGACGGCTGCGGCGATTGCTACCGCCACGGCAAGAACTACCAACAGCGGGATCAGGACAAGTTTTCGTCGTCGCATCGCGGGAGATTTCGGCGCTAACCGCGCCAGGTTTGCGAAAAAAGACCTGCGAAAATCAACAGATTCTCGTCAAGAGTAGCGGAGGCGGCGGGTTTTGGGTAGAATTTAAGAGTAGCGAGACGAGTTTGCTTGCGCACGTGGGCCGGAACGGACCGTAATGCGGGCCGTTTGAAGGCTGTGCGAAAGCGTTGGAAATCTCTGTCCGGCAGGCGCTTGCACGTCAAGTTCCGCTGTGATAATCTCTGAACTTTGTCCCGTGCGGCGGGAAGTTTCTGGATGTCTGTCTTCAGGTTTGGGGACCGGCAACCGGTGCTGGCGTAGCTCAGCTGGTAGAGCATCTGATTTGTAATCAGAGGGTCGGGGGTTCAAATCCCTTCGCCAGCTCCAAAAGATGAATCAGCGCGCACTGGTTGTGCGCGTACTCACTCGGCGTAGCGCGCAGCTCCTCAGAGATAAACCTCCAAAGGACGCTTCCGTAAACAGGAGATCGGAAAGCGGAAGCTTGTTCGCGCGGTTTCGCATGTCCCCGTCGCTGATGGCAGCGGTCATATTTTGCGAGCGATTTGCTGGTAATGAAGTGCCCTCATACTGCACGTCGCTGCCTGTCGGGATGGTGACTCGGCGTTAGGTTTGCACAGGTGGCCGAGTGGTTAATGGCAGCAGACTGTAAATCTGCCGCTCCCAGGAGCTACGGAGGTTCGAATCCTCCCCTGTGCACCAGGATTGGATCCGGTGATTCGCGAACGAGTTACTGGATCGGGAAGTTGAGGCGTTTAGCAGGCGTGAGCCTGCTGCCGAAATCCTGAGTCTTGAGCGTAGGCGAAAGACGAAGGATCTGTGGGTAACTTGATTGTGTCGCGATTTGGGATAGCCATGGTGATCTTCGCGGTTCTCGAACTGCTGGCATGGCAAACGTTGTCGGAGCGGAAAGTCCAGCTGATCGCGATGGCGGTGATTGGAATGTTTGCGCTGCGGACTTGGGTGTATCACCGGCGCGAGACGCTGCGGAGTTTGGACAGCAGCGACGAGAAATAGCAGTTGGAGTGAAGGCAAGGGCGGGAGTAACTTGAGGCGTTTTTGCAGGCGTGAGCGAGCGAAGTGAGCGCGAGCCTGCAGCCGAAATCCTGAGGCGGAGCCGAAGGATCTGTGAAAACGAGCGGGAGTAACTCAGTGGTAGAGTCACAGCCTTCCAAGCTGTTGGTCGCGGGTTCGATTCCCGTCTCCCGCTCCAGAGATTTGTAATTGGTAATTTGTAATAGGTAATTGAAAGCGTTCGCTGCTGCAGGCGTTTCGGAAATTACGTATTACCTATTACCCGATTACCTATTGCATTGGCCGATGTAGCTCAGTTGGTAGAGCACTCCCTTGGTAAGGGAGAGGTCACCAGTTCAATCCTGGTCATCGGCTCCAGAGATTTGAGAAGTGATCAGCACTCACTCGTCAGCATTCAGTTGTGTGACGGTTTTGAGGGCTGGATGCTAAATGCTGATTGCTAATTACTGAATTTATGACGACTGGTTTCGAACAAGCGGGAATCAAGATCGAGAAGCAGGCCGAGTTTGCGGCGCTGAAGCAGTCCATCGAGCGGCTGCTGTCGGCGGCGCTGATCGAGAAATTCTTCAAGAAGATTCAGAAGAACGATATCCGCATTCGCGAGTTCGAAGCGGTGTTGTCGAAGCGCCTGATGGAACAGGCGGATGAAAGTCTGGCGAAGTCGGGTCAATCGGCGCAGGCGTTGTATGACGCGCTAACGATGACCGACAAGGCGCAGATGAGAGAGTTTTATCTGACTAAAATCGAGGAAGTGAATCCCGAAGTTCGGGCGCGCTTCCAGAAAATTTACCGCTATTACTAAACGCGCCCCCGCGAATCGCGTGCAGGCGCGACGGGGAGAAAGGCACGGCAATCATGGCGAAAGAGAAATTTGATCGTAGTAAGCCGCACGTGAATGTGGGGACGATCGGACACATTGATCACGGGAAGACGACGCTGACGGCGGCGATCACGAAGGTATTGTCGAAGCACAACCCGAAGATCCAGTTCCGGTCTTTTGATTCGATTGATAACGCTCCAGAAGAGCGCGAGCGTGGTATCACGATCGCGACCGCGCACGTCGAGTACGAGACGGCGAACCGGCACTATGCGCACGTCGACTGCCCGGGTCACGCCGACTACATCAAGAACATGATCACCGGCGCGGCGCAGATGGATGGCGCGATCCTGGTGGTGGCGGCGACCGATGGTCCGATGCCGCAGACGCGCGAGCACGTGCTGCTTGCCCGTCAGGTAGGTGTGCCTTACATCGTGGTCGCGCTGAACAAGTGCGATGCGGTCGATGATGCCGAGCTGCTCGACCTGGTGGAACTCGAAGTGCGCGAGCTGCTGAAGAGCTATCAGTTCCCGGGCGACGATCTGCCGGTGGTACGGCTTTCGGCCTCTGGGAGCACTGAACGGCGAAGAGAAGTGGGAAAAGCAGGTTGACGCGCTGATGGATGCGGTCGACAAGTACGTGCCGCTGCCGGCGCGTGATATCGACAAGCCGTTCCTGATGCCGATTGAAGACATCTTCTCGATCTCTGGACGCGGCACGGTGGTTACCGGCCGTATCGAGCGTGGCAAGGTGAAGGTTGGCGAAGAAGCCGAGATTGTGGGCTTCCGCGAGACGCGCAAGACAGTCGTGACGGGCGTCGAAATGTTCAAGAAGCAGCTGGACGAAGGTCTGGCGGGCGACAACGCCGGTCTGCTGCTGCGCGGCACGGCGAAGGAAGATGTGGAGCGCGGGATGGTGCTGGCGAAGCCGGGATCGATCACGCCACACAAGAAGTTCAAGGGCGAAGTTTACGTGCTGAGCAAGGAAGAAGGCGGGCGTCATACGCCATTCTTCAAGGGCTATCGTCCGCAGTTCTACTTCCGCACGACGGACGTGACGGGAGTGGCGGAGTTGCCGGCGGGCACGGAGATGGTGATGCCGGGCGACAACGTCAGCCTGCAGATTGAGCTGATCACGCCGGTGGCGATGGAAAAGGGACTCCGGTTCGCGATTCGTGAAGGCGGCCGTACGGTGGGCGCCGGCACGATCTCGGAGATCTTGGACTAGTCGGGCAATCGGGTGATCGGAATGCGATGCCCGATCAGGAGTTGAGGTGGATGCCTTCTCTCCGTGGAATGATCTGTGGTTCCTGGCTGGCGCGCTGCTTGTGGTGATTTCGTTAGTCCCGCTCAGCGCTTGGGTTGGGTTGTGGCACGTGGCACGTATACAGGGAGATATTTCCCTCGAAGAAGAAGTCAAGAGTTTGATCGAGTTTGGGAGTTTGAAATGCCTCGTGAAATTGTGACGTTACAGTGTCCGGTCTGCAAAGAGCGGAACTATTCGACGACAAAGAATCGTAAGACGACGACGGAGCGGTTGGAGTTCAGCAAGTTCTGCAAGCGCTGCCGCAAGCATACGGACCACAAGGAAGTTAAGTAATAGGTAATTGCGGAATAGGTAATCGGTAATTGAAGGGCCTGGTTTCGACGGTTTTGAAATTACCTATTACCAATTGCCGATTACCTATGTGAAGGGGCGTAAGCTCAACGGCTAAACTGCCGGTCTCCAAAACCGGACTTGGGGGTTCGAATCCCTCCGCCCCTGCCAGTTTGATTTTGGCGACGAAGACGGCGCCGGAAAAGTAAAGAAGGTAGTACAGGACATGGCGAAGACAGCAGCAATACAGGTTGCGAATGAAGGTGGCATAGTTGGACAGGTGAAGTCCTGGCCGCAGCGGGTGAAGTCGTTCTACGGCGACGTCCGTACTGAAATGAAGAAGGTGACAACGCCTTCCCGCAAGGAAGTTCAGTCGACCACGGTGGTGGTGATCATCGCGGTATTTCTGTTCGCCCTGTACTTCTTCATTGTCGACAAAGTTATTCAGACCGGCGTGAACGCGCTAATTCATCACTTTGTGAAATAGCGCCGGATGAAAGAGCAAATGCAGGAAGATCAAAACAAACACGAAGAGAGTGGGATCCCGCAGAACGGCGGAGAAGGCGCGATACCTCCCGAGGGCGCGGCAAGTGGCGAGGGAGCGTCGTCGAATCCGAATATGAAGTGGTACATCATCCACAGCTATTCGGGATTTGAGCGCAAGGTCAAGGAGTCGCTGGAGTCGCGCGTGCAGGCGTTTGGCCTGCAAGGCAAGATCGGCCGCGTGCTGATCCCGACCGAAGCGGTGACCGAGGTTCGCGGCGGCAAGAAGTACACGTCCGAGCGCATGTTCTATCCCGGATACGTCCTGGTGGAAATGGATCTGACCGGATTCCGCACCGGCGGTGAAGGCGATCACGTCTGGCATGTCGTGAAATCGACGCCGCGTGTGACGGGTTTCGTCGGAACCGCCAACGATCCGACGCCGCTCTCACAAGATGAAGTCAACCAGATCGTTTACCGCGTGGCCGAGGGCAAGGAAAAGCCAAAGCTCAAGGTCAAGTTCGAGAAGAACGAGTCAGTACGCATCTCCGAAGGTCCGTTCGCCAGCTTCACGGGCATCGTCGACGAAGTAAACGAAGATCGCGAAACTTTGAAAGTCATGGTGACGATCTTCGGACGTTCGACTCCGGTCGAGTTGGGATTCGCGCAAGTCGAAAAGGTAGTGACATAGGTTTCAACCCAGGTTAGCCCAAAAGAAGGGCGAACCTGGGGCGCCTCTGGGTGCAAGATGCTGTGCTAATGGCCACTTGAGCTAAAGGCTGTTAGCCGAAAGCGAGTCATAGAGTAATGGCAAAGAAGGCAACAGGATTTGTGAAGCTCCAGATCGCCGCGGGCAAGGCAACGCCAGCCCCGCCGGTCGGACCAGCGCTCGGTCAGGCGCAGGTCAACATCATGGAGTTTTGTAAGCAATTCAACGCGCGTACCAGCCAGAAAGAGCTGGAAGGCCTGATCATCCCGGTCGTCATCACCGTTTACAGCGACCGCTCGTTCACGTTCGTTACCAAGACGCCCCCGGCTTCGATTCTGTTGAAGCGCGCTGCGGGTATCGCCAAGGGATCGGGCGCGCCGAATAAAGACAAAGTCGGCAAGGTGACCGAGAAGCAGGTGGAAGAGATTGCAAAGCAGAAGATGCCGGATCTCAACGCTGCAACACTTGAATCGGCGATCAAGAGTGTGAAGGGTACGGCGCGATCGATGGGCATTGAAGTCGCGTAATTAGGGAAGCGGCTTCGCCGCGAATCGATCCCTCGAGAGTCGCCGAAAGAAGGCGCTCTCGGGATGACAAATTTAGTAAGTCGAAATGACCACGGCCTGCAAAATTAAGCCGGCGGTGGGAGACGAGGAAAAGCAATGAGTCGTAAAGCTGGAAAGAATGTAGAGAAAGCGCGGGCGGCCGTCGAAAAGCGTCCATACGTTTTGAATGACGCGGTTCCCCTCCTGCAAAAAGTTAAGTTCACCAAGTTCGACGAAACCGTGGAACTGACGATGCGTTTGGGAGTCGATCCCAAGCACGCTGATCAGATGGTCCGCGGCACCGTCGTTCTGCCGCATGGACTGGGCAAGTCGAAAAAGGTGCTGGTCATCGCCACGGGCGAGAAGCAGCGCGAAGCTGAGGCCGCTGGTGCTGACTTCGTCGGCGGCGAAGACATGGTCGAGAAGATCCAGAAAGAAAACTGGACCGACTACGATGCCGTGATCTCCACGCCCGACATGATGAAGTCGGTCGGCCGCCTGGGTAAGGTGCTTGGTCCCCGCGGACTGATGCCGAATCCGAAGACCGGAACCGTGACTTTCGACGTGGGCAAAGCAGTTCAGGAAGTAAAGGCCGGTAAGGTCGAATTCCGTACGGACAAGACCGCGCTGGTCCATGTGCCTGTGGGCAAGATTTCGTTCGCTCCGGAAAAGCTGGTGGAGAACGCAACCGTGGTGCTCACCAGCGTGATCAAGGCCAAACCGGCCGTCGCCAAGGGGAAGTACCTGAAGGGCGTGACCCTGAGCTCGACGATGGGTCCTGGCATTCTGATCGATACCACTGCCGTTGAAACCGCCGCCAAGGCGTAAAGAGCGAACTACGAGGATTCCGAAATGGCTGTCACAAGAGCAAAGAAGGTTGAACAAGTTGAGAAGCTCACCGGCGAATTGAAAGAGGTGGGCAATGTCATCGTCGGCACATTCAGCAAGCTGACGGTTACGCAGGATTTTGAACTGCGCAAAGCGGTCCGGGGCGCCGGCGGCAAATACCAGGTGGTCAAGAACACCCTGGCGGAGCGCGCGACCAAGGGCAGCAAGATCGAAGACGCATTGAAGAACCTCGCGGGCGTGACCTCGATCGCCTATACAAAGGCCGATCCGGTGGCGCTGGCGAAGGCGCTCTCCAAGTACGCGAAAGACAATCCGGAGTACACGTTCAAGGCAGGCGTGGTCGAAGGCCGTGTGATCTCGATCAAGGAGATTGAGACACTGGCGAACATGCCGTCGAAGGAAGAGATCTACTCGAAGTTGCTCTTCCTGATCAATTCTCCGGCGCAGCGTCTGGCGACGGTGATTGGCGCGACGGGTCGCGATCTGGCGATCGTCGTGAACCAGGGCGTGAAAGAAAACAAGTTCAAGGGCGGCGCAGAAACACCAGCCGCCCAGGGCGAAGAAGTAGCGGCAGCCCCCGCTCAGTAGATTCGGTGGGATCCCACCTCGGCTTCGCCGAGATGGGGCACCCAAGGCATTTGGGAGGGCGAGAAAAGTTCGTGGGACCGAGAGGTCTCACAATAAGTTCGTTTATCAGGAGTCAGGTGTTGCGACGGCGAGGGGTTTGCGTTTGTCTGGACGCGATCTGAAATTGCTTGGCGCACTGGAAACCTTGGCAACGGATAACGACTAACTAAAAACTGATAACGAAAAGGTGGAGAAACAGATGGCTGACTTGCAAGCAATTGAGGAACAGATTGTTGGCCTGTCGCTGCTCGAAGCGGCAGAGCTGGTAAAGAAACTGGAATCGCGTTTGGGCGTTTCCGCAGCGGCAGCGGCTCCGGTCATGATGGCTGGCGGCGCGGGCGCAGCGGCAGCGGCTCCGGCCGAAGAGAAGACCGAATTCACGGTCGTGTTGAAGGAAGTAGGCGGCAATAAGATCAATGTGATCAAGGCCGTACGCGAAGTCACCAGCCTGGGCTTGAAAGAAGCCAAGGACCTGGTCGACGGAGCTCCGAAGACCGTGAAGGAAGGCGTCTCGAAGGATGAAGCCGAGACCATTAAGAAGAAGTTCGCGGACGCTGGCGCAACTGTTGAAATTAAGTAGTTGGCCACCGGGCGAGTCCCGGGCGTAGAATCGTTCCAGGACTGGTTTTCCCGCTTGGATGCCAGTCCTGGAATTCGCAAGTTGTGAATCGGAGCGAGAGCGGCAGCATCTAAGTGATTACAGTTTCTCTCGCCCCGGAGATAGCAGATTCACGGCGGCGGTTCCAACCGTTTTTCCCGCGGGGACTCAGGTAACGGCGGTGCCTGGGGTAGCAGGAAGGGCGGTAGGGGGCCAGAACAGACCTTCTACACTGACGCTGGAAACCAAAATTAATTTCGTTCGAGTGCCGCGATTGGCGCCCACGGGAAATCACGTCCCTACGGGCGCATTTGTCGTCTCTCTCAAAAGCTTCGCCGGTTAGCGGCAAACCAGGCGAACACCGCTTTTTACCGTCCGTTCTCCTCTCGGAACGACGGACGTTTTGTGAACGCCGTGCAAGGGTTGCACAGGCTTCTCCGGCGGACCCAAATTGGGCCGCCAGGATGTTTGATGCGCCGATTGTAAGCGACCGGCTCGGTAAGTCAAGAGTTTCAGGAGTCTTTTGATGCCCAATAAGAACAGCGCCTCTCGTACCCGTTTCGACTTCTCAAAAATTCCGGCGACCATCCAGATCCCGAACCTGATCGAAGTCCAGAAACGTTCGTACGACCGGTTCCTACAGATGGACCGCTTGCCCAGTGAGCGCGATGATGCGGGATTACAGGCCGTGTTTCAGTCGGTTTTCCCAATCACAGACTTCCGCAATGTATCGCAGTTGGAGTTTGTGGATTACGCCATCGGTAACTGGGAATGCAAGTGCGGCCACCTCAAGGGACTGCACCACCTTCGTACCACTTGCCGCAACTGCGGAGCCACCGTTATCACTGACCCGTTTCATCCGGGCGAAGTGCTCTGCGGCCGTTGCGGAACCTACAACGCGAACACACCCGATTTTTGTAACAAGTGCGGCGACCCAGTCGGATTGCAGTTGAAGTACGACGTAGCCGAGTGCGAAGAGCGCGGCATGACGTACTCCGCTCCGCTGAAGGTCACCATGCGGTTGACCATCTACGACAAGGATCCGGAAACCGGCAATCGCTCCATTCGCGACATCAAGGAGCAGGAGGTTTTCTTCGGCGATGTTCCGCTGATGACCGACAACGGTACGTTCATCATCAACGGTACTGAGCGCGTTATCGTCAGCCAGTTGCATCGTTCGCCGGGCGTCTTCTTCGAGACTGCGAATAACCGCTCCTATTTCCTCGGCAAGATCATTCCTTATCGTGGATCGTGGGTCGAGTTCGAATACGACCAGAAGAACGTTCTCTACGTCCGCATCGACCGCAAGCGCAAGTTCCTGGGAACCATTTTCCTGCGCGCGCTCGGTCTGCGTTCGAACGAAGACATTCTGCGCACCTTCTATACGGTTGACCGGATCACCTTCCGCGACAAGAAGCCTTTCTGGACCTTGGAGCCGGGAGTTGATCGTCCGACCCAACTGGTTGGAATGAAGCTTTCGCACCGTCTGGCCAACAAGAGTGGGGATGAGATCGCGCACGCGGGCCGCAAGGTGACGCCGGCGATCATGCGCGAAATTCACAAGGCAAAGATCAGCGAGATCGAGATCGAGCCCGGTGATCTGGAAGGCGCATACGCGGCAGCCGATATCGTCGACACAACGAGCGGTGAAGTCCTGCTGGAAGCGAATAGCGAAATCACCGCGGAAGTGCTCGCGAAGGTGCTGGATGCCGGCATTGGTGACATCCACGTGTTCTTCCCCGAGCGCGACGACGTGGGCACGGTAGTCAGCGCCACCCTGAAGCGCGATTCGGTGAAGACACCGCAGGAAGCTCTGATCGAAATCTACCGCAAGCTGCGTCCGGGCGATCCGCCGACCCTCGACACCGCTACCGCGTTGTTCCAGGGCATGTTCTTTGACTCGCGCAAGTACGACTTCTCGCGCGTGGGCCGTTTGAAGTTCAACATCAAGCTGTACGAAAAGCAGGATGCCACCAACCTCGACAGCCGCACGCTCGAGCCGGATGACTTCTATTCGACCATCCGCTACCTGCTGAAGCTGCGCAAGAACATCGGTTCGGTGGACGACATCGATCACCTCGGAAACCGTCGCGTACGCGCGGTGGGCGAGTTGATGGAGAACCAGTTCCGCATCGGCCTGGTTCGGATGGAACGCGCCATCAAGGAAAAGATGTCGGTGTACCAGGAAATGTCGACGGCGATGCCGCATGACCTGGTCAATGCCAAGCCGGTCATGGCTGCGATTCGCGAATTCTTCGGATCGTCGCAGTTGTCGCAGTTCATGGATCAGACCAATCCGCTTTCGGAAATCACGCACAAGCGGCGTCTCTCGGCCCTTGGGCCGGGCGGTCTGTCGCGTGAGCGCGCTGGATTCGAAGTCCGCGACGTTCACCCGACGCACTACGGACGTATCTGCCCGATTGAAACGCCGGAAGGTCCGAACATCGGACTGATCTCGTCGTTGAGCTGCTATGCGCGCATCAACGATTACGGCTTCATCGAGTCGCCGTATCGTCGCGTCAAGGGCGGACGCATCATCGACTACGTTGCCATCGTGAATGGCGGTGACAGCGACTACAAGGTTGGTGATCACGTCGAGAAGAGCGAAATCCTGAAGGCGAACGAAGACCTGAAAGGACGCCGCAAGCGGCCGATCGAGTGGGAGCCGTTCTCCTTCTATCTATCCGCATGGGAAGAAGACCGGCACGTAATCGCGCAGGCCAACATCGAGCTCGACGACAAGGGACGCATCGTTGCGGATCTGGTCAATGCCCGAAAGGCCGGCAACTTCGTGCTGATCAGCCGTGATGAAGTCGATTACGTCGACGTCAGTCCGAAGCAACTGGTTTCGGTCGCTGCCTCACTTGTGCCCTTCCTCGAGCACGACGACGCCAATCGCGCTCTGATGGGCGCGAACATGCAGCGCCAGTCCGTGCCTCTGTTGAAGGCGGAAGCGCCGATCGTCGGTACCGGAATGGAGGGCGTTACTGCCCGCGACTCCGGAGCCGTGGTGCTGGCTCGCCGCAGCGGCATCATCGATTCGGTCGACTCTGAGCGCATCATCGTGCGCGTGGAAGGCGAGCATCATCCGATGCAGCTCTCCCGCGAAGTTGGTAGCGACATTTACCAGCTCACGAAGTTCAAGCGCTCCAACCAGAACACCTGCATCAACCAGAAGCCCATCGTGAAGAAGGGCGACCGGGTAATAAAAGGTCAGGTCATCGGTGACGGTCCTTGCACCGAGAATGGTGAACTGGCTCTCGGACGTAACGTGCTTGTGGCCTTCATGCCATGGCGCGGGTACAACTTCGAAGACGCCATCCTGGTAAGCGAGAAGCTGGTGAAAGAGGATTACTACACCAGCGTTCACATCGAGGAGTTCGAACTCGAAGCGCGCGATACCAAGCTGGGTCCGGAAGAAGTGACGCGTGATATTCCGAACGTGAGCGAATCCGCTCTGCGCGATCTCGACGAGAGCGGCGTCATCCGTATCGGCGCGAAGGTGAAGCCGGGCGACATCCTGGTCGGCAAGGTTACGCCCAAGGGCGAAACCCAGCTGACTCCGGAAGAGAAGCTGCTGCGCGCGATCTTCGGCGAAAAGGCCGGTGACGTTCGCGATGCTTCGCTGAGCTGCCCTCCGGGAATCGAAGGCACCATCGTCGATGTGAAAATCTTCTCCCGCAAGGGACAGGAAAAAGACGAGCGAGCCAAGCAAATCGAAGGAACGCAAATCGCGAAGCTCGAGAAGAACCTCTCGGACGAAATCCGAATCTTGACGGACGAGCGTTTGAAGCGCCTCGAAGGGCTGCTCGGTGGAAAAGAAGTGACCGCCGACCTGCACGACGAGCGCACCAACAAGCGTTTGCTCACCAAGGGCGCGATTCTGGACCGCGAGGCCATCGAGCGCATCTCGACCCGCAACCTGAAGCGCATTAAGTACAACGACAAGGATCCTCGCGTAAACGAGCAGATCGACGAGATCGAAGAAATGACTTCGCGTCAGATCGATGTGCTCCGCAAGATCATGCGCGAGAAGATCGAAAAGCTGCAGAAGGGTGATGAACTTCCTCCGGGCGTGATCAAGCTGGTGAAGGTTTACATCGCCATGAAGCGCAAGCTGAGCGTCGGCGACAAGATGGCTGGCCGCCACGGTAACAAGGGCGTGATCGCGCGCGTTCTGCCGGATGAAGACATGCCGTACATGGAAGACGGTACGCCGGTGGAAATCGTGCTCAACCCGTTGGGCGTACCTTCCCGTATGAACGTGGGTCAGATTCTGGAAACTCACCTCGGATGGGCAGGCAAGGTTCTCGGCACCAAGATCGCTGAGCTGATCAAGAACAACGGACGCGCGGAGCATCTGCGCCGCGAGCTCAAGAGCATGTTCAAAGACGTCGCGTTCGGCGATCATTTCGACGATCTCGACGAGGAGACGCTCGAGAAGCTTGCGAAGTCGATGACCAAGGGCGTCTACATCGGCTCGCCGGTATTCGACGGTGCGCGCGAAGCGGAAATCAAGTCAATGCTGGATCAGGCAGGTCTGCCGACCTCCGGCAAGACGACGCTGTACGACGGCATGACTGGCGACAAGTTCGAACAGCCAGTCACAGTGGGTTACATCTACATGCTGAAGCTGTCGCACCTGGTCGACGACAAGATTCACGCACGCTCCATCGGACCGTACTCGCTGATCACGCAGCAGCCGCTGGGTGGCAAGGCGCAGTTCGGCGGACAGCGCTTCGGAGAAATGGAAGTGTGGGCGCTCGAAGCTTACGGTGCCGCGTACATCCTGCAGGAACTGCTCACGGCGAAGTCCGACGACGTTTATGGCCGCACCAAGATTTACGAGGCCATCGTCAAGGGTGAAGCCGCGATCGAGCCGGGCGTACCGGAGTCGTTCAACGTGCTGATTCGCGAATTGCAGTCGCTCTGCCTGGATATCGAGTTGATCAAGACTGGCGAAGGACGCCGTCCGCAGCAGCTCGCGACAGCAGCGGCGGATTAAGTGGTATCCCACCCACGACCCAAAAGCAGGGTCGAGGGTGGGGCACCCAAAGTTTTGAAGTTTCGTAAGAACGAGAACCAGCGTTCACTGCTCTTGAGATCGCTGGTCCAGAACACTGGCCATTAAGCACTAGGCGCTGGCCACTGAATTCGAGAGCCGTGAGCGATCAACGTCAGGATCGCACCGGAGGAAACTTTGTACCGTTCAAGCCCTTTTGACATGGCAAGCAATATCGCCGACTTCGATGCGATCCGCATCAGTCTGGCCTCGCCGGAAAAAATCCGGAGCTGGTCCCATGGCGAGGTGACGAAGCCGGAGACGATCAATTACCGGACGTTCAAACCAGAACGCGACGGCTTGTTCTGCGCGCGCATCTTCGGTCCGGTCACGGACTGGGAATGCCTGTGCGGCAAATACAAGCGCATGAAGCACCGCGGCGTGATCTGCGACAAGTGCGGCGTGGAAGTCACGCTGTCGAAAGTTCGCCGTGAGCGTCTTGGCCACATCGAGCTGGCATCGCCCTGCTCGCATGTTTGGTTCTTCAAGGGCCTGCCCAGCCGCATCGGCCACTTGCTGG
This sequence comes from Terriglobia bacterium, assembly GCA_963826275.1. Lineage (GTDB taxonomy): Bacteria > Acidobacteriota > Terriglobia > Terriglobales > Acidobacteriaceae > JAJPJE01. Next base: position 247,326 of record CAWGWI010000024.1, on the reverse strand, counting down.
ATATCTCGCTGCGCGACCTTGAGTCCGTGCTCTATTTCGAAGCCTACGTCGTCGTCGAACCTGGCGACGCGCCGGTGAAAGAGCGCGAGGTCATCAAGGAAGAGCAGAAGTTCCGCGAGCTCGATCAGCAATACCGGCCCGCAGGCTTCAAGGCCATGATGGGCGCGGAAGCGATCAAGGAATTGCTGAAGCGCGTCGATATCGAGCTGCTCTCCACCGAGCTGCGCGAGAAGATGAAGCACGAGCCTTCGCTGCAGAAGCGTTTGAAATACGCCAAGCGGCTGAAGGTGGTCGAGGCATTCCGCAAGAGCGGCAACAAACCGAACTGGATGATTCTCGACGTGATTCCGGTCATCCCACCGGAGCTGCGTCCGTTGGTTCCATTGGACGGCGGCCGCTTTGCCACGTCGGATCTGAACGACCTGTATCGCCGCGTCATCAACCGCAATAACCGGTTGAAGAAGCTGATGGACCTGCACGCACCGGAAGTGATCGTGCGCAATGAAAAGCGCATGTTGCAGGAAGCCGTCGACGCCCTGTTCGATAACGGACGTCGCGGACGCGTGCTGCGTGGCGCGAACAATCGCCCGCTGAAGTCTCTCAGCGATACGCTGAAAGGCAAGCAGGGCCGCTTCCGTCAGAACCTGCTCGGCAAGCGCGTCGACTACTCGGGCCGTTCCGTCATCGTGGTCGGACCGGAGTTGAAGCTGCACCAGTGCGGTCTGCCGAAGAAGATGGCGCTCGAGCTGTTCAAGCCGTTCATCTATCACCGGCTGGAACAGACCGGTCACTGCACAACCATCAAGCAAGCCAAGGAAATGGTGGAAGCGCAGGAACCGATCGTATGGGACATCCTCGAAGAAGTAATTAAGGATCACCCGGTTCTTCTGAACCGCGCTCCCACGCTCCACCGTCTGGGTATCCAGGCGTTTGAGCCGGTGCTGGTGGAAGGTAAGGCCATCAAGATTCACCCGCTGGTCTGCACGGCGTTCAACGCCGATTTCGACGGCGACCAGATGGCCGTGCATATTCCGCTTTCGCCGGAAGCGCAGGTGGAAGCCAGCGTTCTGATGCTGGCGTCGCACAACATTCTGTCGCCCGCGTCGGGTCATCCGATCACCGTTCCTACCCAGGACATGGTGCTCGGCCTGTACTACCTGACCAAGGCGAAGCCGGGCGCGAAGGGCGAAGGCCGCGCGTTCGCGAACATCGACGAGGTCATGCTCGCGCTCGAAATGGGCGAAGTGGAAACGCTCAGCCCGATTCGTCTGCGCTACACCGGCGACGTCATCGACTTGACCACCGCTTACGACGATCAGGACGTAGTTCGCACCGAGCCGGTTCGCTTCGACCGCCAGTTCATCAACACCACTGTCGGCCGCGCGATCTTGAACGATCATCTTCCCAAGGGCAAAGACCAGGAGATGCCGTACATCAATGGTCTGCTGAAGAAGAAGGGCGTCGGTTCGCTGGTCAACTACGGTTATCTGCGCTTTGGTCTGGAAACCACGGTGCAGATGCTCGACGGCATCAAGCAGCTCGGATTCCTCTACGCCACCAAGGCTGGCCTGTCGATCGGCATCGATGACATGGTCATCCCGGAAAGCAAGAAGCGCGTGGTAGGCGACGCCGAGAAGCAGGTCATCGCAGTCCACCAGCAGTACCTGGACGGCGCGATCACCAACGGCGAGCGCTATAACAAGGTAGTTGAAATCTGGTCGGGAATCACGGAGCGCGTTGCTGACGAAATGTTCTCGGTGATGGAGAAGGCCGACAAGGCCGGCGCCATCAACCCCATTTATGTCATGGCCGATTCCGGCGCCCGCGGTTCGAAACAGCAGATTCGTCAGCTCTCCGGTATGCGCGGCTTGATGGCCAAGCCTTCGGGCGAAATCATCGAGCAGCCGATCACGGCGAACTTCCGCGAAGGCCTTACCGTGTTGGAGTACTTCATCTCCACGCACGGCGCCCGTAAGGGATTGGCCGACACGGCGCTGAAGACCGCCGACTCCGGTTACCTGACCCGCCGTCTCGTCGATGTGGCGCAAGACGTCATCATCAGCGAGTACGACTGCGGCACGGTCGACGGCATTTATGTCGGATCGATCGTGGAAGCCGGCGACATCATCGAGCCGATGCGCGACCGTATCGTTGGACGCGTTTCGCTGGAGAAGATCAAGGACTTCGAAGGCAACGTGATCGTCGACGTGAACCAGGAAGTCACCGAAGAACTGGCCAACGCGATTTCCGCGGCTGGCCTGGAGCGGGTGAAGATCCGCTCGGTGCTGACCTGCGAAGCCAAGCGCGGCGTTTGCGCACTGTGCTACGGACGCAACCTGGCTTCCGGACGCATGGTGGAACTCGGCGAAGCAACCGGCGTTATCGCTGCTCAGTCGATCGGCGAGCCGGGCACGCAGCTCACGATGCGTACCTTCCACATCGGTGGTACGGCATCGCGAGTGTCCGAGCAGTCACGCCTCGAAGCCAAGAACCCCGGCATTGTCCGGTACATCAACCTGCAGACCGTCCGCGCCAAGGGCGGCGATCTGGTGGCGATGAATCGTAACGGTTCGGTCGCGCTGCTCGACGAGAAAGGCCGTGAAAAGGAGCGTTACGCGGTCGTTTACGGCGCCAAGCTGAAGGCCGAAGAGGGTCAGCAGGTCGCAATGGGCCAGGTGCTGGTCGAATGGGATCCGTACACCTTCTCCATCCTTACGGAGATTGGCGGCACGGTCGGCTACAAGGACCTGCACGAAGGTCTGACGCTGCACGAAGAAGTGGACGAAGTCACCGGCCTGTCACGACTGGTTGTGGCGGAGTCGCCGGACGAGAAGCACCAGCCGGCCATCATGATCAAGGGTGCGGGCAAGGTTGGCAGCAAGCGTTATCTGTTGCCATCGCGCGCTCACCTGATGGTCCAGGATGGCGACGAGGTCTTCCCGGGCGACGTGCTGGCGAAGATCCCGCGCGAAACGACGAAGACCAAGGACATCACCGGTGGTCTGCCGCGCGTGGTCGAGTTGTTCGAAGCCCGCAAGCCGCATGAGCCTGCCGTGATCACCGAGATCGACGGCGTGGTGAAGTTCGGCGAAGTCAGCAAGGGTCACCGCAAGGTGTACGTCACGGCTGACAATGGCACCGAGAAGGAATACCAGGTGCCGCGTGGCTCGCACATCAACGTGCAGGAAGGCGAGCGCGTGAAGGCCGGCGAACCGTTGATGGATGGTCCGCTGAACCCGCACGACATCCTCGCCGTGCTTGGCGAAAAAGAACTGCAGGGATACCTGGTGAACGAAATCCAGGAAGTCTATCGTCTGCAGGGCGTCAACATCAGCGACAAGCACATCGAAGTGATCGTTCGTCAGATGATGCGTTGGGTGAAGGTCGAAGACGTGGGCGATACGCAGTTCCTGCTGGAACAGCAGATCGACAAGTTCCGCTTCCGCGAGGAAAACGAACGGACGATCAAGCAGGGTGGACGCCCGGCAACCGGCCGTCCGTTGCTGCTCGGTATCACCAAGGCTTCGCTCTCGACCGATTCGTTCATCTCGGCCGCTTCGTTCCAGGAGACCACGCGTGTCCTGACCGAGGCAGCCATTCAGGGAGCGGTGGATCACCTCCGCGGCCTGAAGGAGAACGTGATCGTCGGACGTCTGATCCCGGCTGGCACCGGCATGGAGTACTACCGGAACGTCAAGCTGGCACCGGAACTCGAAGAAGCCGCCGCCAAAGTGCAGGAGGAAGTCACGGCTGCCTACGAAGAGGCAGAACGTGCACTGGAACTCATGCGTCAGGAAGGCGAAACAGAAGAGCTGGCAGCAGAATAAGTTGGAAGTTGTCAGTTGCTAGTTGTCAGAGGGCGATCCGAAAGGGTCGCCCTTTTTGTTTGTGAATCAAATGGAGCCCGCTCGCCTCGAGCGGGTAGAGTCGATTCTTCCACCGAAGCGTCAGAAAACAACTAGGTCATGGTGAGGGAAGCGAATCCATCCGTGCATTTAGGGGACTGAGTCAGTTGGTGATCGATCTGTTCGCTGCTGCCTTCACCTTGCCTTCCGCCTCCCACCATTCCCTGCATCTTGCGGCGTAGAACCTCGGAGACTCGTCAAACTGTTTCCACGTCGGCACCCAATCAATCCGAACGTGGGGTACAAAACTCAAAAGTCCCTGCATTGCATAAAAGGCATTATCCGCATTCGGATCATCCAGCGCCTTCAAGTATGTGGGTGCACTCTCAGGTGAACCAATCATACGTAAGGCTTGAAGTGCCGAAGCCCGGAGTAGGCGATCACGACCAGTAACGGCGAAGTGGTGAAGAAAGGGCAACGCTTTCGGACCGCGAATTCCGAATACATCCGATTCAAGCTCCTGTTGCCTTTCGAATAGTTGATCGCGAGGCAACAGCAGTTCGTGCGGCAGTTCCGGCTGAGAGTCTAAGAAGTCTGAAACCGCCGGTAGCACGGTATAGTCCTGCAACCGCAGGAGGGCCTGCCAGACGTACGTTTTGACCAGCAGATCAGGAGTGCTCAACATCTCTTTCAACGAGGTAGTCGATTGCAAGTGTTTCATGTTCCCAAGCATTTGAATGCTATCGAGCACAAGCTCAGGATTGGAATCGCGCAGTCCGGCTTCGAGGTCAAGCTCAAGTAGATACATGGGATCTGCGCCGTCCGGAGTTGCACCGAGTTTGCGAGAGATGGGCAACGCGCCGAACCACACGTCGGCAACCGCGAACTTTCCGCCCTGTGGCTTCAAGAAGAACAACAGATAGGTACCCTTTCTGAGAACGAATGATCCACCAGTCCCCGTATCGAAACCATCGAACAGCACCGGGATGGGTCCGCCATCAGGCTTCCCTTTGAAACAACGGTCCGGCTTGACATTCGCGATTGCCGACATCCGCTCCATTCCTTCCGGAGAAGCAACACGGACCGGCGCCGGCGCTTCGATCACCTCACCCTTGCATACAAGCGTTGATTCCGCCATCAGTTGCGGAATGTCTTCGGTTCCGGGCATAGGTCCAACCGTTCCAAACACCTGGCAAACTAACCAAAACAGCGACACAACCAAAAACGAGCTCTTCATATGCGTTGCGTATTCTACGGCATTCCCCGCCCCTTCTTTCCCAATTGCCCATTTCCACTACCAAACCAAGGGCGGCGCTCGCCCTGAGCTAAATGGCTTGCCTGTCATCCCTGCAGGCGTTCAGAGAACAACCGTTGGGAGCCTGCGTACATCGAAATCGTCTTAGCAGGTACTGACGATTGATGGTGAACTGCCAAGCCGAACAGCTCCACTGGTTGTCGTACTTCGCCCTGAACGGCGCGGCCCTGAACCGCGTGGCTCTGAATGGCCAGCGAGCGAGTGATGAGCTTCGCGAATCCTTCGCGTATCTCGATGATGAAGAACTTACGGCGCTTGTTTCACTCGCAGAGCTCCATCACATCCTGATCCGCACACTCGAACCGGTGGCAAACTCCCACGCGGGATTCGAGCAGCAGCTGGCTGCACGGCGCGCGCAGAATGCCCAGACGGTTACGACCATTGCGAAAGTGTGCGATGCCCTCGAAGAGCATGGCTGCCCGGTGATGGCGATCAAGTCGCCGGATCACTGGCCTGACTTGGGAAACGATTTCGACTTATTCACCACTGGCGATGAACGCGCTGTCCAGCAACTGATGCGAGCACAGTTCGACGCCGAGATTCAGTCGCAGACGTGGGGCGACCAACTCGCCAATAAGTGGAACTTCAGAGTTCCGGGGCTCCGGCCTCTTGTCGAGATTCACATTCAACGGCTCGGTCAGACTGGCGAGTTTGCAACCTATGGCAAGGAGCTTATCGCCAGGCGGCGTCGTAAGGCGCTAGGGCACGTCGCGCTTTGGGTCCCAGCTGCCGAAGACCAGATCGTTCTTGCCACGCTGCAACGTCTCTATCGCCACTTCTTTTATAGAATCTGCGATTTCGCCGATACGGTTCCGCTCCTGAATAATGTTGATTTTGAGAAACTGCATCGAATTGCGAGGCCACAAGGGATCTGGCGCGGGGTGGCCACTCACTTACGGATCATCAGCGAATTTACCGCTCATTACCGGAACGCTTCCCCGGCACTTCCCGCACTTGTACGCAAGGCCGCGCGCTTTGGCATTGAACGTCTTTATCCACACGCGTCGTACTTCAGGCTGCCTTTGTTCCCACAAGGCGCAACCCTGTGGGGCGCTCAAGTCGTCAAGACGTGGAAGCGGCGGAATCACGCAGCCGCCTTGCGCCTGACTTTGTTGCCGCCGCTCGCAGCTGCGGCCAGCGCGACGTATAAGATCTCGGGCAAACAGACCATATGGTAGCCAACCCAATGCATGCACCGGAAAACTCGGGAGAGCTGCTTCACAGCTATGCTTCCGTTCCGCTGTTGCGGTCGGTCTATCGCGTCCGAAAGGGCCGGTCGCCATGGCTTTCGTCCGATCCTGAGTTGAATGCAGATTGTTCGGCGGCCGTGCGCGCAGTTCGGCTGGTTCTTCTTGCGCTGTTCACGTTGTTCGTCGCACCGCTGAAGTCGCACTCGACCACTGTCGACGAACACCCAGACGCTGCGAACCTTCCGTCCACAATCACGCGCGACCAGGTGTGTGGCAGGGAGATCACGCTATCAGCAAGTAGAAGTCAGAACCAGGTTATGTGGACGCGTGAATCACGCGTTCCTACGATCTTGCACGGCGCAATGCGAAGAGCCTTGGAGGAACCCAAGCGCGACGCGCCGTACCTTACCGTCGAACGGGATCATGGTCCCCCAGCCGATAAAATCTACGTGCTGCTTCCGCTTCGCCGCTTCGTTCACGCGCTGTGCTTCAGTCCCTCCTATTCTCAGAGATTCACCACCAAATCAGATCGTTCGATTGATCAGGTAATAACTGATATTCAGCCGCCCCCTTTTTGTCATTCGGAAACCCCTCTCTTATTCGAAGCCGAATACGACCTTGCAACCAATTCCACTGTTTCGCAGAAGGAGAACCACTATGTCACCGCTTGATTTTGGCCAATTTGTACTAACGATTGCCGCATTTCTGGCCGCTGTGCACGGACTGGGCTACCTCTCCGAGCGTCTCAAGCAGCCAAGAATTGTAGGAGAAATTCTGGCGGGGATAATTCTTGGTCCCTTCGCGCTTAAGTTACTGGCGCCGGCAGTATTCGCAAAGCTGTTCACCTTCTCGCCCAGTGCCAACGTTGTTCTTGGATTCCTGTACCAGCTCGGCCTAATCCTGCTGATGTTCTGTTCGGGTGCCGAGACACGCCGCCTGTTAGCAAAAGAGAACCGCAAGAAAACTATCCTGCTGATCATACTTTCCGATGTCACCAGTTTCGTCTTCGTCCTCGGACTCGGATATCTGGGCTTCATCCCGTTGGCGAGACTCACCGGGAGCGCCAGTCAAGAAACCGCGACGCTCCTGATATTGGCGATCGCCACCTCCGTCACTTCGATTCCAGTGATCTCGAGGATCTTCTGGGATTTGGGAATCATGCGAACGCGTTTCGTCAGCCTGTTGTTAGGATATGCAGTCCTCGAAGACGTCGCCCTGTGGACGGTGTTGGCATTCGCGACGGCGCTGGCAAACTCCACCGCATCGGCCAAGCAGCACATGGCGAACACGGTATTTTCACACGTGCTCAGTACCTTTATCTTCATGCTGGTCGCCATGGTGATCATGCCGTATCTGTTGCGGTGGATCAGCAATTCCCGCTGGAACATCCTGCACCAGGCGTCACCGGTCGGATATGTAATTTTCGTTTTGATGGCGTATTGCGCGGTCGCGGCCTTACTTGACGTGAACTTGCAGTTTGCTGCGTTGCTCGCCGGCTACGGAATCGTTGGCGGAATCCAGGGGACGGAACGTGAGCGATTTGCTGTACCTCTCGAATCGATCGCGAAAGTTTCATTTGGAGTATTCGTACCGATTTATTTCGGAATTGTGGGATACCGCCTGGTATTCGGACGCGAATTCTCCATGGCGGTGCTGCTCATCTTCTTCTTCGCTTCGTCGGCGATCTCGATATTCTCGAGCGCGCTGGCAGCCAGGGCTGGCGGTTTTCGCGGACTCGATGTCGCGAATATCGCCATCACTACCAACGCGCGCGGTGGTCCCGGAATTGTCCTTGCCAGTGTTGCGTACGATTCGGGCATCATCAACGCAGCTTTGTATACCGCGCTGGTAATCACGGCCGTCGTTACTTCACAAGCCTGTGGGGCATGGTTGCGGTACATCTTGAGTAAGGGCCTGCCGCTACTTTCCTCTAATCCTGAGGAAACGTGGCAGACGGAACCGGCGAAGGAAGAGGTTTATCTATCGACCGAACCGGCGGCGTGAGAGGGAGGTCTAGTCCTGGCGCGCCGGTAGGTTGACGAAGTGGAGAGGGAATCACAGACGGAAGGCCGCGTTTCGCGAACAGCTCGTGCTGGACTGTGCTCCTTCTTTCGCAATTGCCCTTTTCCGTCCGCAGTCTGTAAGCTAAGAGCGCCGAACGGCTTAGCCCATCATGCTGCGTTTCTTTAGCTTCTTCCGAAAAGCCGTGTGGAGTGCTTTCCGGCACGACGCGTTCGGCGTCGCCAAGGGCGCGGCGTACTCCTCGATTCTCACCATGTTCCCGGCGCTCATGCTGAGCGCCTCCATCCTCATCTCGTTTGCCAAGACCCAGGCTTTCATTCACGAGATCTCGGCCGCCGTCGGCCGGGTGATGCCTCCGGGAACCGCGTCCACGGCAGAGACCTATTTCCAGACGACCCACGATCGCCCGATTCGCATCGTGGTCCTCGCCTCTATCATCACCCTGTGGACCGCTTCCGGCGTCATCATTTCTTGGATGGAGGGTTTCCGGAACGCGTACCGGCTCCCGAAAGTGTGGGGCGTGATCAAAGAACGCATGATCGCGTTCGGATTGGTGATCATGGCCGGAATCCCAATGGGATTTGCCACTGCACTAGTCGCTTTCGGAAACGAGATCGAGCAGCGACTGGCCGAAGGCATGATGATGCAGCTTGGCCATGAGGTCGAGCCGTATATCCTCACGCTATGGACGCTCACGCGCTGGGTGATTGCCGTTCTGACCCTGAATGCGGTGATGGCGCTGATCTATCACCACGCTGTCCCGCGCACGCAGCCGTGGCATAGCGTGCTGCCCGGGTCAGCTTTGGTGACTGCCCTGTGGTTTCCCGCAACGATCGGATTTCGTCTTTATGTGCGTCACTTTGCGCAATACAGCCTGTTCTATGGATCGTTGGCTACCGCGGTCGTTTTGCTGGTGTGGTTATACATAATTTCGGTTATCGTTTTGGTAGGGGCTGAGTTTAACGCGATTCTGTATCCCCGGGCCGTTGCGGGTGGGATGGCTCCAGGTGAGCCGAAAGCGGCTGCCGACTAGCGCAACCAAGTTGATCGTACTTGAGAACTTAACCAGCAGTTCCTCCACAGCCTGATGAGTGGCGGAGGATGGCCGGCGGAAGCTGAGATACAAGGCATACCTTTTACATGTCGACCGCGGAATTTAAGTCCAGCACTGAGTTGAACATTGGAAACGGCCGCCTGCAGGAGCTTAGCGAGCGGCAAGCCAAAATCGTGTGCACCCTGGGGCCGGCCAGCAACTCCGAGGAGATGCTGCACCACCTGATGCGCCACGGGATGGACGTGGCGCGCCTGAACTTTTCGCACGGCACGCACGACGATCATGCCAAGGTGATCCAGCTCCTGCGCAAAGTTGCCACGGCGCAGGATCGCACCATCTGCATCCTCCAGGACCTGCAGGGGCCAAAGCTGCGCACGGGAAAACTGGAGGGTGGCGCGCCAGTGCTGCTGAAGGCGGGCGATGTCTTCACTCTGACTGGCCGCGAAGTGCCCGGAACCGCGCGGATGGTCTCCACCACCTTTCCGATTGCCCGCGAAGTGCAGCCCGGTTCGCGAATTTTGCTATCCGATGGATTGATCGAACTAAAAGTGAAATCCGTAGTCGGCGAGGATGTGGAGTGCGAAATCATCAACGGTGGACTCCTGGGGCAGCACAAAGGTATCAACCTGCCCGGTACCGCGCTCAGCCTTCCGTCTATGACGGAGAAGGACTGCAAGGATCTTGAATTCGGTCTGAAACATGGTGTCGACGCGATTGCTCTTTCCTTTGTTCGCTCGGCGAACGATGTTCTTGAGGCCAAGCGACTGATCCGCAGCCACGGCCATCCGGCGCTGGTGATTGCCAAACTTGAGAAGCCGCAGGCGATCGATAATCTGGAAGAAATTTTCGATGTCGCCGACGGAGTGATGGTGGCGCGCGGCGATCTTGGTGTGGAAGTTCCTGCCGAACAGGTTCCCATCATTCAGAAGCACGTGATCCGGCGAGCGGCGGAGTGGCGTAAGCCGGTAATCACCGCCACGCAGATGCTGGAATCGATGATCGAGAATCCGCGGCCCACACGCGCCGAAGCCAGCGACGTCGCCAACGCCGTATTCGACGGCACCGACGCCGTGATGCTTTCCGCCGAGACCGCCAGCGGCAAGTACCCGCGCGAGGCGGTCGACATGATGGCGCGCATCATCGTGGAAGCCGAAGCGCACATGCAGGACAACCCCGTCATGCGGCGTCGTGGCGAGCATCGGGCACTATCCATTTCCGAGACAATCTGCGAATCGGTAGCTCACGCAGCCTACGAACTCGACATGAGCGGCATTGCGGTGTTCACTCAGACCGGGACCACCGCGCGGCTGGTCTCGAAATATCGGCCACAGTGCAAGATTTTCGGGCTCGCATTCGAAGAGCGCATTTGTAACCAGTTGAACCTCCTTTGGGGTCTGCACCCGATTTTGTGGCCGCATACTCTTTCCGCCGAGGAGATGTTGTTCGGCGCGGAGCGCGTGCTGGAGGCCCGGGGAGTGGCACGTCCCGGACAGGTAATCGCCGTGATTTCGGGAACCACGGGTCGATCTGGTTCAACAAATCTGATGCGTCTTCATGTCGTCGGATCAGACCGCACAGAGATCACTCAAGAGCGCCGACAGGGAACGCGGCAGCGCTCCGGGGCGGCACGCAGGAAACGGTAGCTCTCTCGGTTAACCGGAGGCGAGATGCAGGAAGAGGTTTTGGCGATTGCCATTGTTCGTCCGTATCCGGGCAAAGATGACGAAGTGCTCGCGGTGCTCAGGGATCTTTATTCGATTCTGACGCGCAAAGACTACAGCCGTGATGAACTCTATCGCGACGCCAACGACGACCGCTTCTTCAACCTGCGCCATTGGCGAACCGAGGAATCAAGGCGTCACGCCTACGACGATCCTGACGTGCAGCAATGCTGGCTGAAGCTCAGCCAGATCTGCGAAGTCGAGCAGGTCTTCGAAAAGCTGCATGCGGTAACCGAGGAATGGAACAAGGCAGGCCAGAGCTGAGGGTCGCTATTGGATGGAAGCGGCGGCATTCGCCTCTGTTTTTTGCGCCTGCGGCAGAAACACGCTGAATGTCGTTCCGCGCCGCGAGTCTTTGGTGCAGCTGCGCATGCGAATCCACCCGCCGTATTTGCGTATCAGTTCCGCGGCTACCCATAAACCCAGGCCTGTGCCCACATCTTTCTTGGTCGTGAAGAATGGTTCGAAGATACGTGAGCGAACTTCGGCTGGGATCCCGCCACCATTGTCAGCGATGGTGACACGCACCCCGGGCACATCGTGCCCGGTCCCCCCGGTCACATTCTTGATCCGCAACACCAGCGCCCCGCCCAAGGGGCTGGCATCAATTGCATTGGCGATCAGGTTCGAGAATACCTGTACCAGCTCACCAGGGACTGCTTCCACATTGGTCTCGGGGTCATAGAGGCGCATTACCTGGATGTTGCGGGACTGCAGGCGCCCTCCATAAACCGACAGGATCTCTTCGATCAACTTGTCGACGCTCATCGAGACACGCCGCGAGGTGTCACGGTAGAAGCCGAGTGTCTTCCGAGCAATGTGGCTTACGCGGCCAAGCTGCGATTCGGCCTCATCGAGCAGTCGTCGAGTCTCCTCGGGCATCCGCTCCTCGGAGCGCGCCAGATAAATCAGATTGGTAACCGCCTCCAGCGGATTATTGATCTCATGCGCGATGGTTGCGGCGAGCCGGCCGGCTGCGGCAAGTTTTTCTGAGCGCCGCAATACTTCCTCGGCTTTGCGTTGATGAGTCACATCACGATTGATTTCAACCCAGCCTTGCGGATGTCCCTGGGAATCCTTCTCCAGGGTCCAGCGGCTGGCCACCATAACCTCGGAGCCGTCTTTCGTAGTGTGTCCCAGCTCGCCCATCCATTCGGCGTTTCGCAACATCAGGGCGTGCACCTCTTCGCGCGATGTTGGGAATGTGGTTTTCAGGAAACTATGGACTGACTTTCCGATAGCTTCCTCTCGCGACCATCCATACAGGCTCTCCGCGCCGCGATTCCAGGAGGTGATATTCCCGTGCAGATCGAGAATGAGAATCGCATCGTTAGCCAGGTCGAGAGCGCGCGCTTGCGACCGGATCTGCTTCTGCGCGTCGTGCCGGGCGGTTACGTCCATGCACATTCCGATCAGCCTCACCGCCTCACCTTGTTCGTTATAGACGAAGCGGCCGCGCGCCGCCGTCCAGTACCAACGGTCGTCAGCACGAACAGTCCGGTATTCCACGTCGTAGTCCCGGCGTTCTTCCATCGCTCTCCGGAGCTGCGAAACTGTCGGTTCACGATCCTCCGGATGAATGGTGTTCACCCAATCCTCGTAGTTGCCACGGAACGATCCCGGCGGAAGTCCGTGCATGGCTTCCACCTCCTTGGACCACCTGACTTCGCCGGTTTTAATGTCCCACTGCCAATCTCCAATGTCGGCGGCCTCCTGAGCAAGAAACCGGGTTTTCATCTCGTCGATGTGGCGCATGTCAGATGCGAGACCCGCCAAATGATCGTTGGCCAATTCGAGCTGCTTGTTCGCGCTCTCTAATTCCCGTTTTCGCTGGGAAGAGAGAGCGGCATCGCGGACTTTGCTCTGGATCAGCGGGACCGTAAAGGGAAGCGCAATGGCCGTAGCCAGGGACGCCGATGCCGTGATGACCTTCACATACGCGGAAAACCAGTAGACGGGTTTCCACAGGGTGATCGCCTCCACGAAGTGCGTGGCGCCACAGGCAATGATGAACGTCCCGAACGCGATCATGATCCAGTGAAACGGGATGGTGCCGTGTGTCCGCCAAACCAGGTAGGCCAGCGTCAATGAGATGGAAAGATAAGAGATGCCGATAATCAGGTCTGAGGTAAGGTGGGTCAGAATGAGAGTACGGTTGCCGAGATAGCAGAACCAATGCGGTAAGTAGTTTGCCTGGCTGACACTCCTTCCGACGAGATACCACGCCATCGCGCTGCCGGCCAGGAAGGTCAGCGCAAACATGATGTATTTTCGCTGTGAGCGCCCTCCGCTCGCAGACAAGCCAGAATCCATCACGCACCCAGGAGAAGGACGGCAGAAGTCGTAGTAAGAGTTGTATTGGATGCAGCAGAGCTGCCCCGGGTGGTATGTGCTGTAAAACGAGACAGCCCCGATCAGGCTTCTGAGTGCGTCAATTCACCCAGGGAGGACGGCTCTCGCCGTTGTCCTTTTTATCTTTAGGGTCCGGTTCGCGGTAGTTCCCATATTGATCGAAATACCGATCCTTGTCGTACTTGCGCATATAGACTTCGAACTTCTTTCCTGCGCGGCGCCGTTTCCATTTGTAATATGCGTTGCGCACGCCAAAAAAACGGTCTTCCACCACGCCGACGAGGCTCTTGCGATGCCACAACAAACGGAACCATGCGAAACCAACTACCAGCCCCAGCAAGAGCGCTGCGTAGAAGAGGGAACGCGTCAGCAGTAAATAGGCTCCCTCCACCGCAGCGGTAAAGATGACGACATACTTCGTTGGAATGGGTATCGGCAGCGGAAAAATGAAGATCGGAGTATCCCTGAACAGGAGGTAGAACACCATCAGGATCGCATTGGCTGCGGTTCCGGATCCCAGAACGGCGCCTTGCACCAGGCCAGTCAGCGAGAACAGGTAGGCGAGAACGCCTGATCCCACAATCGCGATCAGGTACAGTTCGACAAAAGCTCGTGGTCCGATACGATCCTCGACAGAGGACCCAATGAAGTAAATGGCCAGCATCGAAAGCAGAAAATTAAACGGATCCTGGTGCAGGAAGCCATACGTAAGGAATTGCCAATACCAATGATGGCTGATGCCTTGTGGCGTCAGAACGCCAAGCTGAAAGACGATGTCGGCAAGTCCTCGCTGGAAAGCCATGAGGAGCAGCATGGCTACGAAAATCGCCGCGTTGATCAGGACAAGGCCGCGCACGGCGCCGCTGAAACGCGGCATTCCGAGTTGAAAATTACTGGTCCTTCGCATCGTTTATCTTTCCGGCTTCGGTATCACAGGTAAACTTTTATGGCCCTTCTCATCCACCGCACGTACCGCGAAATAGACGTTGTCTTTGGAACAATCGATCGTTGTCCTGGTTCCGCTTGCAACCGCTTCGGCATTTTCCCAGTCAGGCGCTGTGGTCATTCGCCACAGAACTTCATATCTCGATGCCAACCCGCCCGGTGAGGGATTCCAGAATAAAGTTGAGTCGTTCGTGAGTTGCTTGGTATCCAGGCGCACGTCGCTTGGCGGAGCGGGAGCCGATGCCAGGGAGGACAGGGTAGCAGCATTCAGCCGCGCCACGTTCGCCACGTAATCATAATCCACGAACTTCGCCAGATCTCCGTATTCGATGCCGTTTTCGCGCCGGGGATTCTGGTGCTGGTGCGCGAAATTCTCGTGATACTCGGTCAGCCGCACGGCCGCGTATCCCTGGTCATTGAACGACGAGTGATCGCCCCCTCGCAAATAACGGTCCGGCCGGAAGATCATCTTCGCCCCGAACCCTGGAAGCAGGTACTGGCGCGAGATTTCGCGCATATACCGGGCCAGTTCGCGGGATGGAGAGTCATTCTCCTCGCCCAGCGCCCGAATCTGCTTGATTTCATCCGCGGTCGCACTGGCAGGGATACCCTCTGAAAAGACGCGCACGATCCGGGTATCCTGGCCGGGAGAGCGGTCCCCGCCGACGATATCGTTGCTTAATACCGCTTCAAGGTTCCAATTCTGATCTCGTGCCATTTTGGCAAAATGCCGGCTACCATTTAGTCCTTGTTCTTCTCCTGCAACCGTCAGGAAAACCACGGTGGCCGGGAACTTCTTCTGGCTGAGGACGCGAGCACACTCGAGCACCACGGCAGTGCCGCTGCCATCGTCGTTCGCGCCAGGGGCGGCGGACTCCACATCCTGATCGTTGCTGGGCCGCGAATCGTAGTGTCCAACCACCAGGTACATTCGTCCTGCATTGGCTGGATCGGAACCCCTCATTACCGCGTAGACATTCACGATCTGGGTTGGTTGGGGAATGCGTCGAACCGGACCTTCGGTAAACTCGTCGGTCTTCACTTCCAGGCAGCCGCCGCATGCGTCCGAATAGCGTTGAAATTCGCTACGGATCCATTCGCGGGCCGCGCCAACGCCGTGACCACCCGCAATCGCCGCAGGCGTTGCCGGAGAGATCGATAGACGAGTATGAAAACTGACCAGCTTTTCGATGGTGTGGCGGATGTGTTCGGGAGAAATCTGCTTTAGGGCGGCGGCGATCTCAGGGTCGTGCGCTGCGGTTGCCATTCCGGGCTCGACCGAACCACCAACTGGCCCAGAATGCTGGTTTTGAGCGGAAGGAGCATGAATTGTGTGTTGCTCGGCGACGGCCGCAAACGGCACACTCAATAACAGCATCCCAAGGAACGCCAAACGAGGCTGAATCATCGGTACCTGTTCCCTCATCGAAAGATTTTCTTTGACGGATGAGGCGGAAATTCTAAATATTATCCTGAGTCTTGGGTACCCAGAAGGAGGCAGAAATCGTGGTTACTTGTCCTGTTTGTGAAAGCGATATCGATGTGGACCCGCAAGAGGTGGACGAAGGCGAGATTGTTTCCTGTCCGGAATGTGGGAGCGACTTCGAAGTCGTCACCACCGAACCTCTCGAGCTTTCGAAGATTGAGGAGGAGGCAGACGAAGACGAAGACGAGGATGAAGAGAGCGAGGATGGAAATTACTGAGGCGGTTCGGCTAGTCTTTGAGCGATTGCGTGCGGCGAGCGGGCGAAGCAAGCATGGGAAGAGCAAGCTTGTTCCGTTCCTGATACTTCTTTTCTTCAGCTATCCCTTGCTGATGACTTCCCCCCGCGCGTACGGCGTCAATGGGTCTGGCCAAGGCAAGCCCAAACTCGACTATGCCCTCATTTTTGGCACGGTTTGGGATACAAATGATCGCCCGGCGTATGGCGTACCCATCAAAATCCGCCGCGCGGACGATAAGCCCAACAAAGTGCGATGGGAACTGATGTCCGACCACTCCGGGGAATTTGCCCAAAGAGTCCCGACAGGACAGGCGGATTACATCATCTGGGCGGATATAAAAACCAGGAAAGGGCAGCCCAAACCAGAAAGCCGCGTGCATATTGAAAACGATGAACGCGTCGATATCAACCTCCACCTGCCGCACTAATTCAGAAAAATGAATGCACAGCGTTAAAATGTGAGCAGCACTCACTGTGCACTGTCACATCCGGCCCGGGAGGGTTTTGGTGAAATCCAAAAAGGCTGTATCCCTGCTTGTCTGTATGCTGTGTCTTCTTAGCATTTCGGTGTTTGCTGACAAGGATGCGAATGCCAATCTGCGCGTCCTGATTGGACAGGTCATGAATTCAGACACCAGTGCCCCGCTGCCGGAGGCAGTGGTCTATCTGAAAAACAATTCCACGCAGAGCGTGCACACCTACATCGCCGATAAGGATGGGAATTACCGGTTCACAAACCTCTCCGCCAATGTCGATTACCAGGTGTACGCCGATTACAAGGGCCACAAGAGCGATCCAAAAACGCTTAGCCAGTTCGATTCACGCAAAAGTCCGACCATCAACCTGAGAGTGGATTTGCGGCGTTAGCTGGCGGTTTCCGAGAAGTAGTGGTTTCGGTTCTCCTGAGAGGAATGAAGGATGAAACTCCTGCTTAACTGGCTTCTGAGTGCGCTGGCCCTGATGATCGTGGCCTACGTCGTTCCCGGATTTCACGTCAGTAGCTTCCTGGCAGCGCTGATTGCGGCGGTGGTGATTGGCCTGATCAACGCAACGGTCGGATTTCTGCTGAAAGTGATCACATTCCCGCTGGCGATTCTTACCCTCGGCGTCTTCTGGCTGGTGGTCAATGCCTTGATGTTGCGGGTTGCCACCTGGTTCGTCCCCGGATTTCGCATCGATACTTTCTGGGCAGCGTTCCTTGGCGCCATTGTGCTCATGCTCGTCAACCTGGTAATCCGAAAGCTGGTACAAGAGCCTGCGCACCGATAATCTAGTGATCGGTTATCCCTCGGCTCGCGCTTACCGTGGAGCTCCGCAATGATCATTGGTACGGGCATCGACATTGTCGAAGTTCCACGAGTGGCTCAGTCGATCGAGCGTTTTGGCGAGCGCTTCACCCATCGCATCTTCACTGAGGCGGAGATCCGCTATTGTGAATCCAAAGCCAACTTCGCTGAGCGGTTTGCCGCGCGCTTTGCGGCAAAAGAAGCTGCCCTGAAAGCTATCGGAACCGGGTGGAGAGGTGGCGTGACTTGGCGTGACGTTGAGGTACAGCGCGCTCCCGGAGGGCGGCCCACGATCGTGTTCACCGGTGTCGCCGGCCAATTCGCACAGCGCCTCGGAATGAAGCGTGCTTCGCTGTCGCTTTCCCATACCGCTCAACACGCCATCGCCCAGGTGATCTTGGAAGACTAGAAGACGTTTCACGTTTCGAGTTTCACGAAAAGTGGGTGCCCGGTCCTTGCGAAGCAAGAGTCGGTACCCGGAGAACTCAATGGTAGAAACAATGGTCGTGCCGGAAATCTCCCGTCCGGTGCACCAAAGCACCAAGAAAACGATGCTGGCCGGCGTGTTGCTGATGAGCCTCGCCAGTTTGCTGGTGGAACTCTCGCTCACGCGCCTGTTCTCGGTCATCCTGTTCTATCACTTTGCATTCCTGGCGATTTCGATTGCTCTGCTTGGCCTGGGCGCCGGAGGCGTATTCGCGTATGTCTTCAAGCAGAGGCTGGCGCAATGGTCGATTCCTCAGCTTGGGCATGCGCTTGGAATTGCCAGTTCCGCGCTGATGGTCGTGGTCCTCGAGATCGATCTTCATATTCCCGTTGAGCTCCATCTGAACTCCGGGAACCTGCTGCGTCTTACCGCTATCTATCTGATTTCATCGCTGCCGTTCTTTTGCACCGGACTTTTCTTCTCCGCGTTGTTTGCCCGCGAAACCGATCACATCTCGCAGCTCTATGCCGCCGATCTGTTCGGAGGCGCAGCGGCCTGCCTTGCGATTGTGCCGTTGCTTAACTTCCTGGGTGGCCCGAATACGATTCTTGTCGCGGCGCTTTGCTTTGCCGGATCGGCGTTGATCTGGGCAGGTACGAAACGGGCGCGGCTGGTTGCGGGCGCGTTGGCTTTGGTGCTGCTGCTGTTGATCGCGGCGAACTATTCGGGCCGTCTGATCGACATCGTTTATGCCAAAGGGATGCGCCGCGACAAGCCTTGGGTGGAATATTCCCGATGGAACGCCATCTCGCGCATCGAGGTCGATAATCAGGGCG
This sequence comes from Terriglobia bacterium, assembly GCA_963826275.1. Taxonomy (GTDB): domain Bacteria; phylum Acidobacteriota; class Terriglobia; order Terriglobales; family Acidobacteriaceae; genus JAJPJE01. Next base: position 228,609 of record CAWGWI010000024.1, on the reverse strand, counting down.
GCGCGAAGGTAGTCGTCATCGATGCCGATGCTTCGACGTACATCATGGCTCTCGATCCGAAGCTCCCGTTCGAAGGCAGCGACTACCAGAAGAACCTGATGTCGGCGGCGCCTTCGGTTGCTAACATCCTGCGGCCCCAGGGAGAGTACGCGATCATCGGACCGGGTGGCGGAGTCGATGTGCTGCGAGCCGTCGCTAATGGCAGCCCAAGCGTTACTGGCATTGAGATCAATCCGATTATCGCCACTCGCATCATGCGCGAGCGGTATGCCGACTATTCCTACCATCTGTACGAGCGGCCCAATGTGCATATACAGGTCAGCGATGGGCGTTCGTGGGTTCGCAATGCGGATCAGCGATTCGACGTTCTACAGATGACTCTCGTGGACACCTGGGCATCCACGGCGGCAGGAGCATTTGCGCTCAGCGAGAACAATCTTTATACAGTCGAAGCCTTCCGTGAATACTTCGCGCACCTGCGTCCAGATGGATTCATCGCCATTACCCGCTGGGAGTTCAAGACTCCGCGCGAGGCCTTGCGCGTTGTCTCCCAGGCGATGCGCGCATTGGGAGGCGGTGATCTTCGCAGGAATTTCATCATCATCTCGGATGGTGCGCTGGACGTCGATGGCCGTCCGGTCACGGTTCTTGCCAAGAAGACGCCGTTCACACCCGAGGAAGAGTTAGCCGTCAGCGCGCACCTGGCTCAGTATTCCAACCTGATGCCGCTCTACATGCCTTCGCTTGCCACAACGGCCGGGCCGGAGCCGCAAGGCGCAAAGCCCTTCCGCGATCTCATATGGTCGCAGAACCCGGAACAGTTCGCGGGCAGCTACATCTACAACGTCGAACCGGTCTACGACAACGCGCCGTTTTTCTTCTTCACGCTGAAGCCAAGCCAGTTGCTCGGATTCGGCAACAGCAACGCCATTGACTGGAAGGTCAACATGGGCGTGCTGGTGCTGCTGATGCTTCTGCTCATCTCGGCGCTCGCGGTGTTGTTGTTCCTGATCTTGCCTTTGCTGGCGGTGAAGGCGCCTTCTGGCAGCCGCCGCTGGCTTCCACTGCTTTATTTCGTGGCCATTGGCCTTGGCTACATCGGGCTGGAGATCACCATGATCCAGCGCCTGGTCCTGTTCCTGGGACATCCGATCTATGCGATGACCGTGGTTGTCTTCCTCATGCTGCTTTCCAGTGGTGCGGGCAGCTTCGCCTCGCGGCATTGGCTGAAGAATCCGGTTCATGTCTGGAAGGCTTTGCTGGTGGTGATCGTCCTGCTCGGCTTGTATTTGTTCGGGCTCTCGGCGGTCCTGCACCGGTTCGTGGGTGCGCCGTTCGCGGCCAAGCTTCTGCTCAGCGCGCTCATGCTGATCCCGGTGGGATTCGCCATGGGTATGCCGTTCCCCAGTGGCCTGCGTATGCTGTGTGAGTCCCGCTCCGCCGATAACCTGGTCGAATGGGCATGGGCAATGAACGCGGCCTCCAGTGTTCTGGGGTCAGTCCTGGCAATGACCATTGCCATTCAATTTGGTCTGCCGGTCACTTTGGAGTGCGCGGTCATTGCTTATGCCCTGGCGCTTCTGCTCTTACCGCGATTGCAGCGCGCATGACGGGACTGTCATGTGGTCCGTCTTTAGCTGACTGATTGGGAGTGCATTTGCTATCATTCGGTTCTCCCCATCAGTTGGGCGACGGCAGTTGCTTTTTGCTTGGGCCTGCCGCCGTTTGTGAAGCATCCAATGCAGCCAGAGGAGCCAGTTGCCTAGTCAACGCCAGGTAAAATGGGCGCAGTTGAGGGTGGGATTGACGGTGATCTTCGCCGTCATAGTTCTGGCTGTCCTGATCTTCCTCATGACCGGCACCGGCGGTCTGTTCACGCCGAAAATCGTCATCAGATCCTATTTCGATAACGCGGGAGGCATACGAGTTGGCGCGCCTGTTGCCCTGCAGGGTGTCACTGTCGGGAATGTGAGTGCCGTGAAGGTTGTGCCTGACCATGGACTCACGCCGGTCGAAATCGACATGAAGGTGAATAAAAGGTTCTCTGTTGATATCCCGAAGGACGCGGTGTCGAGCATTGCCAGCGTCGGTGTGCTGGGTGAGGCCTACATTGATATCGACCGCACCAGGGCCTCTGGACCTCCTGTTCAGAATGGCGATGTTCTCAAGATCCGCGACACTCCCGACATTATGGATGTGGTCCGCTCCAGCCAATCCAGTCTGCAGAACATTGACACTCTGGTGCGGCGCATCGATCGGATCGTCAGCTTCATTGAAAGCGGCCAGGGATCGATCGGTCACCTGATCTACGATCAGTCGCTCTATAACCGTTTGAATGCCACCCTGACCGAAGTTCAGAACATGGTCAATCAGATCAGCTCTGGCCAGGGAAGCATTGGCAAGCTGGTGGTGAGCGACGAGCTTTATCAGAAGGCGAACGCATCCGTCGACAAGCTGAACGCGATTATCGATCAGATCAACAATGGCCAGGGTTCGGTAGGCAAGCTGATCAAAGATCCCGCTTTGTATAACAACGCTAACGAGACCGTCGCGAACCTGAACAAGTTGACCACGGAGATGAACCAGGGCAAAGGCGCGCTAGGCAAGCTGGCGAAAGACGAAGAATTCGCCCGCAAACTCGATAACACGATTACGAAATTGTCGCTGATCATGGATCAGATCGAGTCCGGACAGGGCACAGCGGGCAAATTCATCAAGGATCCATCGTTATACGTAAATGCCGATCAGATGCTGATCGAGACTCGTAATCTGCTGAGTGCGGTTCGCCAGGATCCGAAGAAGTACCTCACCATCAAGCTGAAGGTCTTCTAGACGACGCGTAGGGCCTTCTCCTCGCGCTGGTTTCGCTATAATCCCGAGTTCATACAAATTGGAGTCATTTATGACTGATCTGCAGGGGCATGTTGCACTTGTCACCGGCGCATCGCAGGGGATTGGACGTGCGTGCGCGCTTGAGTTGGCGTCGCGTGGCGTGACACTGGCGTTAGCGGCGCGGAATGAGCAGAAACTGGGCGAAGTTTGCGCCGAGATCACCGCCGCCGGAGGTCAGGCCGCCGTTTTCAAGATGGACGTTGGCAACGAGGAAGAGATCAAGGCCGCGATCAAGGCTGCCATCGGTCAGTTCGGCAAGGTCGACATTCTGGTGAATAATGCCGGCATCACCCATGACCAGCTTGTACTGCGCATGAAGCGCGCAGATTGGGATAGCGTCATCAATACTAACCTGACAAGTGCGTATCTGTGCACGCAAGCAGCGCTGAGTTCGATGATGAAGCAGCGCTGGGGTCGGATCATCAACATCACCAGCGTCTTCGGACAAACAGGCCAGATCGGCCAGGCAAATTACGCAGCGTCGAAAGCGGGATTGATCGGGCTGACGATGGCGATTGCGCGCGAGGTGGCTTCCAGGAACATCACCGTAAATGCCGTCGCGCCCGGGTTCATTGAAACGGCGATGACTGCTGTTTTGCCGGACGAGTTGAAAAGTAAAGTCGATACCATGATTCCTCTCGGCCGTCCGGGCAAAGACGTAGAAGTCGCAAAGGCGGTGGCGTTCCTCGCTTCGGAAGACGCGTCCTACATCACCGGACACGTGCTCAACGTGAACGGCGGCATGCTGATGGGCTGAGGGCCCGCGAAGATGATGGTCGAGACCGAAACCACGATCGAAGTACAACCGCCGAAATCGGAGCGATTTCCGCTCGCAATGTTGGCTCTCTTTCTCGTGGTACTGGGCTGGTCAGCGATCCGGCCACACGACTATTTCACCTGGTTCCTGGAAGTCGCGCCGGCCTTGATCGGACTGGCTGTGCTGGCAGCGACCTATCCCAGATTCCGCTTTACCAACCTGGTTTACGCGCTGATCTGTGCGCAGGCGGTGATTTTATGCATTGGCGGCCATTACACCTATGCGCGTGAGCCGGTTTTCAGCTGGATCCGCGATCATTGGCATCTCAGCCGAAATTACTATGACCGCGTCGGCCACTTCGCCCAGGGATTCGTTCCGGCGATGATCGCGCGGGAAGTCTTTATTCGACGCCGGATCGTGAAGCGTGGCGGCTGGATGTTTTTCGTGTTGGTATGTGTCTGCCTCGCAATCAGCGCCGCTTATGAATTGGTCGAATGGCGAGTAGCTGTAGGAACCGGCTCTCGTGCCGATGATTTCCTGGGAACGCAAGGCGATAACTGGGACACCCAGGAGGATATGGCCACGGCATTGGTGGCGTCATTAATCGCGCTGATCACCCTGGGTCGCGTACACGACCGTCTTTTGCGACAATATGAGCCAGAGACACAGGTAACGCCGGTGGCAGCATGCTGAGAATCTTCCAGGCCGATCTTCCGCAACACATCGTCGCGGCTCGTGAACTTTTTCTTGAGTACGCACAGTCGCTCGACTTCGATCTGAGTTTCCAGAATTTCAATGAGGAAGTTTCCACGCTTCCCGGCAAATACGTTCCGCCGCTCGGCCGCCTTTATCTTGCCGACCAGGATGGATCGTACGCCGGTTGTGTGGCCCTGCGGCCCTTAGAAGATTCGACCTGTGAGATGAAGCGGCTCTATGTGCGTCCGGAACACCGTCGCAAGGGCGTGGGGCAGGTGCTGGCCGAGATCGCAATCCAGGAAGCGCGCCGTATCGGTTACCGCCGCCTGCGCCTGGATTCCATCGAGCACGAAATGCGGGAAGCGATGGCTCTCTATCGCTGGTTTGGATTCCAGGAAATCGAGCCCTACACACAAAATCCGGTCCCCGGCGCCATTTTCATGGAATTGGACCTGCAGCAGGCGCGCATCAGCATTTAGTATCTCCAAGCATCCAGTTTTGCATGCACATCATCATCAGGGGTGAACGATGAAGCAGCTTGTGGTCTTCGCAATTGTCCTGCTAATGGTTTCAAGCGCATTCTCGGCAACGGGTAAAGACGTCTCTTACAAGAGCGGCGACGAAACCGTAAAAGGTGTGCTCTATACGCCCGCAGGTAAAGGCCCGTTTCCCGCGCTCGTGGCCATCCACGAGTGGTGGGGGCTGAACGATTGGGTGGAAGAGCAGGCGTCCAAACTCGCGGATCAGGGATACATCACGCTGGCGATCGATCTCTATCGCGGGCAGGTGGCAACAACACCCGACCAAGCACACGAGATCATGCGCGGAGTTCCCGACGACCGTGCGACTCGCGATCTGCTCGCCGCGTCGTCTTATCTGCGCTCACTGAAAGACGTCGATCCCGCGCGCGTGGGATCGATTGGATGGTGCATGGGCGGCGGCTATTCGCTCGACCTCGCGATTCACGATCCGAAACTTGCAGCAACAGTGATTAACTACGGACACCTCGCGACGGAGAACGCGACACTACAGCAGATCAATGCGCCCATTCTGGGAATCTTCGGAGGACAAGACAGAGGAATTCCTCCAGATTCGGTTCACAAGTTTGAACAGCAGATGAAGGGCCTGAACAAGAGTGTCGAAGTGGTAATCTTCCCTGATGCCGGCCACGCCTTTGAAAATCCGAACAACAGAAGCGGATATCGTCCCGAAGATGCAGCAAAAGCGTGGACGGATACGGTTAACTTTCTATCAGAAAAGTTGAAAAAAGGCGCGAGTTGACGCGCTTTTCGCAATCTTGTCCCATTGCGAGATTCGATTTCACCGGTTACTTACTTTCGTTTTGCGGGTGAAAAAATAGGCTTGCAACACGGTTGTACTCTGGTTACTATTCAGCACCCCCAAAATGAATGCCGGCGCACCCACCACGATGAATATAGGCGAGACGATCCGAAACTTCCGCTTACAAAAAGCACTATCGCAAGGCGACATTGAAAAGCGCACAGGACTGTTGCGCTGCTATCTCTCGCGCGTGGAGAACGGCCACACCATTCCATCGCTCGACACGTTGGCGAAGATCGCCAATGCGATGGACGTGCCGCTCGCCAGCTTCTTTTCCGATCACGAGTCGGATGGAAATGGCAATCGCAGCCTGCCGCAGCTCAGCGACGACCAGGTGCGTTTCCTGAATCAAGTCCGCCGCTATTCTTCCGGGCTGAACGAGAGCGACCGCAAACTCGTTCTGCAGATGGTGAAGAAGATGGCTGCCAGTGCGGGCAAGTAGATTTCCTCTATTCACTATCAGTGCCGGATCCCACGAGAGGGGACGGCGGCGATAGTGTTCCTGAAATAAAGAACTCAGTACCCACGGCGTTTATCCCGCTTGCAGTCTTCGAGAGACGAAGCTTAAGTCGGCAACCGCCTTGACAGCTCACTACTGCCCGGCTATTGCGATATCGTTGTCGATGCTGCAAACTGCAGCAGGGCGAGATGATCGGGTCCACCTTTTCTCATTACAAGATCCTCGAACCGCTCGGCGTCGGGGGGATGGGCGTAGTGTACAAGGCAGAAGACGTACGCCTTGGCCGCTTTGTTGCTCTTAAGTTCCTGCCTGATGAATTCGCCACCGACCCGCAGGCGCTCGACCGTTTTCGATTGGAGGCACGCGCTGCCTCCGCATTAAATCACCCCAACATCTGCACCATTCATGACATCGGCGAAGAGGGCGGCCGCGCCTTCATCGTGATGGAGTTTCTGGACGGTGAGACTCTCAAGCACAAACTCGCTTCCGGACCCGTACCGTTCCCCGATCTGCTGACACTTGCGGCAGGTATCGCCGATGGACTGGATGCAGCGCACGCTGCGGGAGTCGTGCATCGCGACATCAAGCCGGCCAATATCTTCCTGGCGCGGGGTTCGCATCCGAAGATTCTCGACTTTGGCTTGGCCAAAATGGCAGTGCGAGTGGGCGCCGCGGCGGTTTACGACAACGACATGACCGCGGCCACCCTGCATCGCATTACCCAGCACGGGACTACGGTTGGCACCATTGTCTACATGTCTCCGGAGCAGGTGCGCGGAGAGAATCTCGACGCGCGAACCGACCTGTTCAGCTTCGGAGTTGTTCTGTATGAAATGGCCACGGGCAAACTGCCTTTCGATGGCCAGACAACCGGCGTCGTTTTCGCGAGCATTCTCGACAGACCCGCGGTTGATCCGACACAGGTAAATCCTTCGATCTCTGCCGAGCTTCGCCGCATAATCCTTCACGCGCTGGAGAAGGATCGCGAGTTGCGCTATCAGAGCGCGGCTGAGATCCGAGCCGATTTGAAACGCCTGAAACGCGACAGCGAGTCGGGTGTGACCACGGTGATGCCGGCGAAACCGGTCCCGAGCCGGCGCGGACTGATCGCAGGAACTGTGGCGGCGCTGGTTCTGCTGTGTTTGCTGGGGGCAGGCTGGTGGTACGCGCGGCAACATAATACTTCGGCGACGACCGCCGTTGCGCAGGCGCCGGAGAGGCGGGTAACCACAATCGCGGTGCTTCCTTTTCGCGACATCACCGGCGAGGGCAAAGACTTCTGGGGTATGGGCATGGCCGACGCCATCATCGGGCGGCTGGCAGGATTGCAGAACCTTGCGGTTCGACCGACCAGTGCAGTGCTGCCGTATGCCAAGCAGTCAGCGCCAATACCCGAAGTTGCGCGCGTGCTGCAGGTAGATTCCGTGCTCGACGGAACCTATCAAATGGTCGGCGACCGGTTGCGGGTCTCGGTACAACTGGTGGACGGAAAAACGCAGGAAACTCACTGGGCGAAGCGTTATGAATTCCGTGGTGCCGACGTGCTCAAGTTCCAGGATGACGTCGCACAGCAAGTGCTCGAAGGATTGTCGGTGCAGCTGACACCAGCGGAGCAGTCCACCATGAGCGCTCCGCCGACAATGAATCCGGATGCGTTTACGCTCTTTTTGAAGGGACGCTCGTTTCTCAATGAGTATTACGTGCACTCGGACCTGCAGAGTCTGCATGAGGGACAAGCGTTACTGCAGAAAGCGATTGAGCTGGATCCGCACTTCGTGCAGGCGCTTGCACTGCTTTCGCACATGTACATGATGGAGGCGGCTAACGTTCCCCAAAATGCCTCGCAGAAGCTGGCGAAAGGCTTGGCCACGGCGCAAGAAGCGCTGCGCTTGAATCCCGAGTCAGCCGAAGCGAATGCCGCGCTGGGAACCGTTTATGGAGAATCAGGCCGCAATGCCGAAGCGATCACGTACCTGCGAAAAGCGGTGCAACTTGCTCCCAATCTGGACGAGGCCTGGATGGCGCTGGCCTATACGTATCACTACGCGGGACTGCTGAATGCGGCAGAGCAGGCGGCGCGGCGATCTGCAGAGTTGAATCCCACGGCGTTACACCGCCGCTGGATGCACGCTCGCATTTTGATGGAGAACGGCAAACGGGAAGACGCTGAGCGTGAGCTGAAAAGTATCGTTGAGTCGAACCCTGATCAGTACAAAGCTCTGGCCTACCTCGGGTACGCTCTTTACTACGAAGGGAAGTACGAGGAGGCGGATGCAATTTTCGAGCGGGCGAAGCGTGCTGCCGACGCGGCTGGCGGAGCAGACGAGACAGCGGAACTGCTCGCGAGCATTTTGTATGCGGCACGAGGGCAACACGATCGGATTTCGAGGACGGTCCTGAACAGGCAACCGGAACAGATTGTGGACGGAGACGACGCATATTGGATCGGCGGAGTGCACGCGCTGTTAGGGGACCGAGACAACGCGTTGCGCTGGTTCAGGCATGCAGTCGAACTGGGGGATCATGAGTATCCGTATTTCGCGCAAGATCGAAATTACGCGAGCCTGCGAAACGACGCGGAGTACCAGAAGGTTCTCGAGGTAGTCCGAAAGCACTGGGAAGGGTACAAGAGCCAGTTTGGGGTGGATTGAGCGACGGATTGAAACAGGCGCCGGGAGTGATAATCTCCCTCCCCGACAGCCATCTGGGAATTGCCCCTGTTTCCGCGTAAAGTGATGGCGATGAAGAAACTCGGCCACTCGAAACGCGTAGCAACACCGCAGCTCACACTCGTCCAGCCTAATCCGATTGCGATTCCTGAAGGGTTTCGTTTTTACGACCCAGAACTCCAGAATTCAGCAAACAGGGAACCATTCGACGCGGTGCGGTATCAACAGGCCAAAGCCAAGGGTGAGCGATTACATAGATCGTATCTGAGACAATTGGCTCCGCTATGCTCTCGGTTGAATGAGCGGACGTATGCACGTTTTAGCGATTGCAAACAGCCGCTGTTCGACAGCAATCTTTTGGAGTTTACGTTCGGTGATGCAATAGGAAGAGTGCTAACTCGAAGGCGCTGGCGGCCAAAGACTAGCGCCCAAGCTAAATTTCTGAGCTTCGATCTGAAGACTATTCATGTCCTGTCGTACCATCGCGTGGATTCTCTTTTTGTGGATGTACCCAGAGAGCGGTGGTTCGACATGGGCGGGCGAGACATCGACAGTCTGCTGCACGACGAATTGACACCTGTAGGACGAGATCGCATGCAGCACAGATTTCTGTTCGCGTCTGGTACAAAGTTATCGCTAACATTCGCCGAAGTGAGCTGGGTTACGAAAAGGCTGTCTTCTCAAGATAGCTATCGTTAATCGCGTTGTCGCTCACAATCTCGGTTTGAGGTACCAAGCGGCTCTGCCTCCCTACGCCGCCCGATCCATCTCCCCCAATGCCATTACTGCCAGTTCCAGGCGGTCGCGCGCTCCGGTCTTGTCGAAGATGCTCTGCAGGTGACGTTTCACTGTGTTCTCGCTGATCTTCAATTGTTCGGCTATGTCGCGGTTGCGCAGTCCGGATGCGACCAGACTGGCGATCTGGCGTTCGCGCTCGGAGAGGCGCTGAATCGACGCTGGTTGCTGCGTGGTCTCTCCCGCCATTGCCGTCAGTACCTGTTGTGCAATGTCTGACGGGAACCAGAGCTCACCGGCAGCCACGGCCCGAATGGCGGAGAACAAGATGCTCAAGATCGTCGCCCTTCAGCACCAGGCCACGGGCGCCCAACCGGACGACCTGTAGATAATCGGCGTGGCTCTCGGACCCGGTGAGCACGACCGCCGCGACCCGGCTGCCCTCGCGATCGAGCACCCGGAGCACGTCAAATCCGCTCTCTTCCGGCATGAACAGATCCAGCAGCAGGACGTGAGGATGTTTCTCCTGGACCAGCCGCAGAGCTTCCGTGCCATTACTTGCCTTGCCGGATACCTCAAATCCCGGTTGCGTAGCCAGCAGGGCGGCGAGGGACTCGCGCAAAACGGCGTGATCGTCGGCGACAACGATTTGGATATTTTCAGGCATGAGGATTAAGAAGGCCCCTGCGTCGCGGGATGGCCGGGAGCACTACTGTGAGATGTGACTAAAGTGCTACGGGGTTTGCAGTGATACCAGCGAACCCGTGCTATATTCCCGGCTGTCGCCTCGCAGAGGCCAACCCCGGAGTGCGCTTTGACGGTTGATGAAGAACTAAACCATCTCGACGACGGACTTCGTCGGCTGAAGATCGAGTACGACATTTTTTTTGGCGGAGGATCAAAGAAGGCCCCTGCCGACCTGGAATGGCGTGTTCAAACCCTGCTGAAGAAGTTCAGCGACTCAGGACGCCTTACCGTTGCCCAGCGCTTCCGCTATAACTCCATCCAGCAGAAGTACGCTATCTTCAGCGACTTGTGGCGCCAGAAATCCAAGATCAAGGAAGAAGGCTACCGCCGGTCCCAGGATGCTCTGCTGGCGATCCAGGGACTGCGAACCGCCGAGGAACATCAGGCAGCCAACGAGCTGAAACACAAGGTTGCGACAGCCGATCACGCATTCAAAATCGCGGTGTCGGATCCCACTAAAGAACAGGAACACCTGAAGTCGCTGTATTCGGCTCTCTCCAAGGCGAAGAAGCAGGCCGAAGGCGGTGAAGCCACCAACTACGAAGCTTTCCGCGACTTCGTAATGAAGAAGACCCAGCAGATCCGGAAACAGTATTCCTGCGACGCGGTCGAGTACCAGGTCGAGCTGCAGAACGGCCGCGTAAAGCTGATGGCAAAACCGAAGAAGTGATTAGAAGCAGTGGTTCGTGATTAGTGGCTAGTGATTAGACAGAAGCCAAAACACTACCCACTCCTAGCCGCTAGCAACTAATGACGAACCACTGACCACCGCCTCTGTAACCCCGCTCACATTTCCCGACTGTCGATTCAAGTAAGCTGGTCTCGACGGAGACGCCGAATGGGAGAAACTCTCGAGCGCGCGGTTGTCTGGCGTAACCTGCTGACCGGCGGAATGGAATATTTCGAGCTGCGGAAACATGGGGACTGCCATGTTCTCCGCGGCAAAGTGGTTTCTGTTCTCGAACCAGCCCAGCCCTTGTTTATTTCTTATGAGGTCACGTGCGATCAAGAGTGGCACACGCGTGAGGCTCGCATCCTGCAGGTGAATGGGGGAGAACAGCACGAGTTGAAGATCGAAGTCGACGGCACAGGCTGGAAGGTGAATGGCAAGCCGATGCCGGACCTGGAGGGCTGCCTTGACATCGATCTGAGCGCGAGTCCGTCGACCAACGCACTTCCCCTGCGGCGGTTGAATCTGCAGCGCGGCGAATCGAAACGCGTGATCGCCGCATGGGTGCGTTTCCCCAGCCTGGAGATTTCGCCGCTCGAGCAAACCTATAAGCGCCTCGATCAAACCCGCTACTGGTATGAAAGCGCGACCGGCTTCGCAGCGGAGATACGGGTCGATGCCTGTTCTGTGATCTTTGACTATCCGGGCGTTTGGACCAGGGTGGCGCAAAGCAGCAAATAGCTGTCAGCCGTCAGCTCTCAGCCAAACACCCGCCATCACATGACCGAGTTTTCACGAAGCTCCTGCTTGATATATTGGAAGGTTGTCGGTCGTCAGACAACGGATCTAGTAAGCCCGACTTTTCTGACTACAAATACTGACTACTGAGTGCTGGGAGTCAACATGGCGAAAGTGCAACGCGCAATCCTGAGTGTCACCGATAAAACCGGGCTGGTGGAGTTTGCCCGCGAACTGCAGAAGTCAGGCGTGGACCTGGTCTCCACCGGCGGCACCGCCAAGCTGCTGCGCGAGTCCGGAATCCCGGTGAAAGACATTTCCGAACTCACCGGCTTTCCGGAGATGCTCGACGGGCGCGTGAAGACACTTCATCCCAAGGTCCACGGTGGCATTCTTCACCGCCGCTCGCTGGCGGAGCATCGCAAGACGGTTGCCGAGCATGGCATTCCGCCTATCGACATGGTGGTGGTGAACCTCTACGCGTTCGAGAAGACCGCGGCCAAGCCGGGCGTTGCCTTCGAAGAGATCATCGAGAACATCGACATCGGCGGTCCCTCGATGATCCGCTCAGCGGCCAAGAACTTCGAAGATGTCGCCGTGGTCACCTCACCTTCCGACTACTCCGCCATTGCCGAAGAATTGAAGACGCATGCCGGTGAGCTCTCGCGCGAGACCAAGTGGAAGCTGGCACAGAAGGCATTCGCCACGACGGCCGCCTACGATTCGGCGATCGCTTCGACGTTGGGCCAGATTTCGCCGGACGGAAAGCGGGAAGACTCGTCAGCCGGGTTCCCAGCGATACTGAGGCTCAACTACAAAAAGGTAATGGACCTGCGCTACGGCGAGAATCCGCACCAGAAGGCGGCGCTCTACGCCGACAGCTCGAACGCCGGCATCGCCCACGGCCGCCAGCTGCAGGGCAAGGAGCTTTCCTATAACAACCTCGTCGACCTGCAAGCCTGCTGGGATCTGGCGCAGGAGTTCGATAAGCCTGCGGTGGCGATTATCAAACATACGAATCCAGCCGGCTGCTCGACCGCCGACAAACTGGTTGACGCTTATCGCAAGGCGCTCGAGACCGACCCTGTCTCGGCCTTTGGTGGCGTGATTGGCGTGAACCGTCCCCTGGATGGTGAGACCGCCGCGGAGATGGCCAAACTGTTTGTCGAAGCGATAGCCGCGCCCGCATTTGACGACGCCGCGCTTGAGGCCTTCTCGAAGAAGAAGAACCTGCGGCTGGTCGAAGTCGAACCGGCGCCGCCGGGTCCGGTGATCAAGAACGTTTCGGGCGGCATACTGGTTCAGGATCCCGACGTGTATGCGCTCAAAGACAGCGAGCTCAAGGTAGTCAGCAGCCGCCAGCCCACCCCCGAAGAGATGCGCGCCCTGAAGTTCGCCTGGATCGTATGCAAGCATGTGAAGTCGAATGCGATCGTGTACGCGCGCGACGGACAAACCGTAGGGGTCGGCGCCGGTCAGATGAGCCGGGTGGACTCCGCCAAGATCGGCGCGATGAAAGCGATCCTGCCGCTAAAGGGCACAGTGGCGGCTTCGGATGCCTTCTTCCCATTTCCGGACGGGGTGGAGGAGATCGCCAGAGTCGGCGCGACCGCGGTGATCCAGCCCGGGGGATCGGTCCGCGATCAGGATGTCATTGAAACGGCCAACCGGCTGGGCCTGGCGATGGTGTTGACCGGCGTCCGGCACTTCCGGCATTAGAGCTGATCGGCGCCCAGCAGCTCGTTTTGGGGTGATCTTAGTCGTCCGATCCCGGCTTGCCTGTCAACTAAGTCTCTGAAGTGCAAAGACTTTTCAGGCCAGAGTGGGTTGGTACCTACCTGTTGGGTTCGTCTTCGCGTTTGCGCAGGCACTCTCGTAAGTTGGTGTGAGAGGGCGCAATCCACTGTAAAATACAGAGAGACCCACCTGCGCTGTTGGGCATCCAACATTCGTGGCGTGGCACGATGCCACAAGGCACTCATGGACATTCGTAAACCAGCCCTATTGCTGGCCTTCGCCGTTGCTGTCTCAGCTTTTGCTCAGACCGACGCGAATGCCCCGAAACCCACACAGGATGCACAGCCTGCCCCCGCGGCAGCCAGTGCTGATAACGCATCGCCGGCTGCGAAGAAGACTCCCGATCGTGCCCAGGCGTATTACCACTATTCCCTCGCACACATGTACGAGGAGCTGGTTTCGATTTACCAGAGCAGCGAGTTTGCGAACAAGGCGATCGAGGAGTACCGGCTGGCGATCGAAAACGATCCTGGATCAGAGTACTTGAACTCCGGGCTGGCCGAGCTCTACGCCAAAACGGGACGCATCAGCGATGCGGTCGACGAAGCGCAAGACATCATTAAGCGCGACCCGAACAACCTGGAAGCCCGGAAGCTGCTCGGACGTATTTACCTGCGCGGGCTTGGGGATCAGCAGAGCAGCCCGCAATCGCAGGAGATTCTGAAGCGCGCCATCGAGCAGTACGAGCAGATTGTGCGCATCGAGCCCAACAACATTGAGAACCACATGTTGCTGGGGCGCCTCTACCGCCTCAATAACGAATTGCTGAAGGCGGAGAACGAGTTCAAGACCGCGGTCGCCCTGCAGCCGAACTCGGAAGAAGCCGTCACCATGCTTGCTTACCTCTACAACGAGGAAGGCGACTCAAAGCGATCGGCCCAGGTGCTGAATGCGGTTCCGGAAGCGGACCGCACCTCGAAGATTTATTCCGCGCTGGGTTATACCTACGAGCTCCAGCACGACTACAAAAACGCCATCGTGGCGTATCGTGCCGCCGTCAACCAGGACAAGGATAATCTGGAAGCCATGCGTGGACTGGCGCAGAGCCTGTTGAACGACAACCAGACTGACGCCGCTCTCGACACCTTCAAGCAGATCGTGGAAGCCGATCCACATGATGCGCAGAGCTACATGCGCATCGCGGAAGTTTATCGCCGAACGGGCCGCTATGATGCCGCGCTCGATGCCTTGAAAAAAGCCGGGGCTGAACTGCAGGATTCGGTCGAAGTGCCCTTCAACGAAGCCGTAATCTACCAGGCGCAGGGCAACTTCGATCAGTCGGCACAGTTACTGCAGCAGTTGCTGAAAAAGAGCGAGAAGGCCGACAACAGCTACACCAGCAGCGATCGCAACAACCGCGCCGTTTTCCTGGAGCGTCTGGGCAGCGTGTACCGCGATCAGAACAAGACGCAGCCCGCCGTCGATACATTCCGCAAGATGATCGACCTGGGCGACCAGGAGACTTCGATTCGCGCCTATCAACAGATCATCGATACGTATCAGCAAGCGAAGGACTGGAAGTCGGCGACGGCAGCCGCGCAGGAGGCCGTCACCAAGTTTCCGAACGATCGCAACCTGAAGATGGTCTCCGCTGGTTTGTTGGCTGACTCGGGTCAACCCGACGCCGCACTCGCCCAGGTGAAGGCAATGCTGAAGGGCACTCCCGACGATCGCGAGACCTATGAAGCCTTGGCCAATATGTATGCCCGTTTGAAGCGATATCCCGAGGCGGAAGAGAGCGCCAACCACGCGATTCAGCTTGCGACCAAGCCCGAAGACAAGGAAGAGGCTCAGTACACGCTCGGGTCGATCTACGAAAAAGAAAAGAAATACGATCAGTCAGAGCAGGTCTTCAAACAGATCATCAATACGAATCCAGGCAATGCGGCGGCGCTGAACTATCTGGGATACACACTCGCCGACCGCGGCCTGCGCCTCGAAGAAGCGCTCGGATACATCAAGAAGGCCGTGCAGTTGGAACCCCAGAACTACGCTTATCTTGATTCGCTCGGCTGGGCCTACTACAAGATGGGCAACTACGACATGGCCGAAGATTACCTGCAGAAAGCTGTGATGCGCTCGCAGAACGATCCAACCGTGCTCGATCACCTCGGCGACGTATATCAGAAGACGGATCGATTGAAGTTGGCGGCCGCGCAGTGGGAACGCGCCCTGCACGAGTGGTCGAAGACCGTCTCGGCCGAGGTAGACAGCAATGATGTGGCCAAGGTCCAGAAGAAACTGGACGCGGCGCGCGTGAAGCTGGCGCGTGAAAACGGCGCATCGCCAACGCAAAAGCCATAAAGCAGTGTCAGGATCAAATGGGGTAGCTGGTAGTCGGTAGCGCGTGGGTTTGTTGAGCTACTGGCTATCAACTGCCCCATCGCTTTATTGCCGACTAGTAACTCGCAACCGACAACTGTAAACTGAGCACATGCTCGCCCCTTATGCTGTGCGAGTCGAGCAGTCACGCGGACGCCGCTATCCGGAACCGCCCCATCCCTATCGCAATGACTACCAGCGTGACCGCGATCGTGTCATACACGCGCGCGCTTTCCGACGCCTGGAAGATAAGACCCAGGTATTCACGGGACGGCTCTCCGATCACTTCCGCAATCGCCTGACGCATACGCTCGAGGTTTCGCAGATCTCGCGCACCATCGCCGAGCAGCTGCACCTGAACGCCGATCTGGTGGAAGCACTGGCACTCGTACACGACATCGGCCATCCGCCGTTTGGGCACGCGGGCGAACAGGCGCTCGATCAGGCAATGCGTGCGCAGGGACTGTTCTTCGATCACAATCTGCACGCGCTGCGCATCGTAGAAGATTTCGAGCTGCGCTATGCGGCGTTTCGCGGACTGAATCTCACGTTCGAAGTGCGCGAAGGAATCATCAAGCATTCGCATGATTACGAGGCTGCCGCGCATCCTGAACTCGCCGAGTATCTGCTCGACCAGCGGCCTCCGCTCGAGGCGCAGTTGATCGATCTCACCGACGAAGTCGCCTACAACACCGCCGATCTCGACGATGGCTACGAGTCGCACATCCTGACTGTCGAAAAGATTCGTGCCGGCTTGCCGCTATTTGCGCGCTCTTTCGCCGATGCGCAACGCATGTATCCCGATGCGATCGAAAAGCTGCAATTCAACGAAGCGCTGCGACGGATGTTGAATCGCATGGTGACCGACCTGATCACAAACACCCAGCGCCGGATTACTGCCAGTGGCGTTCAGACGCTCGAAGAGGTCCGCCGGCATCCGGAGCGGCTGGCTGCCTTCAGCGCGGAAGTCGATGAAGAGCGGCGCCAGGCCAAGCAATTCCTCTATCGCAATCTCTACTACAGCGAAGAATTAGTGGAGCGCAAGGAGCACGGCGAAGAAGTAGTGCTGGAGCTATTTGCCCACTGGCTGGCGCATCCAGAAGACCTTCCGCGCACCTACCAGGAGAAAGCGCACCTCGAGCCGCTGGCGCGCATCGTTTGCGACTACGTCGCGGGAATGACAGACCACTTCATTCTGGAGCAGCACCGGAAGTATTGCGGGCGAGCTTGAAGGTTCCAACGTGCGAATGAGATTCAATCCTGACTTGCGGGAATTACATCTTACGCTGCGTATTTTTTCGGCACTGGGAATAGGAGTCCTGGTTTTGCGGCGTTGGTTATTCGTTGCTTATTCGGGGCTACTTCCTACTGTGACTTCGCCTCAGGCCGGTCACGCGGGGGCGGCAATCAACGGTGGGCTGTTTGCTGCTCTCCTTCTGTGCCTTTTCGGCGCGATACTCTCTTTGTACACTCTTTTTCGTGCACGTTCGTCTTCGCGACGAATGCTATTGGTAGACGCCGTATGCGTGTTGCTTCTATTTGGCGTAACGGTTTTTCTGATTTCTCCGCCGAAGTGAGAAGTTGAACCCTTACTTCCCCTGCAGCTTCTCGTTCACCTGGGTCATGTTCCCCGCGTCCACCTGCACAATTTTCGTGATCGCGTAGTAGCCGTCCATGCTCAGACGCACGCGATAAGTCCCCGGAGCGACTGGGAAGCGGAACGGTGTCGCGCGCGGTACGGGGATCTCATTGACCGTGATCTGCGCGCCCGGCGGATTCGTGCGAATCTGCAGACCACCTTTGCCCGCGGGTAGTTGGCCAGTTTGTTCAAACGTACGCCATGCGGCCAGCCGCGTCTTCTCGCGTCCAAACGCATTGCCTGGCTGCAGCTGCGGAGCGAAGTTCACGGTCTGACCGGGACCCGCATCGGCCAGTGTTTCCGCCCAGTGGTATCCAGCCTTGTGCAACAGTACTTTGTGCTGCCCTGGGTCGACGGTAAGCGTAGTGGGCGTTGTGAGTCCTGTCGGAAGGCCGTCCACCATAATCTCGGCTCCCACCGGATCGCTGTTCAGCGAAAGATAAGATTCGCGTTTCTTCGGTGCGACGCTCGCAGAGCTGTTGGGCTCCGGAGTTTCCAGCTTCGCAGACTCTACCTTTGGTTTTGCCTGAGCAGGAGCGTCCGCCGAAATTAGCGTCGCTTTCTGAACCGGAGCTGTAACTTTCACAGCCGGAGCAGCGCTGGAGCCGGTCGAAGCCGTTTGTGCGATTGCTGCCTGGGCGGTCAGTTCTGCCTTGTGTTTTCGCGCGGCATTCGCGAATCCGAGCAGACAAACGACGGCGAGAGCTACCAGGGCAAACACCAACCCTTGCCCGCGTTTCTTCGCAGCAACGGGTGCCATGCGCGGCCGGAACCACTTTCTTCGGCGCTGCGACCGCAATCGTCTTCTCCATCTGCGGAGCTACGGGTACGACTCCATTCCGCGAAGTGGTGTCGAGCACTACGGCGGGTGTGAACGCCGGTTCAGCGACCGCAACCGGGCTGAGCGACGCTGTCGC
Source organism: Terriglobia bacterium (assembly GCA_963826275.1). Lineage (GTDB taxonomy): Bacteria > Acidobacteriota > Terriglobia > Terriglobales > Acidobacteriaceae > JAJPJE01. The sequence continues at coordinate 210,229 of CAWGWI010000024.1, read as the reverse complement.
GCTGATCGTATTCCTCATTCCCGCCGGAGTTCCCGCAGAGGTTGCAGCGAAGAAGTGCGTGGTCACCGCTGCTCCGTCCGCGGTTCCCGACGTAAGTTCGCTCGACAGCGTAAATGGATCTTCCAATGCCGCTGCCATCGCCGATCCGCTCTGGTAGCGCTCGTCGGGCGACTTCGCCATTGCCTTCGCGATCACTGTGCTCATGCCGTAGGGAATCGACGCATCCAACTCGCGCGGTGGCGGAGGTACTTCATTGATGATCTTGTAGATGATGGTCGTAACGCTGTTCGCGTTGAACGGCTTCTCGCCGGTCAGCATTTCGTAAAGCATCACGCCGGTCGAGAACAGATCGGTGCGTCCATCGAGCACGCGCCCGCGCACCTGCTCGGGAGACATGTAGTTCGGCGTGCCCAGCACTTCGCCGGTATGGGTGAGCCCGGCTCCGGCCTTGGCAATGCCGAAGTCCATGATCTTCACCGTGCCATCGCCGGCGATCATGATATTTGCCGGCTTGATGTCGCGATGAATCACACCCTTGTAGTGTGCGTAATCGAGGCCCTCGCAGATCTGCGCGCCGATCTCGGCGGCTTCCGCTGGTGAGAGTGTCTTGCGTTCCCTCAGCAGGCCAGCCAGAGTGGCCCCGGCAATGAACTCCATGGCGATGTAGAACATGCCATCGGCTTCGCCCGCGTCATAAATGGTGACAATGTTCCGATGATTCAGCACACCAGCGGCGCGCGCTTCGTTCTGAAAGCGCTTCAGCATGTCACTGCTGCTCGCGCCGTGAACGTCAAGCCGCATCGTCTTCAGCGCCAGCGTGCGTCCGATGTTGGGATCGGTGGCCCGATAGACGATTCCCATTGCGCCCTTGCCAAGCTCTCCGGTTATTACGTAGCGCCCTATCTTCTCGGGAATCATCAATGCCTCATCTTGATTCAGACAAAAAGTGTCAAACTACCTGCCAATACGGAGAAACACTGCAAGCATAGCCGCGTTTCCCTCGCTTTTGGCTGCACAGGTGACCAAAGTACCTTGATAAACTCTGTTACCAACGGTGAGTGCCCTATGCGTCGAATGTTGATTGCTTTCGTGCTCTGCGCATCGTTCGCCGGCGCGCAGCAGATCAGTCCCGCTGATTCCGAACGGTTGGCGATCCGCCACTTGTTGCAGGCGCAGGTGGACGCCTGGAACGCCCACGATCTCGAAGGCTTCATGAAGGGATACTGGCGCTCGACGGATCTGACCTTCTTCTCCGGCGCAAACGCGACCCAGGGATGGCAAACCACGCTCGATCACTATCGGACGCGCTACCAGGGCGAGGGCAAGGAGATGGGTAAGCTCGACTTCTACGACCTGCAAGTTGAGCTGCTGGGGAGCGACGCCGCGTTTGTGCGCGGACATTGGCATCTGGTGATGAAGTCAGCGGGGAAGGAACAGGGAGGACTGTTCACGCTGGTGCTGAAGAAATTTTCGGAAGGATGGCGGATCGTGCACGATCACACATCGTGAGGAGTCTTTTCGCCGAGACAGAGTCACAAAAGAAGATCCCGGAGCAGCGGTTTGTACGCCTGTGGTAGACTGCTGCAGCTCGGGTACTTGGGTGAGGACTCTCGCAGCCATTCTGTTGCCAATTCTGATGGGCCTGCCCATTGCTGCGCCTCTCTTTGTGTCAGAAAGGCCGCCTTTGCCGGCCTGTTGCCGCAAGGATGGCGCGCATCACTGCATGAGAGGTCCCAGTGGTACGAATGGCGGCGCTGCTCTTACAGTGTCGCGTGTAGAGTCGAAATGCCCGCAGTTTCCTAGAGCACTGGGGCCAACTCTGCACGGCCAACCAGGTCTGAGCACGTCAGCCGCAGTATTTGCTGAGATTGTTTCCCATCCATCCGACTCTCCGCAAGCACAGAGTAACTATCGCGTCTCGCTCGCGCGAGCGCATTTGAAACGCGGTCCACCCGCGCCTGCACTCGGCTAACTATTTCCGTACCTGAAATCTGAATATCCCGGACGTATCGCGTGTATTTGTGGCGATTCTTGTTGCGCTTTCACGAGTGTCGACTCGTAAGCCCGTGAGTACAGCGCGGTCCTGCGTACTAGTCGGAGAACATTCATGGAGAGCCTTTCGATAAGAAGACTGTTGAGACTTTCAGTGCTGGCTGTTTGCGCCATTTCTGGCGGGGCTTGCATCGCTCAAGTTCCAACCCGTACTGAGCCAGTGAACGGCGAAATTACTGGTGTTGTTGCAGATCAACAGGGAGCTGTCTTGCCGGATGCCACGTTGTTTCTGATGAGCAAGGCAGTCCGCATACAGCAAACGAGATCAGGACACGACGGAGACTTCGCGTTTCGCAACGTGTCTCCTGGGGAATACACGATAGAGGTGCGCCGATCGGGTTTCGGGGTGGCAGACGAGAACATTTCGGTCAGTACAGCGCCGGTACATATCTCCATTCAGATGAAGGTCGTCAGCCCTGGCCAGCAGGTTACTGTGATCGAAGAGCTGGGTTCATTCCGCCCTAAAGAGTCCTCAACAGCGACTAAGCAAAGTCTTCCACTGAACGAGATTCCCCAAGGAGTTGGAGTCGTTAACAACACTCTCATTCAGAGCCAGCAAGCACTGCACTTCGCCGATGCTGCTGAGAATATCAGTGGAGTAAACCGCGACGTGCTTGCGTCGGGAAGTGTTGGCGACGCGCTAACAATTCGGGGCCTGCCTTTGGGAGTTTTTAGTAACTACTATCGCGATGGTTTTTCGTTTGATGGAATGGTTCCTTCAGACACAACGGACGTCGACCGCGTGGAGGTACTGAAAGGTCCGTCGTCGGTGCTCTACGGCCGGGCGGCCTCGGGCGGAGTTATCAATCTCATTACCAAGGAGCCCCTTCCATCCTCCCACGGAGTGTTTTCTCTTCAGGCTGATCGATATGGCAGTGTGCGCCCGACGATCGATATTACTGGTCCACTTGGAAGTAGTGACAAGCTCTTCTATCGCCTGAATACCGAATTCGCAGATTATTCAAACTTCCGTGATGCCTTTAACGAACGCCGCTATTTCCTGGCTCCCGCGATAACCTGGAAGCCACAGCCAGCCACGACAATCCGCTTCTTAGTCGAATATCTGCATGGCCGAAACACTACTGACTACGGCATCCCGGCGCTAGGTGATCGACCCGCACCGGTTCCGATTAGCAACTTTTACGGAGAGCCTTGGCAATACTCGTTGCTGCAGAACCGCAGTGCGAACCTTGATATCTCCCATACGTTTTCGCAGCGTTGGACCGTGCACAGCAGCTTCCATGCGATGCTGACGAACTGGGACTATCTCGACGTAAGCACCGGGTTCATTGAGGCTGACAATCAAACCATAGCCCGTTTTTCGGAAGATGCACACTATCCTCTCCGATTTTACGACTGGCAAACGGACCTGACTGGCAGCTTCAAGACAGGTCTGATCGAGCACAATGTGTTGATTGGGTTTGAATACGGCAAGCAGCAGGTAGTGCAGAATGCGATCTTTGCTGATGCTCCGCCCATTGACTTATTCAACCCGGTTCCTTTCAGCACAACCCGTCCTGATAATGCAGCCCTGATTGACAACTTTTTCAATCCATCGTCGCCCGACTATTTTCCTCTCGATGGAACCACCAAGCTGTTCACCCATGGCGGCTACGTTCAGGACCAGATCACGCTGCTTCGTGGCCTCAAGGTCCTCGCCGGAGCACGTTTTGAGGGATTCACGCAACGCTACGACGAAACCATTTATGACACACACAATGTGCAGGACAATACGGCAGTACTGCCTCGCATAGGCGCGACCTACCAGCCAATCCAGCCGATTACGTTCTATGCGAGTTGGAGTCGCAGTTTCAGTCCAACCCTGGCAGCACAGTTCACTCCTGGGGGTGAGCCATTCGAGCCTGAACGTGGACATCAATATGAAGCTGGCGTCCGCACCACGGAGTTCCATGGCAGGATTTCTACGTCGCTTGCTTTGTATCGCATCCGCGCTTCGAATTTGCTAATCACCAATCCGGGGAATCCTCTTGCGTCAATTCAGATTGGGACAACCGATTCGAAGGGCATCGAGTTCGACACCTCCGGACGCATTCTTCCCGGATGGAACTTGACCTTTGCGTACGCGTTCAATCAGGCCACCATTGTTGCGGATTCCACGTACCCCGTGGGAAACGTCTTTCAGAACGCACCACGTCACAGCGGTAGCCTCTGGTCCGTATATGACATGCAGCACGGTGCCTTCCGCGGTCTCAGTTTCGGAGGTGGTCTTCAGGCGTACAGCTACCGGTTTGTTGACCCATCGAACAGCGTGATCCTGCCTGGCTATGCTCGCCTGGACGCCATGGCGAGCTATGTGTTCGGTCCAACACTGAAGAATGAGAAGCCGTTAAAGCTCAGTGTAAATGTACAAAACCTGACGAACCGGCGTTACTTTGAATCTGGCAACACGCCGAGCGTGATCTTTCCAGGCTCTCCAGTGGATGTTTGGAGCCGATTTGAGGTGCGCTTCTAAAATGACACTTCGTGATCAATTCATTCTCGTCGACATTGCGGTGCTGTGTACGATCTTGGTTTTGTGTGGTTGCTCTCGTCACGATCAGATCGCGATCGTTCCCTTGTCGAATCCGGCGGCTCCGGGAAGCATAACGCCAAACCAAACTGAGACTCCGGACGGACAAGTGTTGTTGAGTTGGCTGGAGCCGGACAACGAGGGATTGGCATTGCGTTTCGCAACTCGCGACGCCCAGCAATGGACAGCGCCGCAGACCGTGGTAAAGCGAACTAACTTCGACAAGTACGCCGAGGCGCCGCCGTGGGTACTGTCGCTTCCTGATCATTCGCTGCTCGCCTTATGGTCCGAGCAACTTCCTAAGGGAACTTCCAAGTGGGCAGGGAACTACCTGTACGCATCTGCATCATCCGACCGTGGTAAGACCTGGTCCCCACCGACAATCATTCACACTGACCGCGGCAACGGAGAGCACAGCTTTGCCTCAATTGCTGTTCGCGATGACAGCCATGCAATCATCGTCTGGCTTGATTCGCGCGATTACGAGACGAAGCACACCTAGCTTGATGTCCGCGGTGATCGCATCTACGGGCGCAGTCAGTGATGAGCAGACCGTGGACGACGACGTTTGCACCTGTTGTCCTACAAGCCTGGTCAAAACATCTGCCGGATTTTTGGCGGCCTATCGCAATCATACCCAGGATGAAACCCGCGACATTTATACCGTTCGTGAAGACTCGGGAAAGTGGAGTGCCGGCAAATCCCTGAACGACGACGGTTGGCACATCAACGGCTGCCCAGTGAACGGAGCCGCTCTGGCGCAACGGCAGAATCTTGTGGCTATTGCGTGGTACACGGGCATCGAGGGAAAGGAATCTGTTCAGGTGGGATTTTCAAACGATGGTGGCAAGACTTTTCCGATCATCCGAAAAATTGACAGCACGCATGGGGACGCTCAGCCCGTCGGGAGGCCGACAATTGCTCTATTGAGCTCTGGCGACGCTCTGGTTGCGTGGATCACGCGTGACAAGGGAAAATCTCGTTTGGTCGCCGCGCAGGTATCTCCCCGAGGTACCGAACTACATCCAATAGAGCTCTCTCAAGCAACGACGGAAAGCTTGGGATATCCACGCATGCAAATTCTTGGGTCCGCCGCTTTAGTGTCGTGGGCGGGAGCAGGAGATTCGAAGCAGATCAGTACAGCATTGCTCCGAACACCGTGATGCAAGAACACGAAAACGTTTCACGGTCTCTGGTTCACTGCGCCTTGTTTTCTGGTCTTGGCTGGATCAAAGGCAGCCACACGCTGCTTACAAAACACTCACGGAAAAAACAAATTTTGGTACCCTCGGAATCGGAAGATATTCAAGCTTTCACGACTGCCGCCACCGGCCTAATCTCATGCACATCGACGAAGTTAGTCGGATAGTTGCCGGTGAAGCACGCGTCGCAGTACGTGGTGTGCTCGCCCTCGGCGCAAGCCTCTTTCAATCCTTCTACCGAGAGATAAGCCAGTGAATCGGCGCCGATATAGTCGCGAATTTCTTCGACGGTCTTGTTAGCGGCGATCAGCTCTTTCTTCCGCGGAGTATCCACGCCGTAGTAACAAGGCGAGATCGTCGGCGGACAGCTGATGCGCATATGAACTTCTGTAGCGCCCGCTTCGCGCACCATGCGCACGATCTTGCGGCTGGTGGTACCGCGCACGATGGAGTCATCGATCAGGATAATGCGCTTGCCTTCCAGCGTGCTGCGTACTGGGTTCAGCTTCAGCTTCACGCCGAAGTCGCGCACCCGCTGTTCCGGCTCAATAAACGTCCGACCGATATAGTGGCTGCGAATCAACCCCACGCGGAAGGGAATACCACTCTCGGCGGAATAGCCGATCGCCGCAGGCAGACCAGAGTCAGGAACGGGAACCACGAGATCAGCGTCGATCGGCGCTTCACGCGCAAGTTGACGGCCGAGTGTTTCGCGGCTGGTCGCTACTGAGCGGCCAAACACAACGCTGTCGGGACGCGCGAAATATACGTGCTCGAAGATGCAGCTCGAGATTGGCTGCGCCGAAGAATAAAAGCGCGAGTACACGCCTTCCGGTCCAACTACGATCAGCTCGCCCGGTTTTACGTCGCGAATGAACTCAGCGCCGATCAGGTCGAATGCCGTGGTCTCAGAGGCGAACACGACCGCGTCTTTCTTCAGCTTGTCCCCGGCAACGATTCTCCCCATCGAGAGCGGGCGAAATCCGCGCGGATCGCGCACCGCGAAGATGCGGTCGCGGGTAGTAATGACCAGCGAGAACGCGCCTTCGATCCGGCGCAGCGCGTCGGCAATCGCGTCGGGCAGCGTCTGTTCCTTCGAGTGCGCGATCAGGTGAACGATGACTTCGGTATCGCTGGTCGTCTGGAAGATCGAGCCATCGTGCTCGAGTTTCGCGCGCAACTCACCGGCGTTCACCAGGTTGCCGTTGTGCGCGAGCGCCATTTGTCCCTTGTTGCAATCGACGCGAATGGGTTGGGCGTTCAGGATCGCCGAATCGCCCGTAGTCGAATAGCGCGTATGGCCGATGGCCTGCGTGCCGGGCAACTTCGCGAGCACGTCTTCGGTGAAGATATCGACCACCAGGCCCATCTGCTTGTGCAGGCGCAACTGCTCGCCGTCAGACGCGGCAATGCCGGCAGATTCCTGTCCGCGATGCTGAAGAGCGTGAAGTCCCAGGTACGCGACCTTGGAGGCTTCCGGATGAGCGTATACAGCCATTACGCCGCATTCTTCGCGAAATTTATCCAGTTTCGGCATTCGATCCTCTTGGGGCTAAAGCCCCGTTAGCACGACTCCCATTTCCCTGGGCTAAAGCCCAGGGCTACCACCTAGCTCTTCTGCAAAACTTCGGGCACCAGGTGCTCTTCCGTCTCGGTATGCAGCGCTTTCGCAAGCGCGCCTTCCCAAGCCGACTTCAACTGCGACACTGGTGCGGAGACGACCTTCTGGCCATCGATCGCAATCTCCAGATTGTTCTGCGATGTTTCGCCTATGACTTCGGCCACAACCCCGTGCTTTTCCGCTACCTGTTGGATTCGCGAGAGCAGCTGCCGGTCGCAGCAAACCAGTATCCGGCTGGCGTCCTCGCCAAACAGCACGTACTCAGCGGGCAAGTCCTCTGATTTCAGATCCACCCGGGCTCCAATGCCGTTCTGAAAGCCGGCTTCTGCCAAGGCGACGGCCAAGCCGCCATCCGAGAGGTCGTGGGCGGATTCGACAAATCCCTGGCTGATGGCGTCGATGATGCACCGCTGCAGGTTAGCCTCGTGTTCGAGCTCCAAGGCTGGGGGGAAGCCCCACAGGGAGCCCAGAACTTCTTTGGCGTACTCGGAGGAGCCAAACTCGGTCTCGGCATCGACCAGGTCACCGCGCTCGGAGCCACTCAGCAGAACTAGCGAGCGGTTCGCATGTTGGAAGTGCGGCGTCCGCATGCGGTCCATGTAGTCCAACGTTCCCACGATCCCCAGAACCGGCGTGGGGTAAATGCCCTCGCCCAGGGTTTCGTTGTAGAAGCTGACATTGCCGCCGGTGACAGGCACGTCCAGCTCTTCGCAGGCGGCGGTCAGGCCGTCGATGGTCTGCGAGAACTGCCACATGATGTGCGGCTTTTCCGGATTGCCAAAGTTCAGGCAGTTGGTAGCTGCCACAGGAGTTGCGCCTGTAACCGCGACGTTGCGACAGGCTTCTGCCACGGCATGCATGGCGCCGAGCTTGGGATCGAGATAACACCAGCGGCCGTTTCCATCGAGAGCCATGGCCAGTCCGCGGTCGGTACCCTTGATGCGAATGACGCCGCCATCGCCGCCCGGCCGCTGCACGCCTGTCAGTTGCACATAGGACTCGTATTGTTCGGTGATCCACTGTTTCGAGCAGATATTCGGGCTCGCCAGCAATTGCTCCAGGGCCGCAGTCAGATCGCCGCCTTTGCCGAGTTCGATATGCTCAGGCTTTTCGCGATCGACGTTCGGTTCCCAACGCTCCAGCGGACGCTTGTAGAGCGGAGCTTCATCCGTCAGTGCAGTGTTGGGAATTTCGGCGACAACCTTGCCATGCTCGAGCACACGCATCTTGTTTTCGGGGATAACGCGGCCGATCGTGACGGCGTCCAGTCCCCATTTCTGGAAAACTTTGAATACTTCCTCTTCCCGGCCCTTTTCCGCGACAAGGAGCATGCGCTCCTGCGATTCGCTGAGCATGATCTCGTACGGAGACATGCCGGTTTCGCGCTGCGGAACCAGGTCGAGTTCAATCTCGACGCCTACGCCACCGCGTCCACCCATCTCACAGGTGGAGCAGGTCAGGCCGGCGGCTCCCATATCCTGAATGCCGACTACAGCGCCGGTTTCCATCGCCTCCAGGCAAGCTTCGAGCAGCAGTTTCTCCAGGAACGGATCGCCTACCTGCACATTGGGCCGCTTCCCCTCGGATTCTTCGCTGAACTCCTCGCTCGCCATGGTCGCGCCGTGGATGCCATCGCGGCCCGTCTTCGAGCCGACATAGATCACCGGATTGCCCTCGCCCGAGGCCTTGGCGTAGAAGATCTTGTCGCGACGCATCAGGCCGAGCGCAAATGCGTTTACCAGCGGGTTCTGCGAGTAGCAATCTTCAAATTTGGTCTCGCCGCCCAGGTTCGGCACGCCGAAGCAGTTGCCATAGTGCGCGATTCCGCTGACCACGCCCTCGAGCACCGAGTGATTCTTGTGAATGGTGGCTTCGTCGGCCTTAGGGTCCTTGGTGATCGGACCAAAGCGCAGCGAATCCATCACCGCAACCGGACGCGCGCCCATGGTGAAGATATCGCGCAGGATGCCGCCCACGCCGGTCGCTGCGCCCTGTAGGGGTTCAATGAACGACGGGTGGTTGTGCGACTCGATCTTGAAAGCACAGGCCCAGCCATCGCCAATGTCGATGATACCGGCATTTTCGCCGGGGCCTTGTACCACTCGGCGGCTGCGGGTCGGGAGCCTTTTAAGGTGCACGCGCGAGGACTTGTAGGAGCAATGTTCACTCCACATAACGCTAAAAATACCCAGCTCTGTGAGGCTGGGTTGGCGTCCAAGCAGGTTCAGGATTTTCTGGAATTCTTCAGGCGTGATGCCGTGTTCTTTTATAAGTTCGGGAGTAATCGCAGGCGCAATTTCGGGATGTGACATTGTCTACTTTGGTGTAGAAAGTCGGGTCCCTCGCGTTGAAAAAGTGGAATTGTGAGGGATCGACGCTACAGCTTATTGTCTCATGACCGAGACCGGTTGGGGTGCGAAACCTTCACGCGAAATTCAGCATCAGATCAGGTTGAAAGCACGTCCTGACGTCCTTATTCGAATGCCGGGACCCTTGGAACGGCTCGCCAACCAGCGAGCCGTTTTGCTTTTGTGAGGCAGAGGTGGGATTCCGCAACGTTCGGTTTTGTGAAGTCCGCCACAACTCGCGGGCGCCCCATCCTAGCCTTCGGTTGGCTAGGGTGGGATTCCACAACGCTCGGTTTTGTGAGGATCACCACAGCTCTCGGGTGCCCCATCCTAGCCTTCCTTTGGCTTGGGTGGGATTCCGCAAAAGCCCCTACGCAGCCCGCTTCATCCGCGTCGCTGCCGCCTTCTTCGCAGCTCGCTTCCGTTCCGCCGCACCCTTCGTGCGCACCGCTTTCTGTGCAGCTTTCTTTCGCGCCGCGCTTCCACGACGATTCGCAGCCTGTTTCGCCTGCCGCGAGAGCGCCGTCTTCGAAGCAGCCTTGCGCGGCTGCCGCTTCAGAGCATTCTCTGTCGCTCGCGAACGTTTGCGCGACGGCTTCTTCTTGCGCGCGCTGCTTTGTCCCTTGCGGTAGGCGCTCTGCGCCGACTTCCGCGTCTTCGCGGATGTGCTGCCCTTCTTCGGCGGCGGCAGATCGACTCCAGCCCTGCGCGCCTTCGACAATCCAATCGCGATCGCCTGCTTCGTGCTAGCGGCTCCGTGCTTGCCCTCGCGAATGTGATCCATCTCCTCCTTCACGAATTCGCCGGCCTGCGTGGACGGCGCTTTCCCTTCGCGCTTATCTTCTTCGGCTCGTTCGAGCGTTTCTTTCTCTGGCATGCGTGATTCTCCCTTGGCACGGCTGTGCCAATTAGTGAGACGGCGCGATGGTCTCCGGAGATGGATGCTACGAAGTGGAGGATTCGGGCGGCATCGGTTTCACATCGGCAAGAACTTCCCATTCGGCACCGCACTGACTGCATTTCCAACGATCGCGCCCGCTAGGGAGTGGGATCCCCGCCATGTACAGCGCAGCTAGCTGGACGCCTTTGTCAGGTGCTCCGAAGCTGATATCAAGCGAACTGCAGCGCGGACACGCGGGCTGCTCGTAAACCGCGCCCGTGTCGCTGTCGACAAGCTCCGGCGGGATCTCATCCTCGAGTAAGTGAATGGCTTCTGCGGCGTCGGTTTCCACTACCTTCAACTTCACCCCGCCAACGAGGTTGGACCAGAACCAGTCCATGCGCACCATGTTGTCATCGCCGAGGAAGCATTCAATCCCGGCTGACTCGAGCTTGCCCTTGGCAAGCATCGCTTCCGGCAAGTCACGAAAGTTCGCAATGGTGACAAGTTCTGCGGGCATGCCTTTGTATCGTACTGCAATCTAGCCACTGACCACTAGCCACTCGTTTATCATCTTGCACGTGAAGTCCTTAATCATCGGCACCGCCGGTCACATCGATCTTGAGGCGCTTAGCGGGCGTGAGCGAAGCGGGAGCCCGCTGCCGAAATCCCGAGCGCAGCGAGGGAACTCTTTCGCATGAAATCGGTGATTATAGGAACGGCTGGTCATATCGACCACGGCAAGACCGCGCTGGTTAAAGCGCTCACCGGGATCGATGCCGATCGTCTCGAAGAAGAGAAGCGCCGCGGCATCACCATCGACATCGGCTTTGCGCACCTGAATCTGAAAGCGCCAAGCGATGAAGACCTGCGCCTCGGCTTTGTCGACGTCCCCGGACACGAGCGCTTTGTGCGCAACATGCTCGCCGGGATCGGCGGCATCGATCTCGTCCTGCTCGTGGTCGCAGCCGACGAAGGTATCAAGCCGCAAACCGTCGAGCACTTCGATATCTGCCGGCTGCTGTCGATTCGCCGTGGAATTACGGTAATCACCAAGGCCGACACCGTCGACGCCGAAACACTCGACGTCGTTCGCATGGAGCTCGAAGACTTCCTGCGCGGATCGTTTCTCGAACACGCTCCCATGGTTGCCGTGAGCGCGCTGAAAGGAACCGGACTCGAGGATCTGAAACGCGAGCTCGTGAAGGCGTCCGCCGAAGTTTCCGCCAAAGACTCGGCTGCGCTCTTTCGACTGCCCATCGATCGCGTTTTCACCATGAAAGGCTTCGGCACCGTCGTCACCGGCACGCTGATCGCAGGCACCGTCAAGAAAGAAGAAGAACTGGAAGTCTTTCCCTCTGGACGCCGCGTGCGTGTGCGCGGAGTGGAGATCCACGGGAAGGCCGCCGACCAGGCAATTGCCGGACAGCGCACTGCTCTGAATCTTGCGGGCGTTAACGTCGAAGATCTCGCGCGCGGCATGACCCTGGCACCTCCGGGACTGCTGCATACAACGAAGCGCCTGGACGTATCGCTCTCGGTGCTGCCATCCGCGCGCGTGCTGAAAGATCGCGCCCGCGTTCACTTGCACGCCTATACCAGCGAGACCATTGCCGAGCTCGTCCTCTGCGCCGCGAAGGAACTTAAGCCGGGCGAATCAGGTTTCGCGCAACTGCGGCTTGTGGAACCGGTCCTGCTCCTGCCCGGAGATCGTTTCATCCTGCGCCAGTTCTCGCCCGTCGTGACCATCGGTGGCGGCGTAGTTATCGATGCGAGTCCACTTGCGCGACGAGGAAAACAAGCCAGCCAGAATATCGAATCGCTAAAGTTGCTTGCCGAAGGCACTCACGAGCAGATTCTCGCCGCCCGCATCTCCCGCCGCGGAGCTGATGGCTTGCGCCTCATCGATGCCCTTGCCGAAACCGGCTGGCCGCCATCGCTGGTCGCCTCCACGGCCACGGCGCTGGTCTCGCCGAAAGCCGCTCCCGAGCTGCGCGCTCTGCGTCTCAACGAATTCCTTATCTCGCAAACCGTAGCGACTCAAGTCAGCGAAGCCCTGCTCGGTGCGTTGAAGAAGTTTCACGACGCGAATCCGCTCGTAGCCGGAATCAGCAAAGAGCAGTTGCGCGAAAAGCTTCGCTTGCGTCCGGAAATCTTCACCGGGCTCCTCGACCTCCTCACGAAGGAAAAGAAGCTGGAAGTTGCCGGCGAGCAGGTACGCCTGCCCGGCCGCGGCGTAGTGATGAAAGACGAAGAAGCCGACGCAAAGAAGAAGATTGAAGACGCGTTCTCCAGTGCCGGCCTCGAAGTGCCGTACCTCAAAGACGTCCTTGCCAAGCTGCCCATCGACAAAGCGCGCGCGCAGAAGATCGTCACGCTCCTGTTGCGCGATCGCGTGCTCATCAAGGTCTCCGACGATCTCGTCTTCCATCGCTCCGCCCTCGACGAGCTCCGCAAACGGCTGCTTGCATTCAAGACCAAATCCGCTAGCATTGACGTAGCTGGTTTCAAGGACCTCACCGGGGTTACCCGCAAGTACGCCATCCCGCTGCTGGAATATTTCGATCGCGAACGCGTGACACGACGAGTGGGAGACAAGAGGGAAATACTTTAAGAAAAACCAGCCACGGATTTTCACAGCTACTCACGGATTGATGTCATTTCCAAAAACATCCGTGAAGATCCGTGGAATCCGTGGTGAGTTTTAGATTTTCGGGATAGGGAGGAGAACTTCTCATGGCTAGTCGCGAACAGCTATTGCTGCAATTGCGTCAACTCCTCGATCGCGTGCCTCCGGCGCTGCGGTCCATCTCCGACGAACAATCCGCAAGCGGTAGCGGACCCGACAAGTGGTCTGCTAAACAGGAACTTGGTCATCTGCTCGACTCGGCCATCGTGAATCACTACCGCTGGGTGCGCGTGCTCTCCGAAGAAAATCCAACGCTGCCGGGATACGACGGGCCGTCATGGGTGTCGTTGCACAATTACCAGCAGCGTAAATGGGAAGATCTGATCGCAACCTGGCAAAGGCTGAACGAGCACATGCTCATGCTGGCGGAGGGAATCGGCGCGAGCGGCTGGCAGCGACCGGCAATCTTCGACGCAAAGCCCGCTACGCTGGAGTTCATGTTGAACGATTACATCCACCATGCCGTCGATCATCTTCTCCACTTCAGCGGCTTGAGCAAAGCGGATTTAGGGATGGACGAAGCAGAACGCGCGATCGCTTGAAACCTTGGCCACGGATCACACGGATCTACACGGATGATTTTTTTCTAACTTGAGAATTATCCGTAAGCATCCGTGAAATCCGTGGCTGCCTTTAGACTTTCTAAGCCTATAACCTGTGACTGCTGATCTACACTGATTTGCACGAGTGGTTTTTTCTAACTTCAGAATTATCCGTGAACATCCGTGAAATCCGTGGCTGCCTTTAGACTTTCTCTGCCGCCGTTTCCAGCTCTGCTCCCAGCGGATCGGTAAAGCGGTTCGTGAAATTGGCCAATCCGATCAGCATGTCGAGATCGACAATCTGCGACTCGCTGAAATGCCGCTTCAGCGTTTCGATGTCCGAGGGATCCACCAGCCACGAGGTCTTGGTCAGCTTCTCAGTAAACTTCAATGCATCGCGCTCGGGATCGGTGAAGCGCGTGTAATCACCTTGCTTCAAAGCCTGCCAGTCTTCCGGTGTCACGCCCGCCCGCTTCGAAGAAGACAGGTGATGCTGCAAGCAGTAATGACACTGGTTGAGCATCGACGTGCGAATGTAGACCAGTTCGTACAGTCGGCGATCGAGACTCCTCCCCACGCTTGCGTAGAAGGCCAAAAAAGCAGTCATCGCTTTCGGTTGGTGCGCCATGATCTTGTGTACGCTGCCCGGCTTGCCGCCGAGACGATGCTCGTACAATTGCTGTACTTCAACGCTCGCATTCTGCGGTTCGATGTAGGAGATTCTTGGCATTGTTTCCTTCCGTACACTCAGCCGTTAGCATTTAGCTCTTAGTCCTTAGCATTTAGCCCAATCGATTTTCAGGACGAACGCGAATTACTAGCAGCTAAGAGCTAACAGCTAATGGCTTATTGCCCGCAACGAGTCCGTATAATAACCAAATCGTTTCCAGCATCGACTTCGTACATGCCCACGAAAATCAAAATCATCGGCGCCGGACTGGCCGGTTCAGAAGCGGCCTGGCAATGTGCGCGTCGCGGTCTCGCCGTGGATCTCTACGAGATGCGCCCCGTGCACAACACGCCAGCCCACCAGACTCCGCATTTCGCTGAGCTGGTCTGTTCGAATTCGCTCAAGTCCGACAGCGAGAACACCGCGCCCTGGGTGCTCAAGGAAGAGATGAGGCGTGCCGGATCGTTGCTCCTGGAAATCGCACGCGCCACGCAGGTCCCCGCTGGTCATGCGCTCGCCGTCGATCGCGACGTGTTCGCCCAGAAAGTTACGGAAGCGCTCGAGCGTGAGCCGCTCGTCCGCATTCATCGCGAAGAAGTAACCAGCATCAACGAAGCCGACGAGATCACCATCATCGCAACCGGGCCGCTGACTTCGGACGCGCTCGCCGCCGATATCCAGCGGTTAAGTGCGAATGAAGAGGGGACTCGCCTCTTCTTTTACGATTCGATCAGCCCGATCGTCGAAGCCGACTCTATCGACATGTCGCGTGTGTACATGGCCGCGCGCTACGACAAGGGCACCGCCGACTACATCAATTGTCCGTTTACGCGCGAAGAATACGACCGTTTCTATGACGCTCTGATCGCGGCGCAATCCGTCGACGGGCACGAATGGGAGAAGCTGAACTATTTCGAAAGCTGTCTGCCCATCGAAGAGATCGGCCGTCGCGGCCGCGACACTTTGCGCTTCGGTCCGATGAAGCCGGTAGGCCTGCGCGATCCACGCACCGGTCAGACACCGTATGCTGTGGTCCAGTTACGCCAGGAAAATCTGCGCGCCGATTCCTACAACATCGTTGGATTCCAGAATCATCTGAAGTTCGGAGATCAGGCGCAAGTGCTGCGGCTCGTGCCCGGACTCGAGAACGCGCGCTTCCTGCGCTATGGGCAGATCCATCGCAACACCTACATCAATTCTCCGACGCTGCTCACGGAAACGCTGCAGATGAAGCAGCATCCAAACGTTCTCTTCGCGGGGCAGATCTCAGGAGTTGAGGGCTACGTCGAATCGATCGCCACCGGCTTGATCGCCGGCATCACCGCGGCGGCACTCGCCAGCGAAATTTCAGTCACATCTCCACCGCGTGCTACGGCGTTCGGTTCGCTGATCCACTACATCACGCACGCCGACGCTCGCGATTTTCAACCGGCGAACATTACCTTCGATCTGCTGCCAGCCTGGGAGCAAAAGATTCGCGACAAGAAAGAGCGGCATCGCCTTCAGTGCGAGCGCGCGTTGCGCGAGTTCGATGCCTGGCTCGAATCCATCACAGAATTGAAGATTTAAGATTTCAGATTTGAGATTGACGATGGAACATCGCTTGATGGCGACCAAACGCAATCTTGAATCTGAAATCTTCATTGTTAAGTATTATTTGAAGTCCACCCGCATCACCCGCAGCTCGGGCAGTCCCTGGTTCCAATCGGCGGATATGTGTTCGAAGGTCAGTCGGAAGGGTTGATTCTCGTTGGGCTGCAGCGGATGTTGCGTCAGGCTCATGGCGTCCTGATATCCCGGACGCTCCACCAGGATCATCAGCGGCTGCGTCTCGCGTCCCACCACTTCACCCAGGCTGTTGCGAAACACGGCTTCCACCATGATCCCGTTCACCGTGCGGCTGCCGCTGTTGGCGATCTTGCCTTCCAGATATGTGACTTGAGCGCCGACAAAGTTCTGCGCCTGGCTCATCTTCAGATCGGTGATTTGCAGGTTCGAAGCATAGGGCGCTTCCGGCGGAGGCCCGGAATTCTCATTGCGATGGCGGCTGAAGAAGAAGATTCCCGCCAGGATGACGAGAATCACTCCGGCACCGATCGCCAATGGAATCCACTCGCCTTGGCCTTCTGGTTCTACTGGTTGGGAGAACGGCTCTTGCATCGAGAATGATTGTTAACCGCAGACCGAGGAGCGTCAATCGAGAAGCTTTGCCAGAATTAAGGCGAGATGCCCCCCGCAATCAGCGATTGTGCGATCGGGTCACCGCATCGAAAGCCCGCTTTACGGTCTTGATTCGGTCCTCCTGCACCGAGTTCGCGATAAAGGCTGGGCAATTGCCGCTGTCGGGACAAGCATTAGTCACTTCTGGAGGAACTCGCTGCAGGAATCGTAGGGCATCCAACTCCTCCGGAGAGTCGCAGACGATGATGTCTATGTTTGGATTCGCCGTTACAAACTGCACAAATTGGTCAGCACGTGGGTAGATTTCTTCGATCTGAATTGGATGAAGCCAGGAAGTGCTCTTTAGAAATTCTGGAATTTGCTCATTCACAGCGTGAAATGCCTGTCCATGCGGGGGCATTACAACCTTTACCACCATTGGGACGGGTCGCCAGCGACATCCGCCAAGAAGGAGAAGCGCCGGTAACAACACGGAAAGCCTTATCTTTGTCATGGTCGTCGCAACGAACCCGATCCTTTCTCCGTGTCTCGGTGCCTCCGTGGTGAACAGATCAGCTTCCGAATTCCGCGTGTATTCTCTCCCATGTCGCCTCCAGATCTTCGGGAAGCACTCTGGTTTCGGCCACGACGCTCATGAAGTTCGCGTCGGCTACCCAGCGGGGCAGCACGTGCATGTGGATATGTCCCCTGATTCCGGCGCCCGCCGCTTTTCCGATGTTCATCCCCAGGTTCACGCCGTCCGGGTGATACAGCTTACGCAGCACCGTCTCCATGCGCTGCGTCAGCAGCATCATCTCCTCTGCCGCCGCGCGCGAAAGTTTCTGCAGTTCGTCTACATGCTCGTAGGGAACAACCATGACATGTCCGGATGTATATGGAAATGCGTTCAAAATGATGAAGCAATGTTCCCCGCGATGAACGATCAGTGCCTTGCGATCATCGTTCCACTTCACGCGGTCACAGAAGACGCAACCATCGACTTTATCGGCGTTACTTACGTAGGTGTAACGCCACGGCGTCCATAAGTAGTCCATATGGCCAGAGACTAAGAGTACCAATTGTTACAGGGTGGTCAAAAGTGCGGAATAAAATCATTTTATGGTCAGACCGGTAGTTTTTTGTGCGACCATGGTGAGCGCGGTCACATCTGAAGGTTTGTGGATGGGACATTATCCGCGTCAGATGCGGTACCTGTTGTGCAATTTGCGTAGTTGGTGTTGAAAGAAGCTGTTTCGCGTGTTTGACACTCTTTGCGGGCCGTTGCTATAGTCGAAAAGTCCTTGGAGTGATCGTGGCTCCAGAGACTCAGGCCGCTGGATAAGTCTCAGCCCGTAACTCGGGCAAACACCCCGACGCACCAAAGCCAGCAGTCCGCAAAATTCAAATCGCCGTCGCTCCTTAGGGGCGAATCGGTCGTTCTTAAAATGGCCTTGTTCGAAGAAACCGCACTCGATCACGATCAGTCCCAATCTGCACCAGCCGCGGATAGCACAGCGGTGGGTCAGAACGAATCAAATAGCGACACCCAATCCAATTCACAGTCCGCTCCGGCTGCCGAAACACGGCCAGGTCCGGGTCCTGTCAGAACAGAAAAAGAAACCATGGAAGATTTCGCAACAGCCCTGGAAACATTCACTCCCGAAACCGAAACTGTAACCAGCGAAGATCGCGTCATTAAAGGTACGGTGGTCAAAGTCACCGACCAGTATGTGATGGTCGACGTAGGCATGAAGTCAGAAGGCGTCGTGCCCGTCGCCGAAGTGCGCGATCACGAAGGGAACGTCACCGTCCAACCCGGTCAAGAGATCGATGTCATGATCGAGAAGGGTGAAACCGAGGAAGGGTACATTCACCTCTCCCACCAGAAGGCGCAACGCCTGCGCGCGTGGGACGAGATTGAAGCCGCCTACAACGAGAAGCGTCCGATCCGCGCTCGCGTGATCGATCGCATCAAGGGTGGCCTCACCGTGGATATCCTCGGCGCCCGCGCGTTCCTCCCCGGTTCTCAGGTTGACGTGCGTCCAGTTCGGAATCTCGATGGGATGAAAGGGCAGGAATTTGATGTCCGCGTCATCAAGCTGAACAAGAAGCGTGGCAATATCGTGGCTTCGCGCAAGCAGATCCTCGACGAAGAAGTCTCCGCCAAGCGCGAGAAGACGATGGAGCACCTCGAGGAAGGCGCGATTCTCACCGGAGCGGTGAAGAACCTTACTGACTACGGCGCATTCGTGGACCTCGGTGGTATCGACGGTCTGCTGCACGTGACCGACATGTCGTGGGGCCGGTTGACTCATCCGCGCGATCTGGTTCAGGTCGGTGATCAGATCCAGGTGAAGATCCTCAAGTTCGATAAAGATAAGCAGCGCGTGTCGCTTGGATTCAAGCAGCTGACGCCTGACCCGTGGCTCGACGCCGCCGAGCGTTATCCGGTTGGCGCGCACGTCAAGGGACACGTGATCAGCGTGACCGACTACGGCGCTTTCGTGGAACTGGAGCAGGGCATCGAAGGCCTGGTTCACGTCAGCGAGATGACCTGGTCGAAGCGCATGAAGCATCCCTCGAAGATCGTCAATGTTGGCGACGAAGTCGAGACCGTGGTGCTCAACGTGAATCCAACTGAGCGCCGCATTTCGCTCGGGCTCAAGCAGTTGCAGACCAATCCATGGGAGTCGCTGGGAGATAAGTTCCCCATCAACAGTACTGTGGAAGGCCGCGTTCGCAACCTCACCGACTTCGGCGCCTTCATCGAGATCGAAGACGGCATCGACGGACTGGTACACGTCAGCAACCTGAGCTGGACCAAGCGCGTGAAGCATCCTTCGGAAGTGTTAAAGAAGGGCGATCGCGTGAAGGCTATCGTGCTCGGCATCGAGCCCGAGAATCGCCGCCTGTCGCTGGGTATCAAGCAGCTGCAGCCCGATGTCTGGGAGACTTTCTTCCAGCAGCATCGTGTGGGCGACGTGGTTCACGGCAAGGTTCTGCGGTTGGCAAGCTTCGGAGCGTTCGTCGAGTTGGCCGAAGGAGTCGAAGGACTCTGCCACAACTCGGAAGCCGTCGACGCCAATCAGCAACCGCTGAAGCTCGAACCGGGCCAGGAGCACGAGTTCAAGATCATCAAGATGAACGAGGCCGAAAAGAAGGTGGGTCTCAGCATTCGCTCAGTCGGCGCAGAAGCCACGCGCGCGGATGTGGAAGCCTACAAGCATCCAGCCTCGAGCACCGGCGCTTCGACCATCGGAGAGCTCATCAACTGGAAGCGCGCCTCGAACGATCAGAACTCTTAGTCAGCTTTCGAGCAAGAACAAGGGCCGCCTGCATGGGCGGCCTTTTTATTGATACCCATCCTGGGGTCAGGAAGCCGCTCAGCGTTCCTCTTCCGCAGCAATGATCAGAGCTTCGACATCGCTGGCATCCATCCGCAGGATCTCGGCCGCAGTTGTAAAACTTTGCAAAGATTTCAGAGGATGCGCGTCCCTCGCGATGTTTTTGCGTCAGTACGAACGGAAGTGTTTATGACGTTCCATACTGTCTTGTACATCAGCGGTGAGTTGGCAGGCGTCGATGATTTGAACAAGTCATTCACGCGCCCGGACTGCTCCTTTATCGCACTTCGTGATGTAGGCGAAGCACTGGCCACCGCCTTTCTCAACCGAACTCTGGATGTCATCATCCTCGACCAGCGCACCTACACGGTGAATTCGAAACTTGCTCGTCTGTTTAAAGCCGTACGCCCCGGGGCGACTTTAGTGTCGCTATACAGAGAAATGCCACGGATCCAGCCCGAGCATGTCGATGTCTGCTTGTGTATCGAGAATGATCTCGAGCCTATTACAGGCACAATTGCCAGAATTCTCCAGCGAGAGCAACCGGCCGCCTAGCATCTCCTTGACGCGTACCAGTCCAGCGCGTCCGCAGACGGACAATATCCAGCCTTTGTCTTGACCTCAAAGAGTGATAGTTCAGAAACCCCTTTGCGAACTGCTATCGTGCTAAACAAACAATAGGAGTGTGCAGCTCGCGACAGCGCCATGACCGTCCACATTGTTGCAACACGATCCCGGAGTGAGGCTGCGACTGTCAGCCGCAAGCAGAACATCGCGAATCTGTTGGTCTTGATCGTGCTGGGAGCGATCTCCGGGTGCATGTGGTTCATGGCCACTCCTCCTCGCCGGCTTTTCTGGCTGGCCTGGTTTGCCATGATCCCCGTGTTCATCGGCTTGGACAGAGCACGGAACTGGCGTCAAGCCGTCCTTGTTTCTTGGGTCGCCGGAACCGTCACCAGCCTCGGTGGATTTTACTGGATGGCCCTGCTGCTCGAGCGCTTTGCCGGATTTCCCCGAATTGTGGCGTTGGGAGGCCTGCTGCTGTTCTGCCTCTATCAGGGAATAACCTGCCTGCTGTTCGGCATTGTGGCCTATCGAATTCGCCGTCACACGAATCTGCCGATGACACTCCTCGCTCCGGTCATCTTTGTGACATTCGAGTGGCTCGTGCCTCTGCTCTTCCCGTGGTATCTGGCGATCACGCAGGCACAGCATCCCGAGCTGATTCAGATAGCAGATCTGACCGGCCCGCTCGGGATATCGGCCCTGCTTCTCGTCGTTAATGGAGTGGTCTACGACCTGATCACACGAGGCCGCCGTGCCCTGAAACCGGCCGTGATTGGGCTCCTGCTCATCCTCTTCGCGCTGGTGTATGGACGCCTCCGCATGCGCCATTTCGATGAGCTCATGGCGGAAGCGCCCAAACTTGCAGTTGGGATTGTTCAGCCGAATGTCGCGCACAACCAGAAGGGAGATCTGCATCCCAACTTCCGCATCGAGCAGTTGCAGGCACTGCAGGAACAATCGCGCAGGCTGCAACAACAAGGCGCACAGCTTATCGTCTGGAGCGAAACCAGCTATCCGTACTGGCTGCCAAGGAATATGCGAGCAGACTTGCCGATCAGCGATCAGCGCAGAGTCATGCGAGGCTTCAGCGTGCCGGTAATCATCGGCGTGAACACCTATGTGAGAGGCGGAGGACAATGGAACTCCGCGATGCTGCTGGATTCTCAAGGCGCAATCACGGGGGTTTACGACAAGATCGACCTTCTCGCATTCGGGGAAGCGCTTCCCTCGTGGTTGGACTTCAAACCGGTTCGCAAGATGATCCCGTCGGGATTTGGAGATTTCTCACGCGGCGAAACAGCGCGAACCCTGCCTTATGTTTCCGCGGACGATCGGCACGTTCCTGTGGGCGCTGTCATCTGCTATGAAGACATCTTGCCCCAGCTATTACGCAAGGTGGGGGCGCTCCATCCTTACCTGCTGGTCAACCTGACCAACGATGCCTGGTATGGGGCTGGCCTCGAGCCGATGGAACACTTGGCGTTAGCGGTCTTCGGCAGCGTGGAACAACGAACCTCGATGGTGCGGGCGGTCAACTCCGGGATCTCTACGTTCATTGACCCGAATGGCAGGATCGTCGAGAAAACAGAAGCCATCGATCCGATACTCAATCCTTGTCCCGCGCAATCGCTCCTGGTGGATGTGCCGCTCCTTGAAGCGGGTCACACCGTTTTCGCGAAGTTTGGGAACTTGTTCGCGTACCTGTGCGCCGCGCTGACCTTAATCTTGCTCGTAGGAACATTTCGTCGCTCGGGGAAGAGAGATGCCGATCGCTCCGTTCCAGCATCCTGATTCACGAATCCGCCCTGAGCACAGCGAAGGATCTACGCGTTGAGCCGAAGTTCCGTTGCGGCTTTCTCATTTCGGCATTTCGCTCAACCAGAACTAGACAATATTTCGCGGGACCGGCGAACACGGCGCGAGTAGATCGGCATCAGTCTCTCTGTACGAAACCATCATGTTCGAACTGTGGAGCACGCTCGCGCCCCTGGTCATCGCGAGCGCCCTGCTCCCACTACAAACCCTGGTCACTCTCCTGTTAGTGCGGTCCTCGCTTCGTTCCGCCGTTGCTTGGGTCGCGGGTATGACCACGATTCGCCTGATCCAGGGCGTTCTGTTCGGGGTCTTGATTTCCGCCGCCGAAGAGCAAGCCGGACCCGCTTCTCCGCGATACTTCACCGGGGCGCTGCTGTTGCTACTGGCGGGACTGTTCTATATGAAGGCGCTGCGAAAAGCCGTGGGCGCCGAAGATGAAGACGCGCCACCACCGCGATGGGTGGAGAATGCCGCCTCCATGTCGCCGGCAAAAGCCTTTGCCATGGGCGCGGGATTCATGACTATCAGCGTCAAGTTCCTGGTCTTCACTCTGGGAGCGATTAGCGCAATTACGGAAGCACATATGGCAGCCCATTCTGCGGCGCTTACATTTTTGCTCTTCGTGCTTTTGGGACAGTCAGTGCCGTTTGCGATTGTGGCTCTGGGCGCCTCTTCCTCTAGCCGCTCGGCTGAAATCCTGGAAGGCCTACGTTCCTGGCTTCAGCGCAACAATCGCGTGATCACCATCGTCTTTGGCGTGTTCTTCGGGACATGGTTTCTCCTCAAGGCGCTCGCCCATTTGGGGATCAAGTAAAGGCCCTGCAAGCTCTCGTCCGCAGACATGGCTGAAGAAGAAGGGTAACCACGTAACCATTCCGCGTAAGCTCTGCAAGCCGATGGCCCTATGGACATCGACCCCAGGTATCTGTGGCAGTGCGTCCGTGGCTAGTAGAGTCCCTTGCAACGATCGAGGGAACTTCATGACAGGAAGACTGCCGGCCCGAGCCTTTGCCCACTCTATTCCCGGCGGATTAGTGTTGATAGGCCTGAGTTGGACGATCTCGCACATGCAATCGGTGCCGGCTTCGGCAGCGGATTTCATGCGCTACGCACCGTGGGCCGTGTTTGCGGTGGGTTTGCTGCTGAGCGCAATTTTCCATCGTGCCCGAATCTTCCACGCGTTGCTGCTGCTCTTCACCTGTGATCTCGCGCTGGTCCTGACGGCGGATCGATTCAGTGCCGCGAGTAGCGACGTTCTCGTAAGTCTTGTTGGTCTTGCGCTGCCGCTGAACCTCGTTCTGCTCGCGTTCTTGCCCGAAAGCGGCATCTTCTCGCGCCAGGGCGTGATCCGGCTGGGCATACTTTCGCTTGAGGGAGCGGCGATTGCGATCGGGATTCGCTACTACGCAACGGCGACTCTTCACGCGCTTGCCCGCCCTTTCGTGCTGTGGCTGCCCGTCAATCGTTTCCACCAGTTGCCGCACTCGGTGCTGGTTGCATTCACGCTGGGGCTGTTGCTGCTCATGCTGCCCTTAGTGCACCGGCGCTTTCGTCCCGCTGATATCGGATTGTTCTGGGCGCTAATCTCAGGCTTTGTCGCCCTGAGCGTGGTGGGTTCAGCGCAACTTTCGACTGTCGCCTTTGCCGCGGGAGCGATCGTCCTGGTGATCGCCCTGCTGGAAGCGTTCTACGCGATGGCGTATCTTGACGAACTTACTGACTTACCCAGCCGCCGCTCCTTCAATGACGCCAAGCTCAGGCTTGGGAACACCTACACCGTGGCCATGGTCGACGTCGACCATTTCAAACGCTTCAACGATACGTATGGACACGATGCCGGCGATCAGGTGCTGCGCATGGTGGCCGCTCGCATCGCGGAAGTGACGGGTGGAGGCAAGGGTTACCGCTACGGCGGCGAAGAGTTCGCCGTGCTCTTCCCAGGGAAATGCGCCGATGAAAGCTTTCCACATCTGGAACGCCTGCGCCGGAGCATCGAGGAGCTGCCATTCAAGCTGCGCAGCCAGGAGCGTCGCAAGGGAAAGGGGAAGAAGCCGCAAGTCTCGGGACGCGCGCGCGGAGCCAAGCGGCAGACGAATGTCACGGTCAGTATCGGCGCTGCCGATATCTCAGGCGGAGGCCGCAAGCCCGACGATATGGTGAAAGCGGCCGATAAGGCGCTCTACCAGGCGAAATCGTATGGGAGGAATTGCACGGTAGTCGGCGAAGCATAGAGCTGCCGCTCGTCGATAGTCTTCGATCTTCCAGAGCGACAGGAACAGAAAAGCCGCTCAGTGAGCGGCTTAGTGGGAGGGTAAAAGTTCGGGTCTCACTCAAGGCAGGGAAGCAACAATCTTGCGGTACTCAGCTTCATCGAAAGCTTTCAGCGTCTGGGTACTCACATTTCCCAGTGCTCCCGTCGACAACATGAATCGCGCTGCGGTCTGGTCGTCGGGAAACTCTGAAACCAGCACAGCGTCGTACTTCCCCATGGTCAGATACCAGGCGTGTATTTTTCCTTTAGCGGCCTCGGCAGCTTTCCTGGCGGCGTCCAGCCGGCCCGGGCTTTCCTTGATTTTCGCAGCTCCTTGCTGCGTGTAGCGAAGCAGTGTCACATAGAGAGGCATAGGGGAATTCCTCCGTGGAGGAGAAACGATAGGCCGCGACCGCGTCGCCGTCAAGCCAGAGGAGAATAGGTAGCCGAGGTGCCCATTCAAGCCTTCTTTCGGCTTGAGTGCGGTAGTTGTGTTGCCTGTGTCCGCGCGCCGCCAAAATACCGCCCAGCCGCGGGACGGAACAGTAGCCACGCAATCACGGCGCAGAACAGCAGGTGGATGCCAAATTGGCTGAGTGAGTGAAATGCGCTCACGATGACATGGAAGGCAATCCACGCGACGGCCACCCAGCGTGCCCAGTTCTGGCCTCGTAGAAGAAACACCCCGCACAGGATCGCGATGATCTCGACTAGCTCGATCCAGATGAAGTCGTAGTGGAACGCACTCCTGTGCAGGAATTCGTTGAAGTGGTACACAAAGCCGACGGTGCCCACCGCGATATACACGCAGGCCAGGATGGTTACCGAGAGGGGACGTTTCGTCGCATTCATGGCAACACCTCCAGCACGACTTCGCCGGATATTGGATCGCTGCCAACTTATAACATCAGGAACTCAGCGGCAAACAGGAATCGCCCTTTGATGAACTACAGCACCGAACATAAGAAAGTCGTAAATGGTCTCACTCGTTTCGAACTTCCTCACGTCAGTTCCTGCCCCTATCGCGGAATCCAAACAGAGTATGCTGGAGCCACGAGGTCGCAATGTCAGACCCTGCAGATTGGCCGGAAATACGGCGGACGATGCGCCCGCCGAGTCATACTTCGATGCCTCCCCGCCGGCGTTCCCGTTGGTGGTTCATCATTTTCATTGCTCTTGTCATCATAGGTTTCGGCGGTCGAACATGGCTTTCCTATTACGTCGATGCGCTCTGGTTCGGATCGCTGGGCTACGCGAGTGTGTTCTGGAAATCGCTGAGTCTCCAGTCCACGGTATTCACCATCTTTACCGCGGCCACATTTCTCGTTCTATATGGAACGTTTCTCGTTCTTAGGCGGGCACACCCGGCTGCTTTCGCGAGCCAACGAACGATTTGGCTCGGCGATCATCCTTTGAAGTTGCCGGTCGACCGCATCTTTCGTCTCATCGCTCTTGCCGTCTCGCTCGTCATCAGCGTGGTCACAGGCGCTGTCATGATCGTGGAGTGGCCCGTCTTTGCGTTGTATTGGTATGCCCCGCAATCTTCTGCTGGATTTGTGGATCCGATTTTCGCGAAGCCACTGAACTTCTATCTCTTCACGATTCCTGCGTGGGAACTCATCGCAGGTTGGTTAATGGTACTGGCGGTAACGATCTGCGCGGCCGCAGCTTTCTTCATCCTTGCTGAGCGCAGCAATGGCGCCGGTGACGGTCCGATCCGCAATTACAACCCAGTATCCTGGCGCGGATTTTCCATCGCCTTTGCGTTTCTGTTGCTGGTCGTCGCTCTGCAGGTCTACCTGAGCCGTTTCGAGCGCTTGTTCGAAGAACATACGATTTTCAGCGGTGTGACCTACACAGACGCCCACGTCACACTTCCCGGGCTTGTTGTCGTTTGTGTAGCTCTTGTCGTCGGAGCCGGGATTGCACTCGTGAATGCGTTCTCGCGACAACGCAGTCGATGGCTAGTCGCGGCAACAGTTCCTGCCGCGATCTGTTATCTGGTGCTTCAAGGCATCGGATGGTACGTCAGCAACTTCATCGTCAAACCAAACCAACTCGTTCGCGAAAGACCGTATATCGCCGACAATATCAAGCTGACGCGGCAGGCTTACGATTTGGACGGAGTATCGCAGCGCGAGTTTCCTGCCGAGACAACCGTTGAAGCGGTAGACGTGGCAAACAACCAGGCCACGCTCCAGAATATTCGCCTATGGGACTGGCACGCCCTGCAAGATACTCTGCGGCAGATACAGGAAATACGCACCTATTACGACTTTCCCGACATCGACATTGACCGCTATCAAATTGGCGGACAACTCCGCCAGGTGATGCTCGCCGCGCGCGAATTGAACGTCGAGAAACTGCCCGAGAGCAGCCGCAACTGGATCAACGAGAAACTGATCTACACGCATGGCTACGGCGTCACCATGAATCCAGTCAATGGCTTTACGCCCGAGGGTTTGCCGACCATGTATCTGAGCGATATGCCCGTTCAGAGCACGGTGCCTGGTCTCAAGGTCACCCGCCCTGAGATATATTTCGGTGAGCAGACCAACACCGACGTATACGTCAATACGCGGCAAAAGGAATTCAACTTCCCGCAAGGCCAGACGAATAGTTTTACGTCCTATGAGGGAAAGGGCGGCATCGTGCTGGGCGGCTTGCTTCGTCGAATCCTCATCGCGATCGATAGCGGTGAACTCGGCAAGCTGCCGTTCAGCGATGACATAACCGCCGAGAGTCGCCTCTTGATGCGGCGTAACGTGGCGGCGCGCGTAGCGGAGTTGGCGCCCTTTCTCACCTACGATCCCGATCCGTATCTCGTGGTCGGTGAGGATGGCCGCCTTTCGTGGATCATCGATGCCTTTACCACTTCCGATACCTATCCCTACTCGAGCCACTACCGCCTCGAAGATAATCCGGTGAACTATCTGCGGAACAGCGTGAAGGTGGTCATCGACGCTTACGATGGCACGACCACGTTTTACGTCTTCGATGCGAAGGATCCGATTATCGCGGCCTATCGCAATATATTCCCGAGCTTGTTCAAGGATGCGGCCGCAATGCCACCCGGGCTGCGCAAACACGTGCGCTATCCCGAGTTGTTGCTCTCCTTGCAGGCAGAGGTCTATGGGCTCTATCACATGACGGATCCCGAGGTGTTCTACAACCGTGAGGATCTGTGGAATGTCGCTACCGAAGTCGGCATGACCGATAGCGGCGGGCAAACGACTCAGACCATGCTGCCGAATTTCGTGCTGATGAATCTGCCGGGCGAGACCGGTGTGGAATTTGTTGAGATTCTGCCGTTCACACCTGCGAATCGGAACAATCTGATTGGCTGGATCGCGGCGCGCAGCGACGGAGCACACTACGGTACGTCAGTCGTTTACAACTTCCCCAAGACCAAACTGGTGGATGGGCCGCTCCAGATCGAGGCTCGAATCGATCAGAACGCCCAGCTTTCCGGTCAACTGACGCTATGGAATCAGCAAGGATCACACGTGCGACGCGGAAGTATGCTGGTGATCCCGTCCGGGCGTGCGCTGCTGTATGCGGAACCGATCTATTTGCAGGCAGAGCGAAGCCCGATGCCGGAGTTGCGTCTGGTCGTGCTCGCCTTGCAAGATCACCTCGCGTATGGGCCAACCTTCGAATCGGCTATGGCGATGCTGTTTGGCACTGCCGCGCCGAGCCAGGCGCTGATTTCTCCAGGGCTGTCACAGCCTGCGCCGTCTTCCGGTGCTCCGGGCCGATCCGCGGCGGAGCTTCAGGCTCTGGTTGCGGAGGCTGCCAGAGATCTTTCCGACTATCAACGGCTGACCTCAGAAGGCAAACTGGGAGAGGCCGGTCAGAAGCTTGAGCACCTCAAGCATGCTCTCGACGAGTTGAATACGCGTTCGAAATGACTGCGCCATTAGGCTAAGGGATCGATAGGGCATAAAGCAGCATCCCGGCATTTCGATTCACCGCATTGCAGTCGGCGGCGGCATCATGGGAGCGGTGTTCGCTATCGGAACCTGCCTGATTTTCTTCTTCGGAGTAGTCGAGGTTCGCTGGATACTGAGGATTACTACTGAGATGCGGCTCCCTCGCCCGGACACGGTGGGTTCGGCCAATCTCCGCTAATCTACCCGTAGTGATCGGCGGAACTGATTTCAGAGCGTTGGGGGCACATGACTATCCTGCGCCGTTGCGTGCTGTTCTATTCGTTTTTACTGGTTTCCGTTGCTTTGGCCGCTCAGGATGCAGGCCAGGCCCTGGAGCACCATGTCGGGCGGGTAATGGACTGGAGTTCCCGGCACGTCATCGTCAGCGGAGGACTGAGTGACACGAACCTCGACTCCGCCGCGCACGAGCCGCGTGTGCTGTTCCGCTTGGCGGAGCGCAATCTGGTGCGCGCCAGCGGCAACAGGTTTGAGTTCCAGCACCGCGGAGATCCAGGACGGCGCGATTCCCGCCCCGTAACCGTTGACGATACCTCCGTCACCACGATGAAGAAGAACAACCTGAAAGTCGACTGGAGCGTTTCCCTGGGCGGCGGGATTGTCGCACCGAATATGTTCCCTGCCAAATATTCGTTCGACATCACTGCTGCGCCCAGTTGCGCCAACGACTATGTGGTGTTTGGGTTGAATGTGGCCAGCACCGACCGGCAGGCGAATCTGGTAGGGATCACCAATCTCTACAGCGGAACGGCCCCAACTGGGTATCTGTGGTACTGCTCCGACCGTGAACTGGGCCTACCGAGGCAGCACCGCGGCGGGGACCAATCATGACTTCTCCGGCGATTTCGCTGGACGGGCAGAGAATCGCTTACGTGGAAAGCGCGACGACATCAGCCATCTTCCATGTCCTTTCGTGGAAAGCGGGTCAAGGAACCTCCGCGACCGCCCCAGTCGTTCCGACCCTCAACGGTGCTTGTACGGGTACGGTTGCTGTTCCGACCAGTTCCTGTCTGAAGTCCGTGACCTTCTCCGCGACCGCGACCGACACATTCGCCTCTCCCTGGGTTGACTACGCTACCGATACTGCTTTTGTCGCCGGCGACGACGGCAAGATTTACAAGATCAGCTGTGTGTTCACCTGCGCTCTCAATACGCAGCCAACTGTGCTTTGGACCTACACGCTACCGGTTGCCGGGACCGGAGGCACCACTCCCAGGCCCAACGGACCAGTTTTTGACTCCACCAGCGGCCTTCTCTTCGTCGGCGACCAACTCGGCGAACTGTGGGCAATCAACGCAGCGAGCAACACCGCCGCGACTCTGAGTGCGGGCCCCTACATGGTCGGTGGCGGACGGTGCACCACGACGAATCCGCCCGGCCGCACCGGAACTCCCGCTCCCTGTACGGCCACCGGCTCAGCCTACGGCATTCCCGACTCGGTGATCCTCGACACATCCAGCCACCGCATCTTCGCCTTTTCTGGAAATGACGGAACCGCAGGCGCGAGCGCGACGGTTGTCCAAATTAGTTTCGGTCTCACGAACGCGGTCCGCGTTCATGTCGGTCTGGGCAGTGTCGGCACCACTACTGCCGGCGTCGACCTTCACACCGGCGCCTTCGACAATAATTACTGGGGAGCCACTCCCAGCAGCGGCAACCTTTTCCTTTGTGGCACTGGTCCCGCCGACACGACCCCTTACCACTACTGGATCGGATTCACTTCGTACCCGGTCATGGACTCAGTTCCAAGCGGGTCCCTGCTGCGATATAACGTAACGGGACTTCCATGTGCGCCCGCCGCGGAAATCTACAATCCCAATATCAACCTTGGAGGCGTTGCCGGCGATCACGACCTTCTGATCGGAGGGTTAGTGGGTGCGACCGGCAACGGCTGGATTATCACCAACGACATCAGTTCGGGCGCAGTTCCCGCCGGCCTGAACACGGTTAATTATCCGGGTGGGATCAGCGGCGTGGCTGTCGACAACACCAGCACGTCGGCACAGGCCTCCAGCATATATTTCAGTACCCAGGGAGTAGTGACGGTGGGGACTTGTAATAACACGCGCTGCGCCGTGAAGTTAACCCAGGCCGACCTGCAGTAAAGTCTCGCGCTTGCAGCACGCCTGATCCAACAGTCCAGATCGTGAGTGGTGAGGACCGTTATCGACAGCTATCGTCGGTAAGACCCTCATGTGACAGCGATACTCTTCACGACAGCGCTATACTTCGCGCTGCTTGCGGTGCCTGATGGCCGTAACAGAGAAAGAGAAAATCCGCTGCGGGCCGAACTAGACGAGAAGCATGCGAAAGCCCAACGCGGATCACAACCGGAAGGACCTAATTTGAGTTAGAGGTGCGGCCCACCGAACGCACCTAAGGAAGTGGCTGTTGCGGTCAGACACAAGCGGGATTCGGCGCTACCAGCCTAGGCCAACTCCTCCCAGATCTGCGTGCGATCCCCAATCAGCGAGGTATCGTTGTCCCGGAATTCGATTCCATACAGGAAGACCGCTCTCCGCCGGACAATTCCGCAGGCACAAACCGATTCTTGTCTGCCCGCCGGACGATACTCAATCTCGACCTCCGTCCCGACCGAGAGATTCGTGGCTGCAAACAAATACACGCCGTGCTCACTGACGTTGATGGTCACGCCCTCGACGCGCAACCCACCCATATGGATTCGAACGGGAACGGCCATCCAGTGACGGTGTGATCGTCGCTGAACCCTGGCGGGATCGAAGAGCATGTTCGGAACAGTATCGGCCCGGCGTGCTTGTACAAAGGTCACAGAAGTACACGACAAAAATGAAGGACGTGTACAGCCGGACATGTCAGGAAGGTCAACCTGATGGCAGGGCTATGGCCGACCTGCGACCAGCTCAGGGCAGCCTCTCGGCTGCGCATCCGAGCACGGCGAGGATCCCCAAACTTTGAGAGAACTAGGTCTTCACCTCGCGCAGGCGTCCGTCGTGGACGTCATACACGAATCCGCGAATCACCAAATCTGACTTCACCCAGTTGTGCGACTTCAGCTTCGTGATCTGCTCGCGGACGTTCTTCTCCACATCGGTGAAGGCGTGAAAGTGAATCGGAGAGTTGGGCCATATGCCGGTTTTGGCTTCGATGGTGGCGTGCAGCTCCTTTTCGCTGGCTTTCATCAGGCCGCAGTCGGTGTGATTGATGATCATGAGCTCTTCGGTGCCGAGCAGGTAATGAGATACGAGAATCGAGCGGAGTGCGTCATCGGTTACGATGCCGCCCGCGTTGCGCATCATGTGTACATCGCCTGGCTCGAGGCCAAGCGCCCGGTAGGAAATACGTGTATCCATGCAGGTGAGGATGGCGAGTTTCAGCCGGGGACGAGGCGAAACCCGGTCTGGATCGTAGTTCACGACAAACTGCTGATTGGCGGCGAGGGCTTGATCGATTGCGCTCATAGGTTCCACTACAAAGATAACAAAAGCGCTCAGAACAGTTGACCGCCATCATAGACCAACTGGTCTCCTTGTAATCTTCCCTCGGGGAATGGTCGGTGCTGCTTCACCGGGCCGGTGGCGTCGATGTGCAAGACCTCATGGCCGTGTGCGGCCAGCCAGTCAGAGACCAGCATGCGGTGACAATGAAAGTAGACGCGCTCGGCGCACATGATCGCAACTCGCTCGCGATCGGCCCGCGCGAGCAGGTCGTCGATCGCGGCGCGAAATTCGGGCGTGAGCATGTAATCGGCATAATTCCGGAAGCTGTCGTTGCGGAGCGCTGTGTTGGGCGAATCCGGCAAGACCTTCTTGCGGCGCCCGCCCAAGCGCGGTTCCCATACATAATTGATCCCGGCCTTAGGTAGCTCCATTTCCAAGTTCTCGCGATTGAAATGCGGCAGTCGTCGCGACATGGGGAACGCGCGAATGTCGACGAGCGTCTGAACGCCGTGCGCCCGAAGAGCCTCGACTAGTTCATCGTAAGTGCGAGTGGAATGTCCGATGGTGTAGATGGTGGCCATGGAATGCCGACTAAACTCTGTCTGTCATTCCGAGCGAGGCCATATTTTCGGCCGAGTCGAGGGACCTTGCGTTAACAATTGCGCGATTCTCCAAGCTTCTACCTACAGCATGCCGCCGGTCTGCAGGGTCAACTGCTCCAGCGCAATTTCCAGTCGACGGATTGCATCTTCGAGCTCCGGATGCTTGTCCAGGCGTTCGCGTAATGACACCAGTAGTGAATGCGCTTCGGAAATCTGCTTGGCGATTTCCTGTTGTGACTTGGGGTTTTCTTCGTTCGGCGAAACCATACTCTCTCCTCAGCCCTTGAGCGCCAGCAGCGCCTGCGCAACTTGTTCGTCCTGCTCGGGGAAGATCGTTCGAAGATCGAGCAGCACACGATCCTCTTCGACCCGCGCGATGATCGCCGGAGTATTGCGGCGCAGCCGCTCCGCAATATCATCGGCGCTCAGCTCCGGCGACGTGATGGCCAGCGCTTTTGTGGGCAATGTTGCCGTCGGCGCAGCGCCGCCACCGATCACAGATTCGCTATCAACGATTTCAGCCGACAGGTGCGCTCCCGCGATCTTCTCCCGAATCGCTTCTGCGCGCTGACCCAGTTCTCCGGCCGACATTCGCATCATGCGGATTGCCGGAATCGCGTCGAGATCCTGTTTCACGTACGCCAGCATCGTCGCTTCCAGCGCCGCATAGGTCAGCTTGTCGACGCGCAAAGCGCGGAACAACGGATTCTTGCGGATCTTCGCCACCAGCTCACGCGAGCCGCTGATGATGCCAGCCTGCGGGCCGCCCAGCAATTTGTCGCCGCTGTAAGTCACCACGTCGACTCCGGCGCGGATCGAATCCAGGATCGTCGGTTCGCCATGCACATTCACGTTTCGCAGATCGAAGAAGGCGCCGCTGCCCACATCTTCGAGCACGGGGATTCGGTGTTTGCGCCCGACATCAACCAGCTCTTCGAGCGAAGGCTGCTCGGTGAATCCGACCATCTCGAAGTTCGAGCGATGCACGCGCATCAGCAGCCGTGTCTTCTCGTTGATGGCGTTCTTGTAGTCGGCGGCTCGCGTGCGATTGGTGGTGCCGACTTCGCGCAGCGTAGCTCCGGACTTCGCCATCACATCGGGCACGCGGAACGATCCACCGATTTCGACCAACTCGCCGCGGGAAACGATAACTTCTCCACCCTCCGCCAGGGTATTCAGCGCGATGAGCACGGCGGCCGCGTTGTTGTTCACAACCACGGTGGACAGGTCGCGCCGGGCATCCCCCAGCAAACGCGCGAACAATTGGTCGGCATGGACGTCGCGTTTGCCACGCTCGCCGGCTTCGATATCGAACTCGAGATTCGAGTACGTGCCTGCCACTTCGCGAATGTGGTCCAGGGCTGCGGTGCCAAGTGGCGCACGCCCCAGGTTCGTATGTAGGATCACGCCGGTGGCATTGATCACCGATCGCAGCGAGTACGCAAGATTGGCTCGCGTCTGCCGCTCGACGGCCGCAGCAAGGCCGCTGAGCGCAAGTTCCACTCCGGGGCCGTCCAGTCTGGCTGCCAGCACTTCCTCACGGATACGGGCCAGCACGGTACGCGCCGCCTCCGCCACGGCAGAAGTGCCTTCGCGCGCAATCAGAGATTCCAATGTCGTCCAGCGCAAGAGCGCATCTACGGACGGCAACTTGCGCAATACTTCCGCTTTGTCAGCAATAGTTCCCACGTCGTCACCAGTATCCGGCGGCTGCGGCGTATTGTCCACGTCTTGCCGCGTTACAATCAGCCAGATTCATGAAGGCTTTCTTTCGACTCGTCGTCCTCGGGCTGATCCTGGTTGCTGTGGCGCTGATATCTGCGCTGACAGCCATGCGGATCGCTATTCATGGCGGCGAGGTCAATGTCCCCGATCTGACCAGGATGACGCCAGCCGAAGCCGAACGCCAGGCGCTGAACAACGGTCTGCTTGCGGTCGTCGATGGCCAGTTCTTTAGCACAGCGATTCCCGAAGGGCGCATTCTTTCGCAGAGTCCCACGGCTGGAAGCCGCGTGCGTCGTGGTTATCGTATCCATCTGGCGTCGAGCCTGGGCCCACAGCGAACGACCGTTCCCGATGTGGTGGGACAGAGCAGCCGTGCCGCCGATCTGAACCTGCGCCAGCGCGGACTCGATGTGGGTACGGTAGCCGTGGCGCATCTCCCCAATGTGGCCGAGGATCAGGTTGTCGCGCAATCTCCGCCAGGGAACTCCACTTCGGCGGAGTCGCCGAAGATCAGCCTGCTGGTGGGCGCCGCAACGGACGCCAAAGCATATGTCATGCCCAACCTGGTCGGACGTCCCGTAGATGACGCCAAAGCGCTGATCGATCATGCCGGACTCAAGGCAAATGTGCGAACAGTTCCGCAGCCGGCTCCGGCGAGTGCTACGCAGTTGCTGGGACCGTTTGCTCCACCGCCGGTGGCGCCGCCCACACTGCTCCCCAGTCCTATTGCACCTTCCGTGGTAGTTCGCCAGTCTCCAGCGCCAGGGCAGAAGGTCACCTCGGATATGGTGATCGACCTTGAAGTGAGTCGTTAAACGCGCGTGCGTGCGACGGATCGCGACGTGTTACTGGTTCACAGGAATCTTGATGATCTTCTTCTGGATCGCGTAGGTGACCAGCTGCGCCTTGTTGTGAATGTCGAGTTTGCGCATCAGATTGAACTTGTGCGCCTCAACCGTCTTCACGCTCAGGCCGAGCAGAACGGCGATTTCTTTCACCGAATTGCCTTCGGCCAGCAGCTTCAGGATCTCGCGTTCGCGAGGGGTAAGAGTTGAAATGCGCGGACGCATTTTGGCATCGCGCACGCGGGCGCGAAAGTCTTCGACCAGTTTGCCAAGCACCTGCGAACTCAGGTACTTGCCTCCCTTGTACACATCGCGCACCGCGGTGAGGAGCTGCGGCGCAGGCGTGTCCTTCAGGACATAGCCGGCGGCGCCCACTTCCAGGCATTGCACGAGGTAATCCTCGTCCTCATACATGGTGAGGAAGAGCACCTTTGTCTCGGGTCGATTCTTGCGGACATGACGTGCGGCTTCGAATGACGACAAGCCGGGCATGCCAATGTCCATCAAGACGATATCCGGACGCAATTCACGAGCTTTTTCGACGGCATCGCCGGCATCGGCGGCTTCACCCACCACTTCAAAATCGGATTCCATTTCCAGAAGACGGCGAACGCCTTGCCGGAACAACGTGTGATCATCCACTAAAAGGCAACGAATTTTGGGCATAAAAATAACACCTGTTCTTCAGCGTTGGATGCATAAAGCCATGCCATGCCGAAGGATAAAAATGACGTCAGTGGCGAGCTGACTACGATTGCGATACGACGCCGGCAGCGACTTTGCGCACCAGAAACGGCCGCTTGGGCGTCCGTGGTTGATCTTGAGGAGTGGTTCCTCCTTCACTCGTCACCGGAATCGTGATTTCGATACGCGTTCCCTTGTTCTTGCCGGAAACCACCTGCACACTTCCGCCGAGCATGCCGATGCGCTCACGCATGCCGGCAAGTCCGAAATTTCGTCCCACCACCGGCTTGCGATCCCCGAACCCCACGCCGTCATCCTGGATTGCCAGCTGCACCGTGTCATCCAAACGCGACATCTGCACGCTGGCGCTCTTTGCCTTGGCGTGTTTGGCGATGTTGTGCAGCGCTTCCTGCACGACGCGGTAGATCGTAGTCTCCACTTCAGCGGAGAAACGACCCACACTATCCGGGATGGCGACTCGCGTTCGCACGCCACTTCGTTTGCCCAGGTCTTTGGCTTCCTTGCGAATGGCGGCAACCAAGCCAAGTTCCTGGAGTACCAATGGTGAGAGTCTCGCAATGATCCTGCGGATGCCTTCGATGGTTTGATCGACGACGTTCACAGTCTCTGTAACCTTGTTCCGGACTTCGTCGGAGATCGTCCCGCTGGTGAGCATCCCCAGATACAAGCGGATCACCATCAACTGCTGACCGGTAGCGTCATGCAACTCGCGGCTGATGCGCTTGCGCTCCTCTTCCTGCGCACGAAGCAGGTGAGCCGATAATTCCGCAATACGCGCTTCGCGTTCGCGAACGGCGTCGGTGATACGCGCACGCTCAATCGCCAGCGCCGAACGCTCGGCGATCGCACGCAG
The DNA here is from genome assembly GCA_963826275.1 of Terriglobia bacterium. Classification (GTDB taxonomy): domain Bacteria; phylum Acidobacteriota; class Terriglobia; order Terriglobales; family Acidobacteriaceae; genus JAJPJE01. Next base: position 173,459 of record CAWGWI010000024.1, on the reverse strand, counting down.
CAGTTCAAGCTCGCTCGGGAGCCACTCATAAGGTCGTGGAAAGCCTATGGCAAGAACTCCAATCACTTCCTGTTCGATCTTTAGCGGAACGGCCCAAAGCGCTTTAGCCTTTTCGCGCATCAGCGGGTTCAGCAATCCGTCGGAGTTCTCCAGATCCGGCAACATTGCGGCTTCGCCGGTCTGGGCAATGCGGCCAGTAAAGCCGCGGCCGAGGGGAATCTGAAAATCCTGGTCGAGCTGGCCATCGAGGCCCGCGGAAGCCGCCGAATGAAGTGAATCCGTCCCCGGCTCGCGTAACAGGATCACGCCGACGGCGGCATCGAAGGTCTCTTTCGTAATCCGCAGTACGCGTTCCAGCAGACTGGGAAGGTTCTCGGCCGAGAGCTCTGCTTCCAGCACGGAAAGCAACGCGGCGGAAGCGCTGCGCTGAGCGTCAAAATAGGTCCCGGCGATAGAGACGAAAGTGGTCGAGTTGAACGTTTCCAGCGCGGAAATCGCCTCAGCACGCGCCATGGGAGATAGCGCCTCAAGATAAGGCTCACAGAATGACTGATAGAGTTCCAAGGCTCGAGCTACGGCCCGGGTATCGACGTTCAGCTTCGCGAGCCTCGTTCCGTAATAGCGAAGGTTCTCAGCAAACTGGCTGAAATCGGATTTGCAACATAGGCCCAGGCCTGTTCCGAGATTCAGGCGCTCCAAGGCAGCCATTACCCGGCCGTCTAGCCCGAGTTCCTCAAACATCCGTATACGCCAGGCGGCGGTGATCTCGGGAAAATGGGGCTCAAGCACCCGCACTAATTCCTGGATACGGGCACGTGCCGATTCCTTGAGTGGCAGCACTGGAGGCAAGGAGACTACTCCTACGAAAAAATCAACGTCTCAGGTGAGAGACTGCTAGCCCAGGCTGGGGGCGAACTCCGCGAGATTACGTAATCCACTGCAAAAAACCCATTTACTACGCAGTAAGCAAAACTAACCTGAACAGTCCTAGATTCTACCCGGTTTCTCCTGTATTTACTACCTATGGACGGGCAACGATTACTAATAAATAAACAAGTTTTGCACAGGTAGAAACGAAGCAGCAGCACGCGCGAGAGGGGAATCAGCGGGCTGCGGAGCGGTCGCGCATCGTAAGGGATGAACGCGCTCGCGGCGTTGCCGTCAAACTCGAATCTGGGTCTGGAAAGCGCGATCAGATACAATCGTTTTTTTCAGGTAGCTGACAGGAAACCACTTAGAACTCATGCTTCGATTCTCAACCGCAGGCGAGTCGCACGGGGAGAGCCTGGTAGCCATGCTCTCAGGCCTTCCAGCAGGCTTACCTATCGACCAGTCATTCATCGACCGGGAACTCTGGCGACGGCAGCAGGGCTTTGGCCGTGGTGGGCGCATGAAGATCGAGCGCGATTCAGCGCATATCGTCTCCGGCGTTCGTCATGGCAAGACCATTGGATCGCCGATCGCGATCGTAATTGCCAATCGCGATTGGCAGAACTGGCAGGAGATCTTACCCGTCGAGGAAGGCGATCCCGAGAAACATAAACGCGTGGCTTCGCCGCGCCCGGGACATGCCGACCTCGCCGGCGCCATGAAGTACAACTTTCCAGAAGCGCGTTACGTATTGGAACGTGCCTCGGCGCGCGAATCGACTTCGCGTGTCGCCATGGGAGCCATTGCCAAATTGCTGTTGCGTCAACTCGGGATCGAAGTCCTGAGTCACGTGGTGCAAGTGGGCGGCGCAGTACTGGAGCGCGAGGCCGGATGGGAAGAGATTGCTGCGCTCTATCCTAAAGAAGAAGTTCTCCTGAACTGTGTGGATCCGGCAGCGGAAGAGCGCATGAAGGGCGAAGTGGATAAAGTCCTGCGCACGGGCGATTCCGTGGGTGGCATCTTCGAAGTACGCGCGCATAATGTTCCCCCGGGGTTGGGTACCTACGTCAATTGGGACGAGCGCCTGGACGGCCTGCTGGCCTGGGCGGTGATGTCATTGCAGGCGGTGAAAGCTGTTGAGATCGGATATGGTGTGACCGGCGCCGCGTCGCCCGGTTCGGCCGTGCATGATGAAATCGGCTATGAAGCAGGCAATGAAGACGAAGCGCTGACCGGGTTCCGACGCAAGACAAACCGTGCCGGTGGATTGGAAGGCGGGGTATCGAACGGGGAAGACATCATTGTTCGCGGATATCTGAAGCCGATATCGACCTTGCGAAGGCCGCTCGGATCCGTTGACTTCGCCACGCGCGAGCCAGTGAAGGCCGCCTACGAGCGTTCCGACGTCTGCGTTGTGCCGGCCGCGGGCGTCGCCGGAGAAGCCATGGTGGCGCTGGTGCTGGCGCGCTGCGTCCTGGAGAAATTCGGCGGGGACTCGCTGACCGAATTGCTGCGAAATTTTCACGGGTACCAGGAACAATTACGGAGTTACTGACGAACGAGCAATGATTTATCCCATCGTGAAACTTGGTGACGTGGTGCTGGAACGTCCAGCGGAGACAGTCACCGTATTCGACAAAGACCTGAAGCAGCTGATCGACGACATGTTCGAGTCGATGTACGCGGCCCACGGGATCGGCCTGGCAGCGCCGCAAATCGGGATCGGGAAGCGCATTGCAGTCGTGGATATATCGTTTAAAGAGAATCCCGATGACAAGATCGTGCTGATCAATCCGGAGATCATCCGCATGGAAGGCCGGCAGTCACAAAGCGAAGGCTGCCTGAGCATTCCTGAATTCCGTGAGAACGTAGCCCGTGCGATGCGAGTGACTGTGCGCGCCCAGGATACCGATGGAAAATGGCACGAGCATTCTGGAGAAGAGTTGCTGGCTCGCGCCTTTCAGCACGAGACCGATCACCTGAACGGCAAGCTCTACATCCATCGCATCAGCGCACTCAAGCGCGACCTGATCAAACGAAAAGTGAGAAAACTGGCGAAAGCCGGACAGTGGTAGGGATTTAAGGCGTCGCGAAAACAAGAGCGCGACAGACTTCTTTGCCCTTGCGCCGGTAGCCGTGCGGAACCGACGAATCGAAGCAGATCGAGTCTCCGGCATCGAGCGTGTGCTCGTCCTTCCCGATGTGGATGATCAGCATTCCACTCAGCACGAAAACCAATTCCATCCCCGGACGCTCATGCAAGGTGAGATCTTTTGGCTCCACGGGTTGGAATTCGGCCAGATACGAATTCAGCTTCCGTTCGTTTGCCATAAAATCCAGCGACTCAAAACAGTAGGCAGGCTTTTTGACCTTGCGTGATTCGGGAAGTCGGACGCGATCCTTCTGGCGAGTGATCGCGCAAAGCGGCTTGCCGTCTGACGAGAAAAACTGTCGAAGCTCAACCTGTAGCGGAACACAAACGAGTTCGAGAGTCTTCAGGGTAGGAAAGAGCTTTCCGTTTTCGATCTTCGACAACATGGCTGCGGAAAGGCCTGCCTGTTTTCCGAGTTCCACCAGTGAAAGCTTCTTCCGCAGGCGAAACGATCGGAGCTTCTGGCCGATGGCATAAGGCTGCAATCCGCCGATGATGGTCTGGTTGAGTGGCATTCCACGACCTGTTGCACGCCGTAAAAAACTATCGCAGATTTTGAATTCGTTTGCTACCGAGCAGCGCAGCGTAGAATCGAAAACATGGAGCTCGTCTTCTGCGGTACTCCGCAATTCGCAGTGCCCACACTGCGAGTGCTGGCAGAGAAGGGACATCAAATTCGCCTGGTGGTGACGCAGCCGGACCGGCCGAGCGGGCGCGGCATGGAAATGAGCATGCCTCCGGTGAAGCAACTGGCGCTCGAGCTCGGCGCTCCGGTGGTTCAGCCGGAAAAGATCAAGTACAACGCCGAGTTTCGCGCGCAACTGGAAGCCAAAGCTCCCGAGGCGATCATCGTGGTCGGCTACGGGCGCATCATTCCGCAGTGGATGATCGATCTGCCATCGTTGGGAAACTTGAACCTGCATGCGTCGCTGCTGCCGAAGTATCGAGGCGCGGCGCCGATTCAGTGGGCAATCGCCAACGGGGAGAAGGTCACCGGCGTGACCACCATGCGCATCGACGCGGGTCTCGACACTGGCGATATTCTGCTCCAGCAAGAAGAGGTGATTCTGCCGGAAGATACCGCGTTGACGCTGGGCCCGAGGCTCTCCGAAATCGGCGCGCAGCTGATGGCGCAAACAGTCGACGATTTGCGCGAAGGAAGAATCAGTCCGCGGAAGCAAGAGGAGCAGCATGCCAGCTTTGCCCCCATCCTGAAAAAAGAAGATGGGCTGATCGACTTTCGTAGGCGGGCTACAGACGTCTGCAACCGATTGCGCGGATTTCAGCCTTGGCCGGGGGTTTACACGACATTTCGCGGGAAGAAATTCACGTTGACTGCGGCGCGCCCCGCTACTCAGGACGGTGCGAAACTTGCCGAAGGTGAAGTTGCCGTCACTTCCGGACGGCTGCTGGCGGGCTTCGCCGGTGGAACGCTGCTCGAATTGCTGGAAGTCCAACCCGAAGGGCGCAAGCGTATGTCGGCGAAAGATTTCGTGAACGGATATCATCCGCAACCCGGTGAGAGACTCGGTGAACAAGAGTAATTTCCGCGCGTCTGGAGTCTTCAGCCCCGAAGGTGCCCCATCTCGCCCGTTTTTGGCGAGGTGGGCCAGTACTGATGATTAGCCCAGCCCGCACCGCTGCATTCGACATCCTGCTTCGCGTGGAGACGCAGGACGCCTACGCGTCAGAGCTGTTGCACTCGGCACGGCTGGAAAAGCTCACGCCGGCTGATCGCGGACTGTGCACCGAGGTTGTGCTCGGTGCGCTGCGCTGGCGGATGCGGCTGGATGATGCGATCCGCGATCTCTCTTCGCAGAAACTCGAAAAACTCGATCCCGAAGTATTGACCGCGTTGCGCCTCGCTGCCTATCAAATCGGATTTCTACAACGTGTTCCCAGTCATGCCGCCGTCAATGACAGCGTCGATCTGGTGAAGCGCAGCCGGAAGGCTTCGGCGGCGCCCTTCGTAAATGCCATCCTGAGAAAGCTGGTTGCGAATCCCACGCTGCTCGAGCCCACGCTCGTGCCCGGACCCAAGACGGTGCTTGATATTTCGCAACTCTACTCCCATCCGCTGTGGATGGTGGAGCGTTGGGGAATCGAATATGGCCTCGAGCAGACGGACATAATTTGCAGCTACGATCAGAAGCCGCCCGAGACTGCGCTGCATGTCACCAGTGCTGAGGCAGAGCGCGAACTCGTGCGCGAAGGGCTGCAACTGGCTCCGGGGCTACTGGTCGGTTCCGCGCGGCGAGTGATTGCGGGCGATGTGATGCGGTCGCAGGCCGTCCGCAGCGGACGCGCATGGATACAGGATGAGGGTTCGCAACTGGTGGCGATGCTGGTCGGCAAAGCGTCGTCGATCCTGGATTGCTGCGCGGCTCCCGGCGGAAAGACGGCGATACTTGCCGAGAGAAATCCGCAGGCCACGGTGCGAGCGTGGGAGCTGCACAAGCACCGCACGGAATCGATGCGCATTCGGCTGGGCGCAATGACCAATGTAGAAATCTTCCAGCAGGACGTGACTAGCGCGGAGACGGATGCAACTTTCGAGCGTGTGCTCGCCGATGTGCCGTGTTCGGGGACCGGGACACTGGCGCGCAATCCGGAGATACGCTGGCGGTTGAAGCCGTCGGATCTCGATGATTTGCACAAGAAACAAGTTGCGATTTTGAAAGCAGCGATCCGCCAGGCCGCTGGTGGTGCGCGCATCGTCTATTCAAGTTGTTCGTTGGAGCCGGAAGAAAACACGGCAGTGATCGACGAAGTGTTGCGGGCGGACGGCAACCTGCGGCTCCTGCCAGTTGAAGAGGAATTGCGGCGACTGCGCGATTCCGGCGAATTGGTGTGGAACGATGTGGATGCGCTGGTGAAGGGGGCTTACCTCAGAACGCTTCCAGGACTTCATCCGTGCGACGGTTTCTTTGCAGCAATCCTCGAACGCGATTAGCCGATCCGAAAGTTAACTGCGCGTCGGCAAAAACAAAGCCAGCAATTTCAGCGAAGTGCTCGTGATCTGACTTTCGTCTGATCATCACCCCCGCAATTTACGGCTATCAACAAACCCGCTTGCGCTGACTCACTGATAGTCACAATTTGCTTTGATGTTTTGAACTCGATCGTTTCAAGTGTTCCTGATTCGTTCGTGTTCATCTCATCTGTTGCCGCAGCAACGGATGTCGAGCGGCCTTCGCGTCTATTGCTGGCCTACATGGTGGGATGCCGAGGCCGGGAAAATGTTGTCCACGTGTTAAAAAATCGCACTCTGGTCTCAGCTGCTACACTGTCCGGCGAAGATGCTGGACTTCTCTCAATTCGAGTGCCTGACCTTTGACTGCTACGGGACTCTCATCGACTGGGAATCGGGCATCCTGGGCGCGATTCGCCCGATTCTCGAGACCCATCATCGCAAGCTCAGCGACGACGGAATCCTGGAACTCTACGCAGCGCTCGAATCGGAAGAAGAGAGTGGTCCGTACAGGAAATATCGCGAGGTACTGCAGCGGGTGATGTGGAAGATGGCGGCACGAATCGTGTTTCCGCTCACCGAACCCGAGTTTAACGCTCTGCCGAATTCCCTGCCGCGATGGCCGGCGTTCCCCGATACGATTGAGGCGCTAAGGCGTCTGAAATCGAAGCACAAGCTGGCGATCATCTCGAATACCGATGACGACCTGTTTGCTGCAACGGCAAAGACGCTTCAGGTCCCATTTGACTTCGTGATCACGGCCGAGCAGGCGCGCAGCTACAAGCCTTCGCTCAACAACTTTCAGCTCGCGATCGAGAAAATTGGGATTCCGAAAGAGCGCATCCTGCATTGTGCACAGAGCGTGTATCACGACATTGTTCCGGCACGCGAGCTGTGCCTTGCGAATGTGTGGGTTAATCGCAGAGCCGGGAAACGCGGTTCGGGCGCGACGCGAGCGGCGGCGGAGAAGCCAGACCTGGAAGTGCATAACCTCAAAACGCTCGCCGATTTAGCCAAAGTCTAGACGCGAAAAAAACTGGCCACGGATCAGACGGATTCTCACTGATTTTCTTAAGAAATGCCGAGTTCGAGTGTTTTATTAGAACTGAATCCGTGAAGATCCGTGTAATCCGTGGCTAGCTTTTGATCTACTGCACGGTCTTTGCCGCTGTCGCGGCCTCGGCTTTCGGTTCCTCTTCGGCCTGCTTCTCTTCTGCTTTCGGCGGCTCTTCTTTTTTTGCGAGGAACTTAGCACTGTTCAGCAGCGGGCGCGCCAGCGACGAATTGTATCCGGTCCAGGCATCGTCATTATTGGCTTCGCGTTCGAACTGCGCGCGCATGCTTTCCATCTTCGAATCCAGATCGTCAAGGTAGTGCAGCATCAGCGCCTCGGGGAACATGGGCAGCTTAGGCGATCCGAACTCGTATTGGCCGTGATGGCTGATGATCATGTGCTCGAGAAGGATCTTCAGTTCGTCGGGGAAGCCCGGAACCTGGTTGATCTTCGCCTGCAACATCTCCAACTCGATGATCATGTGCCCGAGCAACTGGCCTTTGGTCGTATAGGTGATGGAGCGCGCGTAGGAAAGTTCGTGCAACTTGCCGATGTCGTGCAGAAACGCGCCGCTCAACAACAGGTCGCGATTGATCTGCGGATAGTTGCGGGAGGTCAGATCGCAAGCCTTGAATAGCGAAACCACGTGATCGAGCAGACCGCCGATGAAGGCATGGTGCAGTGTCTTGGCGGCCGGAGCGTTCTTGTAGTTGGCGGCGATTTCGGGATCGGCCATGAAGGCCTTCAGCAACGCCTTCAGGTAAGGGTTCTGAAAGCTCTCGACGAAATCGCCGACCGTGCGCCAAAGCGCGTCAACATCTTTATCGGTCTTCGGAAGGTAGTCGGAGAAATCGACTTCGGTTTCTTCCAGCTTGCGCAGCTTGTGCACGGTGAGCTGGAATTTGTTGTTGAACTTGTTGATCAGGCCCTTGACCTTGACGAAATCGTCCTGCTCAAACGAATTCAGGAATTCGTGCACATTGTCCCAGACCTTGGCCTCGATCTGCCCGGTGCGGTCGGCGAGCGTGAGCGCAATGTAGAGATCGCCAGTGCGTTTGGGCTTGATCTGTTTGGAAGCCACCACGAAGCTGGAAACAATGGTGGCGTTCTCGTGCTGGGAACAATCGCGAATGTAGAAGTCTTTCATAGGGGTCCAGGTGTTCAGCCGCCAGCGGCTGGACAGAGGGAACAATTTATCACGCAGTTTGCCCCGATAGCAGTACGGCTTAACCCTGAAGCGGGGTTAAGCACGGCGGCCAAATACAGCCACGGATCGCACGGATTTTCACTGATCCTTCCCCATCATGCCTAATCCAGTCCGTCATAAATCGGTGGATATCCGTGTAATCCGTGGCTAGGCTTTCATTGCGACGGGTGAAGCATCTTTCCGCAGCATCATCCATCCGATCGCGATTCCTACTAATAGCGGCGGTCCATGCAGATCTCGCAGGACGGTCAGAATCACGGCGCCAACGAGAATTACCATCCCTCCAAAGCGCGATTGCATGGGCCGGGGATTCCGCAGCAGCCATGCGGCAAGCCCGCCCAGCAATCCACAGATCGCGACCGAGGACCCGGCGCCCAGCGGTTTCCATACGAAGCCCGCCAGTTCTCCGGTGATCCCAGCAGCGAAATAGAGTGCCAGCCAGCGACGTCCGCCGAAGATGCGTTCCACGATCGCGCCGATGATGGCGAGGGCAGAGAAGTCGAACACGATCTGCCGCCAGCCCTCGCGGTGAAGAAAAATGGGCGTAATCAAGCGCCAATATTCATGCGCCGCCAGTGCGCCCAGTTGACGCTCGAATAGTGGCAGCAGCGGAAAGAAGTATTGCAGTGTCGTCGCGATCGCGGTGATCGCGAACACCGCGATGGTCGTGATGGGTAGTCGGGCTCGGGACATGGCGGATAAGCCACTCTGTGCGAAGTCCAGAGCAGCTCGTCTCACCATTATGCGCTCGGTGCGGATGGCAGCCGCGCCACATTGCGAGCCCAGAAGTCCTATCCAAACTAAAGAGCAGCGGGTATTTTGGGGAGCACATCCAAAACGTGTCTGGAAGATAGCGAGGTGGAAATGAGCACTGTTACTTCTCGGAAACTGTCCGCGAGCGCGGCCGGAACCATCACTCTTGGCGGCGAATTAACGGTCAATCGCATGGGCTATGGCGCCATGCGCATCACCGGAGATGGCATTTGGGGCCCGCCGAAAGATCACGACGGCGCCATTCGCGTGCTGCGGCGCGCCGTGGAGCTGGACATCAACTTCATCGATACCGCGGATTCCTACGGTCCTTATGTCAGCGAAGAATTGATCGCCGAAGCGTTGTATCCCTATCCCAAGGGGCTGGTGATCGCGACCAAGGGCGGATGGGAGCGCGTGGGTCCGAATCAGTGGATTCACAACGCCAGTCCGGATCACCTGCGTGAGGCGGTGGAAGGCAGCTTGAAGCGGTTGAAACTCGATCGTATCGACGTATACCAGTTGCACATTCCCGATCCCCGCATCGCGTTTGAAAAATCGCTGGACACGCTGATTAAGCTGAAAGAGCAAGGCAAGATTCGTCTCATCGCGCTGTCGAACGTCACGCGCGAGCACATCGAGCGGGCGATGAGGCTGACTCCGATCGTTTCCGTGCAGAACCGCTACAACTTCGACGATCGCGAGTGGGATTACGTGGTCGACTACTGCGAGCAGAAGCAAATTGCATTTATCCCGTGGGGACCGCTGGCGCAGGGCAGAAGCGCGACCGAGAAGTTGAAGCAGATAGCCAAGGCGAAAGGTGCTACTCCCATGCAGGTGGCGCTGGCATGGCTGCTGCAGCAATCGCCGATGATGCTGCCAATTCCGGGAACCTCGTCGGTGGAGCACCTGGAAGAGGATGTGGCGGCGGCGCAGGTGAAGCTGACGGACGAGGAGTTCAAGGCGCTGGCGGGGTAAACAAAGAAATCTCCCGCGCCACCAATTCCAAAACAAAAAAGGGCGGACAAGAACGTCCGCCCCCACACAAACCAAATTCACATTACCAGACGCGGCAGGCGTCCTTTGCGACCATCGCAGAGTCAGGCTTGCAGCTCCACGCCTTCTGGAACTCCGGCATATTGCGCAGCACTCCGTTCACGCGATACCGTCCCGGCGAATGTGGATCGACCGCGGCACGATGACGCAGTTCCTGCGGCCGCGCGTTCTGGCACCACACGCGTCCCCAGGACAAGAACAGCCGCTGCTCAGGCGTGAACCCGTCGATCTTCGCTTGAGGCTTGTCGCCCGTCATCTGCAACAGCGCCATCAGCGCGAGTCGTACGCCTCCGTTGTCAGCGATGTTTTCGCCTTCGGTGAGTTTGCCGTTGAGGTGAACGTCGTCGGTGGCGATGAAGGAACTGTATTCATCAGCGATGCACTGGCCGCGCGCCTGGAAGTTCTTGTAGTCCTCGGGCGTCCACCAGTTATGCAGATTGCCATGACCGTCGAACTGACCGCCCTCGTCGTCGAATCCATGCGTGAGTTCGTGTCCGATCACCGCGCCGATACCGCCGAAATTGATGGCATCATCCACCGAGTTCGCATAGAACGGCGGCTGCAGAATGCCCGCCGGGAAATTGATGTCGTTCATGAGCGGGTTGTAGTAGGCGTTGACCGTGGGCGGGGTCATATCCCATTCGTGACGATCGACGGGCTTGCCGATCTTGTTCATGCGCCGGTTGAAATCGAAGGAATTGGCGCGTAGCGAATTCCCCATGGCTTCACCGCGCACAATCTCCAGCTTGGAATAGTCGCGCCACTTATCGGGATAGCCAATCTTGTTGGCAATCAGTTCGAGCTTCGCCAGCGCCTGCTTCTTCGTCTCCGGCGTCATCCATGTCAGGCCGTCGATGTCCTGGTGCAGGGCAGCTTCAATTGCGTGCACCATTTTCAGGGTGCGCTCTTTGCCTTCTGCGCCGAAGGTCTCATCTACGTAAAACTGGCCCAGGGCAAAGCCCAGATCGTTGTCCGTGTATTCCACACACCGTTTCCAGCGCGGCCTCAATTCGGCAGTACCGGTTAGAGTCTTGCCGAAGAAATTGAAGTTCTCGTCGACGAATGCCGTGGGAAGCAGCGCTGCCGTTCCGTGCAGCGTTTGCCAGCGCAGGTAGGTTTTCCATGAGTCGAGCGGCACCGTAGCGAGCAGCCCGTTGACGGTCTTGAAGAAGTCGGGCGAGGCGACGTTGATGGCCTTGGTGTCGGGCACATCGGCCGAAACGAAGTACTGGTTCCATGCGAACTTTGGCGCGAGCGCCTCGAGTTCCGCCGGGGTCATCTTGTGATAAACCTTCTCGGGATCGCGGCGATCAGTGAGCTTCATCGAGCCCTTCGCCAGCGCGGTCTCGATGTCCATAACTGTCTTGGCATCGGCGGCGGCTTTTGCCGCGGGTTCGCCAGCGAGTTCGAACATGCGCTGCACGTGTTTCACATAGTCGTCACGAAGCTGCACAGACCTGGCATCGGTGTTCGTGTAGTAATCGCGGTCGGGCATTCCCAGTCCACCCTGGTCAGCTTGCGCAATCACCTGGGTCGCGTCCTCCGAAGTCCTGGCCGGAATCGAAGCTGAAAATCGCGTTTACGCCGTTGTGGTGCAGGTATCCGAGCAGTTCGGGCAACTGCTGGGCATTCTGTAATTCGTCAATGCGCTCGAACTGGGGCTTGAGGACCGCGACGCCCTTCTTGTTGATGGCGGCTTCATCCATGCAGGAGGCGTAATAGTCACCAATCTTCTGCTGGTTAGGAGTGCGCTTGGGATCGGCCGCCGAATATCGTTCCAGGATAGTGCGCAGGATGGCCAGGTTGCGATCTTCCAGTTTGTTGAAGCTGCCCCAACGCGCCTGGTCAGGGGGAATCGGATTGTTCTTCATCCAATTGCCGCAGGCGAACTGGTAGAAGTCGGAGCAGGGATCGGCCGTGCGATCAAGGGAGTCGAGATCGAATCCCAAACCTTTGGTGTTTTCGGCGGTGGGTACTTGGGGAGCGGTTTGAGAAACGGCAACCGTGGCGGCGAGCACAACGAGCAGAAGAGCCAGACGTTTCATAGGACCTCGAAACTGGTGTAAAAAGCGAACTGAAAAATGTAATCGCGAGCGGGCGGAAGCGCAATCGGAAGGGTGGCCCGGGTGAGGTCGGATGTCGTTATGGGATAATCGATGGGTTGGGGTGCAGGGCTCGGAAGCACTTGTAAGCAAAGAGTCTGGCGGGTGTTCCCGGGCATCTAATCGGTATCAAATATGCAGAATTCAAGTTTCTTCTTTCAACGCTACGGGTTGACCGAAAACGACCTCGAAAAGTACCTCGGAGCGGCGCTTTCGGCGGGCGGGGATTACGCCGACCTCTATTTCGAATATCACACGACAACGTCGATCAGCGTAGATGAGTCAATCGTAAAGTCGGCCACGCGCGGCATTTCCGCCGGATGCGGAGTGCGCGTAATCGCCGGTGAGCGCACCGGTTATGCCTACACGGACGACCTCGCGCCGGAGAAGATCGAGCGGGCAGCGAAGACCGCGGCTCTGATTGCCAGCGGTCCGGCGAAGACGCCAACCGTCGACCTGAAAGAAGGTGGTAACCGGAATCTTTATCCGGTGGCGCTGGCCTCAGTCGATGCGGACGTGCAGGAAAAGGTGGAGCTGGCGATGCGCGGCGATCGCGCCGCACGGGCACACGATCCGCGAATTCGCGAAGTCCGGGTGAGTTATGCGGACGAGCTCCGGCAGATCCTGGTGATTGGATCAGACGGCAGCTTCGCCGAAGATTCGCAACCGATGGCGCGCATGAGCGTGATGTGTATCGGCAAGAATGAGCAGGGGCAATCGTCGCGCGGGAGCGCCGGTGGTGGCGGGCGCGTAGCGCTCGATTTCTTCAAGACCGAGAAGACGCCGGAACATTTCGCTGCGGAAGCTGCGCGACAGGCCATCATCCAACTGGACGCGCGTGAGGCTCCGGCGGGCGAGATGGAAGTGGTGCTTGGTCCGGGATGGCCTGGAATTTTGCTGCACGAGGCAATCGGTCACGGTCTGGAAGCGGATTTCAATCGCAAAGGAACATCGGCCTTCACGGGTCTGATCAACAAGCGCGTAGCGAGCGATAAGTGCACGGTCGTCGACAACGGCACGGTGCCATCGCGGCGCGGATCGCTCAACGTCGACGACGAAGGCAATCGCACTAGCGAGACCGTTCTGATCGAAAACGGAATCCTGAAGGCCTACTTGAGCGATAAGCTCTCGTCGCGGCTGATGGGCATTCCGAACACCGGCAACGGACGCCGCGAGAGCTACGAGCACATCCCCATGCCGCGTATGACCAATACCTACATGCTCGCCGGGCAGGATTCGCCAGAGGACATCATCAAGTCCGTAAAGCGCGGCGTATTCGCCGCGAACTTCGGCGGCGGACAGGTAGATATTACCAACGGCAAGTTCGTATTCTCGGCGTCCGAAGCCTACATGATCGAAGACGGAAAGATTGGCGCGCCCCTGAAGAATTGCACTCTGATCGGCAATGGTCCGGACGTGCTGACACGCGTGTCGATGGTGGGCAACGATCTGCAACTCGACGAAGGCGTGGGAACCTGCGGCAAAGACGGACAGTCGGTGCCGGTGGGCGTCGGCATTCCGACCATCAAGGTGGACAAAATCACGGTGGGTGGAACGGCGCGGTAGTAAGTATTTCAGTACATCAGTATTTCAGTTCAGAGCAAGCCGCCTTAACTGATGTACTGACCTGATATACCGAAGAACTGAGAGACTGAAAGACACTAGCTTTTCACAATGGCTGACTACTTAAATCTTCCGATTGGCGACCAGGTCCCCGAGGTCCTGAACGCGATTATCGAAATTCCGCTCGGCGAGACCAACAAGTACGAGTACGACAAGAAGCTGCATGTATTCCGTCTCGATCGGAACCTGTTTTCTCCGGTGCACTATCCCGGAGACTACGGCTTCTTCCCGCAGACGCTCAGCACCGACGGCGATCCGCTGGATGTGCTGGTGCTCGTCGATACCCCGAGTTTTCCGGGCTGCCTGGTGGAAGTGCGTCCCATCGGCATGCTGGAGATGCTCGATCAAGGCGTGAAGGACGAGAAGATTCTCGCGGTGGCGAAGCACAATCCGCGCTATCGCGAAGTGCACAACTATACCCAGATTTACCCGCACATGATGCGGGAGATCTCGCACTTTTTCGCCGTCTACAAGGATCTCGAGGGCAAGCGCACACAAATGCTGGGCTGGCAGGATGCGGCCGCGGCGCGCCAGGTGATTATTGAAAGCCATAGGCGCTTTAAACAGGAAACGAAGCAGAATGAACCAGAGACAGTTCAGGCGAAATAAAGCCAGCCACGGATCGCACGGATTCATACGGGTCTTCGCAGAGAATCAGGCGCACATCTAGCGGGCTTGAAAGAGATCAATGGAACTCAAGGAAGTAGCAACTGAAGTAGTAGATCGTGCCATGCGCGCGGGCGCGACCGCCGCCGAAGCTGTGGTGCGCGAGGGCAACGAGTTTTCAACCGTCGTGCGATTGGGGCAGGTGGAGACCCTGAAAGAGTCGGGCGCGAAAGTACTGGGCGTGCGGGTCTTTCATGGCCAGCGCGCAGCGAACACCTACACCAGCGATTTTTCCGCGGCGGGACTCGATCAGCTCGTGAGCTCGGCGGTCGCACTCGCGCGAATCACGTCAGAAGATCCGACGTCCGGCCTTCCGCAACCAAGCGAACTGGGAAAGCTCGATGCCGATCTCGATCTCTACTATCAGGACGTGTATTCGCTTTCGACCGAGCAGCGCATCGAATATGCGCGGCGCGCCGAGAAGGCGGCTACATCCGCCGATACGCGCATACAGAATTCCGAGGGCGGATCGTTCGACGCCGCCGATGGACGCAAAGTGCTGGCGAATTCGCTGGGATTCGTTGGCGAATACAAGCGCTCGTACTGCTCGGTATCGGCGGTGCCCGTTGCCAAGGACGAGAACGGCGCCATGCAGCGTGACTTCTGGTATTCGGTCGCACGGTCCATAAAGCTGCTGGACTCGCCGGAAGAAGTCGGCAAGGTCGCCGCGCAACGCACGTTGCGGCGGCTCGGAGCGCGCAAGGTCAAGACCGCGCAAGTGCCGGTGATTTTCGATCCGATGGTGGCGCGTTCGCTGCTCGACAGTATTGCTGAAGCGGTGAATGGAGATTCCGTCTATCGCGGCGCGTCGTTTCTCGCGGGCAAGCTAGGCGAAAAGGTCGCGGGGGCAAACGTGACTGTCGTGGATGACGGCACCATGCTGGGTGGCTTCGGCACATCACCATTCGACGGCGAAGGCGTGAAGTCGCGGCGTACTGTGGTCATCGACAAGGGCGTACTGGCGTCGTATCTGCTGAACACGTACACGGCAAAAAAACTCGGTCTGAAGACCACCGGCAATGCCTCGCGTGGACTGGCGGGAACACCGGGAATCGGCGTCGGCAACTTCTATCTTGAAGCGGGCGAGCGCAAGCCTGAGTTGATTATCGGCGATGTGAAAGAGGGACTCTACGTTACGGAGTTTCTCGGCTTTGGCGTGAATCTCGTTACCGGCGATTTCTCGCGCGGCGCCAGCGGCATGTGGATCAGCGGGGGACAACTGGCGTTCCCGGTCGAAGAGATCACGGTCGCCGGCAATCTGAAAGACATGCTGAACAATGTTTCCGAGATCGGCAGCGATCTGGAGTTTCGCGGATCAGTGGCCGCTCCGACGCTGCGTATCGATGGGCTGACGGTAGCGGGTGAGTAGCTAGTAGACTCCAAAGAACGCGGCCTCGGATTACACAGATCATCGCGGATGCTTTGAGCTCTTTAGTGAAGACGCAAAGATCCGTGCTGATCCGTCTAATCCGTGGCTACGTTTTTGAAATTCAGTGCTTGTGTTCGTGCTGATGTGTATCCGCGACCGGCATCACGCAGCCATGCGCGATCTCGCAATCCGCGTGTTCGAACTGAATCGTGGTGTGCTGGATGTTGAACGAGGCGCGGAGCCTTTCCTTCACATCGTTCAGGATAAGCTCACTCTCCGATGGTGGGATGTCAGCAATGGCAATGTGGCAGGAGAGCGCGTGCACGTGACTGCCGATACTCCAGATATGGAGATCATGCACGTCGTTCACGCCTGAGATGCAGCAGATCTCGTGCGCGACGCGATCCAGTTCCATGCCGCTGGGCGTACCTTCCAGCAGAATGTTCAGGCTCTCGCGGATGATGCCGAACGACGACCAGAGAATAAGCGCGCCGATGCCGAAGGAAAGCGCGGGATCGATCCAATTCCTTCCCGTCACCAGGATCGTCCACGCGCCCGCGATGACGGCGGCCGTGGAGAGCGTATCTCCGAGCATATGAACGAAGACGCTGCGCGTATTCAGATCGTGTCCCGATCGGTACAGCATGATGCTGATCACGCCGTTGAGAGCGACTCCGACTGCGGCGACCCAGATCATGGTCGCTGCGCCCACCGCGGGAGGCCGCGTCAGGCGCTGGGCAGCTTCCACGAAGATGTAAAACGCGATGCCAACCAGCAGCAATGCATTCACGAAAGCTGCCAGCACTCCCGCGCGATGGTAGCCGAAGGTCTTGGTGGCGCTGGGCGGACGGCGCTGCAGGAAAGCCGCCCCGAGCGACAAAAGAATGGCCAGAAAATCTGAAACATTATGACCCGCTTCCGAGAGCAGGGCCAAACTGTGCGCCCTCATGCCCATCACGAGCAGAAGGACGATGTAGGCGAAAGTCAGCAACAGCGATGTCCGGAGAACGCTGACCGAAGCTCCGTGATCATGAGTGTGCCCCGCCATAAGTGAAAGTCTATACCGACTTCGGATCGTGAAGAAAGTGACGCCCGGTGTGTAACTCCAGAACAGCTGCTTTGCCGCGCGTTCCATTATCTGTGCATCTGCATGCTCACCCTGAGCACAGCCGTACAAGGCAGCCAGAGCTGCTGCTAAAGCCGCCTAGCGCCAACTCCGCGCTAAGGCCAACAACCGAGCTGGAACTTGCGGGTACTACTTTGCGTTTCGCCCGTTTGGTTCGATTCGTGCAGTTCACTCGGCTTGCAAACGTTTTGTTCTGGCCGAACCCTGTGCGCGCCGCTTCGCCTTGGATCACCACGAGCAGGTTACGGCAAGACCAACAGTGGAATTCGGAGAACATCGATGAAGCAGCTACTCAGAATTTCGGTCTTTGCGCTGGCGGTAGGTACATCAGGGTTTTTGCTGGCGCAGGACACAACAGCAAATACCGGTGGACAAGGAATCGGCAGCACACCACAAAACACCAGTCCCGGTACTGGCGGCGGTGATCAGAGCATGCATGGCGGCCAGCCGGGTGCTTCCAAGAGCGCAACCGGGGCTGACGATCAGAAGATCCACCAGCAGGTCCATGATCAGCTCTCGACGAATCCGGATTTGCAGAATGTGCAGATCGCGGTGGAGAACGGCCGAGTCACATTGACCGGATCCGTTCCCAATAAGAACGATAAGAAAGAGGCGAAGCGAATTACTTCGTCAGTACCAGGCGTCAAAAAAGTAAAAGAGAACCTCAGTGTGTCGAACCCCGGTGGAACCAGCAGCGCCGCCGCTACTTCGATGGGAAATCCGACTGGAACTCAGCCGACCGAACAGGCTCCCGGCGAGCCCGGCAATCCGGGCGCTGGAAATCCAGCCAGTCCCAGCTCGGGACCTTCCGGTCCGCAACAGCCGGGCGGCGTACCTCCGCGGATGGAGAACAACTTCCTTCCCCAGAGCTCATCGAGTAGTTCCCAAAACCCAAACAGCAGTCCAGACGCGAACCAGCAGACGACCCCGCAGACAACTGCGCCTGACACCACAAGCCCCAACACAAGCAATCCCGACACGACGCAGGCTCCGAGCAATACGTCTCCAGGAACTGTTGGCAGCAATGCCGATCCGGAGATGACGAAGCATCCGGACCAGAACTCAAATCAGCAGAGCCCTCCAATGAGCGAGCAGCCGAACACTCCGCCGCCTGGCTCAACACCGGGCACGGCTCCAGATCAGACTCCCACTCCTCCTCCGCAAACCTCCCCGCAGGAGAGCAATCCGCCACATCTGATGACCGTGGCTTACCAGGCCAGTGCAGCTCAGCCGCAGTCGAGCGGTCCAGGCACCGGCACGCCTTCAAGCGTAGGCAGCCAGGCCGGTTCCGCGGAAAGCACATCGGGTGTGGGAACTACGGGAGCGTCGGGTAACACCACTACCGGCGCGACCACCGCAGGCAGCACGGCGGCCGGAACCACTGCGGCTGGCGCAACTCCGGCCCCGACGGGTCCAATGAGTTCGGACCAGGTGAAGAGCAACATTCAATCGGCTTACAAGAACGATCCTGATCTGTCGAACGCCGCCATCAATATCGGCGTGACCGACCAGGCAGTGCAGTTATCGGGCGCGGTGCCAACCTCGCGTGACAAGGATATGGCGCGCCGAATCGCCGAGTCGTTCTCCGGCAGCCGAACCGTGGTCGATAGCCTCACCGTAGCAAACGGTGGCGCCAGCTCGGGAGCTCCCGGCGCGGTGGGCGCCAATGCCGGTGCGTCGGCGGGTAGCACGACGGGCGCGGCACCCTCCAGCAGCACTGGTGCGAGCACACGACTACGCCAGGAAGCACCACGACTCCACAGAGCACGAGTCCAAGCACCGGCACCACGAGTACCACTCCTCCGCAGATGTGATACGAATTTCAGCGAAGCGAAATGACGAATGGCGGGCGGCTTAAGGGCCGCCCTTTTTTATGCTGAGGTGCTGCGGGAGGCGGCCAGCTGCGGCTTGCGGAAGCATGTGACGATGTGGTCGTCCACGAGTCCAACCGCCTGCATGAACGCGTAGCAGATCGTAGTTCCCACAAACTTGAAACCGCGCTTTCCGAGATCTTTGCTGAGAGTATCGGAGTAATGCGTGTGGGCCGGAACATCGCTCAGCGATTTCCATCGGTTCACGAGTGGATTCCCGCCGACGAAATCCCAGACATATTCATTGAAGCTGCCGAACTCTTCTTGCGTCTTCAGAAATGCCTTCGCGTTGCGGATGGTCGATTCAATCTTCAGGCGATTGCGGATGATGCGCGCATCTTTCATCAGCGACTCGACCTTGCGCGCGTTGTAGCGAGCGATCACTTCGGGATCGAATCCGCTGAATACGGCGCGGTAGCCTTCGCGGCGCGCGAGAATCGTGTCCCAGCTCAAGCCTGCCTGCGCGCCTTCGAGGATCAGGAACTCGAAGAGCACGCGGTCGTCGTGCACCGGAGTGCCCCATTCGCGATCGTGATATTCAATCGAGAGCGGATTGCGCGCCCACTCGCAGCGCACCAGTTCAGCCGGCATGTGCGAACTCGATCGCCTGCTGGCGCCGCCAGACAGCGCCTTCCAGGTCTAGCAGTTTTTCTTTTACATCGAGGCCACCGCCGTAACCGCCGAGCTTGTGGTCACTGGTGATCACGCGATGGCAGGGAACGATGATGGCGATGGGATTATCGTGATTCGCCATCCCCACGGCGCGAAATCCGCGCGGGTTGCCGATGGTCCGCGCCTGATCGCCGTAGGAGCGCGTCTCGCCGTAGGGAATCGCAAGCAGGGCATTCCAGCAGCGGAGTTGGAACTCAGTGCCGCGAAGATCGAGCGGCTGCCTGAATTCGCGCAGCTTGCCGGCGAAGTAGGCATCAAGTTCGCGCCGCCATGGATCGAGATGTTCCTCGGACCAACGCCACATTTTATGCTCGCCTGCCGCAGTCAGGCGCTTGCCCTGGAAGTCGAACTCGAGAGCGCACAGTCCGCGCTCACCTGCCACGAGCAGAAGTTGACCGACAGGAGAGCTGTAGGGGGAGAACCAGGTTGTGCTCATCGCAGCTAGTTTAATGGGGAGCGGGCATTCTGTCAGGATGGGCAAGCGCACAGAATTGGACCAATTTTTCGTCGGGCCGCGGGCGACAATACGGTCGGGTTGGCGAGTGTAATCCGGAAATTAATGGTGTACGGAGAAACATCGAGATTGGGCCAGACGTGAGTGGCGTTGATCACCTCCCACTTAAACAGGGAATCGGGATCCACATCTGGCGAGGCATGCTCGTCCCGCAAGAATGCGCGGAGAACCTCCGGGCTGTAAGGCTGGCCTTGATAGCTCTTCCAATCCCGCAGCAGTTTAGCCTTGCTGCCAGCTCGCCATTCATCGCCATCCACGATCAGGTTGCCGATATGGTAGACGTGCCCTTCTTCGTCGATGCTTATGAGGATGCTGACGGTGTGAGTGATTTCATCGATCTCAGTGTCGGGCACGGCGACGAGATCGATGTAGCCATGATCGAGGTAAAGCCTCCGCAAATTTTCCAGACCATCGCGCAGTCTTGAAATGTCGAGGAGTTCGCCGTCTCCGATCGCGAATTGATGACGGAGCAAGTCGACCGGAAGTACCGCTCCATCACTGAATGAAATATTGTCCAGCCTGTATTTATTGCCGGGTGTGACCTTCACGATCAGGTCGACGACTTGCCGTTGGGGAGTAGACCCAACGATGCGTACCTCTGAACTTCCGACCTGTGCTTTGAAGAAACCTCGGATTTGAAAAGCATCACGCGCAATCTCGCTGAAACTCTGGTTGAGATCATCATCCAGCATGTTACGGGTAAGCTTGCGAGTTTTGATGGAGTGAATGATCTGCTGGCGATCAGCGAAGTCGATGGGAGTCGAGGTGATCAGCGTAACGTGATGAACGGTAAGATCCGCAGCGGATGGGACCTGTGCCAGGAGAGTCCCGGCGACAAGAAAAACGGCGATCACGAGCCGCCTCATAACGCAGACATTATAGGCCGACTAGGGCAGAGAGATGTCCAGTCTACACGTACCGCAAAGAACGGATGTTTTGAGAACCGACAGCCGAGAGCTGAGAGCCGACAGCTCTCTCACGAGTACCTCAGCCACTTCACAATTTCCGGCAAAGTCGGTCGCTTGCCGTACATCAGAATTCCCACGCGATAAATGCGCGAGCACAGTGCGAGCACCAGGTACATGGTCGCCAGCAGCAGGCCCACGCTCAGCGCGATCTGCCACACCGGCGGGCGCTCGACCAGCACGCGCAGATACATCAGGATCGGCGCAAAGAACGGGACCATCGACATCCACATCGACAACGGGGCATTCGGCTGGCGGATGACGTAGGTCATCATGACGACTGGAACAACCAGCGGCATGGTCACGAAGAACTGCCACTGTTGCGCTTCCTGTTCGGAGTTCACCATGGCGCCCAGCGCGGCGTAGAGGCCGCTATATAAAAGGAAGCCGGCGAGGAAGAACGGAACCAGCGCAGCGATCGTTCCCGCCGAGATCGCGAGTTGCGGACCATTGCCGGACACAGCCGCGCCTGCGCCTCCAAAAACGCCAGCGATCACGCACCATATAGCGATTTGCGTCAGCCCGGCGGCGCCCACGCCGAGAATTTTCCCGGCCATCAGCTGCTTCGGCGTCACGCACGAGAGCATTACTTCCATCACGCGCGAGGTCTTTTCATCCAGTACCGAGCGCATGACCGACACGCCGTAGACGATGAGCGTGAAGTAGAGCATCATCGCCAGCAGGAAGCTGCTGAGCCATTCCATGCCGCTGACCGACCCGGCTTCTTTACCCTTCTGGATCGGCACCGTCTTGATGTGCACTTCCTTGAGCAGCGAGTCGACGTCTCCGGCCGCTACGCCGCGCGATGCCAGTTCGTGCTTCATGATGGCGCTGCTGATTGCCGATTGCAGTCCCGCATCCTCGGTGAAGTCGCTGGTTTCGCGCGCGCCGTAAGTCACGTTGCGCGAGGCAATGGCATCGTCGGAGAGCCAGATAAAGCCGTCGAGTTGCCCCCCGCTGACCTGGTCGCGCAGCTTGGCGCGTTCGCTCTCACTCGTGTCGTTGACGATATCGACTGTGTACTTCGTTCCGAAACGCGTGCCGTCGGTAAGTTGCGACGCCACCGACTGCGCGATCTCAGTATTGTTGCTGACCAGCGCAATGTGTTTCACGCCCTCGGTCTTCATCATCGCCAGCTTGCTGGGCAGGAAGATCATGCCGAACATGAACAGCGGCAGCAGGATGGTGCTGATGAGGAACGACTTGGTACGAACGCGTTCGAGGTATTCGCGACGAAGAATCAGTCCGATATTACGCATGATGATTACCCACCACGTCGATGAAGATTTCTTCCAGCGACGGCTCGACCAACTCAAATTTGTTCAAGCGAACGCGACTCATGGCGGCTTGCAGCAACGCTTGCGGATCTGCACCGGGCCGCAACTTCAATTCAACATAGTTTCCGTAGTTGTTGAACGACTGCACCAGGTCGGAAGCTTGCAGGAAATCTCCATCACCCTCGTACTGCATCTGCACATTATTCTTTCCATAGCGCGCCTTGATGCTCCGCAACTCGCCCTCGAGCACCGACCTGCCATGATTCACCAGGCATATGGCATCGCAAAGGCGCTCGACCGTATCCATGCGATGCGTGGAAAACAGGATGGTCTTGCCGCGCTTCTTCAACTCCAGCAACACATCCTTCAGCACGACGGCATTTGCCGGATCGAGACCGGAGAACGGTTCGTCGAGGATCAGCAGCTCTGGGTCATGCAGGATCGATGCGATGAACTGCGCTTTCTGCTGCATGCCCTTGGAAAGTTCTTCGACCTTCTTGTCCATCCAATCGGAAAGTTGCAGCCGCTCGCACCATTCTTTTGCGCGCCGCAGCGCTTCCTGCGCCGGAACTCCCTGCAACTCCGCCAGCAGCACCAGGTGTTCGCCCAGCTTCATGCGCTTGTAAAAGCCGCGCTCTTCCGGAAGGTACCCGATTCGCTTCAGATGCTCGCGCTGGAAGGTCTGCCCGAAGACCCGAACTTCGCCGGAGTCGGGCATGGTGATGCCGATCATCATGCGCAGTGAGCTTGTCTTCCCGGCGCCGTTCGGGCCAAGCAGCCCATAGACGCTCCCCGCAGGAATGTTCAAGGAAAGATGATCGACAGCTACGAAATTGTCGTAGCTTTTGGAAACGTCGCGCAGTTCCAGGGTGTTTTCAGGCATGTGAGTATCAACTGGAGATTAGTTGATCTCAAGATACTCTTCAATCCAGGACTTCACGATCAGGCGTCGCTCGTCCTCGCCGTCGAAGCGCACGCCGGCGATGGCTTCCTGCGGATGCAGCCAGGACACAACTCCGCGTACCCTGGTGCTCGATCGGCCGGGAAGCTCCACCACCACTTGCACCGAGTCGTTGATCTTCAAGTCGCCTTTATAGCGCAGCGACATGCCGCCGCCGCTGATCTCGACCGTGCTGGCGACCACGTGGTTCTCGCCATTGAACAAATCCGCTTTGGCGACCACAGGTATGCGCACGTAGCGGCGAAATTCATTCAGGATCAACAAATGAGTTGCGCGGACCGCGCGCAGGGCCGTCTGGCGCTCGACTGGCGTTTCCATCAGCACACTAATGCCAAACTTCGAGAAGTGCACAGCCTCGCCCGCCGATTTCGAAACGCCAAATATGATCAGCCGCCGATTCGAACGCGACGAGCGGATCGCTTCCAGCACCGGTGTCGCATCATCATTCAAGGTGATGATGCAGGCGTCGAACTTTTCCTTCGCGATGCGCTCGGCAGCGTTGTGCGTGATGGTAACTGCGTCGATGTTGAATTGGCGGAGACATTCCTGCAGGATGCTGCTTACATTCTCTTCGAGATGAATGAGGGCCGCTCTTGCCGTTGCACGTTTGTGGGGGAAACTGGTGGTCGCCGTCACCATTCAGGGTACGTCCGTGGACTTCTATTGAAACGTTATTCTGAACCGTCAGCCTGTGGATTGGCAATCTCTACTATGTCGTAGTACCAACGATTGGAAGAAAGTGACGCAGTGTCCTTGCGGTTTGCTTGTGTGCCTTGCTTGTGTGGCTTGATTGTGTGGCGCGGACATTCCGGTCCGCGCATGGGTATTTGATCTTGTATTGCCGGGTAGGGGAAACGTGTGGCGCGGGCGCCCTCGCCCGCGTCTTCGGAACTAGAAGGGGTCGCTAACAACTAGCAACGGTCCTATTCCGTCCACCTGCGGAAAATCAGGCATCCATTCGTCCCGCCGAAGCCGAACGAATTGGACAGCGCGAAGTCCATCTGCACTTTGCGCGATTGATTCGGCACGTAATCAAGATCGCACTCAGGATCAGGCGTCTCGTAATTGATCGTCGGCGGCAGAATCTGATCGCGCAGCGCCAGCACCGTGATCCCGCCTTCGAGTCCACCGGCCCCGCCAAGCAGATGCCCCGTCATCGATTTCGTGGAACTCACCGGCGGAATCTGTTCGGCGAACACTCGCTTGATGGCCACCGTTTCCAGCTTGTCACCAATCTCCGTGGAGGTGCCGTGCGCGTTCACATATCCGATATCGCCGGGCTGAATCTTCGCGTCGCGAAGAGCGTTCAACATCACGCGATAGGCGCCTTCATGCTCAGGCGCGGGCGAAGTGATGTGATACGCGTCGCCGCTCATGCCATAGCCGACCACTTCCGCCAGGATTTTGGCTCCGCGCCGCTTGGCAAATTCCAGGTCTTCCAGGATAAGGATGCCGGCGCCCTCTCCGACCACAAAGCCGTCACGATCTTTATCCCACGGACGGCTCGCCTTTTCCGGAGCATCGTTGCGCGTGGAAAGCGCACGCATGGCGGCAAAACCGCCAATACCCATCGGAGTGATAGCGGCTTCGGAGCCGCCGGCAATCATCACGTCGGCATCGCAGCGCTGGATAATCTTGAAAGCATCGCCGATGGAATGCGCGCTGGTCGTGCAGGCCGTCGCAGTAGCTTCGTTCGGACCCTTGGCGCCAAATCGAATGCTCACCTGACCAGCTGCGAGATTAATGATCGAAGCAGGAATAAAGAAGGGCGATATCTTGCGCGGACCGCCCTGCATCAAGTTCGTATGCTCGCGCTCGATAATGTCGAACCCGCCGATCCCCGATCCGATATGCACGCCAACGCGGTCAGCGATCTCGTCGGTCACCGAAAGGCCGGCCATCTTCATCGCTTCTTCCGACGCCGCCAGGGCGAAGTGGATGAAGCGTCCCATCTTCTTTACTTCTTTTTTCTCGACGAAATTGAGCGGATCGAAGCCTTTGACTTCGGCAGCGATCTGGCAGGCGTGCTGTGAGGTATCAAAATGCGTGATGCGCGTCACTCCACTTTTGCCGGCCAGTAGATTCTGCCAGGTTTCTTCAGTGGTATTGCCAACCGCCGAAATCAGGCCAATCCCGGTAACGACGACGCGCCTCTGCAAATTACTTTCCGCCTTTCGCGTGCTTGCCGATGTAGTCGATGGCGTCTTTTACGGTGCGGATCTTCTCGGCGTCTTCGTCGGGGATCTCGATGTCGAAGGCCTCTTCGAATGCCATTACCAGTTCAACCGTGTCGAGCGAATCGGCGCCCAGGTCATCTACGAACGAAGCATTCGGGGTAACCTCGGCTTCGTCGACGCCCAGTTGCTCAACCACGATTTGTTTTACCTTTTCGTCAGTATCTGCCATCGATAACTTTCTCCTTCTTTAGAGGCGTAAAGCGGACACAAGTATGGAGCGGCGGGAGCAACCCGGCTTCCGCGATTCGCGCGTGATTACTGCTTGGCCACCTTGGCGTGCTTGGTGATGTAGTCGACTGCGTCCTGAACGGTGCGGATCTTCTCGGCTTCTTCGTCGGGAATCTCGATGTCGAACGCTTCTTCGAACGCCATGACCAGTTCCACCGTGTCCAGCGAGTCAGCGCCCAGGTCATCCACGAACGAAGCGTTGGCGGTGACCTCGGCTTCGTCTACTCCGAGCTGTTCCACGATGATCTGCTTAACCTTATCTTCAACTGCGGCCATCTGATCGGCGCCTCCTGTCTACATTAAAACGGCTAGTGTAAATGGGCTGGCAAAGCGGTGTAAAGGATTGCAAACCCGGGAAGTCCCGCCAGCTTGCCCCGACAGGATACCCGCAACATCCTAGCGGCAGGGGATAGCAGGGGTCAAACCGCGAAGTACGGTCGATTTGTGAAGCCCATAGTGGGATTCCGGATTTCAGGAACGGGAACACTTTTTTCCCGACCTACGCTTCTGGCGAAGTACAATCCTCAGCGCTTTCACAACTACATTTGTTTAAGGGCTCTGGCCATGGAACGTGGATCGCGTTGGATCATACGCGTGCAGTGTGTTCTTTTTATTTCCATAATTCTTCTGATCAGTTCTTCGGGATGCGGAGGCGGGGGATCCACCTCGAGCCCTACTCCGACACCAACTCCGGTCGCATCGCTCACCACAATTACTGTTGCGCCTGGCTCCTCGAGTATCGCGCTCGGTGCAACGCAACAATTCTCCGCGAAGGGAACTTACAGCGACGGTAGTACGAAGGATCTGACTTCAGTTGCCACATGGACTTCTTCCGCGACCGATATCGTTACGATCAGCGCTTCCGGACTGGCCACTTCCAAGACCCAGGGCAATGTTACGGTTACTGCTGCTTCGGGAGGCGTCTCCGGTTCGGCGACTGCCACTGTAGGGCCTCCTCTATTGCGCTCTATTGCTATCGCTCCGCCCGTGATCTATGCGTCGCGCGGGTCCACGCAGTCGTTCACCGCGACCGGGACATTCACGGATGGCACAACTCAAGACATGACCTCGACTCTAACCTGGAGCGTGAGGAATCCATTTATCGCGACGGGAACTGTGGGAAGTTCAATTAGAGCTGGCAATTCCATCGGAAAAGCGGATACAGCCTCTTCATCTTTCAGCGCAACTACAGCCCGTGACGGATTCACAGGAATTGTGGCGACAGACGGGAGTGTTTCAGGTTCGGCGGGATTGACCGTAGTTTCGCCTCCAAGGTTCGCGCTTGTTACAAACGATTTGGCAGAGGCTGGACTGTCACTGTATGCCGTCGACTCCACCAGCGGTGATCTTCGCGCGCGAGGTTATAAGGACACGACTGTCGTGACGGAGAGCAATCCGCCGTGGACCAGTTGCGTGAGTACCGATCCAAGCAATTCCTTTGCGTATGTTAGCGACCCAGGCTCCGGTACCAGCGGGAACTACAGGATTTATCAGCTAAATGCCAGTAATGGCGCATTTACCGAAGTTCCAAATTCACCATTTCCCAGCAGTGCTCCCCTTGGGTGCATCCAGTTTGAACCGAGAGGCAAATTCGGATACGGGCTTACTTACTGGAACGGTGCCGGAAAGTTGGTGGGGTACTCTCGTGATAGCGCGACCGGACTGCTGACAGAGCTCTCGTGGTCACCGATGACGGTGGGAGACAGTCCTACCGGACTCGCAGTTGACCCCATTGGGCAGTATCTCTACTTCGTTGATATGGAGATCAACACGGGTCAGCCTACATCGATCAACGGTTACTCCATAGATCCAAACACCGGGGATCTTACGCCGATCAACGGGATGCCGATCTTGGTCTCGAATACAACTAGCAGCGTAGCGATCGTGCATCCTTCCGCCAACTTTGCTTATGTTTCTCATGGAGGAGGGGAAACGATCGATGTTTACGCGATCGACCGAGCCACGGGAGCCTTAACATTCGTGCCAGGCTCAACGATCACTACGGCCATCAACCCTTCCTCGTTGGTGTTCAGTCCAGATGGAACTTATGCCTATATGAACGCCTGGATCACAAAACCTGGCGACATCAGCAGCGGGGCAATAACGACATTTCGGGTTGATGATACTACCGGCAAGCTCACAGTAGTCGGAACGACCGCGGCTGGAACCATTCCCAGGACCCTGACCGTCGATCCTTCAGGACAGTTCCTCTACTCAAGCGACAATGACAATTATCTGCGAGTGTACAAACTTCAGACGGATGGCACTCCGAAGTTCGTCCGCGCCGTCGCAACGCGTTCTGGACAATTGACGATGGCGATGATCCCGGGTGATTTGCCGGCCACCTACACGCCGGATTCTATTTTTGTTGCGACCGCAGGAGATGACCTACTAACAGGCTACGTAATCGGGAGCGATGGCAGTTTGACGGGCCAAGGTTCGGTAGCAACGCCCAACACCCCTACTTCGCTTGCACTGCTTCCATGGGGGACAAATGCGCTGGTGACAGCTACCGGTGCGCCTTCCACCAGCAATATGGGCGCATACGTCGTCAGTCCCCTCACTGGAAGTTCTACGGTGAGCATGTTTCTGGGCAATGCTTCGATCGCGGGGGGAGTGATTGTGGAACCAAGTGAGAAGTACGCGTTTCAAAGTGATTCCTCGGCGGGAGTACTCCGCACTTATGGGAACTTTGGGAGCTCATTCTGGGATCTGTTGTCGTACAACCCGGGAAATGGGGCACCGGTTTACTCTACTTTTCCCGCCGGCGCTGGTGCTGGCCCAATGGCAATGGTCCCGTCTGGCCGCTACCTTTATGTAGCGAACCAGGGCGCAAACAGCATTACCGCGTTTGCATTTTGGGGCGAGCTGTTCGAGATGACCACCCAATACGTAGGCGGCGGATATCCGGATGCTTCTCCCTATTTGATCGGTGCCAAGCCGATCGCAATGGCGGCCGACCCGATGGGCCTGTACTTATATGTTGTTTGTGACGACAACTCGGTTCGGGTGTATTCGATCGATTCCTCGGCGGGTGGTCATATCACGAAGGTGGCCAGTCTGGCCTTGCCGGCGACGCCGACTTCCGTCACATCAGACGCGACCGGGCGCTTTCTGTATGTGGGCGATGCCGCAGGAGATGTCTCACCGTTTGGCGTTGATCCCGGAACTGGAGCATTGACAGCGCTCACTCCAAACCTGTTGCCGGCTGCGGTAACTGCGATCTCAGTGGAGTCATCTGGACAATTTGCTTACGTTCTCTGCGGACCGGCAGGAGGATCGGCCGCCAACAATGGCTCGATCAATGCTTTCAAGGTGAACACAGACGGAACGCTAAGCACTCTCCCCGCAGGGCCTTGGCTCGCGAACCACCCAACCGCAATTGCGTTTACGGACAGCGTGCAGTAAGACAAAACCCACCTGGGCAATCGGCGCTCAGGTGGGTTACACGACTGTTGAAGAAGAGCTGCAATTCAGTAACATACGGTGCGTTCAGACCGCAGGAGCTCCGCATGCTCAAACGAATACTGCCGCTGTTCGCGTCTTTGTTCATCTCGACTCTCGCCGTCGGCCAGGCGGGAAGCCCTGCTGTGCCGACTGACGGGCTTGCCCTGCTACAACGTGTGTCGCAGCACTATGCCGACGCAAAGTCGTATCGCATTGACGCCGTCGAGGAGAGCACTACAAAAAGCGACTACCAGAATTGCTGGCAGAAGACCACGCTTGTTGCAGCGGAAGCGTCCGGCAATCGATTTCATTACGAAGGGCAGTCGGGTTTCGGAAGCGCTACACAGATCTCGGATGGAAAGACGGTCTGGCTTTACCACCTTTTCGGCAAGCAATACACCATGCAACCGTTTGTCTCGTCCACGGAAAACGACAACAAGGGCTGGCAACCAGAGGAACTGCCATTAATGGAAGCCGAAGCGTTGAAGAAACAACTGACGGACGTGGCAAAGCATTACAAGGCCGCCACGCGTCTTCCGGATGACGTCATCGAGGTGAACGGGCGAAAGGTTCCGGTCTTTGTCGTTCGGGTGGAGAACGCTGATCTAAAAAGGAACATCTCCGGTGACAGTCCGGCCAAGACATTCTGGATCGACAAGTCAAGCGAAACCATTCTCAAGACGTTAGAGAAGGGACGTTCCTACTCCATCATGGCAGGAGGCGTGCGCGCTCCTCTCGAAGTGGAAACCATCGTCACCTATTCGGTGGAACTCGATCGCCCCGTATCTGAAGCTCTCTTCGCGTTCAATCCGCCGGCGGAGACGAAGCTTGTAGAGAATTTTCCCGATCCCACAAAAAACTTCGGCGGGCCTGATTTGACTGGAACACTTGCGCCCGATCTTCAACTGAAAGCAACGGATGGCAAGGTCCTTCCACTGAGTTCGTTTCGCGGAAAGCCTGTGCTCCTGGATCTGTGGGCGACGTGGTGTGCTCCCTGTGTAAAGCAGATGCCGGAGTTTGCGAAGCTTGTGGACGAGACTAAAGATAAGGGCCTGGTGGCAATCTCCGTTGATCAGGACGAGGAGGCGAAGACAGCGACCGACCTTCTGGCGAAAAACGGTTACAAGTGGCTGAACTTTCACGACGGCGACGGGTCTGTCTCCAAAGGGCTTGCCTCGGCCGGCATTCCCAGAACTATGCTCATCGATGCACAAGGGAAGGTTGTTCTTGATCGGATGAGCGTGAGGGACGACGAACTCCGCGCCGCGATTGCCAAGCTGGGACCGGAGTACGCCTCGATGGCGCCGAAGCCACAAGCCGTACCCTGTTTGGCCCAGAAATAGCAGGCACGTCACCACCGACTGGTAGGCGGGTCGCGTACCTCAGTCCGATAAAACAATCGCGAGGGTGCCCCATCTCGCCTTTTATTGGCGAGGTGGGCGTCTCTTGATGTTCTTGAAACGAACGGTTCCATGTCAACTGACTACAGGGTCATCCGCCGTTTCCAAATTCCGGAATTCATGATGGCTCGCGCTTTTTAGTGAGAACGAGAGTTGTACGAAGTACAATTCCTGCGCTTTTCGTAAATCCTAATCTCGGGACTCAGCTCATGGGCTGCACTCATTGGCGGTGGTTTTCCCCGCAGCGAATGCGGAGCCGGTGCAGTATTCCGCTGCTTTTCGTCCTGCTCTGCTGCTTACAAGCAAGAGCAGCGCAGGACTGTCCTTTGCCACCGGCAATCCGCCCGGTTTCTCATGAACGGAACATATTCTCGGACCAGCAGGAGTCCGAACTGGGCGACGTCATAGCGGAAGGTTTTTCTCACGAGATTGCTGTGATTGACGATGATGCCCTGACCGCTCACCTGCAACAGATCGGAAAACGGCTGACGGAATTCCTGCCCCCAAATCAATTCCGCTTTCAATTTTTCCTCGTCGATATGGCTGACACGAACGCCTTTAGTTTGCCGGGCGGCCGCATTTATGTTTCTCGCAAGCTGGTCGCTTTTGCCGAAAGCGACGACGAGATCGCGGGCATACTCGCGCATGAACTCGGCCATGTAGTGACTCACCAAGTCGCCATGCGTATGACGACTCTGCTTCGACTCGTGCTTGGTGTGACGTCCCTGGGGAACCGCGACGATATCTCGGACAAATATCAGAGATTGATGGAGTCGTGGCGTCGTAAACCAGTAGAAGTGCGCGATGAGGGCGAACGCGATCAACTCGTGGCAGATCAGGTTGCCATCTTCGCCATGGCTCGAGCGGGCTATGCTCCGAACGCATTTGTGGCGTTCTGGGACCGATTCAGCCAGACAAAGGGGAACTCCGGTTCATGGGTCACGGATTTCTTTGGCGGTGTCAAGCCGGAACAAAAGCGGCTAAGGGAAATCATTAAGAACACTTCTGCTCTGCCACCCGGGTGCTCACCGATTCCGGCTAAAGGTCCTGATGAGTTTCGGAAGTGGCAGACGGAAGTGGTTCAGTACGATGCGAATTCAAATCACGAATCTTTGCCGGGCTTAATCTCGCGGGTGCAACTGACGCTTCCACTGCGACCGGACATTATTAATCTCCGCTTCAGCCCTGACGGGAAATACGCGATAGCCCAGGATGAGGGTGGCATTCACATCCTCTCTCGCGAACCGTTTTCTGAATTGTTCTTTATCCCTGCGCAGGATTCGTACGAGGCCTCTTTCAGCCCCGATTCAAAATCCGTTGTCTTCCATACGTCGTCATTACGTATCGAAAAATGGGAGCTCGCCTCTGGGAAACGAAACTTTGTCAAAGAAGTCGCGATGCGAGATCCCTGTGTCCAGAGCGCCCTTTCGCCGGGAGGGGAATACCTGGCATGTCTCGAGCCGAATCTCTCCTTAGTGATTCTGGACGTAGCGACTGGAAACGCTCTTGTGACCAGGAAGGACTTCTTTTCGGGCCCAATTTCCGACAGCCTTCTGAGATGGAAGCTTTGCAACCTCGAATTTTCGCCCGATGGGCGATTCTTCCTTGCTGGCACCAATGAATTTGCCTTCCTGCTCTCCCAGCGGCTCTATCTGTTCGAGTCTCAACAGTATGTGTTTATCCCAGCTCCGAAGAGATCGAGTTTTGCTTTTGATCTGCGTGAAAAGAAGGAAGTGTCGCTGCCGCCTTCATTGAAGACTGCTGTAACGTCGAATTTCGTCTTTCTTGCGGCTGATCGCATTCTTGGCGTCAACGCGGCCGTCCCGGGAAATTCTCCGGTGCTGAGTTTCCCAGGCGGTGAACACCTGTCAGACGTTCCTCTTGAAATTGGAACGAGGCCCCACGCTCCCGCACATGGAGATTACGTTGTCGTGTCTGACATAAAAGGCTTTTCGCGAGGTGTCATCGATTTAAAGAAGTCGACACTATTCATCTACTTCGACCAGGACGCTGGGGACATCTACGATCGCATCATCTTGCAGGAGCGCAGAGATGGAGAAGTCGCCCTGATGGACCTCGATTCGGGAAAGACGATCGCTTCTGTGCAGCTAGGACATTCCACCCTCGCTGGCGTTCGAACGACCGCTGTTTCAGGAGATTTCACGCAATTGGCAATGTCGACGCGCAGTCGCGGTGCAGTATGGGATCTAACTCGCAATCTCCGTGTGCAGTACGTTCGCGGTTTTCGCGGTGGTTGGTTCGACGCGGACCATTCGTTCTTCGCAGATTTTCCAAAGCACAAAGAGATGGAACGCTCGATCCTTCGGATCAATCCAGCCGGGGAGATCGCCGTTGTGTTGCCAGTGAAGTCGGATTCTGCCTATCAGGAGGGCCCCTACCTCGCCAGCGAGATTGCCAAAGACGATGCGCACCGCGGGCACGACACCACGTTCGAGCTACGCGATTTTGGCACAACCACCATTTGGTCCCGGCATTTTCCGCATGACGTGCCGAAGATTAGTTGGAACTCCAGCGAAGGTTTAGCACTCCTGGCGTGGCCTCTTGCCGACGGAAGCGGTCGTGAGGAATTGCGCAAC
Organism: Terriglobia bacterium; assembly: GCA_963826275.1. Taxonomy (GTDB): domain Bacteria; phylum Acidobacteriota; class Terriglobia; order Terriglobales; family Acidobacteriaceae; genus JAJPJE01. Next base: position 140,344 of record CAWGWI010000024.1, on the reverse strand, counting down.
TTTCCTGATATACGGGTCAAAGGCGACAAGGAGGACGTTCTCCTGGAGCTGATTGATCTGCGCAAGAATGCCGTGGCCGGCAAGATTCTGGTGAAAACCAATCGATCGTCTTTCCTTATTCATCGGGGCATAGCCGAACGGGACTGGGTAGTGCTGGGCGTCGACGACAACCGCGTTTTGGTCTTCTCAGTTCTATCAGGAGAGCAGATAGGTCACGTTTTTGGGGTCGAGCCAATATTGTCGGCGTCGGGAAGTCACTTCGCGGTAACTGCCGCGGCTTCAGCAAACGAGATCGACGTCTACGATCTTCCTTCAGCAAAACTGCAGCGCCGTCTCAAATTTTCTTCTGGGGTGCTTCATAAGTGTTTCTCCCCTGATGGGAAACACCTTTTCGTGCTTACGAGAGACGAAGTTGCCTACGTTCTGGATCTAAATGCTGTTGATACAGCATCGCTGCCATCCGTCAACTAACCGGCAGCAGAGATGCTCCATGAGCGAAGATCAGTGACGAGTCCGGACAAATGGCGGTGGAGCAGTTTTCGCTCGTACGCGCTGGGTGTTGCTGGAGTCGTGGAGATCGAGAGCGAATACACGGCAAGACGGCGAGAGTGGGCGGGACTGCAGTCGAAGGTTGGGAGTTATGTCCCACCTCGCGAAAAGAGGGCAAGATGGTGCACCCTCCAGATCGTCGGTTTTGCGAACTGAGGTGGCCCACCCGCCAGGCCTTTTCATTGCCTTCCTCCTGAACTGCACGGCAAGGTAGCCGCTTCGCGGACAAGATCAAGAACAGCGCCCTTCTTCATCCCTTCAAATTGACCGAAGAGGATCTTGTCCAGCGGCAGGGCATTCTCTCCAGAGAGCAGAAAGCCTGTCGGAGCACCAAGCGAGTAGGTTCCGACGCTCGGTAGTGATCGTAAGTAGAGAAGGGCTTCCTGCCCCGGGTGAAATAGGGGAAAGTTTTCCCTCAGAGCGTACACGTGCCGTCCGTTAATTGTTAGCAGTCCGCCCGGACGAGTTATCGTGATGTCTTGACCTGCCCCGACAGGTGCGCTCCGGTTGTTCTTGACGACTTCTTCAACCGAGAAATCCAAGTCACTGTATATGTATCCCTGATCTTCGGTCGGGTATGACGTTGCCTTACCAAATTTGCCGACGACCACGAGATCGCTTTCGCAGCTTAGGTTTCCCAGCGTGCTCCTCGGATCCAACTGAATGTAATACGGCGGTCCCTGAAGTGTTGTCTAGGTGGATGTCACCCGATTCCGTTGCCATCCGATTGGGAATTTGGCCCGGAATCCCACCATGCACTTGTTGGCTGTGTACCGTGTGCCTCTGCTGTTGCGCTGGAGTCTGATTTGTCTGTGTTCCTGCATTATCCTGCGTCCACAGCGCGGGAACTAGTGTCACGAATCCCAAAAGCAGTAATCGACTCAGTTGCATTTTTGTCGCTCCACGGGCGCGAGGAGGATACGCCAAAATCAATCGACGTCAACAACAATGACTGAGCGTTCCAGATTCGGGAAAATCAAAAGGGCGTAGTCAGAAGGAAACTGCGGGTGCCCCACCCTCGACCCCTCGTTTGGGTCGTGGGTGGGAGAAGCAATAGGTGACTCGGAAACCGCGTCGGTCAATTACCTATCACCGATCGCCACTTACCTATTTCATTTACTTGCTGTACTCGTCCCTCAACTCCGTCTGCCGATCCTTCAGCGGGATCTCCTGGCCGGCAATGAAGATGTGCTTCACATCCGTCTTCACGTCCAGCGGATCGCCGTTCGAGACCACGACGTTTGCCGTTTTGCCCGCGTCGAGTGATCCGAGCTTATCGGCAACCCCCCAGATCTCCGCGGCGTTGATCGTGATCGCCTTCAGCGCTTCATCGTAAGGAAGTCCGAAGGCAACTGCATATCCGGCAGCGTACGGCAGATTGCGCGATTGGTGCGCATCGTAAGAAGCGAATGCGATTTTCACGCCGCGCTTCTGCAATTCCGCGGGAAGACGATAGACCGTGTCGTAGCGCTCATCGTCTTTCGGGTCGGTATAAATCGGTCCGACGATGACAGGAACCTTGAGGCTGGCCACGTAGTCGAGCACCGGCTGGCTATGCGTCAGGTGGTTGAGGATGAACTTCAGCTTAAACTCCTGCGCGAGCCCAACGGCAGTCTGTATGTCGCTTGGCTCTTGGGCGGAGATCACCACTGGCTTCTCGCCCCGCAGATAAGGCAGCAGCGCCTCCAGCTTCAGATCGCGCTTTGGCGGCGTGGCCTTCGCGTCACCGGCGGCTTTCTTTTTGTTGTAGTCGTCCAGCTTCTGCTGATAGTCCTGCGCGTCGATGAACGCCTGGCGCAGCTGGGCGGCCATGCCCATGCGGGTCTGCGGATACTTCGCGGTCTCGAAGCTTTCGTTGCGGCGCTGGGTGCCGTCGAAATTCAGCGGCATAGCCACATCGCGGCCGATCAGCATTTCGGGAGCCGACGCTCCCGCCAGTTGGATGAAGGCATCCTGCCCCGGCAAAGTGTCCTGGTCTGTAGGCGCAACGATGGCATTGAGAATTCCGTTGTAGCGCGTGACGGGAATCAATGCCGATTCGGCGTGGAACGCGTCAGTCACGTGCATCTGCGGCATGATTTCGTCGCTCAGCTCAACGAGATCGTTGGTCATCTTTTCGGCTTCAATCTCGGTCAATCCGAGATGAGTTTCCGAATCGATGAGTCCGGGATAAACCGTCATGCCAGTCACATCGATGACCTGCGCGTTGGCGGGAATCTTCACTTCGCCGGCTTTGCCGACGGCAGTGATTTTGCCGCCGTCCATGATGAGCACGCCTTTGTCGATGGTGCCATGGGTGATGGTCAGCAACTTGCCGCCCGTAAGCACAATGGGCCGCGCAGCAGAGAACCCGAAGACCGAGCAGAGAAGAATTGCGGCAACTAACTTAAGAATGTGACGCATTACTGGCCCTCCTTCACCACCGGAATTTCCGGTGCAGCTTCGGCGACATTTCCGAAGTGAGTCGTGCCGAAACCTGGACGCGTGCGATCGAAGAACAGTTCGCCGTCGATGTAGACCTTCTCCGGCACGCCGTAGCTCGAGAGCGGATAGCCATCCCAGATCACGAGGTCTGCGTCCTTGCCCACGTCGATCGAGCCGACGCGATTGTCGACGCCGATGATCCATGCGGCGTTCAGGGTGATCATGCGCAGCGCTTCGTCTTCGGTGGCGCCGCCGTAGCGAATGGTCTTTGCCGCTTCTTGGTTCAATCGGCGTATGTAGTCGTTCGAGTCGCTCTTGATCGCCACGGTTACGCCTTTGCGCATGCACATCACCGCGTTCCACGGAATCGCGTCCCAGGCTTCGTACTTGTAGCCCCACCAGTCCGCGAAGGTCGCAAGCCCCACGTGATTCGCGGCAAGCTGATCGGCAACCTTGTAGGCTTCCAGTCCGTGATGGAAGGCGCGCAGGTTGTAGCCGAACTCCTTGGCCATCGCCATCTCGTTCAGCAGTTCATCGGCGCGATAGCAATGAATCTGCACGAGCATCTTGCCACGGAGCACGTCGGCCAGCGCCTCGAGTTTCAGATCGCGCTTGGGCGGAGTCGCGTCCTTGTCGCCCTTCTTTACCTTTTCGTTGTAGGCGTCCCACTCGCCCATATAAGCCTGAGCATCAACCAGTGCTTGCCGCTGCACGGCGAAGTTGCCCATGCGCGTGGAAGGAAGTTGTCCCTTCCCGCCAAAGACTCGCTTCGGATTTTCACCGCTGGCGAACTTGATCGACTGCGGCGCGTTGGGGAAAAGCAGTTCGTCGCGGCCGAGTCCGTATTTCGTCTTGATCACCACGGCCTGGCCGCCGATCATGTCGGCCGAGCCGTGCAGGAGCAGCGCGCTGGTCACGCCACCAGCGAGCGCGCGATAGATCGCCTTATCGGTGTAGTCGAAGGCGTCGATCATGCGCATGTTCGGAACCACCGGCGATGTCGCTTCGTTGATATCGTCGCGCAGCGCCATGTGCGAGTGCGGATCGATAATTCCGGGAGTGAGGTATTTCCCGCCCGCATCGATTACGGCCACGCCCGCCGGAGCGCTGACTTTGTCGCCAAAGGCGGCGATTTTGCCGTCCTTTATATACACGCTGCCGTTCGCGATCTTTCCGTGCGTGACGGTGAGCAGCGTGGCGTTCTTGATGAGAACATCTTTCGGGGCGGCAGCGGCGCTGGTTGTCTGCGCAATGGCAGCAGAAATCAGCAGCAGGTGGGCTAAAAAGACGCCCGCAAGCGACCTTAGGATCGCAGTACGACAGTTCATCTGGTTGGCTCCCGTTTCAAGGTGTACATGGGATGGGAAACGAGATTGTAGGGATCGTGAGCCGCCGCGTCAAACCGCTGTGGATAGAGGCCGCTCGCCAGTAGCAATCATCTCGATGATGGTACGAAACTTGTATCCTTCTTCTTTGTACCTCTGGATCATCTGATCTACAGCTTGCACCGTGAATGAGCGGTCCACTCCCATGTGCTTGTGGCCGCCGTCATGAAGGAGGACAACGTCGCCGCCGCGAACTTGCCGGCCCACTTCCCTCTCAATATCGGCGGAGGAGGTCGCATTCCAGTCGTATCCGGTCACGCTCCACAGCACCGGCGTCATTCCCATCTTGCGGACAGTGCGAAGGACCATAGGAGTCCGGGCTCCCCACGGCGGTCGAAAGAGCGGAGCGTGATTTCTTTCCACAGCGTCGTCGAGCGCCTGCTCGCATGCGGCGATTTCCTGACGCACCTGGGATGAGGTTCGAAAGATCAGGTTCGGATGAGTAAAGGTATGATTGCCGATCACATGTCCCTGGCGCGCGACCGCCGCGGCGATCTCAGGGCGCTGGCGGACGTAGCGTCCGACCATGAAGAAGGTGGCAGTAACTCCATGTTTTGCAAGTACTTCCAGTAGGTCGAAGGTGTAGGGATCGTTGGGGCCGTCGTCGAAGGTCAGTGCGATTTCGCGGCTCGGCGGACCGCTGCCGATGAAAGTGCGGCCGTAGAGCTGCGATCGAGGCGACATGGTGTTGTAACCGGCAGCGACCAGCCCCGCTGCTCCAACGCTTGCGCCAATGATCCAACCTGCCATCGCGATACGATTCTATCCATCCCAAAAAAATTAAGAAACTCACACTTGATTTTCCAGGAAAGCTGCCTATACTTCGAACAACGTTTTTCCCCCGAGGACCACCGTCTCAGCCACAAGACGAGAGGATCCGATGAAGTCGAGTACGACCCTTTCCACTGCGAGCGCCACCAAAGCAAAGCGTGTGCTTTTGCTCGCGGACCGTTTACAGGCAGTCCAGGAACACATCGATCCGTTGCTGCATTATGGTTATGAGGTCGACTGTACCTACTCTAGCCGTTGCGCCCTCACTCTCAGCCGAACGCGAACCTACGACTTGATCCTGATTGCGGTCCGCCGGCATCCTGCGGTGTTGCGTGAACTGTGCCGTGAACTACAGCAAGCTAATCCAACTACGCCGATCGCCAGCCTTGTCGATCCCACCAAGCCCATCCCGCCACTACACGCGCACCAGTTTCTATGGACACGTGAAGGAGAAGAATACTTCATGGCGCGCGTGAATGCGCTGGTGGAAGCCTGTTGAACCGTAATCACTGACCTAGCAGGCCTAACGCCCGTCGCCCGTCGGGTCTGTTTTACAACTAAAACCTGCCTTAAGGGTTCATCGCCACTGCTACTGTAAACTGTGCTTCTAATCGGACCTGGCTACCGTCGTATAGGCGATGAATCTCCGCCTCAACTTCACGATCAACTTCTGGCTTCCGTGCCTCTGGGATTCCCTTCAGCAAAGGCGCGAACGGTACGGTCACGCCCTGAAAATATTCCCACAGTTCTCGGGGAGTGCCCTCCCAATTCCAGGCCACTGTTTTCAGATCCGACTCCACGTCCAGGAAGCCAGCCGCCGAGAGCGCTGAGCGAAGCACGTCAGGATTACCGAATCGGAACATCGATGCAGCCACAGGCGGGATGTTCAACTCAGGGACCAGCTGGCGCACGGTTCCAATCGTGGCTCTCAAAATAAGGTTGCGCCAGAGGCCCCCAGGTAGCTGTTGCAAATCTTCCGCTGGGACGGAGTACGCGCCTGATCTCGGCGAGTGCCTGCGCAGTGTCGGCAATGAACATGAGGCCCAGCCGGCATGTAACTCGATCGAAGGTTGCATCCGGGAAGGGAAGGCGCTGAACGTCAGCCTGCTGAAAGAGCACGTTCGCCAGTTTTCTCTGCGTAGCCCGCTGACGCGCCACGGTTAGTGGCTCGGCAGAAATATCCACCCCAATCACGCGTCCGGCGTCGTTCAACTGGCTGGCGATGGAAATCGCTGGTTCACCGCTTCCGCAGGCCACATCCAGGACATTCATTCCAGGCTCAACGACTGCTTTACGCACGAGTAGCTCAGTCAGCCCGCGACCCATCGCGGCGGACTGTTTGCGCCAGCGCTCACCAGCCTGCTTACGCGCGAACGAATTCCAGTCAGGACTGTTGTTCATCATCGACATTATCGCGGATTCGCTCAGCGTTCAGGGATGCGACTGTTGATTTGCAGCTGGCACCAGCTGATACAGCACATAGTCGGGGACACGCGTGTCCCAGTGTTTCGCGAGCTTCGCAGCCGTGACCGCGCCGAAGAAGATAAGCGCGACGGCCGCCGCGACCGCCCACGTCGGAACACGCGTTTTGCGCGGCAGTTCAAGATGCAGGGCATCCTTAGCCGGGCAGATCGCGACGCACTCGAGGCAGCCGGTGCATTCGGCGGAGCGAATGGTGATCAGTTGGTCGACCGCCAAAGACGACGGGCAGGCTTTCGCGCATTTGCCGCAGTCGATGCATGGTTCGGCGTAGCGCTTAATCTTCGCGGGGCTGGCGAGGGAGGCCATGCCAAGTAGCGCGCCGTACGGACAGAGGTAACGGCACCAGAAGTTCTGTACGAAGATGGAAAGCAGAACCAGAATCCCGATCACGACCGTAGCGGTTGTGCCCAGGAAGCGGAAGAAGTTCAGCATGCGCACGTCGACGATCAGTCCGTAAGGACTGCGCTGGAAGGCGTCGATGTCCGCGGCCGACATGTTCAGGACCGCCCAGGCGAAAAATCCCAGCAGCAGATATTTCAACGAACGCAGTGGGAGGTCGGCCCAGCGCGGGAGAGCGAAATTTCGCTTGAAGATCTTTCGGCCCAACTTCCAGAGGTATTCGGAGACCGTTCCTACCGGACACAGCCAGCTGCAGAACGCTTTACGCAGCAGAAGAGAAATGCCGAGAAAGCTGGTCAGCAGGACCAGGCTCGCGGGATGCACGACGGGCATGGATCGGGTGAGCAGAAGGTATTTCAGGTTCATGAGGCTGGCGATGGGGAGCCAGCCTTCGACGCCTGCCGGACGGGCGAACCGCGCGGAGATTCCACCGGTTTCGTAAAAGCGCACCCAGAAGAAGAACTGGAATCCAATCCAGACGTTCAACAATAGAAATGATAGCTGCGCCGCGAGGCGGAGGCGCTGCGAGTAGTCGTGGTCCGTCCGCCGGACCAGCTTCTTCCGGATGGGTTTCGTAACCGCATCGTCGGGTTGGGTGAGCGTCGTAGCCATGAGCTGCTTTCGAGGCTACGAGAGGCTGTCACCGCTGCCTATGACATAGATCACAGTGGGGTTCAGAAACCCGTTTCAGCGCACTTGTACGGTTACATTTGCCGTTTCGGTGTGACCGGCGGCGTCCTGAACGGTCAGGGTATACGTGGTGTCCTTGCTGGGCACCACGTCGACGCAACGTGAGATCGAAGGCCAGACGTCGCCCTTGGGCTTGGGATCGATGGTGATGTTTTTGGCGTTGGAGACGCCATAGCAGAGCTGGCCGGTCCCTCCGCGCGAGAGGACGGCCGGATTCGCATAGAGCTGCAGGATCTTCACGCGTCCGGCGCCGTACATGTCGTAGATGCGCTTCGCCTCCGCTTGCTCCTTCGCGGCGGATTGCTGCTGCAGCAGACGATTCTCGTGCCACCGGGAGTAAAAAACCCATCCCAGGTAGAGCAGTGCGACGATGATCGCAAAGCTGGTGTAGGGGAGCATCTTGCGAATCAGGGGCACGCGTTCGTTGGACTGAGCCATGGGTTTTATCGTAAATCAGCGGTCAGTCCGTTGGTCTCTCAGTCGATCAGTCTTTCAGCCTGCCAGTCTGACGCTCCCGGCCTGGGCTGTGCACTTCATCGCAACAAGCTCCGTGAATTCTGGGCAGAAGATGTCAAGGCCACCTTTGGCTCGTTTTCCCGCCAACTCCATCATTCCACGATAGAAATAAATCCGGCGAAAGTGTCTGGTAGGTCCCCCAAGATTTGTCACAATAGAGGTAGGCGTGAAGTTCAGAAGGTCTTTGATTTTTAAACTGACTACTGACTACTGACTACTGACGGCCTCCGGCCGACCTAAGTCCTTTGTTTCATCGGACGGCTCGGACTAAGTCATTTGTTTTGTATGGACTAGCCTTATCCCATGGCCGTAAGTCCTTTAGAATGCGGGACAGGCTAGGGGGAGGGGTACATCCGGGGGTACGGTACGGGCCGGGCACATCCCTGACAGATTGAACCGGGCCTCTTCGGCTGCACCTCTCGCGGTGAAAGCGACTTGAGAGGGTCATACAAGCCATCGCAGGATGGGAACACATATTTGGCAGTTGTCGATGACAACGGTGGGCATCGCGGTCTATTGACAGTTGATGGAAAGGTTTGGACACACCCAATCGGAGAGGCTGCAATGATCGAACCTGGACAGCACCGCATTTCTTGCGGCACCGAGGTACGGTTCAATGTCCCAGGGGGAGTCGTCTACAAGTTCGACTATTGGGGACCGTAAGTGACGAAATCCAGACGCCACAGTGATTACTGTCGAGTACATCCGGCCTCTGGTTGAAGATTTTGTTCTCGGTAATCCACACCTTTGTTCGTCAACCGAATCATGCGACGCCGTGGTAATTTATTCCGCCGCCGTCATTACGTAGGAGTCCCCATGATTGCAAATCGTTCAGTACCGCCGTGCACTGTGATTCCCGTGCTTTCCTATCCGGACGTTGGTGCCGCGGCGGAGTGGCTTTGCCAGGCATTTGGCTTCACGGTCCGTCTGCGCATCGGCGATCATCGAATCCAGATGAAAGCGGGCGATGGATGCTTTGTAATTGGCGAAGGAGATGTACCGGCTGACACGGCGCACTTAGTGATGGTGCGGGTGGAGGACGCAGACAGTCACTGCGAGAGAGCCCGTCAGAACGGAGCGCGCATTCTTAAGCCGCCTACGGATCATCCCTACGGCGAGCGCCAGTACAACGCGTTGGATTTTGCTGGGCATCGCTGGACGTTTACGCAGTCGATTGCCGATGTTGCGCCGGAGACATGGGGCGGCGAATCCGTAGATCTCTGATGGGCAGTGGTCGCTCCACAAAAGTAGTGAGTGTGGCACGTACTGTGCCTACTAGGTGGAGTGCCGGAGCTCGTTAAGGCGAACCTTCGATTGATCAGGTGTTTTCATTTGGTAAGCTCCTCAACTTGCCAAAATCGAGAGCACATAAAAACCTGACGGCAGGTCCGTCGTGAGGCAAGTGAGCCGATTCGGCGGCTCCATTGTCTTGTTGCTGGCATCATGGGCTTCCGCGCGAACTCAGCCATCGTTTTGTTACGCTGGATTCGAGGTCTCGAAAGACTGCATCACCGAGCGCGGCCTGGATCAGAAGGTCGCGACCTTTCAACACAAAATCACGGAAGCAATGACGCGGCTAGGTGCCAGCTACAAATTTGACCTGCGCGTCGTCAATAACCCGGCCGAAGCCGGGTACGGCGACGTGGGCGATGTATTCACGGACGTGGTCCGCAACGAAGAGATGCGAAACCAATCGTTCATCGTTAATGTGACTGCGGATTTTCTGCAGAAGCAGCCCGAGATCCTGTTCGAAGTGTCCGCGCTTCACGAAGTTTGCCATGTCATGAATGATGACTTGCCTGGATACCACCGGAACAGCACAGCCGTAGAAGTTGCCGAAGAACATTGCGTCCTGCAAGTCGTCGGAGAGTCGCGCTACCAGCAATATCTGGAGGCCTACGCCGCGTACCAGCACTGGGACACCCTGATGTACAAAAACTTCCTTCAAAGAGTGAAGGAGGTCTCGCTGGTTTCGGCGCCGCGCGAGTCGGACGACGCTGACAAAATTGCTGCGGAGTATTTTCGAAAGCATGCCGACGGCAATGAGCATCTCCTCGTGTACAACGGCGAGTTGCACGATGTGACTCTCTCTTCCACCAAGGATAGAGTTCAGCACGATACGCAGAAGCTGAAAGAGGTCATCCAGGCTGGGAAGCCGATGATCTTCTTTCACAATCACCCGGCAGACGCGGGCCGGGCGGCTATGTTCCCAAGTTACGATGATTTTGGAGTCGCCGGATTCTTCTCATTCCTCGTGTATTCGCAGGATCCAGGTCTTCCGGTTGAATTCCGAGTTATTCAGCTCGGAGGAGAAGACACGGTCGTGTCTTACGGATTCAAGGGAGCGGCTGTCGAGAACATCAAACAGATTGCATCCGAGTATCGAAACGCGATGGCCCGCCGTGCGGATGTCGCGCAGATTGAAGAGCGTCAAAACCTGCTCGATTACCGCCTGGCTCGGGAGTCTTTCGCCGACTATCTGCAGTATGCCTGCCCGGTGGATCTCGCTCGCAAGGACGCGGAAGTATGTAAGACGCATCCACAATACTTCCTGTGGCCGAGCGACAGATTCTTCCTTCACTATCGACCGCAGTAGCCGTCATGCTGGAATAATCGACGCGCAGCTCACAACGGATTTTTATCCTGTCGATAGATTTAATTTCTTAGCGCCATTTTTGATCTCAGCGAGAAAAACTATGTATTGGACTGCCGCATCGCCGGACAGGTACTTTGCATCCACTGGTCGCGGGTCGTGCGCAAGGATGGGGCGAGCACGACTTGTTATGGGGGGAAAAGTGAGCCGTCCAATCCATGAAGAAGAACAGCTCCGGTATTCCCTTACTGCTCGTGCTCAGCGCTGCGTTGTTAGCTGCGCCTGTCTGCAAGGCCCAAGCTTCGAGTGACACAACTCAGTCAGCGGCTGATCTATCGAAACGCGTTGCTGATCTCGAGAAACAACTAACCGAGTTGCAGAGTCAGATGGCTGCAATGAAGCCGAGCGCACCCGCTCCGGCTGCAACAAGTGCACCGGCTACTGCAGCGGTGACCACGCCAGCCGACACAAGTGCGCCTTCGAAGGTGTCGATTGCCAGCCTGCTCGGGCCAACCTCGATCAGCGGCTTTGTCGATGGCTATTACAACTACAACACCAACCAGCCTGCGGACCGACTGAACGGCCTGCGCGCTTTTGATACAAACTCCAACAGTCTCTCTTTAAACATGGTGGAACTGATTGTCGATAAGGCTCCGGATGCGGCATCCACGCGTCTTGGATATCACATCGGCGTTGGTTTCGGACAGGGGATGAATATCGTCAATTCCGCTGAACCAGGTGGTCCGGAATTCGATAAGTACCTGAAAGAAGCCTACCTCTCGTATCTCGCGCCAGTGGGCAAGGGTCTGCAGGTCGACTTCGGCAAGTTCGTGACGCCAATGGGCGCCGAAGTAATCGAAGCGAAGGATAACTGGAACTATTCGCGTGGCCTGCTGTTCTGGTATGCCATTCCTCTTTATCACTTCGGATTCCGCGCAAAGTACACCTTCAACGACAAGTACGCCTTGACCGGGTTCCTGACAAACGGCTGGAACGATGTGGTCGACAACAATTCCGGCAAGACCTACGGTGCGAGCTTCGGCTGGACTCCGAACAAGAAGTGGGCGGTGACGCAGACCGGGCTATTTGGTCCTGAACAGGCGAACTACAACAAGACGTGGCGGCAGACGTATGACACCGTTATCGCCTACAACGCGTCGAGCAAGCTGTCGCTGTTGGCGAACTATGACTACGGCCGCGGCGATCGTCCGGTCGATCCACTAACGTTGCTGCCGAGTCCGACCGCGCCGATCGCGTGGTGGAGCGGTATTGCCGGCTACGTGAAGTACGCGTGGAACGACAAGTACTACTTCTCAACCCGTTACGAGTACTACAACGATCACAGCGGATTCACGACCGGTACGGTGCAGCACGTCAACGAGTTCACGACGACGCTGCAGCGCGCGATCCACAACAACCTGCTGACCCGACTGGAATATCGGCGTGACATGTCGGACCAGCCGATCTTCCTGAAGAACACCAGTGGCCTGGTGAAGGACCAGAACACGGTGACAGCAGGCTTGATCCTGACCTTCGACAGTCGCGAAGCAAAGTAGCAGTTCCATCCTCGGGATCGCTGCTTGGCCGCGGCGATCCCGAAAAATCTAACTTCAAGGAGATTGCGCATGGCGGAAACAGGCGCAGCCGAAATGAAACCCACCTTAGGCCTAACCGGCCTAACGATGAACGCAATGGCGCTCATCGCCCCCGGAGCCTTTCTATGGCTCACGTTCTACACACAAGCAACGACCGGCGTTACCGGCCCGGCCATGTGGCTAGGCATTGTGCTGGCATTATGTCTTTGTCTGGCAACCGCGGTCTGTTATGCGGAAATGGCGAAGCTGTATCCCGGCACGGGAAGCTCCTATTACTTCGCTGAACAGTCCTTCCTCAATCACGATTCGGCCTGGCGCTTTGCCCGGCTGTCGAAGTTCATCGTGGGATGGGCGTCGCACCTTTACTACTGGATCTATCCGGGAGTGATGGTGGGCGTGATGGGTATTCTGTGCGGATACCTGGTGGGCACGCTCTGGCCGAATTTCATGAGCGCGTCGAATCCGGGCACGTTGTTCATGATGCTGGTGGCGGTGGTGTTCGCGTTTGTGGTGGCGTATATCGCCAACCGCGGCGTGAACGGATCGACATCGGTCAACATTGCGATCAACGTTATTCAGATCGCGGCCCTGGTGCTGTTCGCGGTAATGGCGCTCGGCTATCGCATGAACCATCCGCCGGGAAGCGTTGCGTACCAGTTCGACTCCACTTCTGGCGCGGCCTATAGCTACGAATTCGCAACCACGAAGACGATAGTGAATGGCACGGCGACAGACACCGTCGTCCGCGATTCAAATGGCCGTCCGCAGCCGCAGTTGGATGCGTCGGGACAGCCGGTTCCGTTCCACATCAGCTATCCCGCGACCGACTCGAGCGGTGCTTTCGCGACGCACGCAAATGCGTTTTCGGTAATACGCGCGCATAACTGGGGCTGGGTGTTCGTGCAGGCGACGGTCGCAATTCTAATCCTCGTCGGATTCGAATCGGTGACGGCGATGGGAGGCGAGGCTAAAAACGCCAAGCGCGATGTGCCGATCGCGGTGATCGTCTCACTCCTGGTGCAGGGGTTGATTTGCTACCTGTTCGAGTATTTCGCGGCGAATTACTTCCTTAACAGTGGGTATCCGATGGCGAGTGCGTCGACGTCGGCGGCTCCGATTGGCGACATGATGGTTGTGATCGGCGACGCGATGTTTGGCGCGGGACGCGGACGCATCTTCATGCTGGTGGAGGCGTTCACGGTGTTCCTGGCGCTGATCGGGACCACGCTCTCCTGCATGAACACTGGAGCGCGCGTCACGTATGCGATGGGCAAGGATCAAGAGGTGCCGGAGCACTTCGGCATGTTGCACTCGAAGAACCTGACTCCGCATAAGGCGATCTGGACGCTCGCTTTCATCTCGGCGATCGTGGGCTGTCTCACGGTTTCCATGGTGTTCGGTGATGCGGGCGCGCCGGCCGATTCGGCGATCCAGGCGCTGCCGCATGGGTTGCTCTCCAGTGTTGGATACAGCACGCACGACAAGATGGCGGCGCTGCCGAATTCATTGTTGACGATCACGTTGGCGTCAAACTTCGGCACGTTCCTTCTATACATGCTGAGTTGCATCATCTGCATGGTTGCGTTCCACAAGCACCCGAAGTTCAAGGTGATCCGGCATTTGATCATTCCTGTGCTGGGTTTGCTGGCGAACCTGGCGTGCATGGCGTTCTACCTGATTGGTCCATTCATGGGATATGGCACCAAAATGGAGCCGTTGCTCGCCTTGGGAATAGCCGCCGTCTGGGGAATTTATGGCGGCATCTATTTCATTCGCGCCAGCAAGAAGATGGGACGGACAACGCTGGTGACCCGCACCCAAAGCAGCGTGGCGTAGCAGTCAGAGGATGTGGTTTCGATGGGGTGGCCGGCAACTGGTGGCGAAGGTACGGGAATCAACGTACGTGCTACTTGTTGCCGGCTACCCCCTTATGTGCGAGAGGGGGAGAGCATGTTGCCCCGACATTCATGGTCAAGAGACGCTGCTAGAATCGCGACGGATTTTCGTTCTACAGAAGCTCCTATGTTGGATCTAGAGTTCGCGCAGGTTACGGATCCGGGACGGGTTCGCGAACATAATGAAGACTTCATCGGGCATGTGGCACCAGACAGTCCAGCCCAGGCGCGTTCGCATGGATGGCTGTTTGCGCTTGCCGATGGCGTGGGCGGACAAGACAAGGGAGAAGTGGCATCGCGGATCGCGGTCGAAAGTCTGATCGAAGGATTCCGAAAGCCGACGAATGGAGAGTCGCATGTGAGCAAGCTGCCAAAACTGGTGCAGGTGGCGAATACTCGCGTGCTGGAAGCTGGAATGGCGGCCAGACCAGGTGGCGTGGCCATGGCAACGACGATTGTGGCATGCGCTTTGCGCCACGACAAGGCCGTGATCTCACACGTGGGGGACTCGCGTTGTTACCTGATACGGCGCGGTCATGCGCACATCTTGACGCGCGATCACACGGTCAGCAATGAACAGTTAAAGCTTGGATTGCTGACGACGCGCGAAGCTTCCAGAGCCTCGACCAAACATATCTTGAGCCGTTCGTTAGGCAGCGACATGGTGGTGAACGTCGATACCAGCGAGCATCAGGTGATTACCGGAGATGTGCTGCTGCTGTGCTCGGACGGATTACACGGAGCCGTGGAGACTTCGGAAATAGCGGCGGTGGCGAGTCACGGAACCGACTTGAATACGGCGGCCAATAAGCTGGTGGCAATTGCCAAGCAAAGGGATGGCAGCGATAATATCAGCCTGCAGGTGATCCGTATCCGCAGCGTGGAGCGAGTGGGGATGTACAGGGGACGGCCCTACAAGCTGCGCTGAAGAGGGTTGGCCGCCAAATAGAATGACGACTGATCCAAATCCAAAATGACAGCTATCCATACCGGCGACCAACTAGACCATTATCAGATCGAAGGCGTGGCTGCACGCAGCGGCATGGCCTCGATCTTTCGCGGCATTGACCTTCGTACCGGACGCAAAGTAGCGATCAAAGTTCCGCATCCGGAGATGGAAGGCGATCCGGTCTTCTTCGACCGCTTCACGCGCGAGCAGGAGATCGGCCAGAAGCTCGATCATCCGGGCGTGATGAAGGTCTTCACGGACGACGATCGCAGCCAAGTCTACATGGTGATGGAGTGGGTGGATGGACGCCTGCTGCGCCAGATCCTGAACGAGACCGGAAAACTGCCACCAGAGCGAGCAGTTCGTATCGCGACGCGGATTCTCAATGCGGTGGACTATATTCACAAGAACGGCGTGGTGCATCGCGATCTGAAGCCCGAGAACGTGATGGTCGACGAGAACGACAACGTCAAGCTTATCGACTTTGGAATTGCGGCCAACGTCGGATCACGACGGCTGACGTTTGCGAAGCTGTCGCAGACGATGGGCACGCCCGACTACATTTCACCGGAGCAGGTGCGCGGGAAGCGCGGCGACGCGCGCAGCGATCTCTACGCGGTGGGCGTGATGCTGTACGAGATGCTGACCGGCAAGGTGCCATTCACCGGGCCAAATGCATTCGTAATTATGAACGATCGGCTGCTGAATAATCCGATCCCGCCACGAGAAATCGATCCAACGATCACGCCGCACCTGCAAGAGATCATCTACCGTGCCATGGAACGAGATCCGAAGCAGCGGTATGCATCAGCGCATGAGTTTGTCTGGGACCTGGAAAATCAGGACCAAGTGGGACCATCCGAACGTCCGGAACTGACGGACTGGAAAAAGAAACGCGCGCCATGGCTGCGCAGGATTCTCTTCTATGTAGCGCTGGCGCTGATCCCGGTAGTGATCTTCGGACTGCTGCTGTGGGTGGCGAGACACTAGGAGCGGCGCCGCATTCCTGCGTTCAAAGCACACAAGGTCTCTCGACTCGGCCGTAACAATGCGCGGCCTCGCTCGAAATGACATCCGACGAGTGCAGCTTGCTCTAAGCGAAGTCGAAGGGTCGGCTGCGCCACGCAGGTCTGGTAATACTCAGCGCGGGATGAATTCGTCGGCATGGATGGCAAATTCGGGATAAGCATCGGCGCCGAGTTCGTGCAAATCCATGCCCTGGCGCTCGCCTTCGCGTGCGACTCGTTGCGGATAGACGCGGTCAAGTGCCCAGTTCAATCCATAAGTCAACGGGAACACGAAGCCGATCAGCGTAGCGATGCCGATGATTTGCGCGAGCATCTGGCCAGACTGGCTTCCCGACGTGCGCGCAAATAGGCCTGCGGCTATCAATCCCCACAGACCTCCGACCGCGTGGACCGAGATCGATCCGCCCGGATCGTCAATCGCCAGGCGAAATTCGAAGGCGTCGATTGCGAATGGAATCAGCAGTCCTGCGACCGAGCCGATGATGATCGCCGTCGCGGGAACGACGAAGGCGCAGGAAGCGCTGATCGCCACCAATCCCGCGATCCAGCCATTGGCACTGAGCGATGTGTCGGGTTTGCCAAACCGAACGCGTGTGGCAAGAAGAGCCGCGAGCAGTCCCGAAAAGGCGGCAAGCAGCGTGTTCACCAGCACCAGTGCGAGACGACTACTGGAGATACCGGCAAAGAGTAAAGATCCCGCGGAGTTGAGCGCAAGCCAGCCAACGAGCGAGATCAGGCAGCCGACGAGGACGAGTACGGAATTATGGCCGGGAATCGCTGCCGGCATGCCGTCGTGCGAAAACTTTCCGCGCCGCGGGCCGATAATCCACACGATGGCGAGAGCGGTGAGTCCACCAGTCGCCTGGATGGTACCCGATCCGGCGCAGTCGAGGATGCCCTGCCCCATGCCGATGGTTGCAATCTGCGCGAGCCAACCGCCGCCCCACACCCAGTGGGCAAACAGGGGATAGGTGATTCCGGCGAACAGAGCCGTCGACGCGCCGATCGCGCCGATTCGCCAACGATCGGAGCCGCTACCGAGAGGAATGATTGCGGCCAGTCCGACGGAGAGCATTTGCAGGCAAGCGATCAGCGACGTGCTGTCGCTGTAGGTCAGGCCGCGGAAGAAAAGCGGCCGCGCTGCGATCCAGTTCCACGCGGTGCCACGAATGAGAACAGAGTGTGCTGGTCCACCCGCGGTGCCCTGCCATGCGAATCCGAAGACGACGTACGTAATGGCGGCGATGGCGAGCACGCACAACGAAGTGAGCATGGTGTGAGCGGCGCTGCGCGAACGTCCGAGGCCAGTGTTGATGAGCGCCAGTCCGAGCGCGGCAAGTGGGACCAAGGCGATGCAAACAAGGCAGAGAGCGAAACTCGATTCTGAGAGTGCCGGCGCGGAGCTCACGCGTGTTCGCCTCGCGGAACGAGATGACAGCGGACAATCAGTACAAGACCGACGATCTCAACCGCTGCTCCGGCGGCGATGAACGCTCCGCGCAGAGGCGCTGTGCTCAACAGGGCAATGGTAGCCACGATCAAGAGCCAGCCCGCAACCAGCATGAGAAAACCTGCAAGCTTCATGGGTGAGCCTTCGCCTACTATCCACATCTGCCCAACGCGAGCAGATGTGAGACACCAAGAAGCGCGTGTCGGACGTGAGCGCCAGTTCTGTTTAAATCAAGGAACAATTCGCTTGGACGTTCAGCTGTCCAATGGGCACGCGCAAAAAGATGAGAAATCGGCATCACAAGGCTAGAGGTGGGGGACACGCCAGTCCAATCAATGTTTTTTATGTGAGCTAGAAGCGGACCGCGGAATTGGTAATCGGTGATTTGGTAATCGCGTAATTGAAAGCCTTACCCGCAGCCATGACAGGTGCACATTGTTACTGCGGCTATACGTTCGAATTAATGGGCGCGATAGAAACTTTGTATTTTTCAATTGCCGGCAAAGTACCTACTATCGGTATACCGAGAAAGTCCTGCAGCCTGATCAGCTGCTCTGATGCGGGGCCAAGGCTTGGGTCATAAAAAAACCCCAACGACCAGCGCTCAGGCCTTGCCCGCCCCAGATCTTTCTTCATTTCTTTTTCGCCAGCACCAGGTCCAATCCGCCAACCACCATTCTTCCGGGCATCGGTACACCGGCAATCTGCTGGTATCCCGTATTACTCAGGTTCGAGAACTGCAAGTAGGGGCGCACTCTGCCATTGGCGCGGGCTGCGGCGAAGTCCCAGAGGGGATAGGCGTCCTGACCAACACGTTGCGTGACGCCGACGCGATTCCGAATCTCGACAGTTTTCTTGACGGTGGCCAGCCAGCTGAACACCGCATTATTGCTGGGATAGTTAAACACATACTGCGAGATGAGGCCGGGCACAGGCTGCTGGCCCGCGCGCAAGTAAGTGTATGCGAAATCGAGTTCCTGAAGCCGTGGGAGCCGTAGGCGGACAGCCGTTTCCAGCCCGGTGTAGTTGATGCTGTCGAAATTCGTGGCTTGCCAGGGCTGGTCGAGCGCGTACTTCACGTAGTCGATACCATCGCGAACGCGCCGCTGGAATGCAGTAAGAGACAGCGAAAGCTTTCCGCCATTATTCCATTCAGGGCCGCCTTCAAATCCCCACGCGGATTCAGGTTTCAGTAGAGGATTGCCCAAGTTTGCAGGATCGCTGTAATAAAGGTCGGTGTAGGTAGGCAGGCGGAAGCCGCGACTGGCGCTCCCACGTATGCGCCATCCTTTACCAAGCCAGACTCCACCGGCGACGGTGGGAGCGAACTCGGCGCGGCCGCCGCTGAAGAACTCTTCGCGTCCACCGATGGTTGCTGCGAAGCGATGCAGGGCGCGCAGATCGAGGCTGACGTACCCGGCAGTGCGATTGCGCGCGTGCATACCAAGATTGTTGCTATCGATGCGGTCGCCGTCGGCTTCAAGGCCATAGTTGAGACTTGAGTTCTTCCCCAGTTCGTCCGTGCGCCGGAGAGCAGCTTGCCAACTCTGGCTGACATGATTGTTTTCGTAAATGGATGGATCGTCGCGGAAGAGGACGAACTCGTCGGAGTGCCGCCGGTATCCGAAGACTGCGGTGGTCTTCTTGCCTAATTGCTGGCTGCCGGAGGCGAACCAACTCTTGGTGCGCTCCCACGAAGGATAGGTGCCATAAAAGCCGGCGGCACCGAAGGGGCGATCGCTGCCGGCGAACAGGATGGCACTGGCGCCGAGAGCCGTCTGGAAGCGAGTTTCCGATGACACCGCGCTGCTCCGGTAGTCGCGGTCCTGGATGAAGCCACTGGAAAAGTCGCGGCTGGCGGCGACTTCTTCCGACCACCGTTTTGCGACGTAGATTCCCACCAGGCGTTGCTGGTTGAAGCCAAAGTTGCCGAGTCCGGCGCCTATGCGAAGTTCGGAGGCTTCTGGAGGCGAAGTGATAAAGTTCACCACGCCGCCAACGGCGTCAGCACCGTAAAAAGTTGATCCCGTCCCATGCAGGACTTCAATGCGAGAGGTCGCGTCGAGGGGAATGGGAATATCCATATTATGGTGGCCAGATTGCGCGTCGTTGATGCGCACACCATTCAGCAAAACGAGTGATTGTTCAAAGGTGCTGCCGCGGATGGATAGATCCGCTTGCACGCCATCGGGAGCGCGCTGCTGAAGATCAATGGAGGCGTCCTGATCAAGGTACTCGACGAAAGAGTTATAGAGCAGCGGGAACTGCTGGGTATCGAGAGACACGACAGAGCGGTTCGACTCTTCGAGGGGAATAGGGCGGAAGGTTCCCGTCACAATGACGGTCTTGGCATCAGCCGTGACTGGTGCGCTGGTGGGCGGGGAGGACTGCTGCCCGAAGGCCATTCCGGTGATCAAAATCAGATCGAAAAGAAGAACAAAAAGGCGTCGTATCATCCATTCCCTTTTGGGCCAAAAAACCGCCACAGGAGAGTGATTTCAGTATCTTACAAACCATCCGGAGGTGCCATCCTGGGATTGAAGGGGCTAGGAGGAGAAAGGCCGGAGAGCTGTTCTCGCCCTGGACGGCAAAGTCAAGGCTATATAGCACAAGGCAGGGACCCCATTAGTAATCTTGTTCTAAATCGTTTTAGGTATAACATCGCAGCCACTGGCGAGCTATATAGCGATGAAAAAACTCAAGGTCTTAGCCTCCCTGACCACGCACGATAATGACTACCAGCGCGAACAGGCGATTTCGGTTGAAAGCGCCGCGCGCAAACTTGGCGTCGAACTGCAGATCCTTTACGCAAACAACGATGCCATTAACCAGAGCCAACAACTGCTGAAGGTAATCCAGGGACCTGCCGATGCGCGACCAGACGCGATTCTGCTGGAACCGGTGGGAACCGGGCTCCCACAG
The DNA here is from genome assembly GCA_963826275.1 of Terriglobia bacterium. GTDB lineage: Bacteria > Acidobacteriota > Terriglobia > Terriglobales > Acidobacteriaceae > JAJPJE01. The sequence continues at coordinate 119,696 of CAWGWI010000024.1, read as the reverse complement.
GTCGCGAAAGCAGCCGTGGCCGTCGGCATGGGTTGGGTGGTACTGAATCGAGATGTGGATTACATGCCCGACTTGCGCAAAGTCGCGAAGCTGCCAGTATTCGGGCTGAGTTCAGACCACTCCGAGATCGGCCGCATTCAGGGACGGCAGTTCGGCATTCTGCTTCAGCCCGGACAATGCGTTCTCTATATCGAAGGGCCGACGGTCAGCGACGCATGTCGATACCGCACTTCAGGGATGAACAGCACCAAACCTCCAGAGGCGGAGATCAAGACATTGAAGGGCGCGTGGACCGAGACCAGCGCATATAACGTAGTGAGTTCGTGGTTAAAACTCTCGACGTCGCGCAGTCTGCCGGTTGGTGTCGTGGGATGTCAGAATGACGCGATGGCGGTAGGGGCGCGGCGCGCCTTTCAAGAATTGACCAAGGACGCCGAGCGTGATCACTGGTTGAATCTTCCTTTTACCGGATGCGACGGATTGCCCGGCACGGGCCAATCGTATGTTCGCCGGGGCTCGCTGGCAGCAACTGTGGTCATTCCTGCGCATGCGGGACACGCACTCGAGACCTTCGTCAAGGCTATGCAGACGGGAACGCAACCGCCGGAGCGGACGCTCACGGTTCCGAGTTCGTATCCTTCGCTGGAAGACCTGAAATCGCATTCGAAAAGAGCAGTTGCGGTAAAGGTCTAGGCAGCAATTCCTGAATTGGGCGGAAGAATTTATCGTCCGCCCTATTCTTATCCTTCCTGATAAATTCCTTGAATATGCTGTATCAGCTCTTTTAATTGGCGAGGAGCAAACCCCGCCCGATATGCTCTTTTGTTAACGCTATCAATTTAGCTTTCCTGGGTCCTTACATCCCACTCCAAGGAGATCCATGTCAAACGAACTGCGGAATTTTCTGGCGCTCTCATACGAAGAGCTTGAGGAACTTAATCTTCACGCGAAGAAACAACGCCTTGATCGCGTCGACATCCACAAGATTCAGGAAGAACGCCTGAAATATTTGACCGACGAAAAGCGGATCAAGGCCGTCACAGTGATGTTCAGCGACCTGGAAGGCCGCCTGCACATGCTGGACTACGACAAAAAGTTCCTCATTAAGAGCTGGGACAACCTTACGTTCGATGGCTCCTCCATCCGTGGTTTCACCGCGCAGCGCGAGAGCGATCTGCGCCTCGGCATCGACTGGAGCGCATTCTATTGGGGGCCGGCCGACTTCTTTGGGCCTGGCAAGGTGATGGTCTTCGGCGAGGTTATCGACAAAGGCGGAGCACCCTATAGCGCGGATATCCGCGGCGTGCTGAAAAGCTATACCGGCGATCTCTTCAAAAAAGAGGGATACACGCTGAATGCCGCCAACGAAATCGAAGGATTTCTGTTCAAGGGAGCGGACGCTGAGCGTCACTATCACGAGACAGCGAAATTCGAATACGTGAACACCGGCGGCTACTACCACTCGTTGCCCGGCGATCTGCTGCGCACATTCATCGACACGACCGCCGAAGTGCAACGTGCGATGGGCTTCCAGAATGAGAAGGATCACCCGGAAGTTGCGCCGTCGCAATTCGAAATCAATTACGGCTACGGCGAAGCAGTTGCGGCAGCGGACCAGATTCAGCTGTACAAGCTGATTTGTCGCGAAGTGGCGACGAAGATGGGATTGACCGCTTCGTTCCTGCCGAAGCCGGTTGTCGGCGTGAATGGCAGCGGCATGCACACCAACGTGTCGATCAGCAAGGGCGGCAAGAACCTGTTCTGGGATGCGAAGGGCGAAGAGAAGCTCAGCAAGCTGGGCTACTCGTTCATCGATCGCATTCTTACGCACGGCAACGACATCTGCCTGCTTTTGAATGCCAGCGTCAATGCATATCGCCGTCTCGATCCGCACTTCGAAGCGCCAAACCAGATCAAGGCATCGCCAACCGACCGCGGTTCCATGGTTCGTATTCCGATCGGCAACGAGAAGAGTATGCGCGTGGAAGTTCGCTCGGTGAGTCCGGACGCGAATCCCTACATGGTATTGCTGACGGTGTTCAAGACCGGCATCGACGGCGAGATTGCAAAGATCAAGAATCTCCGCCAGGCCGAGCGCTATTTGCCGGACAACATCTACACCGCGTTGGAGGACTTCCGCAAAGCGGACTGGACGTCAACGCTTCTCGGCGAGGACGTGAAAGCACGCTACGCCGATCTGAAGCAGGCATCGGCCGATCGTTGCCCGCGCTTGCTGGGAACGTTTGTGAAGGCGCCGGAAGTGCAGTATCACCACGACGTCTACAACCAGTTCCTCTGGAACATGTTCTAGAGCGAAACTGCTCTATAGTGAACGCCCCGGCCGCAACAACGGTTGGGGCGTTTTTATTGGAACGTGATGCCAGGAGCCGCGCGCTCGCCCACGCACACACCTTCCTGTGACCTGCTTCACTGCGAGCAAAATGGCAAGTGATAGGCTCCGCAGTAGAGCGATGAACATTTCGCGAAGGCGTCCGGTTCCAGCCGCATGGTGGTATGAGCGCGGAGGCACGTGCCACCCGAAAGCCCTAAATCATTGTTTTGCTGGGGCTGAGTTCCAGCCACAAGCCGAGAATCGGACTCGAATCGATCCCTGGTGCACCAAGGTGCTGCGCAGACAGTATCGGATGCAATTCGTTCGCTGCCGTCGTGTGAACGTCTGGGAACGATCGGCAGGCGACTGGCCAGCAGATAAGGACAGGAGCGTCCCATGGATATCGTTAAGTATCGTCTGAATGAAACCACGGATGTAATCGCGATGGTTGTCGGTGAGCGCACACTCGAGGGAGAGAAACACGCAACGCTGGTATTTGCGAACCCCGACCGGGCGACGCAGATGACATCGTCGTTCTGGCGCGAGGCGCTGATTCGCGTGAAAGACGCGCGACAGGGACCTGGCGTCGGAGAATGGGTGGAGCAGATCCTGATCAATACCGGCCCATTGCATGTTTCTGTGCCTGGGATACCGCGCTTCGCGGTGGAAACAATTCAGCCAATCGTGAAGGAACCCATCTCCGTGCATGCGGAAGAATCGGAACCGCATGCCGACCTGGTTCCGAAGAAACAACGATCGGTATAGCGTGATGAAAACCGGTTCCTTTGACTAGTCGGCGTTGTGTCGTTCGACTCTTCCTGCCGATTCGGAAAGAACGGCGAAATCGCCAGCATCTCAATAAGTCGGTGATGCAAGGCAAACTCCGCGTCTACATACTCCCCATGGAGACCTAAATGTGTCTTTCAATGCAGGCCGTTTTGCTGTGCGTCGTGATGGCGTCGGTTGCGATGTCGGAAACCAAGAGCAATTCCTATGCTGCGAGAGACATACTTGCTCTGGAGAAAGCCGCGATGGAGCGTTGGTGCAAGGGGGACGTAGAAGAATACCTACACAATTCCAGCGACGAGGTGACATACTTCGACCCATTCACAGCCAAGCGCTTGAACGGGCTTCCCGAGTTATCTGCCCGGTACAGAAGTTTTGCTGGCCAGTTTCACTTTGATCGGTTCGAGTTCGTCGAACCGAAGATCCAGCTCTCGGGCAACGTCGCCGTGCTGACGTACAACCTTATTACTTATGTAGGCTCCAAGGAGGAACGCTGGAATGCAACCATGGTCTATCAAAAGACAAGAGGAAAATGGAAGATAATCCACACGCACATGTCGGTTACTCAGCCCACGCTTGTTGAGAAGTCGAAGAACTAGCGAGCGTGATGCCCTCTTCACGTGTCTACCAGCCAGAGAGTCCGCTGAACATTAGGTTTGCTGCGACGATATCCGAGTTTCCTTGTGCACCTGCAGGAACCGCCGCAGTTTTTCCATCGCTGCGTCTACGCTGATCCCATACTTGATCCGCAGCGCCTCTGGCTTGCCATGTTCAATGAACTGATCGGGCCAGCCGATACGCACAACCGGAGTCGCCAACCCCAGATTACTAAGTTCTTCGAGCACAGCGCTCCCGAAGCCGCCACGCAAAACGTGATCTTCGAGGGTGAGAATCACATCCACACTGCGCGCGTAAAACTCCAGCATCTCGGTGTCAACGGGCTTGGTGAAGCGCGCATTGATGACGGCGGCTGAAATGCCTTCGGCGTCCAATTTCAAGGCGATCTCCTGCGCCATGGGGATCAACGCGCCGAGCGTAAAGATCGCGACACGATCGTTCTCCCCATGTTGAAGCAGTTCGGCTTTGCCTATGGGAATCGCGCGTGGCACGTCTTTCACTGGAGTGCCGGGCCCCGTTCCACGTGGATAACGCACCGCGATCGGCCCTTCATGCTGCATCGCGGTGAAGAGCATATCGGCGAGTTCGTCTTCATCCTTCGGGACCATGTGAACGATATTCGGAATGCCGCGCAGGTAGCTGATGTCGAACAAGCCGTGATGCGTGGGGCCGTCGTCGCCGGAAAGCGAGCCTCGGTCCATACAAAACACGACCGGCAGATTCTGCAAGCAGACATCGTGCACGATGGGATCGAAAGCGCGCTGCAGAAAAGTGGAATAGATGGCGCAGAAGGGCTTCAATCCGCGCGTGGCCATGCCCGCCGCGAACAGAACCGCGTGTTCTTCAGCGATACCGACGTCAAAGTATTTGTCAGGATGATGCGGGCGGAAGCGATCGAGTCCGGTGCCATTCGGCATCGCGGCAGTGATCGCCACCACCTTCTTATTCATGTTCGCCAGCTTCACCAGCGTGTCGGCGAATACTTCGGAATAGGTGCGGCGGCCAGTCGGGGCGGTCTCGCCCGTCTCTGGATCGTAAGGCCCAAGTCCATGAAATTTCTTCTGCTTCTGCAAGGCCGGCTCAAAGCCTTTACCCTTTTGCGTGAGCACATGCAGCAGCACCGGGCGGTCTTGCGTCTTGAGGAACTCGAACGTCTTGATCAGTGTTGCGATGTCATGACCGTCGATTGGTCCGTAATACTTCAGGCCAAGTTCTTCGAAGATGACGCTGGGCCAGAGGAAGCCTTTCGCGACCTCCTCCGCTTTGCGCGCCATCTTCAGTACTCGTTTGCCGCCGACTTTTTCGACAAAACGTCCTGCGCGTTCGTGCAGATAATCGTACTTGGGGCTGGTGACGATCTTGTTCAGATAGCTGGCGATGGCGCCAACGTTCTTGTCGATCGACCATTCGTTATCGTTGAGGATCACCAGCATGCGCTTGGTGGCCTGCGCGATATTGTTTAGCGCTTCGTAAGTAATTCCACACGTGAACGCCGCATCGCCGGCGAGGGCAACCACGTGCTCCTTCCCACCCGTCTTGTCGCGGGCTACGGCCATGCCGAGTGCAGCGGAAAGCGCGGTTCCCGCATGTCCGGCGCCGTAGCAATCGTGCTCATTTTCAGTGCGCAGCATGAAGCCGTTCAGGCCTCCGGGTGTGCGGATGCTGTGGAACTGCTCGCGGCGGCCCGTCAGCAACTTATGTACGTAGGCTTGGTGGCTTACGTCGAAGACGAAATGATCGGCAGGAGTATTAAAGACGTAGTGCATCGCGATGGTCAGTTCGACCACGCCGAGATTCGGACCCAGGTGCCCGCCGTTCTTTGCGAGTACGGTGATCAATTCTTCGCGAATTTCCGCTGCGAGAGTCTCAAGCTGCCGGATGGAAAGCCGTTTTACGTCCGCGGGAGAATGAATGGAATCAAGTAAGGTTGTCATGCGTCAGCGATGTTGCAGATCAATTCTAGATGATGTCGAGCGGCTCTGCCCGCAACCGGATTGGCACGTACTCGCAACAGCATCAATAATGCAACCAGCAGCAATCGGAGAAGATGATTCATCGATTCTTCCCACGAACGCAGACTTGGACGGGACGACGGAATCTCGAAAGAACTGGGATGCCAGGAAATTGAGAATCAGGGTATTACAGGTGAGTGGACGTTAGCAGCAAATTTCGATAGATCTCGGCGGTATCGTGGTCGAAGCAAACGAAAAGAACGCGCTCGATTGAGCCGCTGTGTTTGCGCACCGCCTTCATCGCGATCTGGGCAGCTGGTCCCTTCGGGAAGCCGTAAATTCCTGTGCTAATGGCAGGGAACGCGATGCTGCGCGCGCCTAATCGCTCAGCGAGCTGCAATGATCGCGCATAGCAGCAGGCAAGTAGCTCCGGTTCGCCTTTGTTGCCTCCGTGCCAGACGGGTCCGACGGTGTGAATCACATGCTTCGCAGTAAGACGATGACCTTTCGTTGCCTTGGCGTCGCCGGTCGAACATCCGCCAAGTAGTCGGCATTCCTGCAAGAGTTCCGGTCCAGCAGCGCGATGGATTGCGCCGTCGACTCCGCCGCCGCCAAGGAGAGAACTATTAGCGGCATTTACGATGGCGTCGACTTCCAGGCGAGTAATGTCGCCTTCGATCACTTCTATTTGCATGGCAGAGCACAGCTCCAGCTGGCGTCGCGTCTTGGATCGCGGCTATTTTCTCAAAATTGCCTGGCGTTATGCGAGCGGGGTGATATGCGCTGAATGAGAGGATTCTGGAGCACGGGATGGGATTCGAACCCATGTATAACGGCTTTGCAGGCCGCCGCGTTAGCCACTTCGCCACCCGTGCTCATTTGAACTAGTTTGTCGCAAACCCCCAGCGGCGCCGAAGAGCTCGCTCCATGCCGCGAAAGAAGATTGCATCGACCAGCCAACCGAGTGCGATGATCAGCAACATCACTGCAAACACCTGGCTAATATCGTTGAGATCACGGCCCAGCATGAGCAGTTGTCCAAGGCCGAGGGTGACGAAAATCATTTCGCCGCTGATTAGGGAACGCCAAGCGAAGGCCCATCCCTGCTTCAGGCCTGAGATCAGATGAGGCAAGCTGGCGGGTAGCAGGACGTAGACGATCAGTTTCCAGCCGCCGGCGCCGAGATTGCGGCCTGCCATCGGATAAATTTTCGGGATGCTGCGCAAGCCGGACTCAACCGAAATTGTGATCGCCAGCAGCGATCCCATCACCACGACGAACAGGATTGCTTTCTCGGTCAGTCCAAACCAGAGAATCGCGACCGGTAACCAGCAGATGCTCGGGATGCTCTGCAGGCTGACAAACAAGCGGCCGAGCGTTTCCGAAAGGAAGCGGCTGTAGGCGGTAAGGAATCCGAGCGCGACTCCGAGCACGCAGGCGATCGCGTAACCGACGGCTACCCGTTTCATGCTGACGCCGATACCGATCCAGAAGCTATGATCGGCGAAACCGGCGCGTAAGGACTCGAAAACCGAGTACGGCGTCGGGAATAGATAGGGCGGCCACAGTTTCAACAAAACCACCAGCTCCCATACGGCGAGAAGCCCGGCGTAAAACGCGATTTGGCGCAGGACCTTACGCATGGCTGTACTCCGCGAGAACTGCTTTGTCGATCTCTGATCGTAGTTCGAAAAGAATCTCTTTTGCCTTCAGGGTGACCTCTGGATCTTCCAGCGAGCGCGAGCGCTCGAGTCCAATCGCGAATTCCCGTTTGATTCTGCCGGGCCGATAACTCATCACTACCACACGATCGCCTAGCCGAACTGCCTCGCGCACATTGTGCGTGACGAAGATGATGGTCTGCCCGGTCTCCGCCCAGATGCGCTCTAGTTCGTCATGCAGTAGATCGCGCGTCTGCGCATCGAGAGCCGTGAAAGGCTCGTCCATGAGCAATACGGCGGGTTCAACAGCCAGCGCTCGCGCCAGGGAGACGCGTTGCTTCATCCCACCGGAGAGTTGATGGACGTAGCTGTTTTCGAATTGCGAGAGATGCACTAATTGAATGAACTGCCGCGCGCGATCCTTGCGCTGAGTGGCGGGCAGGCCTTTCATCTTCAGCCCGAACTCTACGTTCTCGCGGACGGTCAGCCAGGGAAATAACCCGAGCTCCTGGAAAATCAGTATGCGATCGGGGCCTGGGCCGTTGGTCGGCCGACCATCGATCAGGATTTCGCCGCCCGACGGTTTGTCGAGACCGGCGATGATGTGCAGCAGGGTGGACTTGCCGCACCCCGATGGACCAACGATGCACAGGAATTCACCACGGCGCACTTCAAGGTCGATTTCCTCGAGCGCAAGCATTCGTTCGCGTCCGTGGGCGTATTCCTTGGTGATCCCCTGCACCAGGATCTTCTTTTCGACTGCCACCTCAGGTATTTCGACTAATGCTGCCATATTCACTCCAAAGTTTGTTACTGCACAGTTGGCAATTTCTTTTCCCGCAGCACTTCGTTCAACAGATCAAGGCTGTAGAGATTCGAGAGGTCAGGCTTCTGTTTTAGAAATCCTGCTGCGTATGCGCGCTCGGCAGAAACGACCAGCGACGAGCGAATCGGGTCATAGGTCACCTCCAGCCGACCGAATGCTTCATCGAGCACTTTGGGGGGAAGCGCACGGCCCGTGTCTTTCTGGATTTGTTGATTCAGAATCATCTTCGCCTGCGAATTGTTCTTGTTGATCCATTGAGTGAGGTCAACCTGCGCCGCGAGCCATCTCTTCACCCAATCCGGATGCTGCTTCAGGAATTCGGTGCGCACGACGATTTGTGTAATCACGAATCGGCGATTCGGCCAAAGCGAACGTTCGTCCAGAAACAACTGAGCGCCGCCTTCCTGGATGAGGCGCGTGGCCCACGGCTCGGGCGCCCACGAAGCATCGAGTTGTCCCTGCTGAAAGAGTGTGAGCTGATCGGGATTCGCAAGCGGGATCACCTGCACATCTCCGCCTTTGTCGGTCGACTTGAGATTGTTCTGCAGCAGCCAAGCTCGCAGAGCGACGTCCTGGGTATTTCCCAGTTGCGGCGAAGCCACTTTCTTTCCGTGAAAATCTTCCGGCTTGTGGATATTGGCTGCCGAGCGCACGACCAATGCTGTGCCGCCGCTGGCGGAGCCAGCAACCACGCGCACGGCTTCACCTTGTGAGCGGATGTATCCAGTGATGGTCGGATTCGGGCCGACGTAGATCAGATCAACGGCGCCAGCGAACAGCGCCTCAATGGCGGACGGTCCCGCGTTGAAAGTCTTCCATTCAATCTTCGTGCCTGGCCCGAGGGCCTGTTCAAATCGTCCATTCGCGCGACCCACGAGAGCTTGCGCGTGCGTGATGTTCGGGAAGTATCCTGCGCGTACGGTAACCTGCGCCTGCAATGAGAGCGTCAGCAGAGCGAGTAGTGCGCCGGTCAAAGCGATGCGAATTTTCAATCTTCTGCCCTTTCGTTGTTTTGGCTGATTTCGACCGGCTGGAGCGCAGAGCGCAAATAGAAAACCCACCGGCACGGTTGCGACGGTGGGTCTTAGAAGTGCTGAAATGATTGAAACCGGTTAGCTCTTCGTTCCTCCACGCGTCGACACACGACGACACCGGCAACAACAACACGCCATGGCCATGGTGGACGCTGGTAAGAACATGGTGGGCATCATACCGGATGACGTTAACGGCGGCAACAGGATTGCGTTTTCACGGGGTACACGGACGTGCATGACTGTGTCTCTCGCCGAATCGATCGTGTGCGCGTTCGACCAATAGATACGCGGGCTGCGTTGCCAATGCAGAGCTGAAATTGGTCGCGCTGCGCAAACCAAATACGACGTATCGCAATTTTCCTGCTTGCCAAATTCGGGGCTGAGTCTGATATATTCACGAACCATGACGGCATCATTCCAGAAGATCTGTTGTTGTCGCGCCATGCGTGCAATGTCTTCTGGCCGACTGCAATGATGTCGTGATAAAGATTTAGCGCGATAGCGCTGATTCAGTCATGCGCCCGCCCAGAAGCTTCGGCGGGTTTTGTTTTCTGCGGATATCTTCGCAGCCCGCCTGCCTAGTCAATCCACCAACAAAAGAAAAGAAAGGTGAAGCAGGGATGAATCGTTCCCGATTTCAGGCGGTACTCTCGTTGCTTTTAATTTTCGCGCTGACAGCCGCATTGCCGGTTGGCGCGCTGGCGGAAGCAGACCCGGCTGCTTCTGCTTCTTCAAATTCCAATACCTCGACCCCCGTAGCGGATCCGCAGCTGCGCTTTGAAGTTGAGCAGCTGAAGCAGTTAGTGCGCGAGCAGCAGAAAAGAATTGAAGCGCTCGAATCGGAACGTGGAGCCGCCGGCAGTCCGACGGTGGGAGTCAGCGCGCCTTCGCCACAGCCATCTACGATCGGCGCATTTCCGGCACAGAACGCCGCCACATCTTCGCAGAGTTCACCTGCCACTGCCTCGCAAACGCTCGCGACTAGCCAGAATTATCAGAATGCGGGTAGCTCCGATGAACGGATCCGCAACCTGGAACGTCAGATCAAGGGACTGGGCCCCATTTCCTTCAGTGGCGATGTACGTCTCCGTGGCGAACCGTTTTTTGGCGGACCCACGGACGAATCACTCGATCGAGTACGCGAACGCGTTCGCGCTCGTTTCAATGCAGTCGCCGACCTGGGCTCACAATTCCGTGCAGGGATTTCGCTGGCCAGCGGCGATATCAACGATCCCACCAGTACCAATCAAACTTTGACCGGATTCTATACACGCAAAACGATTGCGCTCGATCAGGCATTCGTGGAATATAAGCCGAAGCAGGTCAAGTTCCTGGATCTTATTGGCGGCAAGTTCCGCTATCCGTGGTACAACACCGAGCTGACATGGGATAAAGATCTGAATATTGAAGGTGTGGCAGAAACCTTTTCCTTCGATATCCACACGCCTGTCCTGAAGCGATTCGCGGTAGTGGCTTTCCAGCTGCCCTCCGCAGAAGTTGCAAATACATCGTCAACCGATAAGCGTATCAATCAGCAGATCACATATGGAGGCCAGATACAGACCGTGTGGCAGCTAGTGCCACGCGTAAAGCTGAGCGCATACAGCGGCTTCTACTGGTTCGACAGCAGCGATTCCATCGCGCTGGCGTTGGCACGTGCGAGCGCAAAAAATCCGCAAACTCCTCTGACCGGTCTGCTCCCGCTTGGCACAGGAAATACCGTGCAGAACGCGATCTTTACGACTACGGCGACGAACGTTGTTACGGTCGGCGGAACTCGGTACCCAACCGGAGTTATGAGTATCACCAACGCGCAGTATGCGTCGCAATACGCGTTGTTCGACAATATTGCGCGTTTCGACATCGATACAGGGCGCCCTAAATTTCCGGTGAGCCTGATCGGCGACTACGTGCAGAACACGGAAGCTTGCTCCAATCTGCCGAATATTGCAGCTGCGCCGGCGAATACCGCGAGCATTACTTACACGCAGACAAAGAACTTCACCTGCGTTTCGAACCAGCGCCGCGGGTACTGGGCGGAGGCACGCGTTGGACGCCTACAACAGAAGGGAGACTGGCAACTCGGTTACACGCGCATATACATCGAGCGTGAAGCCGTTCTCAGCAATTTCAACTACAGCGACATTCGTCAGGGATCGAACGTAACGCAGCACCGAATCGACGGATTTTACCAGCTTGGTCCCAGCGTGCAGTTGGGCGCGGCGGCGCTGATTGGACGGCCTCTGGCGAGCAGCGAACCCTGGCTCACTCGCTTGCAGTTCGATGCGATCTATATTTTCTAGGAATGAGTGGCGGAGCCCTAAGATCCAACTTCCCCATCAGATCTCGAGGAGGCGGCGGCTGGGAAAGGTTGGTGACGCCACTCACTGTTCGTCATGACATGAATCAGGTGCCGAGGTAGTCTTGCCTGTGTACTTTCTGGGACGACTTAAGTTCTGAAGAGGTGAATATGCAGCGACTACTTTTCTTCTTCGCGATTCTTTGCGTAGTTCCGGCGGTACTCATCGCCCAGCAGTGCGTGGAACCCGGCGACGCGATGAATGCCGCGATGGGATCTCATAACTATGTCTTGAAGCGTATATCGAGCTATGACCGAACGGGCGGCAACGCCGATGCGAGGCAAATTCCGGCTGGGGAGACTCTGACGATTGTCGACGAACAAGGACCCGGGGTGATAACCCATTTTTGGGCTACGTTCGCCGCGCACGAGCAATTTCACCTGAAGAAACTCGTACTCCGCATGTATTGGGACGGTGAGACCTCTCCCAGTGTCGAAGCGCCGATCGGCGATTTCTTTGGTCTCGGGTTGGGAGAGTACTTCCTCTATCAGTCCGAACCGCTCTCCGTTGGCTCCGACAAGGCGCTGAACTGCTTCTTCCGAATGCCATTTCGTTCGCACGCAAGAATTACGGTGACGAATGAAGGGAAGGAGAGAGTTGATGCCTTTTACTTCAATATCGACATGCGCCAATGTCAAGCGCTGCCTGCGGACGTTTTGTATTTTCACGCTCAGTATCGCCAGGCAGCTCCTAATAAAGGATGGACGAGTGACTGGCAGCACAACTGGGACGCGAACGTCGACACGAAAAAGAATCTGAACGGTGAAGGCAACTACGTTTGGATGGAAGCGACTGGGAAGGGACAGTACATCGGCGTCACCATGTCAGTTCTGCAGAACCAGGACGGGTGGTGGGGCGAAGGAGACGACATGTTCTTCGTCGACGGCGTGGCTACTCCGTCGATCAACGGGACCGGATCAGAGGACTACTTCCTGGGAGCTTGGGACTTCGGCCGCTCTTCATTCTCTTATCAACTCTATGGTGCCCCGGTGAAGGGAGAAGAGTCCGCAGGATCCCGCTCTTCCGTATATCGCTTTCACCTCGATTCGCCCATTCCGTTCACCAAGTCTTTGCGCGCTACGATCGAACACGGACACGCCAACCACCGCTCGGACAACTTTTACTCAGTGGCGTACTGGTATCAATCAGAACCACACGCTCCGTTTCCATCTCTTCCGCCGGTAGATCAACGAATTCCACGAGTTCGTGCGGTGGGTGGTCCGGGAAACGGGCAGTAAGTTGGGCAAGAGCTCGTCAGCATGGAAGGGTTAGCGGAGCATGCACCAGATGAACTAAAGCGGGCGTGCTAAACTATTGAAATAACCCGCCGGAGAGGTGGCCGAGTGGCTGAAGGCGGCGGTTTGCTAATCAATCCTGCCCTGTTCGTGCTCACTGAGTTTTACGTATTTTGTTAGAGTTAGCGGCTGTCAGTCGCATTCAAAATAGGCAATTTGCAACGGATAGTGCACCAACTGTGCACCGAGGGATTATTTTTCGCTCAAAAACTTAAGTGCGAAAAACCGTCGGCCACGGCAGTGAATAGTGCACCACATTGTGCACCGAGAGATTGAGCTGTTGGGTGTTCCGTGTGCAGCGGCTGCTTGAGAGCAGTATCGGCGCGGCTTCCGCAGTACCATGAGCCGCTGTTCGGTGCCGACGGCAAATCTTCGCCCTCTACCGCCAAACCTTTTCCAGACTGAGTCTTCAAATTCGAAACGAGGTAGTCACTCCGATGCGTTTGCGCCTTGCGATCTCCCCCATCGGAATAGTTCATGGTAAAACCCTGTCCGAAGCCGCCTGCGCGAAGCCGCTGACGCGGTATCGGTGGAAATACGATTACGCCCCAGATTAACTTCTAAGGATTACGTCGGTAACGAGACTTCCGGCAGCTACTTGGGTTACCTCCCTTGCCACTTCGACCCTAATTCCAACCGTGGGGTAACGTGGAAATGAGAGAGTATGCAGTAGTGATCGTTGTATCTCTGGTCGGCGCCAGTCAGCGTTACTGTAGTGAGTGTCACAGGGTCCCTCACGGTTGGAAGTTGTCGTGCCAAGCGACGCATGGAGATGATCGCTGCTTCACCATCTCGATCCATTTGCCCCAGGAATTATAAGTTGAACCACTCGGCCACTGACGCAAACAATTCGTCCGAGGCCGCCGTCCAATCCAGGAGCAACACCTGCGGTACGTGTCAAGAAGCCACCTCTCGCTGAGCTTCCGTATAAACCTTACGCAAAGAAGTCACCTCTCGCTGACCATACAAGCCTTACGCCAAAAAGCCATCGCTCCCTGTTCTTCCGTATGAGCCTTACAAGGCATGTAGTCACCGGGCGACGATTTTTTGATTACTGATCCGTTTTGACCAGCTTTCAAAAGCCTAAACCTCAATACTGGTGGTGGCGTTCCGTACAAGTCAGCGTGTCGCCAGCGAGCGTGCCAGCCACGTTATGAAGTTGTACGAAACAGATACCGATTTAGAAAGAAACGGACACACGAGCTATCAATGAGAGGAGTCAACAAGTATGGCTATGAAGTTTACCCCACTGCATGACCGCATCCTGGTGCAGCGAATAGAAGAAGTTGGCACCAGCCGAGGCGGGATCATCATCCCGGATTCAGCCAAAGATAAACCACAGGAGGGCGAAGTCATCTCGGTTGGCAAGGGCAAGACCAATGATGACGGCAAGCTGTTTCCTCTCGCGGTAAAAGAAGGCGACCGCATTCTGTTCGACAAGTATTCCGGCAACGAGATCAAGATTGAGGGAGAAGACTTCCTGATCATGAAAGAGGAGGAAGTCCTCGGCGTCATCTCTGGCGCGGCCAAGAAAGAAACCGTAGGAACAAAGACGTAAGTTCGGATGTTGGTTGATTGCGATCGCGTTTCGCTCGTTGCGAGCGGTGACGAACTCTGATTCCTCGACGGTTAAGAGCGTCGGCTCTGGATGACAACAAATCTCACACTTTAGGAGAAGAGAATTATGGCAAAGCAAATCGTACATGGAGAAGAGTCGCGGCAAGCGATCCTGCGCGGCGTCAACCTGCTGGCGAACGCTGTGAAGGTGACCCTCGGTCCCAAGGGCCGTAACGTTGTCATCGACAAGAAATTTGGATCGCCGACGATAACCAAGGATGGCGTCACGGTTGCAAAAGAGATCGAACTGCAGGATGGCCTTGAAAACATGGGCGCACAAATGGTGCGTGAAGTCGCCTCCAAGACCAGCGACGTCGCCGGCGACGGGACCACCACGGCCACCGTCCTAACGCAGGCCATTTATCGCGAGGGCGTCAAGACCGTCGCAGCCGGAGCCAATCCTATGGCGATGAAACGCGGCATCGAAAAAGCCATCACCGTGATTTGCGGAGCAATCGACTCCAAGACCGGCGAGCGCGCCAAAGGCGAACTCGATAAGCTCTCCAAGACCGTCACCGGCGACATGATCGCCCAGGTTGGCAGCATCTCTGCCAACAATGACGACACCATCGGCCACATCATCGCGGAAGCGATGAAGAAGGTCGGCAAGGATGGAGTGATTACCGTGGAAGAGTCGAAGACGCTTGAGACCCAGCTCGAAGTGGTGGAAGGCATGCAGTTCGACCGGGGCTACCTCTCGCCGTACTTCGTCACGGATCCTGAACGCATGGAGGTTGCCTTCGAGAACGCCTATATCCTCATCTATGAAAAGAAGATCAGCTCCATGAAGGACATCCTCCCTCTGCTTGAGGAGATCTCCAAGAGCGGCAAGCCGCTGCTTATCGTCGCAGAGGATATTGAAGGAGAGGCCCTGGCAACTCTAGTCGTCAATAAGCTGCGTGGGACGCTGCAGGTTGCTGCCGTAAAGGCGCCTGGGTTCGGCGATCGCCGCAAGGCCATGTTGCAGGACATCGCAACGCTTACTGGCGGGAAAGCCATTACCGAAGATCTGGGCACCAAGCTCGAGAACGTGAAGGTGGAGGATCTGGGACAGGCCAAGAAGGTCACCATTGACAAGGACAATACCACCATCATCGAAGGTAAAGGCAAGCACGCCGACGTCGAAGGCCGGGTGAAGGAAATTCGCGGCCAAATCGATAAGACAACCAGCGACTACGACCGCGAGAAGCTACAGGAGCGATTGGCGAAGCTGGTCGGTGGTGTTGCCATTATTAAAGTTGGCGCGGCGACCGAGACGGAAATGAAAGAGAAGAAGGCTCGTGTCGAGGACGCGATGCACGCAACCCGCGCGGCGGTTGAAGAAGGCATCGTCCCAGGCGGCGGCGTTGCCCTGGCCCGATGCATCCCCGCTCTTGACGAGCTGAAGCTCGAAGGCGATGAGCAAATCGGTGTGAACATCGTGAAGCGCGCCCTCCAGGAGCCGCTACGCCAGATCGCCGAAAACGCTGGCGAAGAAGGCGCTATCGTCCTAGGCAAGGTCAACGACTCGAAAAACCCTAGTTTCGGCTACAACGCGCTGACCGGCGAGTACCAAGACTTGGTCAAAGCTGGTGTACTCGATCCGACGAAGGTCGTGCGCACAGCGCTGAACAATGCCGGCTCGATTGCGGCGCTGATGCTGACTACCGAAGCTCTTGTGGCTGACATTACGGAAGAGAAAAAAGGCGTTGGCGCTGCCGGTGGCCATGGTGGCATGGGAGACATGTACTGATGCCGATTTGCACGAAATCCAAGCGCTATCGGCCCTGGCATTGGTCTTGGTTTGCCATTTGGCACTCTTGATCCAACGTGAGATGTTCACCCGCATCCAGGTGCGGCCAAGAAGGGAAGTGCAAGCTGTTCGGATGGAGAACTGGGTATGCCGGCGAGCAGCACAGGATGATTGCAATACGCGTTCCTAGGATCTGATCTGTTTTGACCAGTTTTCATGGGCGTCCGCGTGACACACTGTCCTTAAAACCGGAGGCCGTATGCGACGCTTGTGGTTGTTCTTGCTGATCTGTCTGACGATCTCGGTTGTGCCAGTACTCTCGCAGTCTTCCAATCATGACTCGAACCTTTCAAACTGCACGAACGGCTGGGGAACGTGTGATTACTCGACGCTTACACCCTCCGAAGCGGTAGATGTCGCGGCGAGTAAACGTCGTAACAATCTGTCGGAGTGCATGAACGGCCGCCAATCATGTGATCATTCGATGCTTACCGCACCCGAAGCAAGTGCGGTGAGAGCGGCCGAGCATGAAAGCAATTTGTCCGACTGTGAAGAAGGTTGGAGTTCGTGTGACAAATCCAAGCTAAGCACGTCGGAATTGACTGGTGTGGCCGAGGCAGAACATAAGCGTAATCTTTCGCACTGCATGGACGGATGGGCACTGTGCGACCACTCTAAACTTACGCAGCTAGAGGCAAAATCAGTAGCGACGGCCGAACACGAGCGGAACGTCGAGAACTGCAAAAACGCATGGAGCGCGTGCGAGCCATCGATGCTGACGCCCACGGAAGCCGCTGCGAATGCAGTGTCCCGCCACCAGCGCAACCTGTCCGATTGCATGGAAGACTGGGGTTCCTGCGACGACTCCCATTTCAGTCAGGCAGAGGCGAGCCAAGTGGCGGTCGCGAAGTTCAAGAACAAGATTTCTGCGTGCCGAAATGGCTGGGGATCTTGCGAGGTCACCAAGCTTACTGGAGTGCAAGCAGTCGAAATGGCGGCGGCAGGCCGCCAACACAACTTCTCTAATTGCAAGGACGGCTGGGCGGCTTGTGATCGCTCTCAACTGACGGAACAGGAAACGAGGGAAGTGACAACGGCTGAACACCAACGCAACGTATCCGCATGTGAATACGGGTGGCAGCCTTGTGACCGCTCGAAATTGACGGCTTCGGAAGCAATCAGAGTGAGCGCCGCCGAGGGTCGGAATAAATAACTGACAATGTTTGTCATTACGTATGGTGACGTGACCCAGGAGTGCACATGACCGATCTGCGAGATGACCTCTTCGTTATGGTAAAGCACGAGCACAATCCAGACGCGAAAGTGGAGAGCGATCCCGGCAAGGAAGCGCAAGAAGTGAAGTCGCGCATGGATGACGATGGCAGTCCCATTATTGGCACCGTGCCGGATGCGACTGGCTACTCTGGACCTGAGGAGTAGCAAGACATTTAGTTCGCTGGAAGAAGGCAAATGATGCAAGTTTACTGGGAAAAACTGGGCATTTTGGGACCTGTCTATCGATTACTCGGGGCGGGCCTGAGCAATCACGACATCTCTAAACAACTCAACGTCACAGATTTGGTGATCGACAGTTGCGTGGCTTGGTTGCTGGTTTTCCTAAATTACTCGAACCGTCCCGACCTGGTGGTGAGAGCCGCCAGTTCCGTTGCCCAGGAAACTTGAGAAAAAGGATGACTATCATGATCCGCAAGTGAAGTCGAGCGAACTGGGACCTCGTTCGGAGTCAGAGAAACAAAACGAGCACCCCCACCAGAATCATTGCACCGCCGATAATCAGGAATGCTTGATTCTGGCTAGGCTGCCATCTGATCGCGTCTGTGATGATGTCCAAAATCGCCATGGTTCGCACCCGCTTTATCGCACAATGAGGTTCCGTCCCGCATTCATCGAGGTTCGATGTTTCACAAGCGCGATGGAGCCCCGACGATTTGGCCTTATCGTCTCTAGCGAAGTGATGAATAGAAGCATGAACAAATGGGCGCAAACCGCGTGTCAGCGGAAATGCGATATTACCCAGGTGAACTTCAAGTATTACGTCGGTAACGAGACTTCCGGCAGCTACTTGGGTTATCTCCCTTGCCACTTCGACCCTAATTCCAACCGTGGGGTAACGTGGAAATGAGAAGGTATGCAGTAGTGATCGTCGTATCTCTCGGATTGACCGTTAGCGGCTTTGCCCAGCGCGGGCTTTGCCCAGCGCGGCGGTAGCCATGGCAATGCTGGTGCTGGTGCTGGTGCTAGTCCCGTGGCCGGCGCTGGAAGCCAAGCAGGGGCATTAGATCCGGCTCGCGGGAACAGCGCAGGATCGTTCGGCTCAACCTCCAGCAACATGTCGAAGCAATCTCCTGACACCGCGCTTACCAAGAGTCCGCAACTCGCCTCGAATCTGGATAAGCTCCTTCCAACTGGAATGACAGCACAGCAGGCTTGCTCGGGATTCAAGAACCTTGGCGAGTGTGTAGCCGCCGTTCACGTATCGAACAACCTCAACATTCCGTTTGCCGACCTGAAATCCAGAATGACCGGAACGAACCCGGAGGCACTCGGTAAGGCGATACAGGATCTGAAACCTGATGCCAATGCAAAGCAGGAGGCAAAGAAGGGACAAAAGCAAGCCCAACAAGACTTGAACCAAACGGCATCGTAAACGCGTCTCGCAACAAATCTAATGGGTGACCTCGCCTCGTCACAGGGACGCGGTCTTTGTTTTTGGCAAGTTCCTGCGTTTCGAGAGAATTTCTTCCAAATATCTTTCTAGCTCGACCCGCTTTTGCGGGGAGAGATTACACGTCAACCAATAGCGTGTGAGTTTCTCGTCCAGATCAAGGATTTCAAGGACTCGCTTCATTGTCGGGGGAAATTATACGATTCGTACTGCGATAGGAATAACTAAAGATTCGAATCGAAAGTAACCATTATTTCGGAGGCCGACTTCTTACGAATCTGAAACAAAAATCGGATTTCCAGCCACAGCCAGGCTTTTTCGCTATTACGCGTCAGTTCTCACGGCTTTGGCCGAATGACGGTTTCCGAGTTACTTGGCGCCCGGCCGATTTGCAGGTTGTGGATACCTACGTCACTTTCTGAAAACAGGGTTGTTAGGCGAGAGAGAGTCGATTCACGTACCGTTGTTAATGACAGCATCCGAAGGTAATCGTCGCGAACTGATTCGAAATGCGCACACGATGTTGATCCTTCAGAAATTTCCTCTCATGGAGCGAGCATAAAATCTTAGGCCTCCCCGGACGATCAAAGGAGTGTGATCATCGTCACCGTTCGACGGTATGTTAGCGAGAGAAGATGAACCTCGAATCGTAGAGGAGTTTCTGCTATGGTTTCGAAACGGAATGTGCCGCATAAGGGGATTCCTGCAGCTGCATTCAAATCGAGAAGCATTGAAAAACTTGCTTGTCAGGTACCACAAGCTGTTCGCACCGAGCTGGCGCAGCTCGGAAAAGCGTACCGCGCCCAAGTTGGCGAGATCATCTTCCGCAAGGGCCAGCCTAGCAGAGGAGTTTTCCTGATTGTGAGCGGGCGTGTAGTGCTTTCGACGGACGATACTCCAATTCAAATCACACGCATCGGGGAAACGGGTAGCCTCGTCGGTGTGCCAGCCACCATAAACAACCGACCCTATAGCCTCACTGCCGAAGCAATAGAGAAAACAGACCTCATTCACATCGGGATTGCCCAGTTCAGGCACCTTTTGAAAAGCAATTCCGCACTCTGCTATTCCATCGTGTCTATGCTGTCACAAGAAATAAGGTCCCTTCGCCTGCCAGAGATGATTGCACTGAACGTTCGCTGCGCAGGAGACGGAAACATTGCCGCGGTGAACGCGAACTGCAAAGAGCCGGTTCCTCCGCGCAGTTAAGGGATTTAAGCTGGAGGTCGTCATTGGAGCGGCTGGCTGGGGGTCTAGCGTCGCGTCCAGGACTACAGCGTAGATACCATTCTCGAAACGATCCGCCCAATCGTGATTGACTGATGCTCACCAGCCGATCCCTCCAGAAATGTGGGAACTCTCGAATCTGTTCGGACCAGCGATCCTCATCTGCTACTGATCACTGCTCTGTGAACCGATAATCGAAATATGCCAGTCGCCCGATTTATCTGCCTTCGGCACCGAACCTCTTAATCGCCTCCGTGAGAATCGCCCCAGAACGTTGATGTTGTAGTGGATGTGAAAACTCTCTTCGGTAATCTCCGTGAAGGCGCCGAAGCGGAATACGCCGGCGTTGTTGACCAGGACGTCCAGTCTTCCGAACGCGGAATCCACCTCTCTGAATAGGCGCGCGACCATCTGCGGCCTTGGACACGTCGGCTCCCGACCACGACCGCCTCGCCCTGCCGTTGATGATCGTGTGGGCGACACGTTCGGCGCCTCCCCCTATCGGACGAATAGTTCACGCGACGCGCGCGCCCGTTGTGGCCAAGGCTGTTGCAATCCCAGCGCCTATGCCTTTGGATGTGCCCGTCACTATCGCCACTTTGTCTGACAGTTCGCTCATATTCACCATTGTTTTTGTCCAACTCCCAATGCAGTGTGTTTGGCTGTTTTTCTCTGATCGGTGCCGTCGTCACATTTGTCCAGAGGGATGTGCAGGATAACCGTGCCACTCAGCCGCACTGCCATCCTCACCTTTACGCGGGGGCCAATCTTGCTGAGCGCCTTTACTCGGTGCTGCGCGGTGGAAGAGGAGTTCTAGTCTACGCTTCTATTCCGAGCTAAATCGGCGAGATCCGGAATTTAGTCTGGATCTTCATTCGGCATGATCTCGTTCCCATCGCTCTTCCTATTGGCATAGAGAAAGGCTGGGTCGAACAAGGCGATGGTTCCGTCGTTGAAATAAACGAGTAACCCGCCCTTGACAACGTCGGCGCGCAGCACAGTGGCCTTCATGGCCGAAAGTCTACTCTCTCGAATCCCGGTACTCCCGAATATTTCCGAGAGTGAGCAAAATTGCACACCAATGGGCAAGGTCGAATCGTAGCCTTGCAATAGGGGACGATGTTTATGCAGGACATTTTTATCCGGGACGATTTGAACGGCGCCATGAGGTCCCGTATTCTCGAACTTGAATCTCAACGCGCCGGCCTTGAACACGTGCTCACCCTTCCTAATGTCTCCGAAGCCCTAAAGGGTTGGATTAGACCCTATGTGCTTAACATAGAGGTGGATCTGCGAGCGCTCCATCATGGGCTCGATCGCATGTTTTGGATATAGAGACAGGATCCAGAGTAGCCGCTGGCAACCTTGTGAGTTACTTATTCGCGCGCTCGGCGGCTTTCACTCTAACGGCTTCAGACGGCGTCCAATTTCGAGTTATCGCAGGACTCCCAGTCATTCTCACAAGCTGAGACATTGCGCTGGTGATCGAACACGGTCACTTCTCTCACTTGTTGGTCCGTCAATTGTGAATGATTGCAACTCTTCCATCCATCCCTGCAATCAGAAAAGTTGTGCTGCCGCTCAGCAGTCGCCATTTCGGCCGCTTGCGTCCCGCTCAGCTTGGAACCGTCACAAGATCCCCAGCCGTTTCGGCACGCAGCAATTCTGTTCTTGAACTTCGCGACCGCCACTTGGCTCGCCTCCGTCTGACTGAGCTTAGAGTCGTCGCAGGAACCCCAGTCTTACATGCATCTGACAGGTTGTGCTGATGGCGGAAAACAGTATTCGCAGCGGCTTCCGTGGGCGTCAGCATCGATGGCTCGCATGGGCTCCAGGCATTTTTGCAATTCGTGATGTTTTGGTCGTGTTCGGCAGCCAGAACCGTCTTTGCTTCTGCATCGGTAACTCTAGAGTGGTCGCACAGTGCCCATCCTTCCATGCAGTGCGAAAGATTACGCTTATGTTCTGCATCGGCCACACCAGTCATTTCCAACTTACTTAGCTTGGATTTGTCACAGGAACTCCAGCCCCCTTCACAGTTAGAGAGGTTTCGTTGTTGCTCCGCCAGTCTTGCTGATTTGGCCTCAGGAATACTGAGCTTAGAGTAATCACACGATTGGTAACCTCGCATGCAGTCCGAAAGCTCGCGGCGATGTTTACTGGCTGCCACATCCGCGGCTTGCGAAGGGGTAAGTGCGGTGTAATCGCATGTCCCCCAACCATGTGTGCAGTTTGAAAGGTTCGAGTCATGATTGGAAGACTGCGAGAGTACTGGCACGACCGAGATCGTCAGACAGATCAGTGAGAGCAGCCACAAGCGTCGCATACGCCTCCGGTTCCGAAGACACTATGTCATTCAGCAACTCATGAAAGCTGATCAAAACAGATCAGGTTCCGGCGAAGCAGAATCATCCTGCGTTTCGCGCAGACAATCCCGTATCCCCTGAGGCTCGCGCTGAGCTAGGCTTCTTGGCCGGAGAAGCCACGTCGATCGAAAAATCTATAACGTACCTGACGGTGTTTGAGCAGAACAAACACGGCGTCTCCTGGATAGTCTGGAGACCTTCGTCGCTCACACTGAGTGGAAACGAACGAAGGCACTCCGCGCAGGTGAGTACAACGAATGGCTTTCCATGCGAGTCTTTGCCATTGCGAGGAATCCACACAGGCGCCGATTCCCGGCGGTGCGCGTTCGATCGCTCAACAGAAGTTTGAATCAGGTGGGCGACCGTTTCCAGGAGCATCTTGGGGTGATGCTGTCCCTTGGGGTAGAACGCGTCCGCAATCACACCACCGGGAACGTCGCTCCCCTGATCATAGGCTCCGCTAATCGCGACAACGGGTATTTGAGGAAAACGGCGACGCACAACTGATAGGAACTCGAAGCCGGACATCTCTGGCATATTCAGGTCAGAGATAATCACATCCGGAGCGGTTCTCTTCAGCTGCAATAACGCATCAAAGCCGTTGTTGGCCGCAACAACCTCGTATCCGGATGCGGTCAGCAACGTCCCCAGAGATTCTCGAATACTGGGTTCGTCATCTACAAGCAGTACCTGGTATTTCGATGGGTTGGACATAATCCTCCTCACCCTAGGCAACTAAATTTCGCCTATCTTCTCAAGACCAGAGTTGCAGGGTATGTTCAAAATTGCTCATGTCGACAAATTTTCCTCACGAGAAACTATCGATCAACGAATTGAATCAATGAGATACAGCTGAGCGAGTAAGGCGCGCCGTTGGGAGGCTTTTTGTGAGAAGAATCGCACGTTTGGGACTTCTTCTCCTGCTCGTACTATGCGTCCCGTCAGTTTTGGCTCCGCAAACCCCTTTCGGACAGGCTGCCAGCCAGACGAAAGTTCCTGATCTGAACGCGATTGTGGCTTCGATGGAGGCAGCCAGTCAGCAGAACCCTGCCAAAGCCCGAGCGTACACGGTAACGCGAACCTACAAGTTGTTCCACGGCGACGAGAGACAGCCTGTTTCACAAACCACCGCTGAAGTCAGCTTTGTTCCGCCCAGCACAAAGAAATATGAAATCAAACAATCGAGTGGGATTTCGAGAGGGCAACAAATGGTGCGCGACATTCTGGATCTGGAAAGCGTTCCCGCCCAGAGCACCAGCGACATCAGCCATAACAACTACGATTTTGTTTTTCTTCAGCAGGAAAAGCTCGGCGACGTTCCCACTTACCTTTTGAGAATGATTCCGAAGCGCAAGGAGAAAGATCTGCTGAACGGCTTGGTCTGGGTTGACACCAGGACCTTCCGCATCCAGCGGATCGAAGGCACACCGACCAAGAAGCCCTCGTGGTGGATCAAAAGTCTCTACATCACGCTGCAATACACGGACCTGCACGGTCTGTGGCTGCCTACTTATATGAGGGCCGGCGCGAGCGGTCCGTGTGGCTGGGAGCTACCTCTTGACTGGCGAAGACGTCGCATTGCAGCTTTCTTCCGCCGCCGTTACGAACGCTTCGCTGAAATTAGCAACGAAACTCTACGTCGTGTGCCTGGTCGGGGGTGACTCGATGCTCACGTCAACCAGAGAAGGAACTGTGGACCACGATCAGACGGCTGCTGCTAACCATATACAACGACGTTTATGACGAGCACCTCTTTGTATTCGCCGCGGGGCTCTCGTATTACCTGGTCCTCTCAACTTTTCCGCTGCTGATTGCGCTGGCGTTACTGCTGAAGTATGTGCCCATTCCTCATCTGTTCGAAGGTTTTCTGAGCTTAATGGCCCGGCTCGTCCCCGGGAACGGAATGAGTTTGGTGCACAGCATCGTGTCTGATGTCACCAGTCACAAACACGCCCACGTCCTCACGCTCGGGTTAGTGTTCACGGTCTGGACGGCGTCCAGCGGATTTGCCGCGATTATCGACGGGCTTGATGTGGTTTATCGGGTCCGCGAAACTCGCCCGGTCTGGAAGACCAGGCCGCTTGCAATGGCACTGACGCTCGTCTCAGGATCTCTACTACTCTTGGCCTTGGTGTTGATGATTGAAGGAACGCATTTCGGAGTCTGGGCCACAGGCAGGTTCCAACTCAACCCTGCTGCCCTTGCGACCTGGCGCTATCTGCGCTGGGGCCTAGCAATTGCCTCTGCCATGTTCGCTGTAGAGCTGCTCTATCATTTCGGCCCTGATTTGAAACAGCGTTTTCGGGACAGCCTTCCCGGAGCAATTATTGCAGTCATGAGCTGGATCGGATTGTCATATCTGCTGGCAAGTTACTTCCAACATTTCGATAGCCTCGATAACACGTATGGACCGCTAGGCGCCGCGATTGGTTTGTATATCTGGTTCTATCTTTCCGGCCTCACCATACTGCTAGGTGGAGAGATCAATGTTCTGCTTTGCCAATCACGAACCCGGAGGACATTACGATCGTCGTCCGTCGCTGACCCGATCGCCGAAACCCAGATCAACAATCGGAAGGCCGCATAAACCTATCTTCTGAGTTACGCACTAGCTGGCGGTCCGCCTGGAGTTGGCTCTTGTGGTGCTTCTACACACGATCTGAAACTGCGGCGGCTTTGACAGGCCCTCGCAATCCGCATACTGTGAAGAATGAGCGAGTAGTTCCTTCCTCTTTCAGATCCTCTGAACTAAGTCAGTCTGTCTGGAGTACTCCTTCTTAGTCCACTCCAACCCAAGGAGGGTGACCCATGTACAACGCAAACGCAGCTAAGAATCCGAAGCTCAGTGTTCGTGTCGAACGAGGAACTGTTTCAACCATGCCAGCATCGGAGCCGTTTCCATCCCGCGATTCGATCCGTGATCGTGCGTATGAACTTTACGAACGGCGCGGCCGTGAAAATGGTAGAGAACAGCAAGACTGGTTCACGGCCGAACATGAATTGCGTGTCCGGAAATAAACAAGGCGCTTGAAACAAGTCCGCTGGGACGATGCCGGCGGACTCCTGCCAAGAACGTCAGTTCCTTTCTCGCAAGTAAGCGATCCGAGTCGCTTAGCTCTTCTTAACGAATCACCGCCCAGTAATCCTCCGAACCTCTTTCGAATCGTGAATGTCAGGTGAGCGGTATTGCTCAGACACTCTTATGTTCTCCCAATTACTGTGAGAAGTGCCTCATGCGCTCCCAATGTGCATAAATCAAAATTCGTCGTGCAGAGGCAGAAGAAAAAAGGTGTGAAACGTGAAAAGACTTATGTTGTTTGTTGCTTTACTCAGTTTTGCCAGCCTGGGCTGGGCGGACTCAAACCGCGAATCATCAACCGATCGGCTGGACAATGCCGGCAAAGTGCTCAACGAGATCATGGCCGCGCCGGATAACGGCATACCGGAAGAAGTGCTGGAACACGCGAAGTGCATCGCGGTAGTACCGCACATGATTAAGGGTGGCTTCGTATTTGGTGCAGAGAATGGCAGAGGCGTAGCGACATGTCGCACTTTGACCGGATGGAGCGCACCAGCGTTCTTTGCCATCACTGGCGGCAGCTGGGGATTGCAGATTGGCGTCGAGGGCGTGGACCTGGTCATGATTATCCAGAATGACAAAGGCATGCAGCAGTTGCTGGCAAGCAAGTTCCAACTCGGAGCGGATGCCTCGGCGGCGGCAGGACCAGTCGGAAGACATGCTTCTGCCGAAACGAATTGGAAACTCGAAACAGAAATTCTGACTTACTCTCGCGCCAAGGGTGCCTTTGCAGGTCTGGCGTTGAATGGCGCTTCGGTTCGACGGGACGATGATTCCATGCAGGCCATTTACGGGCACCATGTCACCACTCGGTCAGTACTGCTGGGGCAAGTAGCAACACCAGCGTCGGCCGAAGCGTTCCTGAAAGCAGTCAGAGGCGCAAAGGCGCAGGCCATAGCAGAAGCTAAAAAAGAGTAGCTGGTTAATACGCACGTGCGCACCCGAGAAGAATTTCAGTTCTCGGGTGCTAACGACGCGCAGAGAAGGGACCTATTATGCTTTGGACAGTTTTTGCGATCGTGCTGCTGCTGTGGCTTCTGGGCTTCAGTTTTCATATCGCCGCTGGCCTGATCCATCTTCTATTAGTGGCTGCACTGGCGATCTTGATCTTTAACCTGGTGATCGGCCATCGGCACGCGGTGTGAAACACATGATCGATGAATGTGATCCATCGAGATACGAGCCTCAAACTCAATTCATGCAGAGTGAGCTATGTAGCTCAGACACGAAAATCCACATGTGTCATTCTTTGTTCTCCTGAGTGTGTGGACAGAGCGGCGACCGCTGATTCGTAGACTCTTTCTTAGGTCCGGGCCGCCGATCGAAGCAAACCACCAACATCCAGCCAATTGGAATTCTTTATCCGTGTGTATGCCGCGGCACCTCGCGGCGGATCACGATTCGGCCTTGTCTCGAACAGAAACTCAGGGCAACACCTCCAGGCGGATGAGAGGAGTTAGCCCGGAAGAAAAGGAAGGCCAAAGATCATGCCTTTAATTCAAGTTCTCGAAGTACTGGTTGTGGTGGGAATCCTGCTGTGGCTGGTGAATCGCTTCATCCCAATGCAGGGGACCATCAAGTCAATTTTGAACGGCGTCGTCGTGATTGCCGTGGTTCTGTGGATTCTCAACATTTTCGGACTCTTCCATTCGCTCGCGAAGATCCACGTTGGAAGTTGATGGATCGCGGCGAAGTACCCCGGCGCCACGCCGAACGCAAAGAGAGTAGCAAAACGTAACACAGCACACATTAGTTATAGGGAGACAAATTGAAAATTAAGCTGTTGTTAGCAGCAGTAATCGCACTGAGCTTGAGCGTACTAGCGCAGACGAATGCTCAAACCACCACCACTCTTGAACCACTGGCGCCGACGCCGACATTCCACGTCACCGTGGTCAGCCGCAGTGTGCAGGCGGTCAATTACCAGCATCGCAGCGGAGCTACGAAACTGAACTTTGCGGGTACGAATCTGATGCCTGCAGCGCACGGGCAAGCCAAGGTAGAAAGCAAGAAAGGCTACATCGAGATCCAGGTGGAATTCGCCAATTTCGAGCGGCCCACAACTTTCGGCGGTGAATATCTCACCTACATTCTGTGGGCGATTTCGCCGGAAGGTCGTGCACAGAACCTCGGCGAAATACTGGTGGGCAACAACCATCGCAGCAAGCTCGACGTAACCACGGATCTGCAGGCATTCGCTTTGGTAGTCACCGCGGAACCTTATTATGCGGTGCGTGAGCCGAGCAACGTCGTGGTGCTGGAAAACGTCGTTCGTGCCGATACGAAGGGAACAACCGAGGCACTCAGCGCCAAACATGACTTCCTTGAACGTGGCGGCTACATCCCAACCGGCTACAAATTTGATCCCGTGGTTCTGAATGCAAAGTTGCCGTTGGAGTTCTTCGAAGCGCGGAATGCGGTCCGCATCGCTCAATCGGAAGGAGCTGAGCAGTACGCCAGCGCCAGTTATCAGCACTCGGTTGAGTTAATGAACAATACCGATGAATTAGCGACAAAGGATCACATCGACCGAAAGCCGCTGATCGCTGTCGCTCGCGAGACGGTTCAGACAGCAGAAGATTCCCGCGCGATCGCAGTCAAGAAGATTGACGAACAGCGCCAGGCAAGTGAACTTCAGGCTTCGGCAGACGCACAGGCGAAAGCGCAAGATCAGGCCAATGACGCCATCCGGCAGAAGGAAAAGGCGCAATCCGATATGGCTGCAAATCAAGCGGCTATGGCCTCAAACCAAGCAGCATCAGCCGCGGCGGTTAGCGCGGCTCAGGCCGATGCCGACCAATCCCGGTTGGTCGCGGAGCAGGCACAGCAGAGAGCACAACAGTCGGAAAACGACAAAACAGCCATGCGCGCTCGGCTCTCCGAACAGTTGAACACGATTCTTCAGACTCGCGACAGCGCACGCGGACTCATCGTCAACATGTCTGATGTGTTGTTCGACACCGGAAGATATTCCTTGAAGCCGGGCGCACGGGAGAAACTGGCGAAGGTTGCTGGGATTCTGCTCGCATATCCTGGCCTCAACATCGCAGTCGGTGGGTACACGGACAATGTAGGCAGCGACAAAATGAATCAAACGCTATCCGAAAGCCGCGCCAGCGCGGTACGTGACTATCTGGTGGAAGAAGGCGTAGCGGCTGATGCAGTCAGCGCAAGAGGTTTCGGCAACACCTTGCCGGTAGCCTCCAACAATAACTCCGCCGGCCGGCAGCAGAACCGACGGGTAGAGCTTCTCGTATCCGGCGACGCCATTGGCAACCCGGCTAACGCGACAACAGGGAGCTTGCGTTAACAGTGGTGATCTACCAGCACTTTTTGAGGTATCACGTATGAAAGTAATCGGAATTACAACCGCCGCCGTTTTGTCTTTGATTCTTGGAATCGCTGCTCCTGCCAATGGACAGGAGCAGCAGGGCGAAAAGCAGGACCACAAAAATCAGCAAGAGCATGCCCAGCAAAGCAAGCCCGAACAACAGCATCAAGACCACAATAACCAGCAGCAACATGCTCAGCAACAACAGCAACAGGATCACAACGATCGGCAGCAGCATGCCCAGCAACAACCGCAACCGAACCAGAACAAGCAGTCAGCGCAGCATTCCCAACAGCAGGAGCAACGGGATCACAATAACCAGCAACAGCATGCTCAGCAGCAACAACAGAACCACGACCAGCAACAGCATGCTCAGCAACAGCATGCTCAGCAACAGCAACAGAACCACGACCAGCGACAGCATGCTCAACAACAAGAGCAGCAGAACCACAACAAGAGCCAGTCGCAATACGCCCAGCAGCAGCGGGGAAATGAACAACACCACAGTCAGCAACAGCAGCGAGTCGCGCAGAGCGCCTGGCAGCAGCATCGCTCAGGAAACTGGCAGTCGGACCACCGCTCCTGGCAACAGCGTGGTGGTTATCACGGCTACCGCATCCCTGATGACCGGTTCCGTGGATCCTTCGGACCAGATCATGGGTTCCGAATTTACGGCCAGCCATTCCAGGTTGTGGGCGGATATCCCCGCTTCCAGTACGGTGGCTATTGGTTCAGTGTTGTTGATCCGTGGCCAGAATATTGGGCGAATAACTGGTACGACACCGACGACGTTTATGTCACTTACGTCGACAACGGCTATTACCTGTACAACAGCCGTTATCCGTCAGTTGGGATTGCGATCAGCATCTCGCTGTAATCGCGTTAACCGCGTGCAGCCTCGCGAGAGGCTGCATGCGAAGGTAAATCTTTCTATGGAAGAAGGGGTGAGGGATGCTCGGAACCATATTAATCGTGATTCTAATCTTGGCATTGTGTGGTGCGTTGCCACGGTGGTCGCACAGCAGAAGCTGGGGCTACTACCCGAGTGGAGGATTGGGACTGGTCCTCTTGATCGTCGTCATTTTGCTGGTTCTCGGCCGGATCTGAATCATGCGCGATCCACTCACATCTGCGCGCGCCACACTCCAATGTCGGCGCCTGTTTGTTGTTCGTGCGATCGCCGTCCTACTTGCAGTGCTCATGTGCACTGGGGTGCTGTCCGCATATTCAGTTCTGACTCACGAAGAGATCGTGGATCTGCTTTGGGCGGATGAAATCCAACCCCTCCTGCTGAAGCGATATCCGGGACTCTCGCAAGATCAGATCCGGGAAGCTCATGCCTATGCCTACGGAGGCGCCGTCATACAGGACCTCGGCTACTACCCTTTCGGCAATAAGGAATTCAGTGACCTGGTGCATTACGTGCGAAGCGGAGACTTCGTTCACGAACTGCTCCTGGAAAGCCAGGACGTCGACGAGTATGCCTTTGCGCTCGGAGCCTTATCGCACTATGCGGCGGACATCGCCGGTCATCCGGCCGTGAACGAATCCGTCGCGATCGAGTATCCGAAGCTACGGGCGAAATATGGCAAATCAGTTCGCTACGCCCAAGACAAGACAGCGCATTTGAAAACGGAGTTTGGGTTCGACACGGTGCAGGTGGCGAAGAATCGTTACGCCTCTCAGCAATATCACGATTTCATCGGATTCCAGGTATCCAAACCTTTGTTGGAGCGCGTCTTTCCGGTTGTGTATGGAGTGGAATTGAAAGACGTGCTTACCCACGAGGATATGGCAGTCGGTTCTTACCGCTTCGCCGTCAGCCGGTTGATTCCGCAAATGACCGAAGTCGCATTGCAGACTCACAAGAAGGAACTGATGCGCGAAACGCCGGACTTCGCGAAAAAGAAGTTCCTGTACCGCCTTTCGCGCTCTGACTATGAGAAGCAGTGGGGGAAGGACTACGTGAAACCCGGTTTCGGTACGCGCGTCTTATCAACATTCCTGAGATACATGCCGAAAGCGGGTCCCTTCAAGAAGTTAGCCTTCAATAGCCCAACTCCGCAAACGGAAGACCTGTACATCAAGAGCATTAACACTACCGTCGATCAATATCGCGTCTTCCTTGAACAAGTGCGCACCGATTCGATTGTCCTTCCAAATTGCGATCTCGATAGCGGCAAAAGAACCGAAGCAGCGGAATATTCACTGACCGATGATGCCTACGCAAAGCTGTTGGCTCAGTTGTCAGAGCGGAAGTTCGATCGAGCGACCACGGAACTGCGCGCGAACATATTGCAGTTCTATTCCGACCTCTCATTGCCGATCGAGACGAAAAGGGATCAGGTTCGGTGGGAAGGTGTGCTTTCGTCGCTTGACCAGTTAAAGGCTATTTCACCGGGGCCGACTGTCGCGGCCAGCCCTGCACGGTAAAGCCGGAGCGCCGGCGAATGCCTGAAAGATATCCAATGAAACCTGCCCCCCGGCTTAAAGATGACTTCATCTTGAACGAAAAAGACTACCAGGTCTGCAAGACCTGGCTTGATGACGCAAACGCGGAAACCATCCTCCATCCCTTGGGAAACCGCGAGCTCGAAGAGCAACGACAGCACATCAAGAGCTTAATCGCCGAATATGAGCAAAACTGGCGAAACCGAAATAAGAACGGCTGAGAATCCGACTACTGCTTTTCGGGAGCGATCATCTTCCTGAAGAATTCTGATGCCCAGTTCTTGTGCTTCTGGCTGGGATGAACGTCTAGCTCGGTGAACGTCGGCAATACGGCATCGCAGAACGGGCAAGGGGCCGGCTTAGGTATAACCGCTGTGCTGTAAGCCTTCACGATTAACATACTTTCGACCATAGCAGAGATTGTGGAAGTATGTCGGTCGCCTGAGTCGCCGTTCAGTGTCGAAATGACTTGACACGCAGGGATAATCGCCTGTGCCCGCAGTCCGGGCACAGGTTTGTCAGTTGCATTATGCCCCGATTCTGGCTCTCCACTCGGATGCTGTGCTATTCGCAAAGCGCTGGCGAATGCTCTTGGTGTTTTTGTTCGCGCCACTGCAGATCTGCCGCGGCCGCACCTCCAGCACGAAATGAAGAGTATCCAACAGGAACTGAGGGCCGTCGAAACTGGCCACCAATGCGTCTATCGAATCCAAATCGAGAATAGGAACATCGAGGCTGTTCACGACCGCAACGACAGGGACACCGGGGGCACTCTGCTTTAGCTTTTTTGCCATGGCCGAATCATTTGTACACTCGATAACAATCGCGTCTATACGGCGTTCCATCACAAGCGGTAGAGCATTTTGATCTGTGCTCGCGCTCAATATCTGATATTGATTGTTTTCGAGGAACAATTTGCGCTGCTCGAACTGAGTTGCGTCTTTATGTATGTAGAGAAGAGTGCCTTTGATACTCATGCGAACGAATGTATGGCAGCAGCATCTCTGTTTCTGTTCAGATTTGCTCATCATTCGTCATTTCGGGTGCCAGTACACCTGAAATGGGAATTGTGCGGCGCAACGAACGAAGTTCAACTTACGGGTACACTCTTTGATGGCCGGCGGTCTATTTAGTGCGCACGACAAACTTGCCACACTCCAGGCAAGCAGCTTTTGAACTCGATGTGATCATCCCGCAGAACGGGCACATTCTTAATCCACTGGTTGCGGGCGCTGTCAGCCTGCGCACACTCCAATAGATAGTAAAAAGGAAGAAGAGTGTAATCGCTGACCACAGAAAAATGAGATTTGTGCTGATAACAGCCATGAACTTCTCCTTCACGTCGGTTGAGGTAACGAGAAATTGCCCTACGGACTGGTTACCCAGCCGTGTTCGAAGCTCTCAGGTTGCGCCTGTGAGCGGCGCGTTTTGCTTTCACTTTGGCAAGTTCGCGTGCTGGTAACGATGAGCGGCGATTAATTTTGGTGAGGCTTCCTGGAGACTTCGCTGATTGTTTGCTTTGCCGGCGAAACGGGAGCGCCTGTCGCGACCGCTTTGCCAGCGGGTGTGCTCACTAACGTTGTGGAGCTGCCATTTTCATTTGCCATGGTGATCTCCTCCGTGTGCTGGTCTAGGAAATGAACGCAGAAGCCGCTCACCCCGAGGACGGCGCACTAGAACTACGGTAGGCGGTATACAGACCGAAATCTGGTCAATCTTGATCACTACTGGCTCGTAAGAAAAGCCGGTCTTGGCGGCCACGCAAAGGTGAGTCTCTCCGGCATGAATATCATCTAAACAGGTAGGGCTGACTCACTAACAGTTGGGGAGTTAATCATTACCGAGCACCAGCCTGACTGATTGCTGCGCATATCGACCATGAGCCAACAATATGATCGAACGACCGAGCTAATCAAAGTGCTATCGCTTCTGAATCAGCTGGATGGCAGCTCTAAGTGCGATCCCAAACATCGTGAAAAAATCTACTGCGGAGGCGAGGACAGCCGACTCGAAATCAGGCAGGAGCTGGTACAACTCGCCGCTCCACTCGCTTCACCCGCGTGACTCCTGGCGACGTTCGACATGGCCGTTCTCATCAAGCCAACTCAACAAAGCTCGAACGCTTGTCTGGGCAAGAGCTATGCAGGAATCGGCAGCGCCGTAGTAAACGCGAATGGTGTCTCCGTCTTCTGCCATCGTGAATCCACAGGGAAACACGACATCGTGAACGTCGCCGCCTCTCTCGTAATCAGCTTCCGGTCCAAATATCCAGGAGTCGCCTCGCAACAAACACTTCTCCGGACTGTCGATATCGAAAAGGGCCAATCCCAGGCGGTAAAGCGACCCGGAAGGCGTTTGACGAACGCCGTGGTAAAGAACCAGCCAACCACGAGACGTTTCTATCGGTGGGCAGGAAAGACCAATCTTATTTGCATCCCACCACGCTCCGCGACGCGCTTCGAGCATGATCCTGTGACCACCCCAATGCCGCAAGTCGGGAGAATAGGAAATCCATATGTGCGCCCCGAGAGTTGTCATTGGCCGGTGGATCATCGCCCACAGTCCATCGATCCTGTGAGGAAGCAAAGCGGCATCTTTGTCGTCGGGCGACATAACGACACCATACCTCTCGAACGTTCGGAAATCTTTAGTTAATGCCAGGGAGACTCCTGGTCCACCGCGAGAGTACGAAGTGTACGCGATCGCATATTGACTCAACTCGGGAACATAGGTCAGACGCGGATCTTCGATACCCCAGATTTCTTCCGGATACTTTTCCGGAGCAGCCATCAGCGTAGGTTCCGGATCGATCTTCCATCCGCCGATCCCATCGGCAGAGCGCGCTGCGCACAGATGAGATAGTCCGCGCCGGTCTTCAACCCGGCACAGCAACAGCGTAGTTCCGTCCTCCAGCAGCGTCGCTCCCGCGTTAAAGACGCTGTTGATGCGATACGGCCAGTCATGGCTGGTCAAGATCGGATTGGAGGGATGACGGAGAAGCAACGGCGCTGTTTCGACGATTTCCAGACTAATGGGGTTCACAGGGGACTCCTGGCAATTCGGTTTCGCACAATTTGGTTTAATCAAACGATTGAAGCGAGCTGGCGTGTAAGTACGGGGATCTCGGTATCTTCCTCTAATAACCGCATTTCCAGAGAGGCCATCAGGAAAGCGATGCTGGACTCTGCACCCTCGTTTTCATTGACGCGATCGGGATGAAGTCCGTCGCGGCATCCTCCCGTGCTTGCGTCGTACAGAACGACTTGCAAATCGTTGTCGCCCAGGAACCAGTTAAACGCTATCCAAGCTTCTCGACGCCAGTGTTCATCGCCCGTCACATGGAAGGCCTGCAGGCACGCGGAAACTGCCGCTCCTGCTTCTACTGGTTGCTGGTCGAAACGAGCTTTTTCGCTTCCTTTGCGATAAAACCCCTGGGATCCAATAGGGACAAAATGGCCGTTCTTCTCACACCGCTGTTCCTCGACCAGCCAATTCAGGCTTTCGAGGCCGACGGAGATCACCTCGTCGTTTCCGCTTCTCGATCCGGCCAGCAACAACGCCTGCGGCAATCTGCCATTCGAGTACGCAAGAACATCTTCAAACCAATTCCAGCCGGGCGACTGATTTCCGCGATATGCGTCCAGCAGGCGCTGGCTCAGGACATCTCTTGTCTTCAGAGCCGCTCGGTCACCCGGAAAACAGTTCAGATACTCCTGCATGCCGAGCAGAGAAAAGGCGCATGCCCTGGGACTATGAAACGTGAGTACCGCGGGCACTGAAGATTCGAAGAGACGTCCTGCGGTTCCTCTGAGCGCCGAATCCTTCGATCGTCCGAGCACTGTGCCGAGAGCCCACACAGAACGTCCGTGGCTGTCTTCCGATCCAATCTCCTCCTGCCAGAGACGTTCGTAGCTCAGAAAATTCCTGAAGCGACCGGCTGAAGCATTGAATGCATGCCACAAGAATGCGATATATCTCGAGGAGAGCCTTGCTGTTTCCGATACGGAAACCGCTCCGAGTTGTTCCAGCATCACGCTGGCAATCAAAGCCCTCGCATTGTCGTCTGTCGCATAACCTTCGTGATAATTCGGTACGGAGAACACGGCATGCTGCAATAGACCTGTGTGGTCGGTCATCCGCTCCAGATGTTCCAGGTTGATGGCTGGCAGCGTGTCCAGCGTTCTTTCCATGACTCGTCCCGAGTAGACGGCTCGCGGGCTCTGTCTCCGGTCGGTGCGCGCCCGCACAAACGAGCGCATGTACGACTGCGCCACTTTCTTCCAAACCATATCGCGACCATAGAGATAGGCGCGTTTGCGCATGGCGTGACGGGCAGCTTCGTCATCCAGCAGTTCGCCAACTTTGTTTCCAATCGCATCGCTGTCGCCAAAAGGAACCAGGGCTCCTCTTCCTTCAGCTAGGAGTTCGGTCGCGTGCCAATAGGGTGTGGAGATAATTGCCTTGCCCGCTCCTACCGCGTACGCCAGCGTGCCCGACACTGCCTGGGCTTCGTGTAAGTAGGGGGTAATGTAAATGTCAGCCGACCCCACAAACCGCACCATCTCTTCCGGAGTGACAAATCGGTTGTGGAAGACGACATTACGTTCCACTCCCAACTTTCTCGCGAGTGCCTGCAACTCAAGACGGTAACGATCCCCTTCGCGCCTTTTAAGACGAGGATGAGTTGCGCCAGCAACGACATACATCACATTCGGGTGTTGCGAAACAATGCTGGGAAGGGCCTGAATTACAGTCTCAATGCCCTTATTCGGCGATAGCAGCCCGAAAGTAAGTAATACCGACTTTCCTTCGGTTTCGAAGGCGTCCTTGAAATAGTTCGGATCTCCGAACGGGAGATCGGGAACGCCGTGAGGGATGACGTCAATCTTGTCGCATGGGACATTGAAGGCATCTTGCAGCACCTGGGAGGACTGCGCACTCATTACAATGAGACGATCTGACAGCGCGACAATCTCATCCATCACACTCCGCTGATTGGCGTCTGGTTTTCGCAAGACAGTGTGCAGAGTCGTAACCACGGGCATCTGCACGCCTCGAAGCAGTCGCAACACGTGGCTACCGGCGGGACCTCCGTAGATTCCGTACTCATGTTGCAGACAGACAAGATCGACATTACTGAAATTCAGGAAGTCAGCCGCTTGTTGATAGGAAGCGATATCCCCTTCGTTGAGCTCGAACCGAACGCGCGGTGGATAGTTGTACCGCGATTCCGGATCGTTCACCGGAACAGCCAGCAGGCGCTCAGAGCCAAACTCGGCAGCAACCGCGTCGCATAGGTCGGTGGTAAAAGTCGCGATGCCGCACTGGCGAGGAAGGTAGTTTCCAACGACCGCGATTCTGCTCGGAAGAGCGCCGCCGCTTTTGAAGCGCAGCGGAGTGGCAAACTTCTCTTCTATGAGTAGCGGCAGTACCTTCAGTCGTGCAAACGGACCGCTCGTCGAGCCAATTCCTTCC
Source organism: Terriglobia bacterium (assembly GCA_963826275.1). GTDB lineage: Bacteria > Acidobacteriota > Terriglobia > Terriglobales > Acidobacteriaceae > JAJPJE01. Next base: position 82,868 of record CAWGWI010000024.1, on the reverse strand, counting down.
GCGGGCTTCGCCGAACTCTCGTTTATCAAACTATTTCGCTCACGCTGCATTCAATGAATCTTTCGGTGCCGCTCTCAATCCGGACGACACTCCCATCGATAAGTTCTAGTCGAAGCTCTTCCGGGCCGCGCCTGATTTCCTAGCCAAGAAGGACCACATTCCGATTGCTACCCAGCCTCCATTTTGAAGGGAGGCAATCGTAAAGACTGAGCAATATTGCACTGTTTCAGCATTCGAAACCGTGCATGCTGCATATAGGGCCCAGACAATCAGAACAGCTACTTACGCATCTGGTCTGCGTTCTATCCGCAGTTTTCGCGGAGGAGCTGGTGATTATGTTTACAAGTGCTAGCGCGTGCCATACGGACGAAGAAATCGAAGCTTTGAACAAGATGCCGTGGTTGGCAAATCCTTTGTTAAAGTTTGATCTTCCGCACGAACTTGAGGATCTACGCCGTAAAGAATCATGGGACCGAGAAACAGGACGGAGTTCCAAGACGCTCGCGAAACATCCAGATTTCCGAATTGTTCTGGTCCTCATGAAGGCCAACACACGTATGAACCAACATCGAGCTGAGGGTAGGATTTCTATTCACCAACTGCTCGGCAAAATCTCCGTGCGTCTCGCAGATCAACAGGTCGACCTGTCGGAAGGTGAATTGCTGGTGCTGGACTGTGGTGTACTTCATGACCTCGAGGCGCTGGAGGAAAGCGCCTTCCTACTGACTATCTCCTGGAGCAATGGCAGACGAAATACTCGAGGGCCAGCGGAAGTCGCCGCAGACCAGAGTTTCGATGAGGACGCTCTGACGCGGATGGAAAACGAAGGCGCTGCCGACAAGCCCCTCGTTTAGGGCGATTCTCCATGCGCAGCTCGGCGGCCGCACAAGAGGTCAGAACGTGAACTAAGCAGGAGGTAATCTCATTGTCCAGGACAACATCGCGCGAACCGAAACATCTGTCACATATCTTGGAATTACTTACATACCGACGAAATCTGCGCACTACTCTGCAACGCCGCTTGAAACTTGTCCTGACTGTCAGGGAAGTGGCGAGTTGTACACACGCAAGTGCCGGAACTGCAAAGGTCGTGGTCTGATCGGGGGCGGTAAGCCGGCCGTCGTCGGCCGCTAACCGTCACGCCGAATCAGGATTCGAAATAGCCAGATCTTCAGCGTCGATCACTACCGCCAGTAGCGAAGGGTGATCACTCTAGCTCAGAATCAGCTTTGCTTTAAGTGCTAACGTTAAATCATCGCATCGAACCAAACCGTTGACGTCGATTGGCGTCAACTGGACAAGCAAAATTTGGGCGAATGCTCCTGTCGAAAGGTCGGCAAGAAGCGGATTTGAGGAAATTGTGGCAACTAGGAATAAGCACAGCTTGAGTAGAGTGTCCCGCAAGAGGACGCTTTTACAGGTTAGCCACGAGATGGCGAAGCCGCGAGTCACAGCGTCGGCGCGTGCACCCGACACAGTACCGAAGCACAGGCAGACGGCGGGGTCTTCACCCCAAGTCGCCTGTAAAGCTTCCGTAATTACAAGAAATCAGCGTAACCGTGCCCTATAACATCATTTTGAAAGAAGTTGAACGTTTAAAGCAAATGAGTGAACGTCTTGAGCTGCTGGCAAATAAACATTCCTCGGTGACAGAAGCGCTGATCTCTATCTCAGCCAGCATCCTGGGGATCGCGACCGTGCTTGAAGTTCTAGTCATCTCAAAATCCGGCTCACGACCGGTCTAACTACCAGGCAAACCTATCAGATGCAGTAAGGGTCATGGTCGGGAGGGAACGGTGCTAGAATCTACCCATCAGTGTTACGGGTCACCCTAAGTGACTCCGGCTTATTCGTCGTTCTTTTCTATGGCCACTCCTAAGACTTTGATGTTCGATCCTGCTGGCTTTCTACGAGAGTCCGGCGTTGGACGAAAAATCGTCGAATTCAGGAACAAGCAGACCGTTTTCTCGCAGGGAGATCTAGCCGATTGCGTCTTCTACATCCAAAAGGGCAGAGTCAGGCTCAGCGTACTTTCAGCGCGGGGCAAAGAGGCGACCTTGGCATTGCTCAATCCCGGCGAATTCCTCGGTGAGGATGCGATTCCAGCCCCCAGTACGCTCAGGGTAGCAACGGCGACCACGATAACTCCGTGCACGCTCCTCAAGATCGGAAGAAAAGAGATGGTTCGTGTCATCCACGAGGAGCACGCATTCTCAGATGTTTTTGTCAGCTTCCTGCTTGCACGGACGACGCGGATTCAGGAAGATCTGGTGGATCAACTCTTCAATTCCAGCGAAAAAAGACTCGCTCGGATTCTTCTGCTGCTTGCTCAGTTTGGTAAGGCCGGTAAACCGACAACTACTATTCCTAAGATTAGTCAGGAAGCGCTGGCCGAAATGATCGGTACAACGCGGTCGCGCGTCAGCTTGTTTATGAACCGCTTTCGCAAACTCGGATTCATTCAGTACAACGGTGACATCCAGGTGCACCCTTCTCTGTTGAACATCATTCTCCACGACTAGAACCCAGCAAGCGCATTCCACTGCAGACGCTTCCCCTAGCAGACTACAGGCCCTTGTACGGTTCATAAGGCACCTCAGGTACTGAGGAGTTCTTTGCGTAGGGTGTATGGGCTTTCAGTTGAGACCGCCTTATCGGGGTAGGGTTGATAAGGAAGCTCAGGAACCGATGGCAGTTTCACGACTTCCACCGTAGACGATGCCGCCGGATCGGGCTGCTGCGGTTCGGAAGATTTGTTCGGGTCAGCAGGCAAGTGAGTCAAGACGTATGCCTCCTACTAAAATGACATTACGTCTTTTTCCACTGAAGCGATGTTCACAATTGCTCAGTTCCGAGCGTAGGCAGAAGCGGAACGATTCAATTCTCTGTCCGCTTAACGGCTGCCACACAGGAGCACTCAAGGGGAAGACCCGATGGTACGATCGAACATCAACTCAGTGCCTGCGTCGATCACACCAGGACCATCCAGCGGCAATGAAGTGGCGCGAATATCACGAATCGACTAAACACAGTATCGAATCGCTGGCGCAAGCGCGCCATGGTCTCGATTGGGCGAACATGCCCGATCCGTTTCGTCATTACAAAGGCGTGCCGGTCCTCGACTTGCCAGCAGATCCACCCGAGCCTGAAATGCCAGCTCTCGAAGTGCTTCAGGGTGGTCTCGGCACCACGCCCGTTAGCGACGGGCCATCATTTCTCTCTCAACTTCTGTTTTACTCCGCCGCGATTAGCGCGACTAAGCGCACCTCATCCAGCGGATTCCGTTACGCACTGAGAGTGAATCCATCCTCTGGAAATCTGCACCCAACGGAGTTCCATTCGTGACACGGAATCTCAACGGGTGGCCAGATGGCCTGTACCACTACGATTCATCCAGGCATATGGCGGAACAACGCGGGCGCGGAGATTTTGAACTGACGCTGGCGGGCTGCTCTGTCCCCATTGTGTTTGTCCTCTCCAGTATTGCCTGGCGTGAAGCGTGGAAATATAGCGAACGAGCCTATCGATACTGCCTGCACGACATCGGGCACGCCTGGCAAGCGCTGACGCTCGCCGCTCGTTCACTCGGCTGCGAAAGCTTTGCGACTGGACATTTCTCCGACGATGACGTGGCGCAACTGTGTCGCCTGAACAACGATGAGTGGCCAATGCTCGTTCTTAGCCTGCATGGCAAGTCCATTCCAGTGCGCAAGGCAGAAGCCTGCGAGACAGTTTGGTTCGGCGGGCAGGCGAACCAGCTTTCGAAGGAAACCGTCTCTCACCCATTGATTGACAGTATTCACGCGGCCACGAAATTGAGCAGCATAGAGTGCAGCAGTATCTCCGTCGGTGATCCAGCCCCGATTGGCTTTGGAGAGATTAGGCTCCCCACTTCAGCTTCATCCACTCGCAGCTTTGGCGAAGTTGCCCGAATGCGACGTTCCGCTCTCGACTTCCGTGGCGGAATGCAATCGATGTCCTTGGCGCAACTCTCGACCATCCTTGCTGTCACCGCCCAGCCATTATTTGCCGATTTCGCCGGCACACGCTTCGTCCAGCTCTATCTTTACGCGCATCGTGTCGATGGACTGCAACCGGGCGTGTACCGGTTCTGGCAGGATCGCTCCGAGTTGGAGCAGATTGGCCGTGGCGATCAGCGCGTCGCAGCCGCGGGTCTAAGTCTCGGGCAAAACCTCGCGGGTAACGCGTGCATTGCCTTTTCGATGATCGGCGATCTCGACCGAGCCGTCCGTACCTATGGCGACCGCGGCTATCGCTATGTGCATTTCGAAGCAGGCGCCGTCGGCCAACGAATGTATCTCGCGGCGGAAGCGCTCGGGCTGGGGGCGACCGGCATCGGCGCGTTCTACGATGATCAGGTGCATTATTATCTCAACCTGACGCCCGAGCAACGGCGGCAAAAGCAAGGCCCCTCACTTCTTCGGAGCTTTAGCAGCGGAACCTGGCTGTTTGTGCCCGGCAGTGGGTTGTCGAAAGCCGTTTTTAGCACCGCCGAACGCTGCATCGCTTGCATTGTCAGTTGACCGTTCTTCAGAAACCCTTTTCTTTGACGCTCGAACCCCCTCCTCTTCGTTCGCGCTGGCGCGTCCTGTTATCTGCCGATTTTCACCTGTGTCTGCCATGATCTAAGTGTCTCCCTTCAACTGGGTCCGATTGCACCTCTGCGGCGAGTTACTTCTCTGCACGAGCGGTTTCGAGGGGTGGAGTCGATCGGAGCGCCGGCAAGCTCGTTACCGTGGTGGCGCCCGTAATCTCGTAATCGTTGTAGTCGATAGTCAGTTCTGCGCGGCCACCAAGCCGGATCGTGGAGATGCTACGGTTGCGTGCGGGAAGCCAGAAATCGCCTACCTTCATATACACCTGTTCGATCTCGCTATTCTTGGTCCAGAAGGAAGGGTTCTTTGCTGGTTCTGCCTCTAATCGGGTTACAGCAAAGTCTTCCCCATTTACCCAAATTTGTCCCCGGTACAGAAACTTATCATTGGTTCTAGGTTCCACCTTCAGGACGTAGGTCGAACCATTAGGCGTGCGATCGTATGCAACGAGGGTGAACACATAATTATCTCCGTTCAAGGCGGAGCGGCGCTGGATCTCCGCATCCAGTGCTTCCTTTTCTGCCTCAAGCAACTTCTTGAACACCTTATCGATGATCAGTTTGGACCCGGTCGCCGATTGAATGCTGAATTCTTTTCTCCCCGGCGACAGGTACTTTACGGCCACAATCATTTCGGCACTACGCGTACCTGGAAATCCTTGATATTCAACCCGATAGATTCTGGTGCCCTGAAACGCGTGAAGTGTTTGACCACGATGGATATTCATCCGGACAAGGTTCTGCACCACTTGCTCTGCGGTGAGCGGTGCGGAATCAGAAATGAGCGCAGTATCGGATGGCTGAGCGCTTGCCGGATACCACAGTGCTGTCAGGACAAGGAGCGATAGAAGGGCAAACTCAGGACGGAGATGAATGATGCTCCTTACGGGACTGATCGTTCGAGGATTTGTTTCGTGATATTTCATTGACGAAGCCTTCATTCAATGGCGATGTTTCGTAAAAGCAAAAGCATCCACAGAGCGCCGCTTTTTCAGCACTTCCAGTGAAACGATAAACAAGACGAAGGTAACCGCATTCGCAACCACCGTTCCTGTGAGTGGAATCGCGAATACAACGATGAGCCCAAATACCCCACTGAAAGCCAGGAATACAGGAATTAAGAGGGATCGATTTTCTATATTCGAACAGACAAGGACCACGATACCAACCGTCCACACCGCGAGCAGAACCGCGGCGCAATAGCCACCCGTACACCAGGACAGGCTGCCGAGAAGAGTCGCATCCTCGATCGATGTGAAGAGCGTCGTGAGCATTGGGGGCCTCACTTGATGGGCGCGCCCGCAAGCCCACGCGTCTGACAGCTTGCGGCAAAACCGTGACAGATCAAGTATCAGATTGTTCGCTCTCGAATACTGGTCACAATTGCTCACGGCCACAAGTCAACAGGTCTTTTTTCAATTGCTGGTATCCCGCTCGGCCTGTCCTACCCCAAAAAAACTTGCAGCACCCCGTGAAGTTCATCCGATTCGCGCGTGGGCGGTCAGCCCGGCCCAGCGAAAAACAGCCGCTTGGGGCTGCACAGGGCACTGCTTACATTCCTGCTCCACAAGTAAGGACTTACACGCAGTATTCACGAACATCAACGTGAGCCCTATTGCTCAGAAGTCTTTATTTCGGCTTAGTAACGTGGGACGTGACACGTTCGAGGGTGCAACGTGTAGTCCAGCGACATTCTCGAGGAGGTTGGAATGCACACTTTCAAAAGCTCGGTCAAGATGCCGCCGTACCCGCAACAGCGCGAGAACTTCTACCGTCGACTCGGTGGTTTCTTTCGCGAGTGCTGGCATAGGATGGGGGTTATGCATGCCGAGTTCAAGCGTGGAGAGTTGTGCGATAGCGCTCTCGCCCCTGAAGGTGTGGAGAGCGACGCTACGGCTGACCAGGTCGAGTCAGGAATGATAAGCACGAATACTTCGGCAAGATGACTTTAAGAGCCAACAATCATAGAGCCAACAGATCGTCTTCGCTCCCCCGTGCCCTTCGGCTGGATGCCGGTGCACTGATTTACAAAACGATCAATTCTGATCAGTTTTCAGAAACTCAAAGTTGGATACTGGCCATTGACAAGTTTCTGCTACAGGTCTTGGGGACAAACTCGATTTGTGAACGTTTTGGTGCAGGGAGGCTTTAATGAATCTACATCTGCTGGATCCGAAGTTGATCGTGCTTGCCGTCGTAGTGATTCTGATCATCGCTGGGCTTGCTTGGCTGTACGCGCGAAAACGCAGGAGTGCGACCGCAGAGATGCGGCAAAGATTTGGGCCGGAGTATGAACGCGCAGTACGGGAGCATGGGTCTGCTCGAAAGGCGGAATTGAAGCTAGCGGATCGCGAGAAGCGGGTTGAAAAGCTCAACATTCGCGATCTTGATCCGATCGAACACGAACGTTTTTCGAAACAGTGGGAGTCCGTGCAGTCTCGCTTTGTCGACTCCCCTAAGGGAGCAGTCGCAGAAGCTGATGACCTAGTGTCTTCTTTAATGAAGACTCGTGGCTATCCTATATCCGACTTCAATCAACGTGCGGCCGACATCTCGGTCGACCATCCTCGAGTGGTGGAGAATTATCGTTCTGCTCATGAGATTGCCCTGCGGGTTGGAAAAGCCGAAGCAACTACGGAAGACCTGAGAACGGCGATGATTCACTACCGTTCTCTATTTGAGGAACTAGTGCAGCTACCAACGACTGTCCCAGGGAAAGAGGCAGCGTAATGGCTGCACCGAAGGCAAAAAAAGGGAGGCTCACCGACGCCGACCTGGCGAGCTTCGGTATCTCGCCAAAGCAGCCCGACGGACCCCAGGTGATGGAAGTCCAAGAACCGGAAACTCGAGGTCGTGCGGCTACAGTCTTAGAGCCCAGGCCCTTGTTTTCTGAACTGGAGATGCGCGACTTCAGATCGCAGTGGAGCAACCTACAGATTGGTTTCGTGGACGAGCCGCGCCGGACAGTCGAAGACGCAGACAAGCTGGTAGCCGTGGTAATGCAGCGCCTCACGAAAGTTTTTACTGACGAGCGATCGAGCTTGGAAAAGCAGTGGGATCGCGGCGACAGCGTTTCTACTGAGGACCTGCGGGTGACGCTACAACGCTATCGGTCTTTTCTCGACAGACTACTGGAACTATAGCGACGAGCAGCGATAGCCGTGTCATCTCGAGATCGTCGAGACTCAATCCACACGGAATCGCTCGTCTGCCTGGTACCTCTCTTCTCTTCGGTGTGCTGTTCCACCCAACGTGAGCGATTGTGCACAGACAGTCAAATCGACACCAGATAGAGTTTGTACTGTTGTTCCACTCGGATGCTCCAGGTTCCCATGCCGGAACTCAACCGGTGCACAAAGCTCGCGGGTTTTTGTGTAAGGACCGATAGCAAGATCAAATCCCAAGTGAAACCTCAGATCGCCACAGGGCGAGAATCTCAGGAGGATTCCGTGAAAAAAGTATTTCTATCGATGGCTGTGTGGGCCCTGTTGGTTATGTTGGGATTTGCGCAGGCACCCGCTCCAACAGCCAGCCCAACTTCGCCGACCGCGAGCCCGTCTTCGCCGACGGCTAGCACACCCGGGCCCGACCCGACCGCACCTACTACCGTGACTCCGCCTTCGCCGACAGTCAGCGCACCCGCAGACGCGGCACCCGCTCCGACGGTCAGTCCATCTTCAGCGCCGGCCACCGCGCCAGCAGACGCTGCGCCACCCGCTCCCACAGTCAGTCCATCTTCAGCGCCGGTCAGCGCACCCGCAGATGCGGTACCCGCTCCCACAGTCAGCCCATCTTCAGCGCCGGTCAGCGCACCCGAAGATGCTGTGGCGCCAACCGTAACGGTCAGCCCAACTTCGCCGACCGCGAGCGCTCCCACTGGCAAGGTGGCGCGACAGTCAGGCCACTCTCGAAGTCTCTCAGCAACACAGCCTTCCGACGCCACCGCGCCGGCTGCGACGGTAAGCCCCTCCGCGGAGACTGTCAGCCCGCCGGCTACGGACGCAGCAACGCCGACTGCGACAGCCAGCCCTTCTTCGGACACTGGCAGCACACCTGTTGCAGCCGCCGCTACACAAACCGTGACTCATAGGCGTGCGTCTCTGCCCCTCTTGGTTTCGTTTTGCGTGCTGGTAATCGTCTTAGGAACGCTGTTCCCATTACTTGCCAGATGGAGAAAACGGAAAATATTGGAGCGGACCGGAACACCAAATCTCTCTTTCTTGAATGAGGTGAGCCCCGAACTAGATAAGCCGGAACCAAGCAAAGTTGCCTAAGCTAGAGTGAGAGTAATCCGTAGAAGCGTGACACGTCAGGACCGAGTGACCGGGAGTGCGGAGCTGACTCCGCACTCTGGTCCTAAAGGCTCAGCCCGATACTCGAGCGGATTTGTTAGTTCGATGTTGAAGGGCTCGAGTGGGAAAATCAACAAACTCAAATAAGCGCGTTCGGCCTCACCGCCTGTGCTCGACACAGTGAGCAAAATTGACCATACAAGACATCCCGCCAGCGCTAGAGTTCCTATCCACAACGCTACCGCGCTAGGCGTCTTTGGCCGTCGCGGCTGAGAGGCCCAGCCCTCCAGTAAAGGCGGCACTGATTGCTGAGCGCGCGACTTTGCAAAATCCCGGCCTACCTCCTGCTCACCATATTTCTCTTGTCATGTGTTTCGGCGGAGGAGGTGAGTGCGAATCCAGCCACGCTAATCATTCCAGACGGCACTCCCATCGAGCTTCGACTTGCCAAGACCGTTTCCTCTGCCCAAGCGCGGGTTGGAGACCGCTTGGCTTTTATCGTGGTGAGAGACGTAAACCTCGGAGGCTTCGCGGTGGTACAAGCCGGAGCCGCAGCGCGCGGCTCCATCACAGGAGTCAAGCGCAGGCGCCTGCTCGGAATCGGCGGCCAAGTATCCCTGAGACTTGATTCCGTAGAGGCGGCCAATGGCGACCGGGTGCGGTTGCGTGCAAGCAAGGAAATAAAGGGGAGCTCGCGTACCAAGCTCATGGTTGGAGGAATGATCGCAACGAGCCTGATCTTTCTGCCAGCGACACCAGTTTTTCTGCTCATGCCTGGCCACAACACCACTGTCATTAAGAGTACGGAAATCGCCGCGCAAATCGACGGCGCGACGCCGGTTCCATCGGCAGGTCTACCACGTTCGCGAGAGAGTTCTTCTGAGCTGGGCGAGATGATGGATTATCTGCCGCCACGCGTCTTCAACGGAGGAGGTCGCGAGGGCGACATGTTGAACCTGGTATTTGTCGCCACGCCAGAAGACTTGCAGGAAGCCTTTGAGGGCGCAGGGTGGGTGAAGACCGATAAGTGGAAGCCAGCATTCGTTTGGCACCTGATGCGGCGTCGAACGAACGACACGAGGCTGCCAATGGCCAGGTTTTACCTGTTCGGGAGAGTGCAAGACTACTCGTATGCTCTACCCGATCCGGATGCGATCGTCTCGCGTCGTCATCATCTTCGAATCTGGAAAACCGATTACACGCTCAATGGGACGCCTATCTGGGCGGGGGCCGCGACACATGACGTTGCGATTGAAGTCGCGAAAAGAGGGCGTTTGATCGACCACTTGATCGACCCCCATGTGGATGCAGAGCGCGATTTCATTGGGGCAAGCTTAACGAAAACCTTAGCAGTGAGCCGCCATGAGTATTTGCATTGTGTTGCTCCAGTTTTCCAGGCGCAAACTGCATCCGGCGAGGCCTACTACTCGGACAGCAGAATTCTTCTCCTTGATCTCCAGAAGGTCACTCCGAACAATAACGACATCGCCGCCCAATCGTCCGTCTTGATCCCGGCGACCTCTCTACCTACCGCAGTCCAAGCGGAATCTTTCCAGAGCAACCTGGCGTTGCCCCGTTGAGTAGCCTCGTCGCAGCTTTCAGGATTGATCGCAGAATTATTTCGCGCTCTTGTCGAGCCACTAACAGACTGAGGTGCCAGCCGCCTTGCTCGTTTGACAAACTGATGGATTGAGCCTAGCGTCGTAGATGAGCGGTTACCTCTTCTCACTCTTTCAGACCCTCTGAACTAAGTCTCAGTTTATCTGAAGTTCCTTCCATCTTAGCCAACCACAACCCAGGAGGTTGCCTATGTTTGCACGTACTGTATCTATGCACCTGAAGCCCAATTCACGCACAGAGTTTACGCAACTGTTGGAGAGCAACGTCATCCCGACGCTTCGTAAACAGAAAGGCTTCCAGGACGAGATTACGTTGGTTGGGTCCGACGGAACGAAAGTGACTGCAATTAGTTTATGGGACTCGAAAGGGGATGCGGAAACTTACAACCGCGCGGCGTACCCGGAAGTTCTGAAGGCTCTGATGAAAGTCGTCGAAGGCACGCCCGAGATTCGAACCTCTGACGTCGCTAATTCGACTTTCCATAAAATTGCCGCTCGCGTAGCCGCCTAGACTTAGGTGAGCCCCAAACCCTGAAGGGAGGACGCTGACTTGCCCTCCCTTTGTTTTCACTAACAGCTACGTCATCAGCAGAATCGAGTCCTCCGATGCTTACGACAATTGTGAAATGCGTTTCCGTTGGGACATTGCTCGCACTCTTAGCCCTTTTGTGGCGCGCGCCTTCGGATTACTGGTCATTCTTGGCAGCATTCGTGGTTTTCGCGGGCGCACTCGTGGTTTTGGTGCAGGCGGTTCACGCACGCAAATATTTTTGGGCGGCCGCATTCTTTTCATTGGGCGTGCTCTTTAACCCGATGCTACCAGTAATGCTTTCTAGAAATATATTCTTATTGCTTGGCCTGAGCAGTCTGGTCCTATTTACCCTTTCGCTGGCCGCATTGAAACCAGCACACAGGCTGTCCATCGCCTCGATCACGGATCGTCGCGCTCTTAGAAGCGAGTCGTTATGATCACAGCGCGTAATTGCGAGCGGTGCCCCACGCAAGGTAAGAAATCAGCGCGACGTGCCGTATAACACCATTTTGCAAGAAGTTGATCGCCTGAAACAAATGAGTGGACGTCTTGGGTTGCTGGCGAACGAGCATTCCTCCGTGACAGAGGCACTGATGTCTATATCCGCCAGCATTCTGGGTATTGCCACCGTCCTCGAGGTTTTAGTGATTTCAAGATCAAGCACGCGACCGATCTGAAAACCGCGCCAGCGCTCTCGAGAGCGGGGTCGTCGTGCCCAAACAGCTGAGGGTGCTAAGATTTGTCATCATAGTGGCTAAGGCCACTCCCAGTACTATGGCCACTCCTAAGACTTTGATGTTCGATCCTGCTGGCTTTCTACGAGAGTCCGGCGTTGGACGAAAAATCGTCGAATTCAGGAACAAGCAGACCGTTTTCTCGCAGGGAGATCTAGCCGATTGCGTCTTCTACATCCAAAAGGGCAGAGTCAGGCTCAGCGTACTTTCAGCGCGGGGCAAAGAGGCGACCTTGGCATTGCTCAATCCCGGCGAATTCCTCGGTGAGGATGCGATTCCAGCCCCCAGTACGCTCAGGGTAGCAACGGCGACCACGATAACTCCGTGCACGCTCCTCAAGATCGGAAGAAAAGAGATGGTTCGTGTCATCCACGAGGAGCACGCATTCTCAGATGTTTTTGTCAGCTTCCTGCTTGCACGGACGACGCGGATTCAGGAAGATCTGGTGGATCAACTCTTCAATTCCAGCGAAAAAAGACTCGCTCGGATTCTTCTGCTGCTTGCTCAGTTTGGTAAGGCCGGTAAACCGACAACTACTATTCCTAAGATTAGTCAGGAAGCGCTGGCCGAAATGATCGGTACAACGCGGTCGCGCGTCAGCTTGTTTATGAACCGCTTTCGCAAACTCGGATTCATTCAGTACAACGGTGACATCCAGGTGCACCCTTCTCTGTTGAACATCATTCTCCATGACTAGAACCTGAGGCTGTTCAAAACTAGAGCAGCGGGTGCGCTTCTTGTGAGTCTTCGGTGCGAAGAGTCAAAGGGACCGCGGAGAGAAGCAGAGGATTTATGTGAAGAAGCCCTAAGGTGCAATTTCTTGTACCCTCGATAGCAGGAAGTATTTGGTTCACAATGGAGGGCGTTTTGTTATGGCCTCCCCACAGCACCAACGAGAAGTGTCCGCTGGGCGCCAGTCGGTGAGGTCTGGAGCATTTCTAGCCATGTCGTCATACGTAACACGAACTCCCTCAGGACTCTCGGCGCTGTCCAGATATACCCCCGTCGTCAGCATTCCGCTGTGAACCGCCAACAACCAACCGGAATCGGTCTGGTAATCTTCTATCCCTTCGCCTATCGGAGGATGTGTACGACGGAGCACTTCCTTACCGCGATCCAGGCGCGCAAGAAGGTCCCGAATTCTGGAATAGATCGACTGCATAATTACTCTGTGTGGAAATGTCTAAAGACAATCGGGGTCGGCAAGCTGGACCAACAGTTCCTACGGCTTTCTCTCACACCGTGAATCTCTTCGTGAGTACTGGGTTCCTCTGCCGTACCACTATCCAGCCGGTTCAGAGAAGACAACACTTTTAGGTCCGACGCTCAACCATATCTTGAGTTCACAATCACCGCCGAACCCTTAAGCCGCCACAAACTGCTCCAGCGCAGCCTTATTGTGGATGATCAATGTGGAGTCCTTGACTTCGACGATCTGCCTTCTCCGAAATTCCGAAAGTTGACGAGTTATCGACTCCCGGCTGCTGCCAATCATTTGGGAAATCTCTTCGTGGGTCAGCGCGAACTTCGTGCGAACCACTCCGTTGGTGATCAGTCCCTCAATTGACGACGTCAACAAGAATTTCGCGAGCCTCTCCGACATCGAGTGCGTCAGCCCGACGGAGCGGATGACCTCGCATTCGCCCTGATAATCACGATTGACGTGCTTGGCCGCGTGCAAACACGCATCACCATATTTCTTGAGAAAGGAGAGGAAGTCTGTTCGTCTCACAAAATTTACCCAGCATGGCTGCATTGTCTCCGCGGTTAACTCATACGGCCTGGCCGTAATGGTTGAGTGCAAACCGAGAACTTCTCCGGCTTCTGCAATCCGCAAGACAAGAGTTTTCCCTGTTCGAGACGACGTCGAAAGCTTAGCCTGCCCTTGGCACAGCATGAAGATGCCACACGGGTCGTATCCCTCGAGGAAAATCACAGCGTGTGCGGGATAGGCAGCCGGGTGTTTTATTCGGTTGAAGCCTTCCAGAGATTCTCTGGGGAGGCTGGAGAAGAAATTCTCAGAACGTAAGTGACAAGTCAGGCAGCTCTTAACGCAGGACAAACTATCAAGATAATTCATGGCGTTCTCATCTAGAGAGCCCTTGCGCGCTCCTGGATTCGCTGCGATCCGAATGGTAAAAACCCCGCCGTAATAGTCAAATGCTATGACGACAAACCATAGCTTAGCTGTTCAAGATTGCTCACCATTCCAGAATGATTTGCCATCAAATGCCAGAGGACAGCTCATCCCTATGCGCTCCTCTGTGATCTGTTTGGGCGCACCGTGGCACTGCTCGCGAAGCGCCTCAGGCGTCCGGCGTCGATTCTGTTGGTTTGACAACAAGGCCAGTTGAGCCTACGGTTAAAGTGAGTGAGTTTCCTCTCCTCTTTCAGACTCTCTGAACTAAGTCAGTCCCTCTGAAGTCTCCTTCCTTAGCCAAGATCTAACCGCCTCAAAGTTCCTGAGGAATGGGAGTCCACAAATGAACTGCCTGATGTGTAAAGACCTGATGCGTGTCCTGGAATCAGCCAGTACAGATTACAAGTTAGCTCGTTTAGCCCCGTTCTTTCTGGTGAGCACGGAAATTGCCGCAAAGGGACTGGTAGACATGGAGCGCGCCAAAATCGCAATGAGCGAACACCTGTTGTATTGCGAGTCAGTCGACCTTGCTGTGGCCCGCAGCTTTCTGTCCACCCGAAACGCAGTGCCGGCAGCCGCATCGAACTGGAGACCGGGATCACCCGAGCGTCGCGATTTGCAGAGACAGCCGTTCACGGAACTGAAACGGTTTGCCTCAGGACGTGCTGCGCGACCGTTCAATTTGTGCTGAGTTTGAAGCTGCCGGTGAGAACTCGACGCCAAGCTGCGATCGAGTTCCGCTAAGAGTTGACTTGGACAACCCGTGTCAGTGTGTGGCATCTACCGAACAGAATAGCTGACAATGCTTTTCTGGGAGAGGCCTAATGTCTCAAGACGAACAAAAGACCTGTGCACACATACCATGCCGCTGTGTAGTTCCAGCGGATCAGAAATATTGCAGTGATGCTTGCCGAGAGGCCGGAGCTCAGGAGGTTGAGATTGCGTGTGAGTGCGATCACCCCGCGTGCCCGCTTGCGGCGTGAATATTCAAGCCAAAAGTCTGCTCCCGTCGGCCCAGGATCGGAGTCCCGAGTTCATCAACCTCCGCAAGCGGTAATCTCTGGAGAAAGTTATGCAACCTAACGCCGTTAAGCTGCCGGTAATAGCGTCAGTGCCGTTGGACTGTACCTTCTGGCCCGAAGATGATGGCTGGACAGGTGAGTGTACGGAATTCTCCATCAGGGTTCGCGGTGGCAATTTCGAGGAAGCGAAGAAACATATGGAAGCAGACCTACAGACCTACATCGAATCGACCCTCCGTCATCGAAGAATCGCCGCTTAAGGCTTGCCGATCCCGAAGAGTTGTTTGTGAGCTGAAGCAGAATTGCGGATCTCGACTGCCCATGTGCATGACGTCACGCCTCTCGCGAAGTGGCCCGAACCACCTTACTTGTCCCCCAAGCTCAAGCATCGATCGCGATGAGGTTCGTTGCGTGGCTGCCCTGTGTTGAGTTTGCACGTCTCCCCCGAGCCTGCGCCACAAGTTGGACAGCGGATAGCCAGTACCTGTTTGAGAGTAACTTTGTCAGCTTTCATGGCTGGCCGATACTGCCGCAATCAAACCAGAAAAGATGGTCAATATTGCACATATGCGCTGAAGGTTTTGTTTCGGTGTGGCAGGAATGGGCGCCGACGCTTCACACGTCAGTTGATTTCTGTTCCAGATTCCTGAATTTCTCCGGAGTGGTCAATCTTGAGCAGACGTGAGTCCCGGCTGCTTGGCATTCTATCTCCCAGTGAAGGTCTGTCTCCCGACAGCCCGGGAGCACTCAAAAATGCTGATGCTACAGGAACTCAAAACCCGAATCCTAAACATTCGATATGTGCTCAAACACCCCAGTCTCAGCGAAGTGCAAAGGGCTCGATTTCTAAACTTACTTGGATCCGCAGAAACTGAATTGCTGGGAATTTATGAGTCGGGTCATCTGTGAAATTCTGTTCATGGAAGTGCGCACGATGATCAATATTGAACAGACGTAAGCAGCAAACGTTTGCCATTCTATGTCTCGCCTCCCGTTCGTAGCGCGCCACGAATAAGAGAGCGGCTATGTATACCAACTTAGCCCCTCTCTTTCCTTCCTTTTTCCACGCGAGAATCAATCCGGCGTTGGCAGTCCTCGTAATCTTCGAAATCGCAGTCCTGCTCATGATGCGCGGCTTCAATAAGAGCTGACGTATGCGCTAGACGGAGCCAACAGACGACGAAAAAAGCGTCTGCCATGGATTCGGATATATCCACAGCGCTTCTCGTATTACGGGCAAGTCAGCAAAAAGGGGAGCCGGGCTGGTTATACCTAGCTCCCTCACGATCTAAGCGCGCAAAACGGGTCAGTTCTGAGGGACGCCCTGTTATTCGAGTGCTCCAGAGTGCCCGAAGGCAATGGCCTTCATCGACATAGAATGCCAAACGGTGGTACTCACGTCTGTTCTCTATTGATCACTTCAAACAATTTCGGAGACGGCACTTTGTTAAGCCGCCGCCCATTTTCTTTTTGGGGGTTGCAATAGCGTAGCAGGGAGTTGAAGTACGCGAGTGTCTCCGTCAACCTGCTTCACGCGGATTCCTATTCCAGCGCCTTCAGCAAACGGGTCAGATAGCACCTCAAACTTTTCGCCGTAAATGTTGATTTTCTCGCCAGGCGCGTAACCCATTCCCTTAATTCTGTTACAGGCTTCTGGAGTTTGGGAGATTTCCACCGTCATATATGTTGCCGTCCTTAAACAACATTGGAACTGTCGCTAATAAATGGAGTGAACCGGATACTGGCGGACCGCGTGGGGTGTTTGCTTATACCCGGCTTGAAAGCGTGGTCAGTACTTCAGGAATAGGATGGCAGACGTTTGCTGTTTACGTCTGATCACTATTGCTCATCGTGCCGATGCCGCCGCCGTTGCGCGCTGGACAGAACTTCCCCACAGAGAACCCGACTCATAAACCTTCATCAATTCACTTTCAGCGTCCTCAAGGAGGACTAGGAGTTTTCCTCTTTGCCCTTCGTAACGCCCAGCTGTTTGAGCAGGTAGTTAATGTTGAGGATTCTAGTTTCCACTTTGTGCGAAATCAGCATTCGTGTGCTTCCGGCTGTCGGGAGACAGACCTTCCATGGGAGACATGATGCAAGCAGCAACTCACAGTCTGTTCAATATTGAACAACGCAGATTCCCCAATCGGCCTAATGTGTAGTTTGGGGGATTTAAAGTCATGGGTGATCCCGAAGAGAGCACGGCAGTAAAGATTCTGCGACTCGAAATGCAACGGTCTACCCTTACGAATTGGCTAGCCGGGCCGAATGTGACGGAACGGAGCAGGGCAATACTACAAATACTCCTGCGAAAAGGGGACGACGAGCTGTCCCAGACCTGGACAAAAGAGAAGGGCAGTTAGGCGGCCATTTGCGTTAGCCGTTGCGAACCCGCAATACGATTCTCCATCTCAAACTGACATTGTGAGTGATATAGAGATATATCAGCATCTATCTGACCGTGCGGTAAACGTCCTTGATCCACGCAGATGCAATCGCTGCCCACAATGATCTTTATAGCCGCTTGGGAGGTAGGCCGAATGCTTTCTCCAAACGAGCTATCTCGTGCTGATTGCTCGATTGCCAAATTACTTCGCCGCCGCGAAATGGCTGAGAGTAAGCATTAGACTGTTCTTCGAGCCCAACGGTAGGTCAACAAGGTCAACACTCTATCTACGGGATTATCTTTGAGCGCGGTGCCGACGCCTTCAACGCGCTGCGATCCAATTTTCCATCCGCTCGGCGTCAAGTGCCATTCGGTCCATTCTGTCCTTAGGGCCATCTTTAGGGGCCTCTTCGTGGATCGGCAGAATAAACGAGAGTTACAGGGGATTTCAATACTGTCCGAATCGCCGACGGGTGTGTCAAACTACGATCAGGTTCCTGCGGATGCGGTTAGAGATGAGGGGCCGAGCAATTTTCGCATCGTATCCAACAAGTCTTCAGGTCGGTATGGCTTAGGAATTATTGGGAACGGGATACCACCGCTTGCTTCGAGTTCGACCAGCAGTTCCACTACACCGGGCCACCCCGTCATCAACAATACCTTCAGCCCCATCTTGTCTCGAAATTCTATCGCGGCGTCAAGCCCGCGTGCCCCGGGCATCCGAACGTCCAGCAGGACCAAGTCAGGCTTGATAGCGTTGGCAACATGGAAAGCATCGTCGAGCCTAGTAACGTGTACTGCTGTGAATTCGCCGTTCGATTTGCGATTGACGATGTATTCGAGAGTTACGCCGATAACATCCTCGTCATCGACAACCAGTACGAATTGTCCCATTTGTTTTACCGATGAACAGGAATGTACGAAAACGGTGAAGGGGAGTCTATTAGAGGGGGAGAGTCCGACAAGGCCGGGCCTTCACTCCCGGCGTCGTTGAACACTGGGCAGGGGCGGCTTACGGGCGCGTTCTTTGTCCGGTGGACCGCCCGGTCTCGCAGGTGGTTCGAGAACTCTGTCGGCGCTTCGGTTCGTGGCGTTCGGGATCACCGTTGTTGCGGCGTCATCGTGGAGAACAATGTTAATCAGTGAACTGTGGACGTGTAAATTGTCTCCCGAGTCGTAATTGATAAAGCCGAGCTTCCTGAATCGATTCATGAAGAAACTGACCCGCGAACGAGTGGTTCCCACCATTTCAGCCAGAGTCTCCTGATTTAGTTTTGGGACGGTCATTTGCGAGACTCCTTCTTTGCCGAATTGCGCCATCAGCAGAAGTACCCGCGCTAACCGCTTCTCGCTGGAATTGAAGAGTTGATCGATCAGATCATCTTGGTACCGGATGTTGCGCTTCAGCAGATACTTCACAAACAACGCCGATAATTTGGGTTGCAGACTCATGGCAAGCAGTAGTGCCTTCTTCTCGATATGGAGAAGGACACAATCGGTCATTGCGATCGCCGACGACATTCGTAGAAGTTGACCAGCCAGACCGCCTTCTCCGAAGAAATCTCCTCCGCTCAAAATACCCAGAGTTGCTTCTTTTCCAGCCTCGGACACAACGCTGAGCCGCACCTTGCCCTTTTGAATGATAAACAATCCGTCCATAGGATCGCCTTGGGCGAAGATCGTGTCCCTCTTTTGAAAGGACACCATCTCGCGACCCTTCCCAATCGTCGAAAGGAAGGTACGAGGATTAAAAGCGTCTTTTGGCTTTGCAGTTGTGATGTGGTTCACCCAAGGTCGTCCCTCGTGAGGGAACGGCAGTCTCTATTGTGCGAGAAAGAGATGAATCTCCGCTGGTCAATAGTGCTCACTAGGGTGTCTTCTTTCTGGGGGGTTGGTCACGGGCGTCGACCCTAGGAACGGCTATTTTGGAGGTGAACTGAGTTGTCAGTACTGATCAATATTGAACAGACGTGAGTACCTGCTGCTTGGCATTCTATCCCCCAATGAAGGTCTGTCTCGCGACAGCCAGGGCATGTTGCTTAATGCATCAGCCCATGGAGTAACTGAATGCTATCCACAAGCTTGACAACCCCAGCCCCCGACTTATTAAACGCGCATGACCTCCAAACTCGAATCCTAAACATTCGATATGTGCTCAAACAACGAACTATTACCGAACGGCAAAGGGAACGATTTCTGCAATTACTTGGAGCCGCCGAAACCGAGTTGCTGGAATTCTACGAGGGGCATCACGTGGGAGAGTTTGCGTCTATCTATTCGAGGGCAGACCAAAGGTCCCATATCGCGTCACGAGTGAATCCTAAGTAGCTGCCCTCCCCTCCCCCCGGTGTTGCGCGCTCGATTTACGAGGGGAGCCAGGTATACTAGCCCGGTTCCTTTTTTTTCTCAGGTTCTGGCGACGCGGGTCATCTGCCAACTCCCGCGCGGTTCTGGCACATCAACCCTGTCCGCTATCTAACCACCCGACGAGTTATCTTTTAATCTCCCACTGACCGGCGCAGCCATTGGAAACCCACAGTCCATACTGAGAAACGCCCCAAGTCCGATTTTGAGTACACGCACTGTTCACTTTAACGGGATTGGCGTGTTGGAAGGCGCCGCCACTTTGGCAGTAAATCTGACCAGATCCTTGGCCGGAAGAGCAATTGCTATGTCCGTCACTGAAGCTGCCAGAATAATAGGCCGGCGGGCCACCCCTTGGAGATCCGTAGTTGCCGTAACCGCCGTGGCCGTCGTTGTTATATGCGCCACGATCATCGGGCCGATTGTTTTCACGGTCGTCATACGCGCGACCGTTGTAGCTCTGCTGATAAGCCTGTTGATATGCCTGACGGTACTGCTGTTCGTAGGCCTGTTTGTCGCCGTAGTTGCTCTGGTATCCGCGGTCGGGATGCTTGGCGCCGTAGTTCATGGCGCGACCCGCACTGCGATCGTTGCGACCGTCAGTGCTGCCGTCGCGGGTTCCCATCTCATAGCCGGGGTTCTGGTTTTGTGCGTGATCATTGCCCCGGTCGTTGCTATCGCGACGGTAGGCATTCTGGTAGCCCTGGTCATATCCTGCTTCGTAAGCAAGACGGTCATTGTCGTTATCGTTTTCGGACTGCTTACGATACTGGCGAGCTCGATTGTTCGAGGCGTCATCCTGACCGTTGCTCATCCCACGTTGATAGTAGGGATTGTTCGTGTAGTCATTGTTGTTTCTATTTTGGTCATGCCCCTCGCCGTGCTCCCAGCCTTGCTGCGACTGATACGCTACGGCAAGCGTTGACGCGCCGAACATGATGACGACAACTGCCAAAGCAGTCGCCCATGTTGCTGGCCCTGAATTGATCTTCACTTGTTGCTCCGATCCTTCTGTTGTTGGGATGCCAAGTCGCCTTTGGGCTTGCCGAATGACAACGATCAGCAACAAACGATGCCAACAACATCCTGTGATCTGCGACATTGCGCAAGGCGATTGGTTCGCCTGATTCGAGGTATAGCAGGAAGCCGGATCAGCGTCTGAGCAGGATTGCTCACTCGTCTAGAAAGGCTTGCTTACGTGGCGACAAGCCGACGAGAGCTCGTGCCGTCTCCGCTGTCGCAGCGAAAAGCTGAGTAACAACAATGATCGTAGCGGTGGGATCTACCACAAGTGAGCACTTTTGAACAGACACCCTTCCAGGATCTACTTACGCTGAGTTGATTAGATTTCAAGACCGGAGCTCCCAGGTAACTTCCAGCCACTCAGGAGCACAAAACCGGACAACTCGGTCGAAAGCAAACCAGAACCAGAGCTCTAATCAGGAAAGGCACTTCATTGAAACGAACAATGGTTATATTCGTTGTATTGGCAGCCGTCACGCTGCTTGCAACAACGGCGCTTTATGCCGACACTGTCGTTCTTGCCAGTCTCGGCGCGGCGGCCGATTCCGATCAGACAAACTCATCGGGGCATTCGACCATCGCCATCGACCCCAACACTGCATGGTCGAGCGCGCTCGGCACTTCGTCGTGGGTGTCCTTTGCCAAGAGCGGCAATACCAGCGCTGCGCATTACTTCCAGGTTGAGAACGGCACCGTCACCAGCTTCTTCGATCACTTCTCTCTGCTGGGGACGCCCACTTCCGGCTGGATCGAAGTGATGGCCGACGATTCAACTTCGGTGTTTTTGAATGGGCAGCTTCTGGTTGCCGAAGCCTCTACAACGAACAACAACTACCACACCTGCTCCGATTTCGAGATCGGCTGTCGCGGTGCGTATCTGATCAACTTCAACGCCGACGACCTCGTCGCCGGAGATAACGTGCTCAAGTTCGATGTGGGACAGCGCGCAGGTGTCTCCTACGGACTGGATTACTACGGCGAAATCAGTCAGACTGTTCCGAAGACAGTTGCCGTTCCCGAACCAAGTAGCCTGCTGTTGCTCGGCACTGGTCTCTCCGGTCTTATGCTGCGGTTACGCCGGCGCCGCTCCTAAGACGTCGTAGGTAGCCGGAGACTTGAAAATCGGGGTTAAGACCACTCACAGTGAGCGCGTTTCGCTCATCGTTAGTGCTGTGCTGATCGAAGGCGGCACGCACTGACGGTTGGGCGGTGTGCGTCCATATTTGTTGGCACAGATTCTAAGCTACAACCCACGGCTGTCCTCCCTATCATCGCGGAAAGGTGGGCCAGCTACCGGTTGCGAGAACATACTTAATGCTGAAAGTATGGACGAGAGGTTGGTTCGCATGTCTTACGAGGTTGGAAATCCGATTGATCCTGAAACCGTGCCCCTGCAGAATGCGGTCCTCTGTGTAGATTGCGAACTCGTCACCAGCAGCCGAAGCAATGAATGCCCCGTCTGTGGTGGCCGCTCACTTCTCGGTCTTGGGGCCATCATTGGAGGCACCCTCGTGGACTATAAAGAAACCCGCTTGCACCAACAGCAGCTCTTCCTGTTCGACCTGCACATCAGCATCGATATGACTCAGATGGAAGGAGAAGAGTTGAGCGCGGTCATCGAGGGCATCAGTAGGCTTCTGGGGCCAAAGCTCGGGCGCAACCGGGCAGCACTTCACGTAAACGTGGAACCAGTCAGCACGAGCGCTCCGGTGAAATTGAAAGCAGCGTGAACTATCTCGAATCGGGATTGCTGGCGCGCGTCCATTGGATCGCTGTGCACGAAGAACCAGAGTTTCTGGAAACAGCGCAGTGGCAAAGATGAACATGACGACCTCGAACGCGAGATCAAGTCGAAAATCGAAAAGGCTATCCGACTTCCAACATAATCTTCCAAGCGCCCGAAAAGGCCATCTTCTATCAACGGTGGGATACGCCAGGGCGTGGATCAAGACATCACAGATGCTCTCGAACAGCAAGCCATTCGCAGTGACCGCAACACAAGACAACAGGGAGCGACAGTTGAAAAGGAATTCGACCCGCTACTGTTGCTGTGTCCCACGGAGAGATCCTTCCGCAAAAGCGGTAATTTGTGCTCGCAAATCGCGTTCGCGATAATCGCTATCTCCCAAAAGACCGATACGGGTGCGCCTCAGAAATGCGTACCCTCTACTAGCCTCATTTCTGAGCTCATCGACAAAGCCAGCTACGACCTGCTGCTCTCCGAGTGAGCAGATCCTTCCAAGGTCCAATCCCAGCAAGAAGGCACCGGCACAATCAAAACTGATCCCTGCCGCAACAACATCGTCCGAAAACAGACGATCATAGTTGTCAGTTTCGTAACGTTCCGTCGGCCGATCGAGATACGACGCGATTTTTAGGAGCGTCAACACGGGTATCGGAATGACTTTCATGCGCAAGGCAGGAGCAATTTCACGCTCCTCTGCCTTAGTGAATACGTGGCTGAATCCCACGACGCTCATCTGCATCTGGCTTTCGGGCCAGACGAGATGACCCTGCGCTCGTATCTCGCGACCGGCTGGCATGATGTCTACGATTCCGCCACGAGGTCCATACCAGCGGTGCTCACGCTTTGGCCGCTGCGTCCAGCCCCTGGTCTTCAGCGATTCGCGCATGTGAACAAAGTCGTCGAAATCAAGCGCGACCGCGACGTCTACATCTCCGGTGTGGCGATCGACGTAAATGCGCTGTAGGCAACCGCGCCGATGATCACGATGTCGGTCCGGAATTCGCTGCCAACAGTCGCGAGTTCTTTCAGGTCGTCAATCTGCGCTGGCGAGAGTTCGATCATGATTTGCGAGAAATTCGGTGTACAGCTCCTGGGCAGCTTCGTGGGCACGAGAATCTTCGCTCTGCATTAATTCCGCGAAAATCAGCCACGGATGGGCAATAGGGTAGTTGTCTGTCGTGCGCCAAAAGGCGGGCGCTCCAAACGCCGACAGAAGCTTAATCGGACCAGTTCTGTCCGGCAGAAGACGAAGTTTTTTTTGCAGATCTGCGTTAAGTCGTTCCACAAAAATCGGAATTTCTTCTCCGCGGAAATAGTGTTGAAGCAAATCCGCCGCTGGTCCACCCGTGAGTGACCAACGCATCTGTGCCTCCCCGAAAATGGTCGAGGTATGTTGCGCTTCGCGTAGAACTCCACTCTGCCATGTGCAATCCGTATAAATACATTGGCCTCGCACGAGTGATTGATAAAGCGAAATGGCCCTCCCCGTACGCTGGCGTCGATAGCCTCATTCTCATTGAGTTCGACAATAGCAATCCGTTTCCGTTGCTTAGCTCGGCGATGCGCTTCGTCCGTAGAAATGCGCTCTCCCGTGAGCTCGCCCAGCTTGGTTCTTGCGCGAACTGCACATTCGGCGAACAGTCCTTTGCCTTGTATCGAGCTTTTCGCTATGCGCAGCATCACGTGTCAGCTTGACTCGAACCTAACCTTTATTAATTGGTTGCTGTCAGCTCGACCGCAGTTTGACGACCGCTTCAAACTTCTCTGCGACCACGCTCTCCTTGGGATAAGCGTGAAGTCTGGGGACAGGAAATGCCAGCAGCGTTGGATAGTCCAGTTCCTGTGTTGCCGGAACAATCGCGTCGCCTAAGCCTACGTCGATTTGCAAAGGAATCCGAGCATCGCCTAACCTTGCTTCCACTAACACCCGCACGCCTTCATACGCTTCATCGTCTCCGATTCTTTCGACACGGATCGTGTCTGCCAAAAACGTCAGGCCATCGTCTTCGACTATTTGTGAACACACCTCGGCGAAGATCTTCCGGGACCCGACATCGGATAATTCCTGTCCGAGCAAATCGAGGTCTCGCGTTGGCCGATAGGTTTCCGCTGTCCACAGTTGCAGCAGCAGCGCGCCCTTTAGGACGAACGAATCCCGATGGGGAGAAACGCTGAGGCGGTAAAGGAAGCGTTCCAATCCATAGCGGGTCAGGACCAGGCCAAAATCTTCCTTACGCTCTGTAGCCAGGTTCAACAATCGCTGTCGAACCGATGCCGGCAGATTGATCGCGGCTTTCTTCACGTGAGCGACTCCAGATAAGGTTGCATCACGCGCGCCACCCGGCAAACCTTCGCCGCCAAGTACAGTTCGTCCATGGTTGCTTTGCGCTGCCGGTAGCAGTCGCGCAGGGCTTCCAGCGCCACCTCCAGTCCAATCTTATTGCGGTACTTGAAGCAATCCGCCACGGTTTTGGCAGGACCAAAGACCCGCACATTCACGCCTTCGAGTTTCTTTTCTTGTACCCCATACGTAAGGGCCTTACCCGAGAAATGCACGACCCGCATTGGCGGGTAATCTGTGCGTGGACGCCGCGCCTTGTGATCGATGGCGATCCACACCTCATGCGGGGCCTGGGTCGTGAGTCCATGAAAGCGCAGCGCCGACAGCAGACAGACGACGCCATGTGGCACACGTTTGGCAGCCTCCACGAGTGTGTGGTGTTCGCTGACCGGACTGCCTTCGGCTACGTAGAGCCCTCTTCCCACTTGCCGTACCAGCCCCTGCTCTTTCGCCTGGCGTAGATACTGCCGGGGGATGCCGGCACGGTCCAGATCGCGGGGCCGCAATACCCCGGACCGCCGAACCATGCGGGCTACGACTTCTACCTTGGAAACTGCCATCGTCCCGCCTTTACAATACGTCGGCATATTATCATAACTGCCTACACTTCGTAAAGCCGTCTCCCCTGCACGAGCTGCGCGGCGCTTCACAAGCTCGAGCGCCTCCTATTTCCTTCTCTTCCACGCTGCGCCCGTTTCGGGTGGACGCCGCTCAACCGAGCGGCTCCGCCGGGCGCTTCGGATGGCGCCGGTCTCGCGCCAAACCATAACCCTGAGGCGGTTTGTCACTCGCCGCGCTCTCCCTCGCACCCTGCCACCCTTCCTCGGGGCTCCCTCGCCTTTCTCCGTTCCGTCTGTTTTCGTCCGCTGCCGCCTGTGAAGGACGAAAACAGGCCGGAAACGGCAGAAAGGAAACAAGTCATGAAATTGGAAGAAGTGAATCAGAAAACCAAGGAGGCGGTGGACTTCCTCGTTGCTGCACTCGAATCAGGACAGAGTGAAGTTCTCACCCAGTACCTGGCAGCGATGGCGAAGTTTCATACCTACAGCTTTGGCAACATCATGCTGATCGCGCGGCAAAAGCCGGATGCGACCAATGTTGCCGGGATACGCACCTGGAACTCCCTGGGCCGCTTCATTCGCCGCGGCGAACGAGGGATCTTCATCCTTGCTCCGATGATCGCCCGGAAGCGGACGGCCAAGGCAGATGAGGCCACAGCGGAAGAGAGAGAGAAGGTAGAAGCGCAAGCCCAGCTGTATGGGTTCCGGGCCGTGTATGTCTTCGATATCAGCCAGACCGAAGGCAAAGAGCTTCCCGAGCTCACCGAAGTGCGAGGCGATGTCGCCGGATATCGCGAACGGCTGGTGACGTTCGTCGAGGCACAAGGAGTCACCCTCAACTATTCCGAGCACATTGCGCCTGCCAAGGGCATGTCCTATGGCGGCAGGATCACTCTGCTTCCCGAGATGCAACCTGCTGAGGAGTTCTGCACGCTCGTGCACGAGATCGGTCATGAGCTCCTGCATCGCGGTGAACGTCGCACCCTGACCACCAAGCAGGTACGGGAGACAGAAGCGGAAGCCGTCGCTTTCGTGGTTTCTCAGGCGATTGGCTTGGAAACGGGAACCAGTTCCGCCGACTACATTCAGCTTTGGCATGGAGACGCCCGCCTCCTGCGCGAAAGCCTCGAAGCCGTTCAACAGACCGCTGCCGTGATTCTCGGAGGAATTGCCCTCGAACCCGAAGTGTCTGCCTCGGTCGCCTAGTTCACAACAATTCACACGATGCGGCGCACTGCGCGAGCCGTGCGCCGACCACTACACATGAACCAAAAATTCAGAAAAGGAGAAAATGGAATGTCAACTACAGAAGCTGTCATCGCCAACCACGAATATCAAAATCTATCAATCACCGTTTTGGTGGAATCCCCCACCAATCCACGCAAGCGATTCGATGAGACTGCCTTGCAGGAACTGGCGGAGAGTTTCAAAGCCCAAGGCGTACTGGCTCCTCTGCTGGTGCGAGAGCGGGAAGACCGCAGCTATGAAGTAATTGCGGGTGCCCGCCGCTTGCGGGCAGCACGCATTGCGGAACTGAGTACTGTCCCCGTTCGCATTGTGAGGCTTACCGACGCCGAAGCCATCGAGGCGCAAGTAACCGAAAACCTGCAGCGCGAGGACATTCACCCTCTAGAAGAGGCTCTCGGTTTTCGTGCCTTACTCGAACTGCGAGAGCCATCCTACACGGTCGCAAGCATTGCCGCTCGCGCCGGAAAAAGCGAGGCTTACGTCTATGGGAGGATCAAGCTGGCCGATTTGATTCCGCCCGTGGCCGACGCCTTTCTGAGGGATCAGATCACCACTGGACACGCCCTGTTGATCGCCAAGCTCGCTTCCGCCCAACAGCAGGAAGCGTTCAGTGCTGCCTTCCGAAGCATGTGGACCAGTTCCGGAAACTCTCAAGTGCTGGTTCCCGTGCGTGAACTAGCTGCATGGATCGAGTCCAATATCCTGCTCCAATTGGAATCGGTGCCATTTGATAAGCTCGATGAATCGCTTATCGCAGAAGCCGGGTCCTGCGCGGATTGCCCAAAACGAACTGGCTTCAACAAACTCTTATTCGCGGAGGTCCGAAGAGACTGCTGTAGCGACCCCGAGTGCTTTCGCCGCAAACTCGACGCGCACATCGCCAAAGTGCTCGAAATCAAGCCGAAGCTGGTGCAGATTTCCTCGGCATGGAACTCTCGCGAAGGCGCTCCGCTTGGGCGGAACCGCTATGTCGAACTTCAACTCAGGAAATCCAAGAGCAATGGCGCAGCAACCAAACTGGCTCCAGCACTGAAGCCGTGCGAGAAAATGGCGGATGCGCTGCTGATGGATGGAGGGAAGCGCGGGCAGATCGTGAAAGTTTGTGCCGATCCGAATTGCCGCGTGCATCATCCCAATACTCCTTCTCCTGAGCAAGCGGCACGCGAGCGGGCATTGGAACGGAAACGGATTGAGAAAGCGAAGCTTGTCATCACGACAAGGCACCGCGTCTTAGCCGCAATCTTGGAGCGAGTTCTAGCGCCCTTCAAAAAGGCCGATCTCTTGACGATTGCTCGCCAGCTCATCAAGCAGATGCCTTACGATCTAGTGTCCACCGTGGCAAAGCGCCACAAAGTAGATGCAGACAAAAACGGCAAGGGGCCGCAGGAACTCCTCGCCAAGCGCCTTGCGACCTATGACGAAGATTTGCTCTGCCGCATGCTGCTGGAACTCACTCTGTTGGATTCTGCTTATCTGCGAGCGGGCACATCCGATGACGTACTTATGGATGCCGCCAAGCGCTACCGAGTGGATGCCGAAAAGTTAGAAAAGGCGGTAGCAGCAGAGTTTGCCGCCAAGCACAGTAAGCAGCCAAAAGCCAAAGCAAAATCGAACTCGGCAGCGTAACTCACACAACCTCTTGAGGCGGAGTGCCTTCGCGCACTCCGCCTTTTTTTCTTGCCTAACGCTACTAACTCCATTCCGCGATACGCATCGTGACTGCGGTAACGCGGCCAAGGATATCCGCGTCTTCCGGATAACGGATATGCGTCGCCAATCGGCCGGAATGGGGCGAGGGAAGAAGAACCAACTGGCTGCCGCTCAATTCACACCAACTCGCGACATATCGGTCGCGCAGCTCAACAAAGTAGATGGGACGCTCGAACTCGTTGCGCCAACCGTCCCGTTGCACTTTGGTTTGCCGTGGGTCTATTTGCACGAATGACCCAGGTCTTAGGATGGGGTAGAGAGTATAGTCCTCAATTCCGATATAGCCGTAGAGGGAATGACGCCAGTCCATCTGCTGCAGAAGCTCTATGGGAATTTCGCTCCAGCGGTCAAACATGCGCGACACCAGGTTCGTAGTCACCAGATCAACGTTCTCGCGCAGCGCAACCGGGGCTTCAATGGTTTTGTTTTGCCAGTCGAAAGCGGGAATCGACAAGTGGGTGTGCGGAAGGCCGACCATTTCCCGCTCTGGACCAGAACTGCGAATGCCAATCCCAAAGTACGACAACAGTTCATCCAGATCGCGTTTGTAGATCAGACTCAGGCTCTTCATCCTATAAATATTGGGCGTGAGTTTTCCTGCTTCGAGTTCCGCCAGCCAGGAGTCCGAGATGAAATAGTCGGGAGCGTTCATTCTGCGGGCAATGTCGCCGCTGAGCTGCTCTACTTCTCGCAGAGATAGGCCTAAGCGCTCTCGCACCATTCGGAGCCGCCTCCCCGCATTCACCGCCGACGCTGGCGCCAACATCAGCTACTAACCTCGGAGTCCGGGTATGTTACCGCAAAATGACGGCTCGTTCCGAAAGTTCACTGATCGCTTTCAAAAAACGGAACGGGAAGGGCAATGTGAGGAGGTTTAAGGAATATCTCGCTGTGAGATAGACAATCCTCTGTCCCGATTCTGGGACAATTGTTTGAGTCCGCAGGGCATCGGACCGATGCTAAAGCGCGTGATCAGAAATGATTTCTGTTTTCGCTGTCCTCAAAAGCGGACAGTTTTCGATCGCTCTTCGAGGGCCACCAACGGACATTTATACGAGAGATCTCTGCGACGTCCTCCCGCAGCAGACCAAAGCGGCACCGAGGTCTCCGTGCGCAAAAAGATTGTCCCTCCGAACGCGCCGAACGTGGTCGAGCGCGTACGTTCTATCCTGGCAAGTGTTGGACTCACACTTTCGCAAGCATCGCAGCGGGCGGCAAATGTTTTTGGCCATTCCTCGCCTTTTTTCTTTCCTCATACGCTCTATTACCAGTTGCGGCGCGAGAGCTTCAGCCCCAGTCTCCATCAGGTTTTTGCCCTGAGCGCGATTTCTGGTTACCGTTTTTCGGACTGGCTGCGCGTCTTTGGATTCAATCTCGAGGATCTGGCGACACTGCAAGTATCGTTGCCCTCCAAGCGCACGATTCTCCTCGATTCGTCCTGGACCGATTCACAGGCGTGGGTCTGGTGGCCTCGCGCTCGCCCGCACAAAACCCCGGTTCCCGCGATTGCGCCGCTTGCCGAACTACTCGAACTGTCGACACGAAAGCGAATCGGTTCGCTGCAACAAGAGTCACACTGCCTCTACGCCAAAATCGGCACCGAAGACGCGCTCGCCTTTCCGGATCTGCTTCCAGGCAGCATCGTACGCGTGAATCCAGAAGCATCGAGCCTGCTGTCACAGAAATCTAGGCAACCGTCTGAGCGCATGTTTCTCATCGAGCACAGCAAGGGGCTGTTCTGTTGCAAGGTGCGCGTCATCGGTGGTCGCCTGCTGGTTCCGATCAGTACTTTGTCGTCTTACGCGCAAGCGGAGCTTGCATTGGCGGACCAGGTGCGCGTGCTGGGTACACTCGATCTTGAGATTCGGCCCCTCTCTCGTCCAGAGCCACCCGCAATTCCCGCGGGCTTGGCGAGGCAATGGCAGCCCCAGCCGCTTCTGTCCGCGGCGCAATTGGGCGAGTTGCTACGATACCGCCGAGAAAATCATGATCGCTCGCTGCGGGAGGCATCGGAACTCAGCCGTCGCATCGCAGGGCTCCTTGGTGATGAGCGCTACCTGGTCTCCGCCAGTTCACTTTGCGACTACGAACTTGGACGGGCGATTCCCCGGGATTTTCACAAGGCTGTGACCATCTGTCTGATATATGGAGTCGAGTTCCGCAGGGTATTGCAAACGATGGGCATACCATTGGAGCGCGCCGGGGCCAAGCCGATGCCGGACGATTTCATGCTCGGAGGCACTGAAGACACTGACGATGTTCAAACAGCTGACACGGAGGCCGCGGATCAGAGCGGCTTTCTGTCCGGACTTTTGAGAGAGTACGGAGAGATCCCCTTCTTCTTGCGCAACGCCATTGCGCCACTTTCCGGACTCGAAGCGAGTTCGTTCGAACAGGTTTTCTGGGTCGGCGGAGAGAAAGACCCTCTCTACCCCTACTTGGAGAACGGCTTGCTGGTGCTCGTCAATCATCGAAAGAAGAGGCCATCACACCCCATTTCGAAGCCTGTGTGGCAGCAGCCTGTCTACATGATCCTGAAGCGCGATGGAGTCTATGTTGCCGCCTGTTGCGGAGTCGAGAACGGAACGTTAGTCCTCCATCCTTACACGACAGAGTTCCATCGGTCGGAACGCTTTCGTTATCGCCACGACGCCGAGATCGTAGGACAGATCATCGCCGTCGCCAGAAAACTCGCCTAGTTCGTTTCCTTTTCGGACAACTCTTCCAAGGAGGCCGATGTTCGATTTGCGGTTTTACGGGACGTTTCGTGTTCGTTGTTAAAGAGATGAACAGTTGAACTCTTCTGTCGACAGGTTCGGCGTGCGTACATACTCTCGGCATTCGTTGCGTTGCTCGTTTCATCTGCGACGGGAACAGGGTCCCATGTCACCGAGGTTTCCCGGCGAACTGTATTGGCTTGTGCGCCGCTTGCGGCCTTTTCTTGCGTGGTACATGGCGAGTTTCGTCTGCCTTGCTGCGGGAAGCCTCTTGTCGCTCCTTGCTCCGTTAGCACTTCGGTGGTTGATCGACAGCGTTCTTCCGCATCGAAGCGTATCGCTACTCTACTTAGCGGTGCTTTTGATTTTCCTCGGATACCAGGGTCGAACGTCACTTCTGAGCCTCGGTACGCTCCTGATGTTGAGCTCGGCGCAAAGAATGGGACTGGCGCTCAGAATGGAAGTGCTGCGGCACCTCGATTCGCTCTCCGCGGATTATTACGACAACACCCCGGTCGGCGCCGTGATGTATCCGCTCAAGGAACCGGTCGACGAGATCGCAAGTTTTGGCTCCGATTTATTACCGTCCGCTCTGAGGATCCTGTTTACCACGTGTTTCACGTTGGCCACCATGCTAGTGCTGAGTCCTGCACTGACCATCGCCGTGATTCCATTGATTCCAGCGTTTGTGTTGATACGGCAACACTTTCGGCAAAGACTGGTAGCCAGCGCGGAGCAGGTCCAAGCCGATCGGTTAAACTGGAGCGCTTTCTTGCAGGAACACCTGTCGGCCGCTGTTTCCATTCAGTTGCTGGGCCAGCAACGACGGCAGCAGCGCAGCGCCTTTCGGCTCCTCGCTCGTACGGTTCGATCCCAGCATCGGCTCTATGCCGCCAGTACCTCATACACCATCTGGGGCTCGCTAGTCATAGTCCTGGCGATCTGCGCTGTGATTGCGTATGGCGGCTTCTGTGTCGTAGCTGGAGCTCTGACGGTTGGGAGTCTGGTGGCCTTTCACGGCATCGCCGTTCAACTGTTTGAGCCGCTCAGCGGCGCGGCTGAGCTGTACGCACGTACACAAAAGGCGCTCGCAAGCATCCGGCAGGTGCGAGCTGCCCTTGCCCTGCAAGCTACGGTCGCTGAAGCCGAAGCGCCGGCCTTGCTTTCTCCGCAACAGGTTCTGCAGATCGATCTGGAGGGGGTTGAGTTCACTTACCCGCAACAGAGAACCATACTTCGAATTCCCCGGCTCTCGATTCTCCCCGGCGAAAAGATCGCTCTCACCGGAGAGAATGGAGCCGGAAAGAGCACGCTCGCGAAACTGATCGCCAGGCTTCACGATCCCATCCATGGATGCGTTCGTATCGGCGGCCAGGACCTTCGCAGCATTGAACTACAGAGTCTGCGCCAGCACGTTAGCTATGTCCCACGAGTCCCGATGTTGTTCGATGGGACCATCGCTTCCAACCTGCGGCTCACTAAGCCGAACGTGTCGGAAGACGAACTCCTAACTGCCACGTACCAAGTCGGGCTGGACGCGTTCCTTGCAGGTTTGCCCCATGGTCTGCATCAACGAGTGGGACCAGCAGGATGCCAGCTCTCCGGCGGACAAGGCCAGAGGCTCGCTATTGCCCGGGCGCTCTTACTCAAGCCTTCGATTCTCATTCTGGATGAAGCCACCTGTTGTCTCGACGCTCGGTCGGAAATGCAGATTCTGGAGAGCATCCAAGCGCGATTGAACCGCTCTACCATCATCGTCATCTCGCATCGCGCCGCGACCCTCTCCGCATTTCGACGACTCCTCATTCTTTCTGCAGGGCAGATCATCGGAGATGGAGAGCCAACGGCCTTAATCGCCGCTGGCCCGCGGCTTCACCAGCGCGCATCCTGGCAGTGATCCACATAACAACCAGGGCAGCGGAATGCCGCTAGCACATCTATACCGTTCGATGCGAGAGCGTTGCGGTTCTTCGCTTATTCAAAACTGCACAAAACAGAAATCTCCATACCAGCCGTACGTGGTCGCATGTTGTTGCTGATTACCGGCTTCGGCGAGTCATGTTGTTTCACCGAAAGTTTTGTTCTTTTGCTCGCATACAGAGATGGAGCATGGCAGATTACGCATCGCAGGTTTGCCGGTATACCGCAAGTACGCCGGTTCGGAGTTTCGAATGTACAGAGTTTTGGAGAACGTGCGAAGCACGCACAGTGCCGATGGTGCAGTCGTACTGGACATTCGGCAAGGCCAACTGTTCAGCCTCAATGTGGTTGGATCGAGAATGCTCGAACTCATGAAGGACAGACTCAGTGAAGCGGCCATTGTGAATCAAATCGCTCGCGAATTCAGTGTAACTGCGGAGATCGTCGAAGACGATTTCCAGCACTTCATCCGCGAGCTCAAGCAGCTTCAATTGTTGGATGAACCCGTGTCACCCACCTACTAAGGACAAGGATTGGATTTGTGCAGGTGATGCAACAGTGCGATCGGAATCAGGTACGGGTAATCACGTTCCTGCCGGATGAAAGGAGCGTCCTGTTCCTGCGTGGAGAGCACGGTCTCCGTTTTCCGTGCCTGGAAATCCCGCGCTACGAACGCTATGCCGAAGCACTCACGACGCAGATGAAACGCGAGTGCGGATGCTCGGTGGTTTGTCTGTTTCGATTGGACATGGCAGAAGAGCGTGAACAACCCAAGTCGAAGTGGTATCAGGTCGTGGAATGTTGGCGGCAACAAAATCGTCGACCTGACCAAATTGTATGGAAAGCGATCTCTTCGGTATCTCCGGAGTGTTTTGAAGATGCGCACGAGCATTCAGCCATGCGCCGATGTCTCGCAGAGTATGACGTGCGGCAGCTCTTCCCGAGGCCGGAACCCTTTGCCAACCCAGGATGGTTTCGCCAATTACAAACTTGGGTAGAAGTGAAAATTCGCCCAGTCCAACTTCGTCTTACCGGAAAGTTCTCGCAACTGAATGGCACCGCCTCGTTCAGTTTGATTCGGTTTGAGACCACTGGCGAGGCGGTTTGGTTCAAGGCTGTTGGCGAACAGAACCGGCAGGAATGTGCCATCACCCGTACCCTGGCGCGATTTTTCCCCAGATATATCAGCCCGGTGCTCGCGGTCCACTCGCATGGAACGGGTGGCTATCGAGAGAGGTTTCGGGCGCGAACCTAGGCGAAAGCCACAGCGTGGAGCACTGGAAATCATCCGCAGAGACTTTGGCGTTGCTGCAAATCGAGTCCATCGGCACCGAGGCCGTTCTCCGGGAATCGGGTGCAAGGAACCTGAGCGCAACGGCGCTTCGCAGATTGTTGTCACCATTCATGTCCCAGATAAGAGAGCTCATGCAACGGCAGAAAACCGCTACTCCGCCAAGGCTCTCCCCGTTCGAACTCCGCTGGCTTCAGAAGCAAATCAACCATGCGCTCGTTTGCTTCGAGAGGATTGAGCTCCCTAATACGCTGGGTCACTGCGATCTCAATCCCGCTAACATCATCGTTCGCCCGGACGGCTGTACCTTTCTGGACTGGGCGGAAGCCTACGTTGGACCTGCCTTTTTCAGCTTCCAGTATCTCCTGGAACATTTCCGGCGCACGATGGGTGGTTCTCCTCGTGACGAAGTGGAGCTTGCGGCTTCCTATCTGCGGCCATGGAAGGCGTTATGTGCGGATGCCAAGATTCGATTGGCAATGCAACTTGTTCCTCTGCTAGCCGTGTTCGCCTATGCCGCTGGCAGCAATTTCTGGCGCAATCAAAACCACCTTCAGGCAGAAGCAACCGGAGGCTATCTCCGCGCGCTTACGCGGCGGATGTATCGCGAGGCTTTGCAACTGTTTCGAGTGGAGGGCAAATGCCAAAGCTGATGATCGCTCCGCCGCCGACAGCGGTCGAGCCACTTACGGAAATTCTCCACGGGGTCAGCGTTAGCGATCCGTACCGCTGGCTGGAAGACAACGACTCTCCCCGGACGCGCCACTGGCTGAAAGAGCAAACCGCATACGCCCGCGGGTATCTAAACGCAATCCCGGGCCAGGAGCGCATGCGCGTGAGGGTAGAGCAACTCCTGAATGTGGAAAGAGTCGATTCCATCCGAAAGGTTGGGAACCGATACTTCTTCCGTAAGCGAGCTCGTGCTCAGGAACAAGCCTGCATTTATTTTCGCGACGGTTTTGCTGGGAACGATCATCTTCTGCTCGATCCCGCCAATTTCTCGAGAGGGAAGAATGTCGCGGTCAGGCTTCTCACAGTCTCTTCTGATGGACAGCTACTCTTGTATGAAATGAAAGAGGGTGGAGAACGTACTGGGACTTTCCACCTGCTTCACGTCGAGAGCCGCACGACGCTGACCGACGCGCTCCCGCGCGGATTCCTGCGTGGTTTCGCTTTCAGCGGCGACTGCCATGGGTTTTATTACGTTCACGAGACCGTGCACGACACCGATCGAAATCGCACAGCTTATTGGCACATGTTAGGCACAAGTTTTGACCGGGACCAAAAGGTGTTTTTGGCCGAAGGAGGCAACAATGTCCAGCTGCACATTGTTCCGAACACAAACACGCTGGGTTTCCTGGTTTACCGCGGACTTGATCCAACGCGCACCGATTTCTTTCTCTGGAATCCGGACACCGGAAACGCTCCGACGGCCTTGGTCCACAATGCGGATTACAAGTTCGCACCCTACCTTCTCAACAACGGCAGAATCGTCGCCCTGACGGATCGGGATGCTCCCAATTTCAAGATCGTGGAGGTGAGCAACGACGAAACCGGTGTCGCGTACTGGCGTGAGATTGTTCGGACGAGAGCGGAGCGGATTCAAGGTTGCGTTGTCACTGCCGCCCGAATTCTTGTGGCCTATCTCCGAGTAACGCAAACCATCGTGGACATCTTTGACCTGGATGGCGAACTTCTTGGACACTTGCCAACCGAGCCCAACGAGACGGTGCGCCTGACGGGGACCTCGCCGGATGGCGGCGAAGTGTTTTTCGAGCGCGAGTCGTTCACCAGGCCTATCGAGACATGGGTCTATTTCGCGGAACGTGGTCAGGTCAGGCCTTGGAAGAAGTCAGAGGTTGTTCATTGCGGCGATCCATTTCATTTCGAGCACAAACAAGTTTGGTTTGACGGAAAGGATGGAACGCCGATTCCGATGTTCCTCGTCGGGCGTCCTGAAGTTCTGAGAGGCGGGCTGCATCCTGCCGTGATGGCCTCCTACGGAGGCTATGGAGTCTCGATCACGCCGAAATTCAGCGTCCTCCTCACCTTTCTCTTGGAAAAGGGTTGCTTGGTCGCATTGCCCAATATTCGCGGTGGCTCAGAGTTCGGCGAAGCTTGGCATAGTGCTGCCAAGCGGCGAAACCGCCAGGTGGCATTTGACGATTTCCTGTCGGCAACTGAGTGGCTCATTCGAACGGGCCGGACGAAATCAGAAAAGCTTGCGATTTTGGGAGGCTCTAATGCTGGTCTCCTCGTCGGCGTTGCCGTCACTCAACGCCCGGAGCTATTCCGAGCAGTGCTGTGCCTCGCACCTATTCTGGATATGCTGCGCTATCACCTCTTTGACAGCGCCCGGAGCGCGAAAGAAGAGTTGGGAACGGCGGATGATCGGGAAGACTTTGCCGCACTTGCGGGCTACTCTCCGTACCACCAAGTTCGCGACGGCATTCGCTATCCGGCGACCATGATCGTTTCCGGAGATCGCGATCAGGTATGCAACCCACTTCATGCCCGGAAGATGACCGCCCGGCTCCAGGCTGCCACCGCATCCCAGCAGCCCATACTGCTCGATTACTCATGCCAGCGCGGGCATTCACCAGTGCTGCCATTCAGTGCTCGTATTGAATCACTCACCGCTCGACTTGCGTTTCTCTGTCACCAATTGCAACTGCCCAGCTAGGAAAGGGGTGAAATCTGTGTGTCCTCTCGTATCAGAAGCGTACCTGAAATTGGTCCAATTCGATGTCTACTTGGCGCGGAGAAAATTCAGTGCGTTGCACAACAAAGTGCGGAACTGTCCATCGGGCCGAATTCTGGGATCGGCGGATGACATCGGGCGAGTCTGCCATGCCGTGGACGTCGCCTGCATATGGTACTTCAAACAGGTGCTCTGTCTGCAGCGGTCGGCGGTTACGTGCTGCCTGCTGCGGCGGTACGGTGTGCCGGCGGAACTGGTAATCGGGATTCGCAAACTTCCGTTTCAAGCACACGCCTGGGTCGAGGTGAATCGCCAAGTAGTCAATGACAAAACCCATATGCCCGAGCTTTTCACGATTCTGGATCGATGCTAACAACCAAAAGGTAGGCAGATTATGGCAGTTCAATTCGGGGCCTACAATTTCGACACGAAGCCTCTCGGGGAGAAGTTTCACCAGGCTTGTTCCACGGTAGCTGCCTATGCTCCGGATCTTGAGGGAAGTTTCTGCAAGGAGAACTTTGGAATATTCTGCCGCGCCTTCCACACGACAAAAGAATCTCATGCTGAAGTCCAGCCACTGCTCACAAAAGCGGGACACATCATCGTTTGGGACGGCCGGCTCGACAACCGCAAACAGCTGATTCAGCAGCTCGCTGCTCCTCTCCCTGGAGATGACGATTTGGCGATCGTTGCGGCGGCCTATGAGTTGTGGGGAACGGGCTGTTTTGCGAAGCTGATTGGTGATTGGGCAGTTTCCATCTGCGACCCGAAAGCCGGCTGCATCATTCTGGCCAAAGATTTCATCGGCACACGTCCTCTTTATTACGTCGTCGAGAAGGAGTACGCAGCCTGGAGCTCGGTGCTCGAGGGATTGCTGGTATTCGCCGGCCACACCTTCGATCTGAACGGAGAGTACATCGCAGGACTGTTATCGCTCTACCCGGCAGCGCATTTGACGCCTTACTGCGGAATTCATTCCGTTCCAGCCGCATGCTTCGTGCAGCTCAGCAAGGGAAGCCGCTTCATTGCCAAGTACTGGGATTTCGATCCATCTGTTCGAATTCGCTACCGCAGCGACGTGGAATATGAACAGCAGTTTCTCACTTTCTTTCGGGAATCTGTCGTCCGCCGATTGCGGGCGAGCACGCCGGTTTTGGCTGAATTGAGTGGTGGGATCGATTCCTCCGCGATTGTTTGCACTGCGGATGAGCTCATCCGTGCGGGTCTGGCAGAAACACAAGGGCTCGATACAGTTTCCTATTACGATGATGCAGAACCTGATTGGGACGAGCGCCCGTATTTTACGCTTGTCGAGAAGAAACGGCGTCGGACGGGTTGTCACATTCAGGTTGGTGCCCAGAGAGATGGAATTGCAACAGCGTCTAGCTCAGCCCCGCTGTCCGAGACTTCTCTACATCAAGCGCCCCCTGAACAGCAATTCGAGGCGTGCCTACGATCAGGCTCCCACCGTGTTCTGCTCTCCGGCACCGGAGGGGATGAAGTCACCGGAGGTGTCCCTTCCCAGTGGCCCGAGCTTGCGGACCTGCTTGTCCAAGCGCGTTTCACGAAATTCCGGCAGCAAATGGAAAGCTGGGCGCTGCATCAACGGAAGCCTTGCCTCCATCTCCTGCTGGAAACGTTGTCACCATTCTTCCACCCGGCGCAGGTGCAGATACAAGAGGCTCTGACGTCCGCTCCGTGGCTGACGAAGTCCTTTCGGCAGAGATATGAACGCGCTCTGACAGGCTATCCGCGCAGAATTCAATTCTTCGGAGGGCTGCCAAGCTTTCAGGAAAACCTCGTGGCGCTTGATATGCTGCGGCGGCAGCTAGGCTGCTCTCTCGTTGTCTCCCGCCTGTTGTGCGAGAAGCGTTACCCATTTCTCGATCGGGATCTTCTGGAGTTCTTGTATGCCGTGCCTAGGGAGCAACTCATTCGTCCAGGTCAACGTCGCTCCTTGCTGCGCCGGGCGCTTGCTGGTCTTGTCCCAGATGAAATCCTGAATCGAAAACGCAAAGCACGGGTCAGCCGCAGACCTCTCGCGGAAATCTCCGCGCGTTGGACGGAACTTGCGAACACCAATTCCGAGACGGTTTGCGCATCGCTCGCAATTGTCGACGAAAGGCAGTTGCGTCAGGAAGTCTCGAAGGCCGAACACGGCCTCACCATTCATTCCGTAACGCTTGTACGGCTTCTGAGCATTGAGAGGTGGCTCAGAGGTTTGCGGGAAACCGCAAATTGGTCGGGGGTTGTGCGCGATTGCTCAAGACCTCGGCTCGGTTGATTACACCAGGATCTCAGCTGAGAACAAATCCTTAGAAAGGAGGTAAAGATCATGAAATACTCGAAGCCAAGCATTGTCTCGTGTGGAGATGCACAGTCGCTTATCCGGGGGCAGAAAGCTCTCTCCGGCTCATTCGATTCCATCGAAAGCACGCCTCAGAACCCCGTCTACAATGTGACGCCGATGGCGTACGAAGCAGATGAATAAACCCGGCCAATACCGGAGGCACGCAGAATATCGTGTGCCTCCGCGCCTGAAAGTTTCCATGAGTGCTCGTGCGCCCGCTTCTGTGCGTCGCGAATCGGTGGAGCCCTTATCGAAAACCATCCAATTGACAGTCGGGCTTTCTTAATGTGCCGAGGAACTCGTGTACGCGCTCTCTCTTTTTTCGTCCGAAAGGGGATTGAGATCCACGGTTCGAGGCTCCGGTGACTCGCTCGGCGGGCCGTATTAATAAGGATGGGCAGGGGCGGTTTATAAAATCAGGCATTCGTTAACCCAAGGTATATAAAATCGCCAACTTTTAAACTGATTCGGCTGGGTTTAAGTTTATGCTATTTTATATACCATGGGTACACAAAATCAAGAAAAGCTAAACCGGCTGCAGCGCTTCCTCCCTGAGGGTCTCGTTGCCGACGCGGCCTGGCTCGAAAAGAACGGCTATTCCGGCGCCTTACGGAAAAAGTATGTTGCGCATGGCTGGCTGGACAGGGTCGCACGGGGCGTGTACCGGCGGCCCGCGCCGCAGCTTCCGCCGGAAGGCGCCGGGAGAGGTGTGCCCTGGGAAAGCGTGGTTATCTCACTCCAGACGCTCCTCAAAGCGCACTTCGCGGTGGGCGGCCGGACCGCGCTCGAACTGCACGGATTCGCACATTACCTGTCCTCGGCGCCGCAGCGCGAGGTTCACCTTTACGGAACAGACAGACGTCCCGGCTGGGTCCTCAAGCTGAATCTGGAAAGCCGGTTCGTGTTTCACAACGCGAAGAGGCTGTTCCCGCACAACGTCGTCCTGGACGTGGACAGCGAAGAAAACGATCCGCTCCTGCGCAGCAGCTACGCGCGGGAAAGATGGGGAAAGTGGGATTGGCCGCTCGTGACGTCGTCGTCGGAACGCGCGATTCTCGAACTGCTCGATGAGGTCCCCGAACGCGAGACGTTCCATCAGGCCGACATGCTCTTCGAGGGGCTACGGAACCTGAGTCCGCGCAAGCTGCAGCCGCTGCTGCAGGCCTGCCGCAGTGTGAAGGTGAAGCGGTTGTTCTTGTGGTTCGCGGAGAGGCATCAGCCGCCGTGGCTCAACTCGCTCGACCGCGGCGGGATAGATCTGGGAAAAGGCAAACGCATGCTCGTCAAAGGCGGCAAGCTCGACCCGAAATTCAATATCACAGTGCCGGAGTCGCTCGATGGCGATCGCTGACGGATATCGCAAACAGGTCGCGTTGCTGATCAGGACCGTTCCTTTCGTGGCAGCTGAGAAAGAATTCGCGCTCAAGGGCGGGACTGCAATCAACCTGTTCGTACGGGACATGCCGCGGCTCTCGGTCGATATCGATCTGACCTATGTGCCGGTTGCCGATCGCGCGACATCGCTGAAGGCGATCGATGCCGGCATGAAGCGGATTGCGGACGCGATCACGAATGGGATGCGCGGTGCGCAGCTGAAGGCGAGCCATCCCAAAGGCGAGAACTGCACGACCAAGCTGATTGTCCGCGTCGATGACGCGCAGATCAAGATCGAGGTGACGCCGGTCCTGCGCGGCTGTGTCTACGACCCCGCCGTCAAGCGCGTATCGCCCGGAGGTCGAAGAGCAATTCGGGTTCGCCGAAATGCAGGTCGTCAACTTTGCCGATCTTTACGCCGGCAAGATCGTGGCGGCCCTTGATCGTCAGCATCCGCGCGATCTCTTCGACGTACGCGACCTGCTAGCAAATGAAGGTATCGACGACACGCTGCGCAAGGCCTTCATCCTCTATCTGCTCAGCCACCACCGGCCAATGGCCGAAGTTCTCGCGCCGCAGCGGCTCGACGTATCGGCCGAATACAAGCGGGGGTTCGAGGGAATGGTGGACCAGCCGGTCAGCCTCGACGACCTTCTGAAGGCGCGCGAAGATCTCATCAAGGAGATCGTCGGCAAGATGCCGGAGGAGCATAAAAGGTTTCTGGTTTCAGTGAAGAAGGGCGAGGCCGACTGGTCTCTACTCGACCTGCCCTGCGCCAAGAACCTGCCGGCCGTGCGCTGGAAACTGGAAAACCTTGCGAAGCTCGACGCCGATAAGCGGGCGCAACTCCTCAAGGGGCTGAACGAAGCGCTCGGAATGAGGAAAGCCTAGGGACATGAGCGATGGCGGGCGGGAACACCTCGTGGGGTTCTATCTGATCTTGGATGAGCTCGAAAGAGGATCCGCGGTGTGCGGACGCTCGGCTCCAACATTGAGGCAGAAAAGGGTCGCTATTGCCCGAGAACTCTTGCTCAAGCGGGCATTTCTTGTCCTTCCCGACGGAACCCGTTGCTCCGAAGTGGCGAAGCTTGGTTCTGTGGCGCTTAGCTCGACTTTGCGATCATATTTCACGGATGTACTTGAGTTAGGTGATTGAAATTCGAAAGATCATCAATACGTGAGCAAAATGACGCGTTGGTGAATGAATTTCAGAGCAGACGCTTGAAGTCGGGGATCCCTCAAACTGGTACGAATCTCGAATCTTTTGCGAATAACTCATTGCAAGCATTCTGAGCACGAATCGAGTTGAGCGCTCCGCGACACCACTCTGCCGTATTGCTGCCAATCTAGGTAGCAAAGGGCACTCAAACTGGAATGATGCTCAGGCGTATCTCGAGAGGCGAAAATGCTGATCGGAAGAGTCTGGCATGGCTTAACGCGTGAAAAACTGGGCGACGAATACTTACACCAACTTCAACAACTGCGGCTAGCTAGCTACCGGAGGACTCCCGGCAATCTAGGCGCGTTAGTGTTCCAACGAAGGACATCGGGAGTAGCGGAGTTCCTGGTTATCTCGATCTGGGAATCGTATGAAGCCATCCGGTGCTTCACAGGTTCAGAGCTTGTAGACACTGCCATCTACTACCAAGAGGAATATAAATACCTTCTGTTTCCGGAGCCCAAGGTTTCGCACTATGAACTATCGGCTCATGGCCCAGCTCTTCTGAAGACAGTATTCCAACCGAAAGAACAGACCTGTGAAGATCAATGGACAGCTGAGCCCGCTGACTGAAAGCGCGCTAGGCGACAACTCGAATCTGCTGAGCGTAACGCGACAATGCTCTCAAGTTGAGGAGAGAAGTGGAAGGCTTTGCCGTCTACTTCAGGCGGGAATTTGATTTTCCGCTAACAGAGTTCAAAGGCAAATGCGTCACTCCGCCGACAGGTAACACCGCATCTACATCCGCCGGACATGCCCTCATTGAGTGGTCCGCCATCGCGACGGCACCACAGGGACACCATGACGCTAATAGAAAAGAAATCCCACCGTTACTCTGACAAACCGCGCAGCTGGTGCCAACGAGCGTTCTGCTCGACTTTCGCGGGATCGGAATCCTCCTCGCCCTTCAGCCAGAAAGCGAACCAATCAACAACAGCTTGTTGCGTCAGCATCCTCTGGGAAGGCTTAACTCCAATGTGATAGCCGTGCGGAACGAGAATGAAATCTACCGGCTTGTTTGTTAATGAAAGGGCCACATACCATTCCCAGGCAGTAAGCACGGAGTAGTCCTGAAGGGAAATCAATTGCACTGGCGTATGAACGTCATCGGTGTTGAATCCCGGTGCGTTTCTCATCCACTGCCGGAGTCCCGCGCCGAAAGGAGCGGTCCCGCCATTGATGAAATTGACGTCGCGCGATTCCTCCGGCACTGCGATCTCCTCGAAATAGCCGCAGCTTATCCCGTCAACCAGAACAGCGGCCGCGAAAGGGTAGTGCGAATGGCTCAGTGTGTAACCGACAAAGCACGCAGTCCGGCTGAAACCCACGATGCCGACCCGGCTTCGGTCGATCATTCCATCGTTATCCAACCGATCGATTGCTCTTTCATAGGCAAGCGCATTGAATTTCAAGACAGCCTCTTCTGCGGTACGTCCGAGCTGGCGATCACTTGTAATCCGTTCGTAGTCGCGTGGATCTTTGAACTTCCAACTCTGTAGAACGACGATTCCCTTGGCTGCCAGGGGTCGAGCCGCAAATCCGCTGCTCCACTCCGAGTGTCCATCCATCGAGAACTCGTCGGGTGTGAAGCCGTGGGTCTGAATCACCAACGGATACCGCTTTCCAGGGGCATAGTCTGGAGGCAGATACAGTCCACCAAGAACCGGAACCCCGTCCACACTCCACTCAATCGTTCTTACCTGGCCGAAGCGTAAGTGATCGAATTGAGGGTTGAGGTCGAGTAGCAGTTTCGTGTCACCGCCGAATCGATCCGAAACATACAATTTGGGTGGTGTGTTGAGTCCCTCCTCAGTCGTAACTTCGAGCGGAGGCCGTTTCATTTCTTCCGGTGGAAGATCTCTGGCTTCGACCGTCCGATACTTGTAGCTCGGTAGGAATACTTCCACTCGCTGCTTGGCGTATGACGCACTCTTGCGCTCTTTCTCTGGCACTCCATCCAACGGAAGATACGAGGAGCAAAACACCGCTTCGCCGTTCTTCGCCCAAGAGAACTGATCAAAGGGGCTGACGACGGGCGCATCAAGCAGTGGCCGAACCGATTGTCTTTCGGTGTCGAAAACCAGGTATTGTGACAAGGGAGAGATCCTCGACTGGAAAGCATGGCTCGCAAATACTTGTTTGATGATCGGATCATCATAAGTCTCCCAGTCGGATCGACTCTGAACCCCGCGAATCAGAGCGGAGAACACAAAATACCGCCCCGAAGGAGACCACGAGATCCGTGTCTCCGGGACGAAGTACTTGGCTTCGACAGCGACCGAATGGGATTCTCCATCCGATGCTTGCCAAAACACCTGCTGGCCTGCAGGTTGAAAGTGATGGCCGGCCAGGATGTTTCCTAACTCCTGACCCG
Organism: Terriglobia bacterium; assembly: GCA_963826275.1. Classification (GTDB taxonomy): domain Bacteria; phylum Acidobacteriota; class Terriglobia; order Terriglobales; family Acidobacteriaceae; genus JAJPJE01. The sequence goes on along the minus strand of CAWGWI010000024.1, from coordinate 38,589 downwards.
ATATAACCACTGCGGCGTCGTGCGATGTCTCCTTGGGAGTGGGCCAGAAGTCAATTGGTTCCGCAACATAGGCAAGCCTGCTTCCGTCTGGCGTGATGTCGTAATTCGTGACCGTTGTCGGGTTGTGGGTCAACTTTCGAAGCTGTTTGTTGCGAATGTTAATCGCATACACCTGCGAGGGTTCTCCTGGATTCTCACCCAGAAAAACCAGAGTTTCGTTGTCTTTGAGCCAGCGAACTTGCCGGATCGAATAGCGATTCGTTGAGTCCGACGACATTCGGACCAAAACTTCAGCCTCTGGCGAATCGAAAGCTTGGTTTGTTTGATAAAGAAGGATGGAGGAGTCGTTTGTATCCTTCTGGATATTCGCTTGGCGCAGAACTACGGCAAAGTGCTTCCCGTCAGGTGAAAAGTATGGAGCTGGCGGACCCGCGTAGGGGTCCGCCGGGGAATCGAGAGTGGCCATGCTGACGCTATCGGAAGTGGTAATGGCATCCTTCTCATTGCTGGCGGTGTCAGCGTGCGTCGCATGGGATCTGAGACTCAGCTGGATGGTCAGCACAAACAGACCAGCCAGCCAGAGTGCGCGCCGCAAACACAGAGATCTCCTAAGCCCTCGCAAGATGGTGATTCTCATGGGAGCCTTCTGACGAATGGGCTTAGAACATCAACTTCAGCGCAAACTGCGCGGAGCGTGGTCCGCCCATTTGATACAAGGGGCTAAGCGTACCGAGGCTTTGCGCCAGACTTGCTTTCGCTTGTCCGAACGTGCAAGCCGGTCCGGCATTACAAAATATGGAGTTCACGGTGCCGAAATTCGGATGATTAAAGATGTTGAAGGCCTCAGCACGGAACTGCAGTTTCAGCCGCTCATACAGGGGGAAATCGCGCCGGACGGCCACATCCATCTGCCAGGCTCCAAAGCCGCGGACAATGTTGCGCGGAGCATTCCCGGCCTCGGTTCCCGCAGGGCAACTGAACGGAGTGCAACCCGCTGGCATAGCGAATGCCTTGGGATTGATAGCCGAACCTCCCGGACAGCCGCGGCCGGTTGCATATAGATTCGCGCAGTCTGAGCCGTACACATAGAGCGGTTGGCCTGCGCACCAGGTTGAGCCCGGAGTTGTAGACAAGTCCCGTCGCAGGGTCAACGACAGGCGCACCGCTCAAGGTCACAGGAAACCCGGATCTGATCGTGAATCGATCATCCAGACCCCAGTGTTTGAGCGGCGCGGCTTTCCAGCCGTTGCCGCGCGGACCAGGCAAGTCGTACGAGAGAGCGCTGCTGAAATTGTGGCGAACGTCGAAATCGGCATTGCCGCGGATGTACGGCAAACTGGCGTTCTGCGATCCGTAATCGATCGCATGTCCCCAGGTGTAAGACGCCAGGGCTTGCAAGCCTTGCGTCAGTCTGCGTTGAAACTGAACCTGGAGGGCGTCATAGTCAGACGTCAAACCAGTCTGAGAAAAGATGACGTAGCCAAAATTCGGATTGAAAGGGTGCACGTTTACGCGCTGCTGTTCCAGCAGGCGCCTGCCTCGTGCTCCGAGATAAGACACGGTCAGCGCTTGCGATTTGCCGAGGCCTTGCTGGAGAGCGACGTTCCACTGCACCGTGAACGGCAACTGCAGGTGCGAAGGGAACGCGTAGACTACCCCGCTGGTATACGGAGCAATCGGCGGATTAGGAATAGTGGGGTTTACCTGTGCGACCGGAGCCGGAAAACTTGCGGGTGAACCAACTAAGGTGCCAAATAGTGGCGCTGTTGCAGCGAAACCGGGACCCTGGTAGCCATACGATCCCAGCTGTTGCGCCGTGTCGAAGAAGACGCCTCCACCTCCCCGGATGATCGTTTCATAGGAATTGCTGGTTCGCAGGATATAGGCCGCCCCGAGTCTGGGCGCAAAATTGAACCAAGCTGTTTTCCAAAGCGGCGCTCCCTGTGGAGCAAGCGTCAGGGCACTGAGACTGTTGCCTTCGACCGTATAAGGGAGGTTTCCTTTCGTTGCACCGGGAGCCGGATTCACTTCCCACCGCAGTCCCATGGAAATATTCAGACGTGGCGTCAGCTTCCACTCGTCTTGCGCGAAGGCGGAGAAGTTCGTGTAAACCGGAAATGCGGGTGCATACGATTGACCAGAGCCTTCGTCTAGCTTGTTTCCCATAACCGAAGCCTGACTGATGAAGAAATACTGAACCACCGGGCTGGTCTGGTAAACGCTCGGCGACAGTCTGCGAAAATCGACCCCGAATTTCAATTGATGGCGCCCCAGCCAGAGTCCGAATGTATCCACCAGATTCCATTGCTCCTGCTCACCCGAGTTCGCGTATTGCGTGATGGCAGGATTGGTGCCACCCAGGTAGAGCGCCACGCGAACCAAGGCCGCAGGTTTCATTCCGGTTGAAAGCCCCTGCAGCTGATTCAGATCGACCGGGGTGGCTCCTCCCAGATTGCCGGGTGTGCCGGAAGCAGCCACATAGTTCGAGCTGTAATTGAGGCGAAACTCATTACTGGCATTGCTTGAGAACAAGCTGGTCGCGCCGAAAGTGTAAGTTCGGGCCGTGCTGGTCAGGGAATCGAGAACAGACGGAACACTCGTATCCTGCGAATCGGCGAGCGAGGAGGTATTGCTGAAGCGGAAGAACAGCCGCAGCTTCTCGTTGAACACCCGGTCTAAGCGCATGCTGGTCGAATCAATCGTGCTTGGGTTTGACCACGCTCCGACAAATTGCGCCAAGCCATTGCCTAAATTCGTCGCGCCAGGAGTGGGCAGGGGAAAGGCGTTGAGGACCTGCTGTAAGGGAGAAGGGGCGCTCGCGCGCAGGTTGGCGTCGGGTACATCCGTAAGCGTTGCGGCCTGTGGCTGACGCAGTCGCAACCCTTCGTAGGAGAAAAAGAAGAACGTATTCTCTGGGGCACGCCACAGCTCCGGGAATCCCCAGCGGTCCGCCGAGCGTACCTCCGAAGTCATTCTGACGTTCGGCTGGCTGAGCCACTCCGTAGTACTTGTTGAACCAGTCGTTGGCGTCAAAGATGTTGTTGCGCAGGTAGTCGTAAGCCGTTCCGTGCCATTGTTGCGTCCCCGAACGGGTGGAAAATGCAAACTGGCCGCCAGGATTCCTTCCATACTCGGCGGAATAACTTGAAGTCTGAACACGAAATTCGTCGAGAGCGTCTACCGATACCAGGCTTTGCGTAGTTCCTAACGTCGTCGAGGCTGGCAGCGAGCCACTGGTAGCCGCCGTAGCCGGAGAGATATTGGCAACACCGGTATTTGCACTGACCCCGTCGACCGTGAAGTAGTTCGATTCTGTGCGCTGCCCATTGACGCTGAACTGCCCGGTGAAACTCGCGGGACTTTGCGGCGAGTTCGTGGTTACGCCTGGTGTCAGCAGGATCAGGTCCTGCAGGCTTCGTCCGTTCAATGGCATGTTGGCCACGTATTTCTGGTCGACGACAGTACTCACCGCCGAGGTTTCGGAATTCACCAGTGGTGCACCGGCTTCGACCGTGATGGTTTCGTGGAAGGCGCCGATGGGCAGGGTGAAGTTGAGCGAAATCGCATCTTGTACGTTGAGGACGATGTCAGGCTTGATCAGAGTTTTGAATCCGACCTTCGAGACTTGCAGGCGGTACGGTCCCGGAGGCAGATTCGGCAATACATAGAGCCCTTCCTCATTTGTCTTGGTGCTGTACTGCACACCGGTCACATCATTAGCGGCAACAATGTCGGCGCCGGTAATCGCGCTGTTCGATGCGTCCACCACCTGACCATTGATGTTTCCATTCGGCGATTGCGCACGAAGGGGGAGGGAAAGAAGCAACGCGTAGACCGCAACACAGGTGAATAAAGAGAAGCGCATGTCGGCTCTCCAGCAAGTCGATGGGTTTTTAGACACTCACCCATTCATTCGCAGGATGATCGGCTGCAGTACCAACTGATGACATATTTTAGGGTTGATTGGGAGCCGCGAATAAAAAAGAAGAAACTGTTACGGATGATTGGGATCGATGCGAAGCGAGGCGAACAATAAAGACTTGCCGCTGGGAGTGGCACTGCCGCCATCCGGTTCGACGGTCACGAAAACTCCGTCGATCTGTGCCAAGGTTTTTGGATTGTCGTATTTCAAAACCCAGCGCTTCTTCGAGACATTGTCTTCATAGAAGATGCCCAGGTTGAGCGCTTGCTTGCGGTCTGGACCGCGGCGTCCCCATGCCTGAAATGTCGCCGCGTTCTTTACTTCGGCTTGCCGGTCCAAATCGTAGGCATAGAAGATCAGAGATTTTCCGCGCGTGTAAAACACACGCCCGTACGGCTTCTTGGTTTCGCCACTGCGACCCACATCGTAGACCTCGGCAATATAGAGGTCTCGTGCGCCCATCAAATCCCGAATATCGCGGTCATGAGCCAGCAACTGCTGTTGCTGATCAATGGTCGCGTCACGATCTTGCAGCTGCCGCGTCAGCTCAGCGGTACGGGTTTCGAGTGCTTTGGTGCGAGCCGTATCCTGGGCCGACTGCTGACTCAAGGAATCTAGTTTGCTTTGCAGGGACTGGGAATTGTTTTGTGCTGTTTGTAACTGCTGCGCTAGCTCCGTCTGCCGCTGAACCAATTGCTGCCTGTCGGCATCGCTGCTACGGAGACTGCTTTCCAACTGCTGCTGCGCGGTTCTTAGATTGGCAATTTCGTCCGCTTGCCGTGACAATTGGTGCCGAAGATCGGCGATTTGATGATCTCGCTGCGCGATTTCCGAACGCGCGATCTCTCTTTCGTGCCCTAGGTCGCTGATCTCTTCTTGCAGCGAGCTTGAATTCGGAACCGGTGCGGGAGAGCTAAGCGCTATTTGGGTTTGCGAATGCTTCTGAAGTCGATAGGCATAGATGCCGACACTTAAAAAGAGCAACACGCCGGCCGCATACAACAACCAAACATAACGCCAAGGTGGTTCACTAGTGAATGGTCGGAAGTCGGTCAAGCGAGGCGGGGAACCTGTCTTTACGGTGGTGCCTGTTTGGCTCCGGTTCTTCTTCCTGCGCGAGTCTCTTGAAGAAAGCTCGTTCCGCCTGCGCTTCTGACCAGGAGGGGTCTGCCTCAGTCTCAATCTCCTGGGTTGCCGCGATTGCGGGTATCGCCTCGGCTACAACGACTTGATATTCTCGAAGTGCCTTCCGACAAGAGGCGCAAACAAGAAGATGCTCCTGTAGCCTTTTCTGTTCTTCCTCAGTCAGCTGGCCGGAGGTCGAAACGGCGCAGAGCTCTAGGAACTCGTCATGGGGTTCAGTTCGCGACAACGTCCCCAGCTCCCACTTTGCACGGACCCTTTTATCATACTGCTCTGCTCTGTCGCGCTAAAGTTTGCTATTGAAGATCTGCTTTCTCAAGCGGTCGAGGCCACGGAAGTAGTGGTGTTTGATGTTCCCTCTCGATTGTCCAAGTTTTACCGCAATCTCATCGAGGGTATAACCTTCAAAAAAATGAAGCCAGATCGTCTGCCGTTGGCCCTCGGACAAGGCTTCGAAGGCCTCTCTCCAAACCGCGACTGCCAACCAGTCCTGCAAGCGAATTCTCCGGCAATGCCGCTTCCGCGCGAAGATCTTTCAGTTCGCCGGCAACGTCATCGATGTCGACGGCCTTGTAGAAGTATCGGGAGGTCAGATATCGACGCCGGGATATGGCCCGTCGGTACGTCATCTGCAGAATCCAGAACTTCGCCGAACCTTTCGAGTTGTCAAAGGTCCTGCAGAGCCGATGGATTAACAAGAAGATGTCCTGAACTAGGTCGTCAGCCTCCGATGAATCTCGGAGAACGCGCTGTGCCACTCCGCGGACGATCCGCGCGTAGCGCCGGAATAGTAAGGATAGGGCTTCTTTGTCGCCATCGCAGATGCTGGAGAGCAGTACTTCGTCAGAAGGATCCGCTGCTACTGCATTAGGTTGGGCAAGCTTCCTAAGCTCTAGCTTTGTTTCATCCCCCGCTGCTATAGCCAGGCCCGGTAGCCGAATTGTGAAGAAACCATCCACGAGGTCCATTCCTGGAACAAGCGCTGGCGCTGTTCCGTTTTGAAATGCCCCAGCTTTGGTTTTTCCCTTGAAGACCAGCCCTATCCTTATTAATAGGATCGACAGCCGTCTAACCCCACGCAAGAGGAACTGGCACAGCTTGTGGCGCACATAAACGTCTGAGAATCGGCAACTTACAATTCATTTTCTGGGGCGCGGACTCAGTTCCTACCTCTTACAAGGGTTTTTTCACTTATTAAACATCCGGCTCTCTGGATACTATACTTTGTGGAAGTATTCATTGAGCCGTCGCACACTCCAGCGAGCAAATGCCCGTTGGAGCAAAACAGCCTTCGCCAGAAAAAAAAGCGTTTGCACGAGCGCTTACCGAACTCCGCCAAGAGCGCCGCCTGACGCAGGAAGTACTCGCCTTCGAGAGCGGATATCACCCGAAATACATAAGTCTGTTGGAACGAGGCCTGTACAGTCCCTCTCTTACAACAATTCTTGAACTTGCGGAAGTCCTCGAAGTCTCCGGAGCGGACTGCTCGTCGGTCGTGTCGAGCGACTCCTTCCTCGGACTCGCAAGAGACGGCGCGAACTGCGCCCTAACCGTTGAAGCTGACTTCATTTGCAGTTGGTCATGCATCGGAGTAGCCGTGCAAAAAGTCAAAAACGATGGATAGTATACTTTGTGGAACTATACTCTACAACCATTAACTATTTAGCCGCCTATGAAACGCAAGGGCGGCAACGTACCACGCAACCCAAATGAACCCGCGGTGCGAGCTGCATTTGCGCGTGTGCTGGCTGACTTGCGAGAAAAGGCTGGTCTAACTCAAGAACAGGTCGGAGAAAAGAGCGGTTACGGGGAGAAATATATCGGTGCTCTTGAGAGACGAAAGCACACGCCTACATTGACCGCGGTTATCCAGATCTCAAATGCAATGAGCGTTTCTCCAGTGGAAACTCTTAGACTTGTTCTGGAACTGATGCCCAAGTTTGCACATTTAGAACCGAAGCACTAACCAGGAGCAGCGCGGCGTTCTACAAAGGGACATGCGTGGCGAGTCGCTCACCAGCACACCGTTTTTCCCCAGTGAACATGACGAACCCCATACTTGGCCGCTGCTGGGCATCCCTGAACGCGTTTTCACTCGCATGACGGTATCCTGTGGTTTTGGATTTCACCAGAAACCGCTAAAACCTTCGCACCGCGAACTGGCGTTGCGTGAAGGGAGTATCGGACGACGAATTGCACGTCACAATCAGTGGGGGGTATTACCCACCGCTCGATTGGACCAGGAGCAGTTGTTGCCCGAGGATTGTGGATAGAAATCGCTGCCACGTCCTCGCAGTTGTTCAGACATGTTCTTCAAGTCTGATTACGGATATCGTTAAATGCCATACGCTCTTCAACTGATCGTTATCGGCAAGTGTAGGTTGCACTTGAAAGGAGTTGGGTGCCCACTCAACAATTCACTTGACAGTGAATTGTATTAATATGGTACTTTTATTACCAAGATGATTGACGGCCAACGAACCTTCACCCCTTCCACCGATCCGCAAGTAGTCCTGGATCACCTGCGGCCTATGTTGGACGACATAAAACGTGCCTTCGATTGTGCCATTCCTGCCGCACATGCGTTTTTCAAGCTTGAAGCGGAACCGGTGGAGCGCACGCTTTTTGCGGCAATCGTGCGCTGGCACGTCAAGCGGGCACTTCGCAGCTATGGAATCTCGGATGAGTCTACCGAACGGGCGATTGATTACGAACTAGACGACGTTTCGAATATCGGGTTGATCATCAATTCCGATGGCTTCCAGATTCGAATCCTCAAGGCACGAGATTCCAAAGTCCCGGTTTCTGGATCGAATTTGCGTCAGGAGTTCTACCAGCACAACCTCCTTTATGAAGCGGGCGAAATGCTGGACATCGTCCCGTCGTTCCTGAACCTCGTCGTCCTCTGGGAGACGGATTACGTTTCTAACGCTGCCCTCTCTGTTGCATGTCCCAAATGCGAGGTGGAAGGTACAACCGAGGGCCGGCGCAAGGTCGAGTGCTATTGGCAATACCCGATTACTGCGCCAGTGGTCGCTCTGCCTGACGGGGCTCAGGTCGAGAGACTCCAGATCGTCGATTCTGAACTTGATGAAGTCACGTTATTGGACGAACAGGTGGAAGTTGTAGAGGCACAGGAACAGCCGCAGGCAGCGAAACGCGCCGCGGTCGCAGGAGTCAGTTCGTCACCGACTTCGAATGACGAGGGAATAGAATGACCGATTCGCTGTTTGGGATCACACCAACAGCATTCGTCAATGGAGAACGGGTCAAGCAAGCAAGGGAACTCATCGGACTCACGCAGTCCGACTTAGCACGAAAGATTGGCGTAACGCAGCCGATGGTGGCCCACATTGAGGGAGGGTTTAAGCAACCGTCAGAGGAAGTTCTTTCTTCTATCGCCACTGTGACGAGGCTTCCTGCCGCCTTTTTCCTCAGGGGCGGAGTGCCGGATCTGCCGGCTGGCTGGGTCCGTCTATCGCGCCAGGGCTGGAGCGAGCAGAAGGAAGCTTCAGCGCATTCATCGACATGCGCAGGTGATCCTGGAGATTGCAATTGAGCTTTCCAAGCGCGTCAAAACCATTCCCGTTCGAATTACCGCCAGCGAATCTTCGCCCGAGGAAGCTGCTAAAAGTACGCGCCGAACGCTGGGGTGTGCGTCGGGTGAACCTGTTTCTCACCTTATTAGAGCCATTGAGAAGGCTGGCGCCATTGTCTTGGCCTTGCCGCCCGATGATGTTGCCGATGCATTCGCTGTTTGGGTAAACAGACTTCCAGTGATTGCCTCGGCCGAGTGTGCGGCGGGTGACAGAGTGAGGTTCACGGTCGCACACGAACTCGGTCACTTGGTGATGCATCGGCTGCAGGGAAGCGACGCTGAACTCGAACGGCAAGCGTACCGCTTTGCTGCTGAATTACTAACTCCGTCCTCCGCGATCCTCCGCGACTTAGCCGGCTGGGAGTTGCGCTCCCCGCCTTCGCGCAACTTAAGCTCCGCTGGGGCGTGTCGATGCAGATGCTGATCCGGAGAGCTCGGGATCTCGACCTCATTACTGAGCGCCAGTACCACTACCTGATGCAACAACTGAGCGCACGAGGTTGGCGAACAGCGGAACCGAGCAATCTAGCCGTTTCGGTAGAGCGTCCAAGACTTCTTCGTCGAATGGCCGAACTCGTTTACGGAGATCCCATTGACTATTCCAAAATGGCGAAGGACTTTTCTCTCAAGATTGAGTTCTTGGCTGCCGTGATGAACCGATATGCTGAGCAAGCCACAGGGAAGTCTAGTGCGGCCAAAGTGATTAAGTTCGCGCGTAAGTGGCAGGCGTAAGCCATCCGGGGCAGTTCATTACGAAATATTCGGGGCGGAGTAGGAAGACATTGGGAACAACTGGAACGCACAAGCATGGTGCGCTAGTCAAGGGGACAAGCGCAAACCTCACCGACGATAGACTGGAAAAGCTTCGCAAAGGTGCCGGAGGTGAATTGCCTGGCTGCAAATCATAATAGGACCCGCCGACCTAATGTGTGGCATTTGTTTGTGCATTGAGCCAGCGATCCAGGAATTCGTTCACAATGAATTGGATAGCTTCCGCTCCACGACAGAGGTGACGCTCGCGCAACCTGCTTATTAAGTACTCTTGTGCTTGCCGCAGAGATCCAGCACGGTGCAATTGTGGTACTTGCGCTTGCACGGCCCAGATAGACTCGGACGAGCCACTTGCCCTCGCCTTGAGCCACGATCTGTCCAACTTTGCGAGACATGCGATTTCTCCTATCTCCGGAAACGGGCATGCTTCCGGCGCACTGCGAATTAAATTTGTGGCAGAGTTCAGCTATGAGGGGAAGCACAGATGCTCGGAATTGATTCTCTTACCTAAACGCGACGGGGAGCTGCTGTTACTTCTTCCGGCTGCCCATGAACGTGACAACGTGTCCGCGTAGAGCCGCCTCGAATCTCTTAAAGCTCAGGTCTTCGGCGGGCTGCGTGAGTGTGGTTTTCGGCGAATTCGTCGCCATAATAAGACAGGCAGCGCTGTAAACACGCTCGAGCATTACCAGGCGCCGGCATAGCAGTTCATAGCGTTTGCTGTAGGACGCTTTATCGAATACCGGGTCCACCTTGAAATACGGCTCCTTGTTGCGCACCGGCGTCTTGACCCTGTCGCAATCTTCCAGCAGGAAGAAATAGCCCAGGAATGGGGCAGGGGCCTTTCCGAATCTTCCTTCCCGGTAGGCTACCCAGACATCCGTGGCGCTTCCGATAGCCTCCTCGGACCGATTGTTGAAGTTGTTTCCGAAGGACGGGCCAACCTGAGACTTGAATTCCATCGCTGTGACCAGCTGGCCTTCAGACACCACAATCAGATCCCATTTCTTCTCGGCCCGGAAATAGCCCGGCAATTCCAAGCGCGGTGCGCGTTCTTACTGTCTAGCTTCTTAGACCAGCGTCACAAAGAATGTCCGCAACCAGGACCTCCATCGCGCCCATCTGCGTGCCGCCGGTGACCTCGCCGCGTGTTCCGGCATCGATCTTGCCGCCCTCGACTTGTTTTTCCTTGTTCCTCGCGCTTGCGTCCCAATAGCTCTGAACGGCTCTTGCAGTCGTTTGTCAGTGTCCAAGCGCCCTCTCCATCTCCCGTTCGTCGATTCCGTATATCTCCAGAGCGATCTCCGTCGCTCGTACTCTGTCCCGCGTGCGAAATGCTTTGACCAGTTCTTTCGCTTGGCCCTTTGCTATGGACCCCGGAGCGGGAACGCGAATCCGCCGCAGATATTGCGCCTGAAACCGCAGATAGCCCCCGCGCATCCGCACACCGTAGGACTCGACAAAGAACTGCCCGACGGCCGACATCAGCAGCCCGCCGAGCACCTCGAAATTCCATTCATCCGACTGAATGAAATACAGATTGTGATGCGGGTAGGTTTCGCCGACGTCGAGAACCGGATCGAGCACATTCTTGATGTCGGCGATGTAGAGCTTGGGTTTTGCCGTAAGGGCATGCGTCACGCGGTCGATGGTCTTGTACCACCCGCGCAGATTCTTTGCGGCCGTATGACGTTTCTTAAGGGCAACGGCATGCTTCTTGAAATACGTCTGCAGGCGAGGATATTTGTCCAGATTCACCAGCCCGTCTCTGTTCCAGGGGTCCACAAGATAATGACCCGACCACTCCATCTTTCCGTCGAAGATATCCCTGACTAGAGCCAGCTTGAGCAGGCGGGACGGTTCGACTAGGTGCGCGTCTTTGGTGATGAACACGCTATCGTTGCCGGTCGCAACACCGATGCCTACCTTCGCGTTGGCCTCGAGTGCCGGGAACCGCTCTTCCAGGCGGCGCAGCAACGCCAGCTGCTCCGGCGAATGGCAGGGCCACGGGTCCGCAGCCTTGAAACCAATTTTCAACGCGGGCAACACGCAGCCCTTCGGCAACGACCATCGGCTTCGCATTCCTGGCTGCCTCCAGCGCTGCCGAAAGTGTCTTCGATGGGACATGCTCGACCTCCGGCCCCGCGCTTGCCACGACCGCTCCGTCTGGTTTTCGCGAACGAATAATGGTGATAGCAGGGTAGGCGTCCACTTCATCATGAAATGCATCGGCATCGTGCATCTCGATGACGACATCCACCGCGTAAGCCGGAGGTCACGAGCTCGCGTAATTCAGCTCCATACTGGTTCCGCATCCAGCGGTCCGCGCAGATGAATGCGCAAGTGCCGCCTTTTTTTAACTGCCGTAGCGCGGCCTCGAAGAAAGCAACGTACAGATCGGCCCGGCCCCGCATCGTCGGATAGGCATCGCGGTAAAACGCGGCGATTTCTTCCGGAATGTCCTCGAGGCGGACATACGGCGGATTTCCGATGATAAAGTCCGCTTCCACCGTGGTCGCATCGAAAAGGTAATCGCCCGTCCTGACCCACGCATCCGCAAGGCGCTTCGCTGCCGGACGCTTCAGGCCGCGCTTTACCAGGACATTTGCTGCCAGACTCCGCGCGCGTTCAGCGCTTGCATCATCGAGTTCGTAGGCAATCAATGCCTCCGGGCAGTCGCCAATGCGGTCGTCTAAGCCGCTGGCACGAATCCGCCAGGCGTTCAATCATTGGGCCAAGAAAGGCCCCGTTACCGGCTGCCGGCTCGACAGCAATAGCATCTACGAGATTTGCTTCTGACTTGTAGCCGGCAAGGTCCAGCAGCAGCTCCACTACCCACCGTTTGGTGTATACGACGCCTTTGGTCTCAAGGGCGGCGAGCTGAGAGGTGCGCTGCGGCACCAGCAGTGGCAGCTGCATCGCACGCGATGATCGCAAAATTGTTGGGTTCTGCCCCACTTCTACCTCGACTGTCCTTGTTTATTTTTCATGGTGATGGTATCCGGCGATCGAGATGCTTGCAACGGGTCTTCACTTCTCTTTGAGGTTCAATCGGAAATGTCCGCAGGAGCACCGCAGATCGACTGGATCGTTTCTGGGAGTCACAGACAGCCATGAATTACACTTCGGTTTATCGCATCGGAACAGTTGAAGAAGTTCCTTAAACGCCGTTACTACTGGCTTGAAGTCGTTTTTCGAGAGATCGGCCCACTCGTTGTAGTGGATGGCTTTATTGATCACCCATTGCTCGCCATTGCTTGCAGCGAGAATCTGGTCGCGAGCTCCTTGCAGCTCTGCGACCTTTGCCGACTGCTCTGTGTCTCCCCAGGATTTTGCGGCCTTCGCCGCCCATTTCAACAACTCACCCTGCCGGCCAATGACCGCGCCGAGCAATTCTCCCATGTCGTATCCGCCGTCACCTCGGTACTTGACCTTCGCTCCGAGTTCGTCGGCCAGCTCGGTGGCCACGTACTCCAGATGTCTGCGCAAACGGGCGGCAGCGGTCGGGACTTCGTTTTTAGACAGATCAGCATCGATCTGAACCCACACCTCGGCAATCTCGTCGAGAACAGGTCCGGTCTCGACAGTCCAGGTATGGAAAGCCACTGCTGCTTTCGCGCCAACCACTCCCTCGCTGCGTAATTGTCTAGCCCAGACCTGATCATGGGTGGTGATAACGAACTGGGTGTTCGGGAAATTCGCCTTCAGCAACTTGCAGAACTGCTTTCGGTGTTGCGAATCGACGGACATCACTACATCATCCAGCACCGCGAGAGTGAAATGGTCGGCGAGAACGCGCTTCATCAATGCAAGGTAAAGACAGACCCCCATCCCGTCCTGATGGCCTTCGCTGTGGTAAGCTCCCGGCGGGAACATTCCTTTCGCATGAAAATCCACGAGCAGGCCCAGCTTCCCCTCGGCGGCTTCAAACTTCGCTTTGAACTCGCCTTCGTCGTCATGGTTGATGAGCCTGTAATATGAACCAAATTCCTGTTCAACCTCTTGGTACAGCTTAGTGAGCGCCGCTTCGGAAACCTCGCAGTACGTTTTGTACGCTATTTTTCCCAGCGACGCGTTCGCCTTCTTTTCTTCGGCATTCCGCCGAGCCTTCCGAACATTATTCAACCGCTCCTGCGCCACAACCAAGAAGCTCCCGGCCTCTGCTGCCGCACTCTTGTCAGGCCGAGCTTTCACCTTTTCCCGCGTGGCCTCCAGGCTGCTGACCAGGTTGTCACTTCCCGCTGCCCATCCTAATTGCAGGCGTGCTTTCGCTGCGATTACTCCGTCCAGGGACTCCAGCGATTCCGAGAAGGTGAGCAATCCGCCGGACCATTGCCCCAGACGTGTGGAGAACTCCTTTTCCACTTCGGGAAGTTTTGTCAGCGGGTCAATCAGACCTCGCAGTCGGATGATCGCTGACGAAACCGTGCGCCCAGATTCAATGAGTCGGTCACGTACCAGCTCGGCCTGCTTCGATTTCTCCACCTTTTCCTGCAGGTGCGCGCGCAGCGCCTTTACGTCCCAATCCCGGTCGCACAGAGGACAATGTGGGCCATCCACGAAGTCCAGCCCAGCCCGGAGAAATGAGTGCCGTTTGATCAAGGGTAGGAGGGCTGAATTGGCCTCTACGGCGGCGATGTTTTTGAGGAGTGACGCCACGGCCACTTTTGTCGACGACTCCAGACCCTTTTCTGCGACGTCCAAAAGCGCTTTTACATCCGCCAGCGCCGATTCTTTGGTTTGTTCGCCGGTTCCGTGTATTCCGCCTTCCGCGAGGCCATCAGAAACATCGGTGTCTCTCTTAAGTTCAGGAATCTCCGGTAAACCCAGCAGTTTGCGTCGTTTGTTGACCACAGCCAGAAGATCTTCCGGTTTCAGGGCCGCAAGATCAAGGTGACGCTTTAGACTGTCTTGGGCAGAGTCAAATTGCGTTTTCGCGGTCAATTGCTCTGCTCCGAGCTTGTTTTCGGTAGTTTTCAGCGTGGCCCGAGTCTGGTCGATATCATCTAGCTTGAGGAGCGTCTGCACATCGCGAGATCGCCGTGTCGCCTCGGTGAGAATGAATTTGATTATTTCGCGTCGCGAGAGCGTTATTTCCGGATGTTCGGCAACCTCAGCAAATACTGCCTTAACGGCATCTTCATTCGGGATGATTTGCGGATGTTTTGCCTTTTTGATCGTCCGAATGATAGTCGCCGATTTTTTTAAATGCGGAATGAGAACGTTGAGGCGCACGGAGGCTGCGTCCGGATCGCTTCGCCTTTCAACATGCGGCCCGTGGTCCGAAAGAGTCAGGTCTCCAGTTCCGGAGCCTTTCAGTCGTCCGATCTCGCCGCTGAGAGCGAACTGAATCGCATCCACGACCCCACTTTTGCCCGATCCGTTTGGTCCAGATATTACGAAATTCCCGTTGTTCATCGTCAGTTTGAGATCGCGAATACCTCGCAGCTCTTGAATGTGGATGGACTCGATCTGTATCACGGCAAGTTCTCCTTTGCATTCTCGGAGAACACTTCCATGAGATCGGCGGCTTTCGGCTTCTTGCTGCCGCTGAACAGATCGCGAACCTGCTTCATCTTTGCTTCGGTGAAGCCGTCAGTTTTTGCCAGCCTCCGATAGAACTCTCCGAGAATCTCCTCTTGGATACTAGCCATAGTTTCATCTCTCAGTTGTGCGAGCCTAAACGATTTAATCGTAAGGAGATCAACTCTACAATCCCGAATTTTCAAAAATAAAGGAGGGACATGAAGAGTGACTTCGCTAAGAAGCCTGTACGAACTGTTACCTCCTTGAGGTTCAGATTTTCGTGCGTATCTAGCTCACCGTCAGTAAGCCGAGAGATTCCTTCACGAACGGCGCACCGAACAGGATCGCATACCTCTTGGACCGCTGACGAGTTGGCGAACAGGTAGCCGCTTCGGCATTCGCCGACATGCCACCCTGAGACCAGGTTATTGGTGACGGCGACATCCTTTACACAAATCTCCTTTCTCTGCTACTGGAACCTGTGGGAGAAGATCTGTGCTGTTTACTTGTGGAATGAAAAACGAGGATTTGTTACAAGGATGGGCCGTTCGCTAGCGCTACTTCTACTTGTACCGCAGCTTCCTCCTGCATGTGCGGAAGCGCGTGGCAGTAAGTGAAGACTTGAAAACAACCGACCGGAACTAAGCTGCGGGTTTTCCAGTTGTCGCAGTGTCCGATGTTCCGGGAGGCGTGGGGGGTCTGAGACGTCGTAGAATGTGGTTTCCGTATACATATGAATCTGAACGAAGAGATACAAGCCAAAATTCTGACTGTTGTGGCTTCTCGATTCGTGACCCTGAGAGAAGCGACAGACCGTAAAAGCCTCATAGTGGAATTCGAGGACAGTGCAGCGCTTCAGGATTTAGTGCAGCGCAGCATACTGCGCCGGAAGGATTCGCTCCCAGAGGAATACTTGCCTACTGCGATGACGTTCGAGTTTTGCGATGATCGCCAGCTACGAGATGCTGCGAAACTCGGGACCACAGTGGTGCTCCACGCTCTACGAAACATCTATAGAGTCGAGAAAGACAGGGACTTCGCGTTCTCAGATCTTCTCGAGCACGTTCATCGCATCTATCCTAACCGAGTTTGTGAGGATGATACTCTCGCATTAGGTCTGTACCTCGCACAGGATATGGGCGTGCTGCGGGTTTACCAAAGGAACGAACCAAAAAACACTGAGATCATTTCATTCCGAGTGGCCGAGAGTGCTGTTACGCGCAGAAATCTCGATGCTGTTTGGGACGAAGTAACTGGGGCTTACAAGCGCCTCCAAGAATCCCCACACGCAACAGTGCTCGATGCTCCGAAGAGGATCAGGAAGAATCCAAAACCCAAAGAAAATCAGGTCTTCCTTCCTGCTGGTTCGCAGCACGACGCATACGTGCGTTTGCGCAGAATAGTAAAGACCACGAAGCAGGAAATCTTGATTGTTGATGCTTACGTCGATCAAACCCTCTGGGCTTTGCTCAGTAACCTTTCGCCGGAGGTAAGAATTCGGATTCTGACGAATCGAATGCAAGGAGACTTTCGGCTCGAGAGTCAGAAGTTCGTCGCCCAACATGGTAATAGCGTCACCGTTAGAAGAACTCCCAATTACCACGACAGATTCATCATCGCAGACGGCAGGCGTTGTTGGCATATAGGTGCCTCAATCAAGGACGCTGGAAATAAAGCCTTCGCCCTTTCTGAGTTGCTGCGTCCGCAAGTCGTCAAGACGGCAATCGCGGATGTCGAAACGGAGTGGTCAGGTGCTGCGGCTGTATCGCTGTAATTTGTCTCCAACGTTCCCACTTCAACTCGAAACAACCTTCATTGAGTATTTCGGGCAGGGAAGTGGATCGGGGACTTGCTAAAGCAAAGATCCTCACTAATGCGCCTTCTACTTTCGCCGCAGCTTCTTCCTGCATCTGCGGAAGCACGTGGGAATACGTGTCCAATGTGAAGGCAGCGCTGGCGTGTCCGAGTTGCTCGGATACTACTTTCGGAGTTATGCCAAGTGTTATCGCAAGTGTTGCAGCGAGAAGGTGCGGATTGGAGAAGGTAGCCGGCTGAAGGGAATTCGTTCGCTGGTGAGACGCTCGCAACGAAAGTGCGCCCAGCCAGAGATCAAAATGAGCTGCTCGGATCCCTTTCGTTCAAAGGACGGGAGTACATTGACGCTCTATGGCCTTGAGGGTAACATCAGCGCGAAAAAATGGCCGTCCGGATGCACTGTTCGTGTGGGCACCCTGATCGCATTGTTATTTTCGACCGGATCTATACTTTTGCTGAATGCCAGTTGTAACCCAAGTCGATACAGTCCGCGGTGAACTTCGTTCCGATCAGACGATGCGTCGTAATTGGCGAATTGCTGCGATCGCGTTGACAGGAGGCTCTGCCGTCCTTTTTGCGGTTGTGCTGCAATAGAACCTTCAACAGCCCAATGTGTCTCTCATACTGCTCTTCGCGATGGCAGCGCTCTTTTCAATTTTCGTTCTTCTGTTAGCAGTTGTCCTTTTGCAACTGCGCCGAAACCAGCGCTACGCAGCCAGCGTTCTTGAAGCGACGAAGGAGGAGACCAAGAAATGGCTAGCAACATCCAGGAGGTCTTCTGGATGATTGACGCTGATACCAAAAGAGCTCTGTACATTAATCCTGCGTACGAGACGATCACGGGTCGGTCGCGTCAATCGCTAATCCAGAATCCGTTCTCTTGTGAGGAAATGATTCACCCGGAGGATCGGGCTCATGTTTTGGCAACCTTCGACGAAGCCATCAGCCCAAAAAATGGCGGTCCCGATGTAATGTTTGCATGTGCACCCTGACCGCATTGTTATTCCAGACCGGATATATCTAGCTTGCTGAGTATTAGTTGGAACCCAGGTAGACATGCTCCGCGCTGAAATTCATTCAGATCAGACGAAGTATCGTAATTGGCGAATTGCTGCGATCGCGTTGGCAGGAGCCTCGGCCATCCTCTTTGTGGTTGTGGTGCAATCGAACCTTCAACGCCCTAATGTGTCCCTGATACTGCTACTTGCAATGGCAGCGCTCCTTTGCATTTTCATTGTTCTGTTGGCCGGGTTTTTTGTGCAGATGCGCCAAAACCAGCGCTACGCAGCCAGCGTTCTTGAAGCGACGAGGGAGGAGTTTCAAGAAATGGCCAGCAACATCCAGGAGGTCTTCTGGATGATTGACGCTGATACCAAAAGAGCTCTGTACATTAATCCTGCATACGAGACGATCACGGGTCGGTCCCGTCAGTCATTAATCCAGAATCCGTTCTCTTGTGAGGAAATGATCTACCCGGAGGATCGCGCTCATGTTCTGGCAGCCTTCGACGAAGCCACTCGAACCGGAGAATTCCATCGAGAGATTTCGGATCGTTTGCGCACAGAACGAGATTCGATGGGTGAGTGTCCACGGATTCCCTGTACGGGATCACACGGGTAAAATCCAGCGACTCGTTGGGACGGCACAAGAAATTACGGCCCAGAAAAAAGCTGAAGATCAACTCGCTAAGAATCTTGAAGTCACCCAATCAGCGTTGGCCGAAACCGAGGCATTGCATAATGCAACACTGGCGCTCACGCAGGATCTGCGCATGGACTTCGTTATGGGAGCGCTGCTTCGCTCGTTAGGCGAACTGATTCCGTATACGTGCGCTCGCATTCTGGTGCCCGATGGAGGGTCGCACGTGTTGGCACTGGGGGAACAGTTATGTCCTGAACCAGCGAACGCATCCGCCAAATACCCGCTGACCCTCAGCACCGAGAAATCTGCCTTCTTGAAGCGAATGCTCACGGAACAGAAGAGCGTGTTGATCTCCGACACTGGGCGGGAAGAGCAATGGAAAACCTTCAAAGGCCATGGTCAACTGCGCTCCTGGCTCTCGGTTCCATTGGTGGCTTCAGGCGAGTATCTTGGGCTGCTTTCAATCGGCCACGCTGACCCGAATCGGTATACCACCGAGCATTTGCGACGAGCGGAATTGCTAGCGATTCCGGCGGCTGCAGCCATCCAGAACGCCCGCCTGTACCAGACGGCACAGATCTATGGTTCGGAACTCGAGAAGAGAATCGCCGAACTGAAACATGCGCAAGCCGCTTTGCTCCAATCAGAGGACAGCCGCAAGATCTCTGAGGATAAGTTTCAAAAAGTCTTCCATTCCAGCCCCATTCCGTTCTCTATCACCACCGTCAACGAAGGGCGATTCCTTGACATCAACGCGGCTTTCGAGCGCCGGTACGGTTACTCGCGAGCAGAGGTGCTCGGCCGCACGGTTGGTGAACTGCGGATCTGGGAAGATCCTAAGGACCGCGTCTTGATGCTTGCTCAATTGCAGCAAAAGGGTCCTATTTGCAGTGTAATTACTCGTCTTCGAACCAAGTCAGGCGACGTGAAGACCACCGCTTATTCGGCAGACAAGATTCAATTTGATGGACAATCCTGCATCCTCGCAGTTTCCGAAGACCTTCCCGATAATGACCACAAATTGATGAACTGAGTATTCACAACAGGTTCACAACTCCCCGTAAACCAACACACATGTCTACAGCTCGGGCCGCGATTTGCCCCGAATCGCGGACACAAAACAGAAAAGTTGTTGTCCCTGTCCCAGTATCGTTCAGCATACGCTGACGCGCTCGTGAGGTGAGGCACGGCTACACCCGATGACTCCACGATCTTAGAAACAGAACCATAACTCTCGCCAGACTGTTTGAGATTGGAAGTTCACGCGCGCTGAGCAGGATTAGCAATGAACGGAAAAAGCTGCGGTTGTCTCATTTGTGACCTTGAGCGCGCTTTGCTCGAAGAGTTTTCTGATCTGCAAAATCGGATTACATACCTCACATTCGTTTCTGAGAGTCCCATCTTGTCCCGGTTTCAATCCGTCTCAGAACTCATCCAGTATCTCCACCGCTCTGAGTCCGGGACAGACAACACTCCGGCAGCCGCCGACCAGATCCTTGGGGAGTTGGTCCGTTTGTGGGAGTGGCATCGAGAGATGAGCCAGAAGCTGCTTCTGCTGGCCTTGATGCCTGCCGTGCACAAGACCAGCCGAGTTATTGCGGCTCGCTTTCCGACACTAGCGCGCGAAGATATCGGACAACATCTCCTCACATCGATGCTCGAAATTCTTCGCTCCAGGGGCTTGCGTACGAGACGATCGCACTTTGCTTTCGCCATCGCTCGCTCCCTGCGGCGATACTCTTTCCGCTGGGCGATTCGGGAAGCAGGTTTTGTGCCGAGCGAAGATGATGAACGTTTGGGCGACTCTCGAGCAGATGGCAAATCGGATGAAGCACTCGAAGTCAGTATCGAATTGCGAAATTTCCTTCACCGCTGCTTGTCCGATCGGTTGTTGACCGAGAGCGAACATGAACTGTTGATTCTTTTCAAACTCCACGAAGTTCCGGCGGAAGCGCTGGCAGCCCGCGAAGGATTATCCGAGGGTGCATTCAGGCACCGGATGTTGCGTTTGATTGCGAGACTACGACGCGTGGCGCAGAACCCCGCTGTCACCGCTGTTCGAACTGCGAAACCCGCAACAACCGTCACAAACAAGTCGCAGCAGGGAAGAACTTTCGCAGCGTAGATCGAAACTCGAAATATTTCTGAGCGCCCATCGTCCGGTTCTTACGGTTCCAAACAGATTAGGTAGGAGAAACAAGTTCTCGCCGACCTGTTTGTACGGAAAAACAAGACGAACACTGGGAACGAGCTGGCAATGGAACTCTTGTTCCAAACGCTTCAGGACGTTCTGAAGCCACACGTCCTTCACCGCTCCTGGTAATCCCTCCCATCTGTCTTAGGGCCGGCGAGAACTCTGACTGTCGCATTAGGAGGCATCAACATGAGCAGTTGCTCACTGAAAACACTTCGCCTGCGCCTTCGCAAACATCACCTGCTGCGTCGAGGAGCACTGATCTCCGCCGTTTCTCTGGTGGCCGCGCAGGAGGCGCTCGCGCAGGCTGCCGGAGGTTCTCCCTGGACACAGGCGGTTCAAGTGTTGCAAACAGCATTCACAGGTCCGATCGCGACAGGGCTGGCGTTGGTGGCCATCGTGGTTGGTGGGCTGATGTTTGCTTTCGGGGAAGGCGCCGCCAAACGGACCTTATCTGGCGTGATTTTCGGCGTCGGTATGGCCGTAGGGGCTGTGAACTTCATGTCCTGGCTCTTTGGATAACCAGGCGCTGCACTCGACAACAGTCGAACAAACTGGAGCCAGCCCGAATCATGTCACGACGCGTCAATCCCGTCTTCCGCTCTCTCAATGCTCCGCTCACCTTGCTCGGCGCCGAGAGGAAGTTGTTCTTCGTCGCTCTGGTGATCGGTGCCGGGGTCTTCAATCTGCTGCATACGTTATTCGGTGGAATCCTGATGTTTGCCCTGTTGTATGTCTTCGCCCGTTGGGCCACCAAGACCGATCCCGAGATTCTCCGCCTCCTGCTCAATTCCGCAAGGAGTCGGGAACAGTACGA
This sequence comes from Terriglobia bacterium, assembly GCA_963826275.1. Classification (GTDB taxonomy): domain Bacteria; phylum Acidobacteriota; class Terriglobia; order Terriglobales; family Acidobacteriaceae; genus JAJPJE01. The sequence goes on along the minus strand of CAWGWI010000024.1, from coordinate 17,162 downwards.
CCCGATCAAGTTTGCACCTCTTCCCGTGCGCAGGGTGGATCATGTTTAGGCTCGAGCGCGCAACGCGCAGCCATCACGAGGCCGGCTCGTTGAACGACCGCGTCAACCTCTTCGGATTCATCGACGACCACACGTTCCTGACCAAGAGCGGAGATGTTGGGGTGGTAGTTGCTGTAGAGGGGATGGATTACGAATGCCTCACCACCGACGAAATCGATGGGTTTGCAAAGCGTCTCGAATCTGCCTTCAAGGTTTTCGACGACCGGTGCCGCGTCTATCAGTACCTATTCAAGCGGAACCACGAGGCGATTCCTCACCAGCTGTACAGTAACCCCGTCGTAAACGCAGCGATTGAGAGCCGCATTCGCTATCTGAAAAGCAAGGCCGATAGCCTGTACTCGCTTACGATCTACTATGTCGTTCTGCTTGAAAGCCGCAACCGAAAGTCCTCTCTGCTCGCGAATATTGGGAAGCATCCGGCCGCTGCAGCCAGAGAATTGCTGGCCTCCTTTTCCACCGAAAGACAAGTTGTCTTGCTGCGGGATGAGATTGATCGCATGCGTTCAAGCCTGAGTCATAAGGTCTCCAGCTTCTTGCTGCAGGTCGGAGACTTTTTGCCGGCGATGATCCTCCCCAAAGACCGGGCGTTTGCGGTGTTGAAGCGAATCCTAAACCTGGCGCCGCTCAAGATAGAAAATGTCCGACTGAAGCACGACACCTTCCTTGACTACTACCTCTGTGAGTCCCACCTGGAATGTCATCGCGGCTTCCTGCGTATCGATGATTACTACGTCAAGGTCCTGACACTCAGAGAGCCATCTGCGCAAACCTTCCCGCTAATTTTCAGGAGGCTGCTGGATGTTGAAGCCAACTTCTTCATCGCCACCGAGTGGCGCAAAGAAGCACAGGACAGAACCCGCCATCGCATCCATTCCCGGCGGCGCCATTTTCACAATACGAAGCGTTCCCTCGTCAGCTATTTCGGAAGTTCGGATACGGCTCCTAATCCTCACGAAATCCTGATCGACGACTCGAAAGAGGCCCAGGTGCGCGATCTGGGTGAGGCCCTCAAGGAACTCGAAGTCCATGGTCACTACTTTGGCGAGTTTTCACTTACCGTCGTGGTGTATGACCTTGAACTGACCAAGGTCGAAACGTCTTGTGCGGAAGTCTACAAAGTATTCAGCGTCCATGACGCGCAGCTGTACGACGAACGCTACAACCTGTTGAATGCCTACCTGGCAACCATCCCCGGCAATCGTGCCTTTAACTTGCGCCGTCTCCTCATCACCAACGCGAACTATGCTGACTATTCCTTTTTCTTCACGCTGCATACCGGTGAGCGCCGGAACGACCACCTCGGAGCCGAATACCTGGCGGTTCTTGAAACCAATCACAAAACCCCGTACTTCCTGAATCTGCATCATCGCGATGTGGCGCACACCGTCATTCTGGGACGGACAGGTTCGGGCAAGTCGTTTCTCCTCAACTTCCTGATCACCAATCTTCAGAAGTACGAACCCTACACGTTCATCTTCGACTTAGGCGGAAGTTTTGCCAGCCTGACGCGACTGTTCGGTGGTTCCTACCTGTGTGCTGGCATTGCGTCTGGCGATTTCAGGATCAATCCGTTTGCGCTCGGGCCGGAGAAACGAAACCTGGATTTTCTAACTCTGTTCCTCCGCGTGCTCATGGAATCGCAGGATGGCCGCAGGATCACGGCTGACGAAGAACGTGAGCTCTACGAGCAAATTCAGAACCTCTATGAGCTGGGAGATGCCGCTCTCCACACCCTGAGTACGCTGGGGAACACGCTACGCCGAGATCTCGATAGCCGACTCTACCGCTGGAAACAAGGTGGGCAATTTGGCCACGTCTTCGACAATGCCGACGACACGATCTCCTTCTCGCGTTTTCAGTGCTTCGATTTTCAGAGCATGCGGGAGTATCCCCAGATCCTGGAACCGCTCCTTTTCTACATCCTGCATCGGGCCGACGCGATCATTCGCGATCCCAAACTGAGCCATGTTTTCAAAGCTTTCTTCATCGATGAGGCCTGGGTATTTCTGAAGAACCCGAGCATTCGTGGCTACATTGTTGAGGCACTCAAGACGTGGCGCAAGCACAACGCGGCACTAGTGTTGTCCACGCAATCGCTTGACGAGCTTCGCAAGTCCGACATCCTCGACGTCATTCTGGAGAGCTGTGTAACGAAAATCTTCCTCGCCAATCCGGACATGGACAGGAACCTTTACCAGCAGCACTTTCACCTGAACGACCACGAAATCGAGCTCATTGCAGGCCTTGTCCCGAAGCAGCAATTGCTGATCAAGAACCCCGATGTTGCCAAAGTCGCGAACCTCAACGTCGACGCCAAAAGCTATTGGCTCTACACCAACGACCCTTACGACAACCGCAAACGAGATGAGGCATTCGCTACCTACGGGTTTGAAAGAGGACTCGAAATCCTCGCGGCTACGAAGTCCAAGCAGTAACGAATCGAAGACTGCATTCCAGGAGGCAAATGTGAAAGGACTTGCAAAACATCTTGTGTGGTGTTGGCTTCTTTCGCAGTTAGTGGTTCCTCTCCGCGCGGCCGAGAGCGCGCGGCTTGTGAAGTATGCGCAAACCGATGTGGTTCCAATCCACGCCAAAGTGCGCTTCTCGACCCTGATTGTCCTGCCCGCTGATGAAGAGATTCTGGACTTTACCACCGGGGACAAGGACTTCTGGATCATCAACGGCGCGCACAATCTCTGCTACCTGCACCCGGCTCAGGAAGCGATTCGCAGCAATCTGAACCTGATCACCGCCAGCGGCCATATCTATTCTTTCCTGCTAACGGAAATCAGCAAGGAAACAGATGCAGAACCTGATCTGAAGGTATTTATCGTGCCGAGCGAGGAATCGAATCTTGCGGCGCATCTGGCACCAGCGAAGTTCGTTCCGGCCAGCGAAGCTGATGCCTATAAGAACGAGTTGTCGCAATTGCGTAATCAAGTTGCGCAAGAGATTCAGCACGCGCAGGCACGGGCTGACGCTCGCGTTGCGGAATACAAGCAGGCCTATCCTGCGACGCTGCGGTTTGACTATGTGTACAAGCGTAAGGCAACTCAGGCGCCTTTCCTTGTGTCGGAGATCTACCACGACGACCGCTTCACCTACATCCGTTCGACGGCACGGGAGAAGCCCACCATCTACGAGCTGAAGGATTCCAAGCCCAACCTCATCAACTTCGACTACGAGAACGGACTCTACGTCGTTCCCAAGATCATCGACAACGGATATCTCGTCGTGGGTAAGAAGAAAGCGACCTTCACACGCCACATCAACGCGCAGTAGTCCCGCGGCTTAACGAATTCAGTCGAGGCGAGGCTGGTATGGAAAAAACGATCAAAGATATGGCCCCAAAACCATCGGGTCTTCTGCCGAAGAACCTCCAAGCATTCATTTTGGTGGGGCTCGCGCTGGCTATGGTCGTCATCATGGCCCTTACCGGCCACAAGCGTCCGGCCGCCAAACCTGCTGAGGAAAATGCCTCGACACCAGCTCCCATCTCGGTGAATGCCAGCAAAGTACTCGACTTTCAGAAGGGCATCGAACAGAGTCAACAAGAGTCTGCTCCCCAGGCTGAAGCCGCGCTGCTCGAACAGCAAAAACAACTTGCGGCGCAGGGGAAATGGCCAGGCCAGCCCGCCCCACTCCCCCCTTATGGAAGCCCCATTTCCTCTGCATCCAGCAACGGCACCTACCCTCCCACCGCTTATGCCGCTGCTGGTTCTCAGCCTGGGGAGGGACAACCCACAACCGATCCGATCCGAGACGAAGCGAGAAAGCGCCACTACTTGTCTTATTTCGCTGACAACGTGGCTCTGAGCTTTCGCAAAGATGTTCCGGTACCGTCATGGAAAGTGCCCGCCCCAGTTGGTGGGAACGGCTCCCAATCAACCTCTGTTGGGCTGGCACCCATGTCGGTTGCCCGAAGCTTCGAGGAGCAAGATCAACTTCTCGCCCAGGCGGGAGCGCAGCTTGCGCGCGAGGAACAGTTACTGCAAAACTTGCAGCCGAACGGTGCCCCCAGTACGTCCGGCACCACCACTCTGCCAAATAATGCGCGGCCAAGCGGACCAACCGGCGCAGCGGAGATTCCAGCTTCCGAAGCGAAGCCAAAGATCACAAATCACGATGCCTCTACCTTCTGCAACGGCGAATCCCATCACGAGCAAGAGCTATGTGATCTTCGAGGGCACCGTTCTTGAAGCCCTTCTGGTTAACCGCCTGGACGGCAGTTTTTCAGGACCTGTCAGCTGCCTTCTGTCTGACGATGTCTACTCGCACGACCGGCAACATCTACTCATTCCTGCTGGCAGCAAGTTGCTTGGAGAAGCCAGCAAGGTCGCGAACTTTGGGCAGACCCGGCTAGCGGTTACGTTTCACCGTCTCCTCATGCCAAATGGATATTCGGTCAGCCTCGACCAGTTCAAGGGGCTCGACCAGGAAGGCGCGACTGCGCTGAAAGACAAGGTGAACAACCACTACGCCAAGATTTTCGGCGCCTCCCTGGCGCTCGGTGTCCTTGGCGGTGTAGCTCAAATCGGAACCGGAAGCGCTCTCACCTCGACAGGCACCGAACGGATTCAGGAAGGTTTTGGGGTTGGCATGGCCAACGCTGGAACTCAAGTTCTGGATCGCTTCTTAAACATCCTTCCTACAGTCACAATTCGCGAAGGTACCCGGGTAAAGATCTATCTCTCAGGTGACCTTCTCTTGCCCGAGTATTCCGCCCACAACCTTTCATCGAGTCCTTAAAGAATCGCTCGAAACCTCCAACTTCACTGTCCCGCATAAGCCAACTAAGGAAGGAGATCGAATCCATGAAGAGACTTTTGTGTGCCGCCATCATCGCCGTAGCGCTCGTCGGAGGGCCCGCCAAAGCCAATGCGCAATTCGGATTTAGTGTGGTTTATGACCCCACTAACTTCCACAACGCCGTACTCCGCTACTACCAGTTGATTGCGCAATTGAACCAGATGCGCATGACTTACACGCAAATCGTCAACCAGTACAACCTAGCCGTGCAGATGGCGCATAGCCTGCCCAACATGGCTTCTCGCTACGCTACGACGTGGGCTCCATGGCGATATGCCAGTGCGCAAGACGCATACGGGAACTCTGGCGCTTGGATCAACGGAGCCAACACGGGTGTCGTTCCGAACGTCTTGGATGGCTATGCACGAGCGACGAATCCGCTCCTTGCGTACTCTCCCACTTTGCTTTCGGCCATGCCCGAGTCCCAAAGGCAGCGCATTCAATCGGACGGCGCGACCATCGAACTGAGCGATGGAGCTTCCCAAAATGCACTCGAAACGATTGGCGCAATCCGCGCCAATGCCGCTAGCCAGCTCAACGCTATCAACAATATTCAGAATGATTCTTTTTCCAACAACCCCGATCTCAATGCGGAAGTGTCCGTGCTGAACAAGGTCAATGCGACCAATGTTCTCGCTCTTCAGAACGCGCAGGACAGCAACAAACTGCTGATGGCCATCCTTGAGCAGCAGACCATCCTTGCCAAACAGGCCCGCGATTCTGCCGTCGCGATCGCCAATTCCGATCTCGACCGTCGACTCAATTCCGTTGGTCTCCATCAGCAACTGACCAGCGGTGTTGGGCAGACGTTGAATGCTTATCGGTTGCCGTAAAGGAAGCAGGTTGAAGGGAAGGAGCACGCGTATGGGTCAAATGAACGCCATTACAGGCTTCATCACGCAGCTGCTCACGCAGCATGTGGGCCAGTTTGCGTCACTAGGACAGGGCATGTTCCTTTCCCTTTCGACCATCATGATCGTCTGGTTTGGTCTCAAGGCGGCGCTCAGTGCCGGAGAGCGCGGCGCCGGCTTTCAGTTCTCGAACTTTGCCGGCCTGGTGCTGATGATTGCGTTTGGCTACGCGATGATCGAGTACTACGACACTCCTATTCCTGGCATCGGAAGGAGCTTCTATCACGTGGTGGTGGACGAAACCGAATACCTCAGCGGGCTGATTGCCAGCTCACAACTACAGACCGCCGACGACGCTGTCAGCCAATACCGCAGCCAGATCCAAGTGCCCGGATTGACAGATATCTCGGGCAGCATTGCCTACGTAATTGATTTGGTGATCCTGTCACTCTGGCAGGCTGTCGCCATCATTATTATTGCGTACGGCTTCATCGCCGAAGCCGTCTGCGTTCTGGTTGGCCCGATCTTCATACCGTTCTTCATCGTTCCGAAGCTCGAATGGCTGTTCTGGGGATGGTTCAAATGCTTCCTTCAGTACGCCTTCTATCAGGTTATCGCCGCCGCCACCATGTTCGTCATGGGTAACCTCATTATCTATGTACTGAACAATGCTCCGTTCGTTCCGGTCCCCGCTCCCGCAGTCCTCCTCAGCCTCTTGATTGTGGTCTTCCTGGGTGGCGTGTATGCGCTGCTGAAAGTTCCAGCTCTCACCAGCCACATCTTCAGTGGCATGTCTGGCCTCTCTTCGGGAGGCGTGGTCGAGTACTTCTTGTCATGAACAGCGACACCAGCTTCAACGAAGCCAAGCAGCTTTACCTCGAGAAATATGGCGACGCGATCGTCACCAACAATTACCTGAAGATCGCTCTTGCTCTTCTTGCGATCGTGGCGCTGGGACTCATCGTGATGAACCTTCGCACCATCCAGGTGTTTCGCAGTTTCCGGCCGCTAGTAATCCGGATCGACGAACTCGGACGGGCGCAAGCGGTGGACTACAAGAGCCTGGAATATCACCCCGGGGATCGCGAAGCGAAGTATTTCCTGTCCGAATTTTGCCGCCTCTATAACCGCCGCAACCGCTACACCATCCATGACGACTTTACTAAGGCACTCTACTTTCTCGATGGCAGGCTTGCCAACGAGACGATCCAGCTGTCCAAGAAGGACGATAGGATTCGCGCTTTTCTGAATAATCCTTCTGCACCCGAAGTCGATGTGGACGTCGAGAAGGTCGCATTGGAGGCCATGCAAAAACCTCCTTACCGCGCCTCAGCTGACTTCGTCCGCATTGAGTACGCTCCAGCTGATCACTCTGTCCTGCGCCGGACCCGTTACACCGCGAACTTCGTTTTTCTCTTCAAAGACGACGTTCCCAGCGAGCTGATTCCCATCAATCCTCTGGGCTTAACGATTACCTACTTTCGCCAGGATGAGGCGTTCAATGACGAGGCCGAGCGATGAAAAGACACCCATCGAAAACAGTCGGTACCCCGCACGTTATCACCTGGGAATCTTTCACCAGGCGCTTGGTCCGCCACCTCGTGACGCTGCATGAAGCAGTGTCCGAAGGTATGCCGGAAGGCGCTGAGATTGGCCGCTGGCGAAGAGAACTCACCTCGCCCGAGAGCGTAGGACACGACCGTAACCGAGACAGAAGGGACGAACGTGATCGCTAATGCGCTCTTTGCCGCAGCGGTTGTGGTGCTGGCACTATTGTTGTTTCTAGCCGACAGACTCCGCTTTCTTACACCGTATCGCTTCTTGATTGTCCATCACTATGCCCCGGCAATTCTTCTCTTTTTCGCGGTGCTGTTCATGAATCTGACGGCCTTCTTCTTCGCTTTCGGCCGACGATTCTTCCTGAAGGACACTGGCCGGAAGCTCGCTCATTTCGACCGCGAGCTGAACGCCGGACGTACGGCGATGCCACCTCATCTTCATCGCGAGGAGCTCGATTGAATGGCACGTTATGACCGAGACACAACTCGTGAAAGGCACGAAGAGCAGCCGGCACTGCCTTTCCCGGAGCGCACCGAATACCAATTTCTCCAGGAGCGCGATCAGGTTGGCTCCGCAGGTAAGGACGAAATTCTAACCAGCCACAACCGTGATCAGCTTCGTGCCGCAGTGCAAGAAAGAGGAATTGACCTCCGCGAATCGGAGGTTGCTGCGCTAACCGATATCGGAACATTTCGAGCCCTTGCCGTCGAAGACCTGACCCGGTATCGCTATGCTGGCGATCCCGATCTTGTGCGGCGCGACCTTCAAAGCCTTGCAGATCGTGGCCTCATCCAGTCCCGGACGCTCTACCCTGAACGTGCTGTCTACGTCACTTTGACGCGCGCCGGTCATCGTGCAATTGCCTCTCGGCAGCGAGAGGAAAGACCTCACCAACGTCTTTACCACGGATTCGTGAAACCTCGCGAAACCCAACATGACGCCACCCTCTACCGCCTCTATCAGCAGGAACTGGAGCGTATCCGGAAGATGGGCGGCCGGGTCGACCGCGTTGTTCTCGATTTCGAATTGAAGCAGTCGATCAATCGCAGGCTCGCTGTTCTTAGTTCACTACCGAAAGTGAAACAGGAGCAGGAGAAGCAAGCCATTGCGGAGGCCCACAGCCTCAAAGTCGTGAACGGAAAGATTCCTTTACCCGACCTCCGCCTCGAATACGAGGACCGCGATCACGAGATGAACAAAGTGGATTTGGAGCTGGTAACGCAACACTACCACCGGGAAAATCTCGCGGCCAAAGCCAAAGCTGGCTTCGCCATGTATGCCTCGACTCAAGATGCGGTTAGGCTGCGCCCAGCCATGCAAGATCCCGAAATCATGCAGGACATCCTCTCCTTATGAAGATTGCACCGGAACATCTCGATGCGCTTCAGGCGCTGGGTTATGACGATTGCGAGGCGAGGTTCTTATATCTGGTGGCCACACATTCCGGATACTTCACCCTCGAACAGTTCACCGATTTTGCAGGTCAGTCCAAAGGACGACCAGGCTTTCGCTTTACGCAAAAACTCATTCAAAGAGAGCACGCCAGAGCCACGAAATATGCCCGGCAAACCCACATCTACGATGTCTACTCGCGCCGGATCTATGGGCGAATTGGCAAGGATAACCTTCGCAACCGCCGTCATCTTTCGAAGGAACTGATCCATACACGCCTGCTGATTCTCGACTTTGTCCTGGGTCATCTGGACTGCGAATTCCTCGAAACTGAGGCCGACAAAGTCAGCTATTTTCACCAAGAGTTAGGGCTTTCTCTCTCGCTTCTCCCAGGAAGAATCTACAAGGGACTCAGGTCGAATACGAAAACGCCACGCTATTTTGTCGACCGTTTTCCGGTGTTTTTCTCCTCCGAAGCTTCTTCTCTTTCTCTCCCAACTGTGAGCTTTACCTATTGCGATTTGGAGGAACGAGACCTGGGTGGTTTTGTCAGCCACCTCAGGAAATACGAGCCTTTCCTTCTTCATCTGCCTGGATTCCGGTTCGTCTACGCATGTCCAAACTCGGAGAAATTCCGGCGCGCCCGTAGGTTTTTCCATCGCCTGTTCGATCTGGACGATGCCGCCAATATCGAAAACACGCTGCGCTTATTTTGAGGTGCGACGGCTATGGGAAGAGAAGAAATACAACTCCGTGGACCGGGCCGGACGGGACCTTTTGCGATGGGCGAAACAGCATCCGAGACATGAAATCCTCGATGCCGCATACCAGAAATGGATGTCAGGAAACCTGGCTGCAACCGAGATTGCAGGGGTCCTGAAGCGGGCTGCAGGAGCGCCGCAGATCAGTTTTTCGACCTATGTTTTACCTCGCAAACATGACCTGTTTGAGAGCTTTTCCCCCGGGGTAGGCGGAACGGCAGGTTCCAGAGGACGTTCCGCTCCCGTTCCGCTGCCGTTCCGCGACGGCTCGGCCAAGAAGTTGATGGAGAAGGACTAACCATGACGACCAGGCCAAAACGTAGCGTGGCAAAAATCGCTCTGTGGCCGGGAGCGACCCCCTGTGGACGCGCTTTTTGCGCGCCAACACCCTCGGGGTCGCTCCCGGCCACAAACAGAACGTTCGCAGGACGCTCTCACGATTTTTGCCGCGCTGGTCGGAAGGGAAGTGCTCGTGAAAACACTCGAGGAGTCTTTTCAGAAAACTCATGCGTGAGTTTTCCACGGGGTGTTGTCTGCTGATTTCGAGGAGACGTCGGATGCCGCTGCTCAAACCACCCGATCCCAAGATTCCGACCAAGAAGTACTACATCCGCCTTGAAGAACCCGTGGCGCGGACGATGGAGCGTTATGCGGAGTTCCTGGGCACACCGAACATCGATCATCTCGTCACTCAGGCATTGGAATTGGTCTTTCGCAGGGACACCGACTTCAAGGAGTGGCTGGCGCAGCATCCTGAGTCTTCTGAGAGCAAAGCCAATGCAACGAGAAAAGGGAAGTCTCCGGGTGACTCGGCGACCGATGTAGTTCCGACAAACAGGAGCGGCAGGCAGGAGGTTGAGTTGTGATCCAGCGTGCTTTAGCTTCGCGGGGTTTCATCGCGTTGGTATTAGCCTGGGGAACGGGCCTCGTCCTCTATTGCAAGGTGGCTTTTCCTTTTGATGATCCCTTGCTCCGACTGATCGCGATTCGCCAACCGCTCATCTTCGAGGTATTTCACTGGAGCTGTACGCTCTTTCTATTCTCAACTCCCTACATCGTGTACTCGCTGGTCTTCTCCGGATTGTACGTATTCACCCTGCGTCCACGAACACGGCCAAAAGCGTTACCGCTTCCGCCCTTCCCGCGTTTGGCGGATCGTAAAGACCTCTTTCTGGTTTTGGGTGAAGTTCACGACCCACGAAGGCCGCAACCGTCCGGTCAGCCTTACTGGATGACTGTTCCCGAGCGGGGGCTGTTCACGGGAATTGCGGTCTTTGGCGCCATCGGGACCGGAAAGACCAGCGGGTGTATGTATCCCTATGCGGAGCAGCTGATTGCTTATTGTGCCGCAGACTCCGATCGACGCATCGGCGGATTGGTTTTGGAAGTCAAGGGAGACTTCTGCCATAAAGTTCGAGCAATCCTCGAACGGTATCACCGGGCGGAAGACTACGTCGAAGTCAACCTCGATGCCGACTATCGGTACAACCCGCTGTACAACGAACTCGACGCTTACGCACTTGCGTACAACATCGCGTCCCTGCTGAACAACCTCTTCGGAAAAGGTAAAGAGCCTTTCTGGCAACAGGCCTACACGAACCTGGTCAAATTCATCATCCAGCTTCACAAGGTTGCTTATGACTACGTGACCCTGTTCGACGTCTACGAGTGCGCCATCAACCCTGAGCTGCTGGAAAAGCGAATCCGTGAAGCCGACCGACACTTCAATGTCAGACGCTACTTCGTCATCCGAACGCACGACTTCCTCGACCATCCCGAGCTGGAGAGTTTCGGCTTCCAGGGGAACGAGCAAGCCGAAACCTGCAAGGCGCCTGAGTCGGTTCATCTCGAAGAGACTCTAGCCGCCGCGGACATCGAATACGAATGCCAGACGGAATCTCAAGCCGTGTCCACCGACCCCCTGAAGCGGGAAATCCTCGAAGGAGTGAAGCGATGGTTTTATCAAGACTGGAGACGGATCGAAAACAAGCTACGAACCTCAATTGTTGAAGGAATCTCCGTCTTCCTTTCGTTGTTCGATGACAACCCCATTGTCAAGCGGACCTTTTGTCCGCCGAAGGAATGCTACGACCCACAACTGAACGCCGACGGCCGCTACGGAAGACCTCTCCCACCGTTTTCTGAGCTCATTGAAACCGGAAAAGTGTGCGCGTTGAATTTCCCGGTGTCGCTCAATCCGGGCTTGGCCAAAGCGATCGGTGTCATGATGAAGCTGGATTTCCAGCGCGCCGTTCTTGGACGGATTCCGAGGATCGAGGCAAATCCGCAACAGTATTTCCGGCAGGTCTTTTTCATCTGCGACGAGTATCAGCACTTCGCAACCGTCGGCGAAAGCGACCCGAACGGTGACGAGAAATTCTTCGCCCTCTCCCGCCAACCCAAGTGCATCCCGATCGTCGCCACCCAAAGCATCAGCTCACTGCGGTCGACGCTGCCGGGAGAAACCTGGAGGACCTTGCTGCAAACCTTTCGCACCAAGATTTTTCTCGCCCTTTCAGACGAATTTTCCGCCAAAGTCGCCAGCGAACTCTGCGGGAAGGAAGACCAGTGGAAAGTGAACTACAACATCTCCGAGAGTGGGCATGATGCCCGCGTCAGCCTGTGGACAGGAAAGGCCTTGGCTCACAAGGCCAACGTCACGACCTCGAAGAGTTACAACACCCTCAATGATTTTCGCTTCGATTTCAAAACCTTCACCGAGCTCAAGAACGCTCAGTCAGTCGCGCTCGTCTATGACGGCTTGAATCCGCTGCCACCGACATTCATGTATCTCAAGCCCTACTACAACGACGTGAACAAGTCCTACTTCCGGCAACTTGCCGACGGAGAACTGTAATGAATGCGACGGGCTTCGAGCTGATTCTGCCTTTTCTCCGCCCGATCGAGAAGTTGATCCTCGATCCAGACATCAGCGAGATCATGGTGAACGGCCCTGAGCGCGTGTTCATCGAGCGCCGCGGATATCTTGAGTCGGTAGAAGGTGTGACCCTCAATCCGAAATCGCTCGCCGTCGCGGTAAAGAACATTGCCCGTCGCCTCGGCGACGACATCTCCGAGGAAAAACCAATTCTGGATTCGCGTCTGCCGGATGGCAGCCGTGTATCTGCGGTCATGCCCCCGTGCAGCTTGAATGGAGTCATCCTCACCATCCGGAAATTCAATAGCACGCGGTTTGGAATCGAGGACCTGATCGCCCGGGGTACCTTGACCCGGGGATTGTCTTCTCAACTGCGAGACGCCGTCCTTGAGCGTCAGAACATTCTGATTTCTGGGGGTACAGGAACCGGCAAGACGACCCTGCTGAATGCGCTGGCCGACCTCATCCCGGCTGAACAACGGGTTCTTGCCATCGAAGACACGGCCGAAATCCAAATCCATTCGCCGAACCAGATCCGATTCGAGGCGCGCCCCGAACAGAATGGCTTGCCGGCGGTTACTATCCGCGATCTGCTGAAGGCGAGCCTCCGTCACCGTCCCGACCGGATTTTGCTGGGGGAAATCCGGGGAGCCGAAGCTTTCGATCTGCTGCAGTTGCTGAATACCGGGCACTCGGGAACGATCTCGACTGTCCATGCGAATTCAGCGCTGCAGGCCATCAGCCGTTTCACCAGCTGCGTTCTTCAAAGCGGTGTCGAACTCCCCTACCGCGCCATTAAAAGCAATATCGCTGACTCTTTGAATCTCCTGGTTCACATCGAACGCCGCCCAGGATGCCGCTACGTCTCCGAAGTCACGACGATGGGCGGCTATGTGCCTGAGGCTGATCGATACGATCTGACTCCACTGTTTGTCCGTGAGGAGCCGTAATGAATTCGGTCAAGAACGAGAACGTTCATGAGGCCGCCGAAAGGCAGCTCCACGAAGATCGCGATCACGAGCAGAGCATGGCCACCAACGCAAGGCTACGCAGTGAAGACCAAGATCGGGGATTCGTCGGGCGTGCGCTCGAACGCGGAACATCAGCAGGGGAGATTGAAAAAAACTTGCTTAGCACGTCTGATTTCCGACGGCTCAACCCTGACCGGGATTTGTTGGCGTACGTACGTGGTCTGATTGATGAAGAAGAGACAGCCGGCCCTTATGGTCTTAGTGAGCCAGGGCCCTTGACCCCTATCGGTGACAGTCCTCGCTCCACCTCGGACAAACTCGAACCAGCTGCGAATGGACGAGCTGCAAGTTCCGAGAACATCGCCCGGCAATATATCGACGAGAACTTCGAGCCTTCCGAATGGCTTGCCGTCGTCATCCGCAATCGCGAGAGTAATGAGACGATCCAGCGGATTGCCACAGCTGACAAGATTCGAAGCCACAATTTCCAGTCTTGGCTTCGGTATAAGAATGCAAATGGTTCTGACATCTACCTTAGCCTGAATACGTTCAATGAGCAGGCGCGTGGCCGCACGAAAGCGGATATCAAAGAGATCCGCCATCTCTACCTTGATCTCGATCAGGAGGGTCCACGCAAGCTCGCCGCTATTCAGAATGACACAGGCGTTCCGCCGCCCAACTATGTTCTGAACACTTCACCTCAAAAATTTCAGATAATTTGGAAAGTCTCCCAGATCGAGCGGGAGGATGCGGAGTCTCTACTACGTTCGCTTGCTCAAAGATTCGGCGGAGATCCCGCCGCTACCGACTCGACCCGAGTCTTTCGTCTGCCGGGTTTTAACAACAAGAAATACGAAGAGAGCTTTTCGGTCACGATTCGAAAGCTGGCACCCACCGAGTCTGTCTACCATACCTCGGACTTCAAGCTTGAAAACTCCGTACCCGATCGGTCCTGGATTCCAGCCCAGTCCCAGTCCTCACATGGCTCTCAAGCTGAAGGCGGTAAGAGTCAGTCGGAGCGCGACTGGTCCTATGCTCTTCGTCACCTGAAGCAGGGCGAGAAGCCGGAACAGGTCATTCTCCGCATCACGGCGTATCGCTGCGTGGACCGATACGACCCGAATGACCCGCAGAAGCTCGTTTCTCCCAGCAAACCGAGTCCTCGCTACTACGCGGAGCACACAGTCAGGCGTGCGATGGCCTCTCTCGGTCTCACCGATGCCGCCGGTCATCAGCCTGAACCTCAGACCGGGAGCAGCTCTCCTGAGGTCGAGCCAAGCCGATAGCGGAGGAGCACGGTGATCATTGTTGCCCATACTGCGAGTCTGAGCATCGCTACGATCGGGTCGCCGTTTCTGCCCACGCTTGCTTGCATCACGCTGACAAGTACGCCACCAGGTCCATTCTCTATGAACACAGACTTCGACCCCCAGCATAGCTTGCCTGCATTTACCTTGCTTATCGGCTGCCGTTCTCGAAACGCAGTACCCGTCTTCGACGTGGCCAGGAACGAGTCTTGCGACCTTCGTTGGGTGCTCTTTCATCCGTCGTGCTGCGACAAGCGTAGAAACGGTTCTGACATACCCTTTTTCGCCCAACTCTCTTGCAGGTACGGCAGGCTGTCTACCCCTCCTGCGCCCTGGCGGCGCGGCGCTCTTCTGCTTCCGCTGCGCGGCCCTCCGCGTTTCCGGTTCCTCCCCAAAAGACCAGCGCTGCCGAGGCGTCTTTTCCGGGTCCTCCGGAAAATGCAGAGCTTGTCCTTGGGAGCAGGTGCCACCTGCCTCCGGGTGCCCCGCAAGAGAGCAGGGCAGAAAAAGGAGATTCAAATCATGTATCAGAATCGCGTTTCCCTTATCGGCTTCGTCGGCAACGACGCACAACTTAAGACCACCAAGAGCGGCACCCCGGTCGCCGTCTTCTCGCTCGCCACAAAATCCTCTTGGAAGAACTCGAACGGAGCTTACGAGTCCCGCACTGAGTGGCATCGCTGCACGGCTTGGGGCAAGCTCGCCGAGTTCGCCGGCAAGCTGGAGAAAGGAGCGCACGTGCAGATCGAAGGCGAGCTTCGCTACCGCGAGTACAAAGTCGACCGCGGGAGTGATGCGGACAACGCTGCCGTCACGCGCCGTCTGGCCGAAATTCACGCTAATCGAATCATGAAACTCGACCGTACGGCGAAGCAGGAGGAGCCCGCTCCCGAAGGCGACTCAGCGGAGTTCCCGGTCGAAGAACCGGCGGTCTAGCCACAGTCAGCTTGGCCCCAGCCATCGGCTGGGGCCAAGCCTGTCTTTTCTTTCACGATTCTTTCGGGTAACCGATGCGATCGAACAGGATGGTCCCCGTGCAGAACATTCCAACGCCACCGAAAACACCGGAAGACGACACAAATCTGGATCAGTTTGAAGTGATAGACTCGACCGAGCTGGCGAAACGGCTGAACGTGCCCGAAAGTTGGATACGTTCGCGAAGCAATCCCAGGCGAACCAACGATCCCATTCCTCACCTGAGATTTGGACGATACGTACGTTTTTCCTGGGGAAGTCACGCGCTTCGTCAATGGCTGGATCGGCAGCAGGTGAGTACGAGCAGCGGCAGGTCATTAAGGAGGATTCAATGACCCAAGCTGTTCGATATCAACAAGGCTATTTGTTTAAACACCATGGTGCCTGGTTTGTTCGGTATCGTGAGCGCGTACAACGAATGGACGGTTCGATCCAATCCCGACAGAGAGCAAAAATGCTCGGCAGCGTGCAAGATTATCCGCGCGCGTCTGAGATTAAGCCTCTGTTTGTTGAATTCATGCAGCGGCTCAATGCTGGGAAATTTTCACCAAACTCAAGCATGACGCTGAAGGAATTCATCGAGACGGTCTACGTGCCATACATCCATGAGAAGCGCGCATCCACGAGAGCGACCTACAAGGGAATCCTGGAGAATCACATCAAAGAACGCGTTGGACATATTCGCCTACGTGAGTTCAGGACTGTGGACGCCAGCAAGATGTTGAAAGCAATTGCTGCCGACAGGGAACTGACCAAGACAACGCTCCAGCACATTAAGGGTGTGCTAAGTGGCGTCTTTACTCACGCGAAGAACGAAGGCGCATTCGACGGAGTGAACCCAGTCCAGGATGCTCGTATTCCGAGCAATGCCCGGCAACCAAGGGAAACTTATGCCTATAACTTAGCCCAGATTCGTCGCATTCTGGAGTACCTGCCGTTGTTGCCGAAAGCGATAGTGGCTACGGCATCTTACGCAGGACTTCGTGAGGGCGAACTGCGAGGGTTGGAGTGGTCTGACTACACGGGGGATGCGCTCAACGTCAGAAGGTCGATTTGGAAAGCTGCAATCGACAAACCTAAGACGTCGGCCAGCGAAAAGCCCGTGCCTGTCATTCGTCAACTCGCAGAGCTTCTCGATGCGTATCGAAGTTCGATGGGAAACCCGGCATCCGGAGTTATGTTTCACAACGGTAACGGCGTTCCTATGGATCTGGACAAACTGGCCCAGCGAGTCATACGACCGGTAGCGGAAGCGATCGGACTGGAATGGTATGGCTGGCATGGGTTCCGGCGCGGCATTGCGTCGAATTTGTATGAGCTGGGTGCGGATGAGAAAGTGGTTCAACGCGTCCTGCGGCATGCAAAATCGCACGTTACCAAGGATCGTTACATTAAAGCCTTCGACCCGGCAGTTCTGGCGGCGATGAAGAAAATGGAGACGACCCTGGACGCGTTGGCTGAGTGTGCACCAGCTGTGCACCCGATGAACTGAGCAGGCGTGCTAAACTATTGAAATAACCCGCCGGAGAGGTGGCCGAGTGGCTGAAGGCGGCGGTTTGCTAAACCGTTATACGGTCAAAAGCTGTATCGGGGGTTCG